>DXZR01000004.1:0-45557 GCA_019419555.1 Collinsella sp.
GCGCAAACGGCGCGCCTGTTTAGCGAAACTGGTGAAAAATAGATTGACGCTAACAAACATGTTCCTGATCAGGCTGGGCCACGTCTGGGACGAGCGCAACGCCGACGGGGCGAGGAAGGGATCCTGGACGCGCGCCCACTGGAGGTGGATATCCGGGATCAGGCTCGAGGGGCCCCAGCGCGACGTGCTCGAGTACTACGTCACGGCCGCGAGGTGCGCGGAGTCGGACCGCCGGCAGCTCGAGAAGAAGGTGCTCGCCCTCGCCCGGACCGACCGGTGGCGCCCGGCCGTCGAGGCGCTCTCCTGCATCAAGGGAATCGACACCCTGACGGCCTTCAGGCTCGCAGCCGAGGCGGGCTCCTTCACGAGGTTCCGGACGGCCCCGGCCTTCGCGAGCTGGTGCGGGCTGGTCCCGTCGGAGCGCTCGAGCGGCGAGACCGAGCGGCGCGGCGGGATAACCAAGACGGGCAACCGGCTCGCCAGGACGGCACTGGTGGAGTCGGCGTGGCACTACCTGACGTGCACGCCCCGCCCGAAGGCCCCGGCGCCCGGCGCGGACGTCCCCGCGGCGATCCGGGCGCGCGCCGACGACTGCACCGCCAGGCTCTGCCGCCGCCGCGAGGCGCTGGCGGCGGCGGGCAAGAGCTCGTGCAAGGCAAACGCCGCCGTCGCGCGCGAGCTCGCCTGCTGGGTCTGGGAGATCGGGCGCCGGGCGGAGGGGACCCTCGGCTGACCCCGTCGGACAACAAGCCTCCCGCCGGGAGGGCCCGCGCCTCGACGCATCGCCGGCGCGCGTTCACGAGCCCTTTTTGGGCAGCCCAAGGGCCGCGCCCGTGAACAAGACTGGTTTCGGACGAGCGCGCCGGACGGAGAATCGAAATGCGGTGGGGTGCGCGGACATACCGGGCTGACCGCCGGCAGCGCGCCCGCAAGAGCCCGCGGATATTAGCTTGCCAGGCAAGCGTCGACTAAACGTGCAGCGTGCGCGGGCCCTCCCGACGGGAAACGAAAAAGCCCGGTTTAAAACCGGGCTCGAACAAACACGCCTATTGACAATGGCTTTCTCATATTAGCAGCATTCGAAGCATAACAAGTCGCTGCCATTAAGGCACCGACCTCTTGACCAAGCAACGGCGTTTCCCAGCTCTCCAGAACTTGGGCTGCCGTCAACTTTATTCTATCCGCGAGCATCTGGTTTACCAAATGGATTTTCGGTAAAGGAAGCACGGCACGCCCGCAAAACCACTACGCCCCAAGTGCCGCCATGGGGATCACCGCCACGCCGTCGTCGCGTGTGTAGGCAATGCTCCCCTTTCCAACCACGACCGCCAAAAACGCCGGCGCGGCATTCTGGGCGGCAGGATTGGAGAGCACTTTCCTCTCCAGCGCCTTGAGATTTCTCGCTCCATCGTCTGCTTTCGCATCACTCAGCTTGACCTCGATGGCTCCCATCCGCACAGGTCCTCGGTCAGCTTGAGCCTGTTGAAGAGATCCAGGTGCGCAGCGATGGTCCTCTCGTCGGGGCCCGTCTCACCGTACGAGGCGTCCTTTATGAGCGTCTTGTACGTGACAGCCTGGCTCTCGTTCATGGCAAGAGCTCGCAAAAGGCCGTGTGCAAGCTCGGGCGATCATGCGATATACGAAATTACGCCATTCTCAATGCTGTTTTTACGCCGTTCTCAATGTAGTTTTTACGCCATTTTCATTGTAGGTTTTACGCTTGGCATCCTTAGCGCGACCCATTCCGAGCAATCACATCAGAGCGCGCTTGGTTATCTCCGCTCGCACATCTCGGCAAATGAAATCAGCTTGGTATCTCCCCTGCTCGCCGCAGCTTCCTGACATCCTTGCGTAAAGCCACGCTTCGAGAAGATCACGTAGCTTTTATGCTGACGCCTAAAGAGCTCGCTTCGGTACACGAGCTTTTCCAGAACATCCTCGCCTGCCGGTTCGTTACGCCATTTGCACTCCGCAAAGAGCGCCGCGCCCTCTCCGTCGTCGACAATCAAATCGATCTCTTCCTGCGTACGCGTCCGATTGTCCGTTCCCCACCAACGGCCAACTGTTGCCGGCACCACACCAAGTTCGCCCGCGCGTGCGAGTTCGTACACGTATTGTCTGCATATAAGCTCAAAGACCGTACCCATGTAATCCGATACGTGCGGCTCAATGCGCCTATACGCCATCTCGGCCATATCGTTTTGAATCAGCCCAATGTTCTGCGGCACAAACTTGTACCAGAACCTAAACATCTGGTCGCTCAGCAGATACACGGCTCGCTTATTGCTCGTCTCGTTTAGGGGCAGCTCGCGCTCGACAATCCCAAGCGACGCCAGCTTATCCACATAGCTCTTTACGTTGCTCGCAGGGATTCCCATAGAGCTCGCAATCTCTGAGATCTTCGAGCGCCCCTGGGCAATTGCTTGCACGATCGCATCATATTGCTCGGGATTGCGGCACTCTTGCAATAGCAGGTTACTCGGCTCCTCAAAGAGATAGCCCGTAGGAGTAAGAAAAAGACGTTTGATGTTGTCCTCGAGCGATACGGTAGGATCGACTTTCTCGATATATGCAGGAATGCCGCCCGTCATGCCATAGCAAACCGCAGCGTCTTCGCGACCCATGCTCTGCCACAAGCCGAGGGTCGTCGTAAAATCCAGCGGCATGATCTTAAACTGGGCCGTACGCCTACCGTATAGCGGACTCTCGTAGCCCAGCACCTGCTCTTCCATGAACGAAAGCGACGACCCGCACAGGATAAGCATGAGCTTGGTCTCTTTGTACAAGTGATCGATCTTGTCTTGCAGCAACGAGCTGATCTCGGGATTCGATTGGGCGAGATAGGGATACTCGTCAATCACGACAATCAAACGTTCCGTGCGAGCCATGGTGGCCAACGCATCGAACGCCTCGTCAAAACTACGAAACGACACACCTGCAGCACCAACCGAACCCGCAAGTATCGCCTGGCTAAAGCCGTGCAGGTTTGCCACTGCATTGGTACGACGAGCTTGAAAGTAAATAGCCTTCTTGCCTTGGATAAACTCTGTGATAAGACGCGTTTTACCCACGCGACGGCGGCCGTAAATCACAGGCATTTCAAAGGAGCCCGTGCCATACAGTCGATTGAGCTCGGACATTTCCACTGTTCTTCCGATAAACATAGGGCCATCCTTCCTTTGCGTTATAGCTAGCTATATTATACCTTCCTATAATATAGCTAGCTATAACGCAATTCGACAAGCGGCGCACGCAAAAGGGGCGGTACACCCCCGCACGTGGACCGTTCCGGAAAATGTATCCCGTTCTGGAGCCAAAAACTGGGCCGTAGTTTCCGCCAAGCATGCCATCCGGAAAGCGTGTCCCGTTCTGAGCCTGAATTCTGGGATGCACTTTCCGCTGAAGCTTCTACCGGAAAGCGAATCCCATTCTGAGCGTCGAATCCGGGACGCAGTTTCCGGTTGAGGGCTGTTCCGGAAAGCTTGTCCCGTTCCGAGCGGCAATTCCGGGTCACGGTTTCCTCAGGTACAAGGCGACAGTCCGCCGCCCTTATCACATGCCTTCAAATATGCGATCCAGAAACACAAAACAGCAGATAGAATGCTCTTTTTCAAAAAGTACACGTCCCGAAACTTACCAAGACTTCATATCCAGCTACCGTTCACGGTCGCCGATTACCGCCCACCGATTCAAACAAGAAATATGTCGCCAAAAGCAGGCCATCTACCTGCATGGTTAGATTTTGGTCAGCTTTTGGTCAGCTGAGCGGCAAGTTCCAGCTGATACGTTTTTGCTACCCAAAAGGAGGCGGTAGCTCATGACCCATTGCAATGACCAACTCATCGACCAACTGCTCACTCAAGCCGAACAAGAGGGCCGCTGTCTGATTCCCCCGAGCGCGGCGATCCGAAAAGCGCTCCTTCGGCGCACCGGCGGCACGGTTGTCTCGCTCATGCCGGGGTTGTTTGCGCGAAAAACGCGCTGGGATGAACTCAACCGAGCGCAACGCCATTGCGAGATTATCCGCGCCCTTGCGATCATCCATCCCGATTGGACGTTCTGCTCGTTTTCGGCAGCTTGCCTGCTGGGGCTCGAGGTCTCGTGGCGGCACCTGAACGTCGTGCATGTTTGCAGCTCGACAAAGCCGTCGGCTCGTCCGGGCTCACATATTCAGCGGCACCAGATCGAGCCGGCCGGAGCAATACGCAGAGCCGGCATATCGGTAACGCCGCCCATCCAAACGGTCACAGATTGCCTGCTGCAAACTGGTTTTGCCGACGGCATGCCCATTGCCGATTCGGCGATCTTAAAGCTCGGCCTTGCACGGGAACAGCTGATGGAGGCCGTTGAGCAACGAGCGACTGCCCGCAATGGTCGCGCAATTCGCACCGCCCTCACGACACTTCGATATGCCGACGCCCGCGCCGAGAGCGGCGGGGAATCGGTCGCCCGAGCCGTCATGATCGAGACGGGCTTTGCGCCCGACTGGCTTCAATACGAGCTGACGGACCCCTTCGATTCGGCCAAGCCCATACGAACGGACTTTGCCTGGGAGCGCCAGGCGCGGGAACTCACGCTGGGCGAGCTCGACGGGCTCATCAAATATACCGACCAGACCATGCTGGCCGGACGCACCACCGCCGAGGCGCTCGTTGCCGAACGACAGCGCGAGGCGTACCTATCGCTCTACGGTCACCCTCTGCTGCGCTTTACCATGAACGAGGTCCGCTCGACAGGAATGCTCGCCAAAAAGCTGCAGACGGCAGGCATCCAGCAGACCGCGCTGCCGACATGGCTCAACGATATTGAGCTGTAGGAGCTGCTGAGCTTATGCCCGCCTGCCCACCAAACTGGGACACACTTTCCGGTTGGCAGCACCCGCGAAAACCATGTCCCAAATTGAGCGCTCAAAACGGGATGTACTTTCCAGATGGCATGCCTAGCGGAAACCGTGTCCCGGAATCAAGGCCTAGAACGGGACAGACTTTCCGGTTGAAGCGCCCAGCGGAAACTGCATCCCGGAATAGACGCTCAAACTGGGACGCAGTTTCCGGTTTCCTGCTGTTCCGGAAAGCACGTCCCATTCTGGAGCCGAAATCTGGGACGCAGTTTCCGTATGCGGAGGCGCTCCAAACAAAAGGCCCCGGCTCGCGATAAAGTCGAGGCCAAAGGCGCAGCATATACAGTTGATGTTGAGCGCGAACAGCCCATCAGCAATGGTCGTCCGCACCCCACCCTACCCGCGGTTGCGAACGCGGCTGTACGGCGTATCCACCATGGGCAGATCCGGACGCAGCTTGCCGTCGAATGCGCGATAGGCGTTCTGTACGGCGGGCGCCGTGGGAATCGTTGCGATCTCACCGATGCCCTTGCCGCCGTATGCCACGGGCAACAGCTCGTCCTTCTCCACGTAGATGGCGTGGATATTCGGAATCTCGGGCGCACGGAACAGCCCGAGCGTACCGTACCTTGCCTGGGGTACGCAGTCCTTGAGCGGCCAGTCCTCGGTAAGCGCATAGCCCATACCCATGAGCACGCCGCCTTCGATCTGACCCTGGATGGAGATGGGGTTGACCACCTTGCCGGAATCGTGCGCGGCATAGACCTCGCTCACGCGGCCGTCATCATCCAGAATGACCACATGCGTGGCAAACCCGTAGCAGATGTGGCTCTTGGGGTTGGGAACGTCGGCGCCCAGCTTGTCGGTCGGCTCCAGGTACACGTAGCCAAACTCGCATCCCTCGAGCGCCTTGATGGCAGCCGCGGGATCCTGAGGATGCATACCTTGGCCGGCGACGAGCTCCTGCGTGCGCAGCTGATAGGCGCGACCGTCGTCGTACTCAATCTTGACGCCGTCGCCATGCGCGCTCACGGGAGTATCGGGTGCGGGCTTGCCGGCCTCGATGTCAAGCATGGCATCGCGCAGCAGGAAGGCGGCACCGCGCACGGCCTCGCCGGTCACGACCGTCTGACGCGAGCCAGACGTGGTGCCGGAGTCGGGAGCGTTCTCGGTGGAGCACTCGCCATTGGCAATGCAGCTCAGCGGCAGACCGCAGGCCTCGGCAACGTCCTGCAAAAAGACCGTGTTGCAGCCCTGGCCGATGTCGGACGTGGCGGCGTAGACCACGGCGCGGCCATCCTCGACGCGGATCTTGCAGCGGCCGGCATCGGGCAGGCCCACGCCCACGCCGGCGTTCTTCATGGCGCAGGCGATACCGGCGTGTCCGGGATGCGCGTAGTAGGCATCCTTGACCTCGAGCAGCGTCTCCTTCAGTGCCGTGGAGCAATCGGCAATCTGGCCGTTGGGCAAAACCTCGCCCGGCTCGATGGCGTTACGGTAGCGGATCTCCCACGGATCCAGGCCGACCTTCTCGGCCAGCAGGTCGATCAGGCTCTCGAGCGCAAACTCGGACTGGCAAACGCCAAAGCCGCGGTACGCACCGGCGGGCGGGTTGTTGGTGTAGTAGCCAAAGCCGCGAATGTCGGTGTTCTGGTACTTGTAGGGGCCGACGGCATGCGTACAGGCGCGCTCGAGCACCGGGCCGCACAGCGACGCGTAGGCGCCGGTATCAAAGTTGATCTCGCAATCCAGGCCGGTAAAGTTGCCCTCGGCGTCGCAGCCCAGTGTAAAGGTGCCGTCCATGGCGTGACGCTTGGGATGGAAAGCGAGCGACTCGGCACGCGTGAGCTTACACTTCACAGGACGCTGGAACTTATATGCGGCGAGCGCGGCCAAGTGCTGGATGGACACGTCCTCCTTGCCGCCAAAGCCGCCACCCACGAGCATGGTCTCGACGACCACGCGCTCGGGCTCGCTATCCCAGCCAAACATGTGAGCGCACTCTTTGCGCGTGTCGTAGGCGCCCTGGTCGGTCGACTGCACCTTGACGCCATTCTTGTACGGGAAGGCAACGGCGCACTCGGGCTCCAAGAAGGCATGCTCGGTAAAGGGCGTGGTAAAGCGCTGCGTCACGGTAAACGCGCTCTCTGCCAGCGCCTTGGCGGCGTCACCGCGCGTCACGTGACGGCTCTGGCACACGTTGTCCTTGAGCTCCACCGTGTTGCCAAAGGCAAAGAAGCTGTCGTGCAGGCGCGGGGCGTCGGCAGACCTGGCCTCGGCGATGTTGCGCACGGGCTCCAGCGGCTCGTAATCGATCTTTACGAGCTTCTTGGCCTTCTCGAGCGTCGCCTCGTCCTCGGCAACCACCAGCACGATGGCGTCACCCACGCAGCGGGTGATATCGCCCTGGGCGATCATGACGTCCCAGTCCTGGATAAGGTGGCCGACCTGGTTGACCGGCACGTCCTCGGCGCGCAGGATGCCCACCACACCGGGCAGGGCCTCGGCCTTGGAGGTGTCGATGGAGAGCACGCGGGCGCGCGGATACTTGGAGCGCACGGCGCTGGCATAGGTCAGGCCCGGCTGATCGAGCTCGTCGATGTCGTCGGGATACTTGCCCTCGCCGAGCACCTTCTTGCGCACGTCGATACGGAAGGCGCGCTTGCCCACGCCGTAGTCATCGCCGCGCTCCAGGTCCTCATCGATCTGCTTTTCGCCGCGGAGCACCGCAGCGGCCAGCGAGATGCCCTCGATAATCTTTTTGTAGCCGGTGCAGCGGCAGACGTTACCGCGAATGGCGTACTTAATCTGCTCCTCGGTGGGCTCGGGGTCCTCGGCGATGAGCGCTGCGCCCGCCATGACCATGCCGGGAATGCAAAAACCGCACTGCACGGCGCCCACGGCGCCAAAGGCGTACACAAAGGCCTCGCGCACGTCCTCGGGCAGGCCCTCGACGGTTACGATGTTGCGACCGGCAGCAAGAGCAGTGGTCAGCACGCACGCCTTGACGGCCGCACCGTCCACATGGATGGTGCAGGTACCGCAAGCACCTTCGGAGCAGCCGTCCTTGGCGGAATGGATATGCAGGTCGTCGCGCAGGTAGCGCAGCAGCGGTTTATTCTCCGTCGTCGTGCGCTCGACGCCGTTAACGGTAAAAGTGAATTCCTGTGCCATGGTGATTCCCTTCTACACGCCGGCGGCGATGCCGGTGCGGTCGTGGATGGCGCCATGCGGGCAGACGACGGCGCACATGCCGCACGACAGGCAGTCCACGCCGTCGATATGGGCGCAGTTGTCCTCGATGCGGACAGCGCCGGCAGGGCACTTTTTAGCGCACATGCCGCAACCGATGCAGCTCGTGTCGCAGATCTTGCGAGCGATGGCGCCCTTATCTGTGTTGTTGCAGCGCACCAGAATGTTCTGGTAGCCGGGAACGAAGGCAATCACGCGCTGCGGGCACGCCATACCGCACAGGCCACAGCCCGTGCACTTGGAGCGATCCACGCGGGCGATGCCATCGACCAGCGCAATGGCGCCGTGGGGGCAGGCCGTGACGCAGGCGCCACAGCCAATGCAGCCTTCGCTGCAGCGGGCGTCGCCGCCTGCGGAAGCGCAACCACTTCCGCAGGCAACGTAGGCCACGTTATGTTGAATGGATTTGGCCATAAGAGACTCGC
The DNA here is from genome assembly GCA_019419555.1 of Collinsella sp. Lineage (GTDB taxonomy): Bacteria > Actinomycetota > Coriobacteriia > Coriobacteriales > Coriobacteriaceae > Collinsella. The sequence goes on from DXZR01000004.1 coordinate 8,518, forward strand.
CTATTTCTTAAGAAGGTACGAATAGTTGTCGCGCACGGCCCTGATGGTCAGGCGGACGGCCTCGGGAAGACCGGTGTTGACGGCATCGACCGAGACGGTGCGGACCGTGCCGGCGACGCGGACCTTAAAGTGGTCCTCGTCCACGGCCAGGAAGCCCTCGTTCTCGGAGTTCTCCATGTCCTGCTCGCTCCAGAACAGGGTGAGCTTGTCCTTGTAGGGACGACCCTCCTGGTAGGGGCAGAACACGGCGCAGTTACCGCACTCGTTGCACATGCCGTCGACATGGACGACCTGATGCTTGGCCAGGCCCGGCACCTTAATTGCCACGTTGGCGCGGTTGGGGCACACGTCGCAGCAGACCTCGCACACCGAGCCGCAGCCCAGGCAGCGGGTCTTGGTGCAGTTGCGCTTGTCGCGGCACAGCGACCCCTTGCGCTCGTAGCAGGTGTCCTCGCGGCCGGCCTGCTCGTTGCAGTCGGCGTACTTGTTAAAGTCCACGCCGGCGATGGCACGGGCGACCTCCGCGGCGTCGGCGATAGCCTCGACCACGGTGGCAGGACCGCGACGGCAGTCGCCCGCAGCCCAGACGCCCTCAACGCCGGTGGAGGTGGCGGCAAGACGGCCGCGACGGTCGTGCTCGACGCCCGCGGCATCGTAAAGGCTGGCATCGATGCCCTCGCCCACGGCGCAGATCACCGTGGTGGCGGAAAGCTCGACGGTCTCGCCCGTGGCGACGGGACTGCGACGGCCGCTTGCATCCGGCTCGCCGAGCTCCATAACGTCGCAGGTCAGCACGGAGCCGTTGAGCGCCTTGGGCGCCAGCAGCTCGCAGAACTCAACGCCGTCGGCAAGAGCAAGATCGAGCTCTTCCTCGTCGGCGGGCATCTGCTTCTTGGTGCGGCGATACACCAGGCGCACGTTCTTCACGCCAGCCAAGCGCTTGGCCACGCGGGCCGCGTCCATGGCGGTGTTGCCGGCGCCAATGACCACGACGTCCTCGCCCAGTTCGAGTTTCTCGCCCTTCTTGGCGGCCTCGAGGAACTCCAGCACATCGAGCTCGGCACCCTCGCCCAAGCCCGCAGAGCCGGGCATCCAGGCACCGGTGGCCACGACCACGTCAGTAAAGCCTTGGGCCTTGAGCTCGTCGATGGACTCCACGCGGGCGTTGAGCTGCACCTTGGCACCAAAGGCCAGGCAGAGCTCTGCGTCATGGGAGATATCGTCGCTGGCGATACGGAACTCGGGGATCACGTGACGGACCACGCCTCCGAGCGAGTCGCGGGCCTCGAAGATGGTGACGGGCACGCCGGCGCGCGTCAGGAAGAACGCCGTCGCCAGGCCGGCCGGGCCGCCGCCGATAACGGCAACGTTGCGCTCGCCGTCGTTGGCGATGGCCTGGGCGCGCAGCTTGGGCAGCACGGTGGTCATGGCCTCGCGGGCGGCCTTGAGCTTGCTGGCGCGAATCTGGGCGCCCTCGGGCTCGTAAAATGCACGCTCGCAGGCACGGCCGCAGGGATGCGGGCAGATGGTGCCGGTAATGAACGGCAGGGCGTTGCGCTCGATGATGATGTTGAGTGCGTCCTCGTAGCGGCCCTCGTCAACAGCCGCCAGATAGGCGGGAATATCCTGCTGGATGGGGCAGCTCGTGCGGCACGGCGTGGTAAAGCAGTCGGAAAGCGGGCTCTTGCCGGCGACCTTGCGGTCGGGCAGCGGGCGCAGCGGCTTCTTGTAGAGCGGATTGGTGAGCGAGTCGGCCTGGATCGCAGTCACGGCCTCGAGAGAGACGCCCGCGAACGGCTTGCCATCCAGGTCGGTAAACTCGCCGGCCATCTGGCTAAAGCGCTCGTAGCCACCGGGCTTGAGCACGTCGGTCGCCAGGGTAACGGGCCAAATGCCGGCATCGTACAGGGCGCGGATGTTGTAGACCGTGGCACCGCCGGAGTAGCTGATGCGCAGCTTGCCATCGAACTGCTCGGTAATGCGACGGGCAGCCTCAATGGTCAGCGAGAACAGCGAACGGCCGGACATGTACATCTCGGTGGAGGGCAGCTCGTTCCTCGTCACGTCGACGGGGAACGTGTTGGTCAGCTTGACGCCAAACTCAAGACCGCGCTCAGCGCACAGGGCAATCAGGCGCTCGAACATGGGCACGGCGTCGACCCACTGCAGGTCCTCGCGGAAGTGCGTGTCATCGAAGACAATGTAGTCAAAGCCCAGCTCGTTCAGACGCTGACGGGCAAACTCATAGCCCAGCAGCGTGGGGTTGCACTTGATGTAGGTGTTGAGGCCCTTCTCGGTGATCAGATAGGTCGCGATGCGCTCGATCTCGGCGGGCGGGCAGCCATGCAGGGTAGACTCGGTGATGGAGTTGGAGACGCGTGCCGGGATGGACTCGACAAACGCGGCATCGACATGCTCAAACTTGTCCAGGTTAGCGAGCGCCCACGTGCGGCACTCGTTCCAAACCTCGGAGCCGCTGGCGTCCTTCATGCCCTCGATGTAGGCGTCGACCTTGGGGCTCTTAATACCCTCGAGGTCATAGCCCACCGACATGTTGAAGACAAAGCCGTCCGGACTGCCCAGGCCGTACTCGCGAGCGATGAGGTGGCAGGCGAACCATGCCTTCACGTACTCGGCAAAGGCCTGCGGAACCTCGAGCTCGGTCGACCACTCGCAGTTGTAGCACTCGTCCTGCGCCACGATGCAGGGTTTGTTCACACACTTGGAGAGCTCCTCGCCGTCCATAACCTGGACGGTCTTGAGCTCAAAGAAGCGGGAACCGGCCACGTAGGATGCCACGATGTTCTGGGCCAGCTGCGTGTTGGGGCCGGCGGCCGGGCCAAACGGAGTCTCGATGCGCTCGTCAAAAATGGGAAGCGCGCCCTCCTGGTTGGTCGTGACCATCTTACGCACGCCAAAGATGGCGTCCTGGGTCTTGTGCTCCTCGATGATCCAGTTCATCAGCTGCGAAAACGGGATCGGCCTCATGATGTCGCTCATAATGAGCTCCTCTCTGTAACGCCCGGCGAGACCGCGCGGCGGGCGCAAATACGGTGTAGCGCTAGCACAGCGCCGGCGACCCCGCGGAGACCGCCTATACGAGCGTCGAATGCGGCGAAACATCCGACGCGCGTGAATCTACTTGAAATTAGTAGGTGCGATCGTTGAGCGTGCTCCAGAGCTTCTTGGACTCAGCCATGGTCCACGCGTTGATCTTTTCCTCATCAATGCCAACGAACTCGCGATCCTTGTACAGGATGCGGCCGTTGATGATGGTGGTGCGGCAGTTTTTGCCCATCATGCCAAAGAGCATGTGGCCGTCGATATTCTCCTCGCTCAGCGGCGTAAAGGGCTTGTAGTCCATGACGATGACGTCAGCGGCAGCGCCGGCCTCGAGCACACCGAGCTTGCGATCGAAGTACTTGCTCGCCATCTTGGCGTTGTTCTCGAACAGCATGGTCATGGCCTCGCACCAGCCCACGTTGGGCATGGCGGCGTTGTGGCGCTGAATGATCAGGAAGACCTTAAGGCTCTCGAGCATATCGTGGGTGTAGGCGTCGGTGCCCATGCACACGGGTATGCCGCGGCGGAAGAACTCGAGCACGGGGGCGCAGCCTACGGCGTTGCCCATATTGGATTCGGGGTTGTTGACGAGCCAGGTGCCGGACTCCTTGACGATATCCATCTCGGCAGGCGTCACGTGGATGCAGTGGCCGAGCATGGTGTCGGGACCCAGCAGGTTGTGCTGCAGCAGGCGCTCGACGGGGCTGATACCACCGCGGTTGAGACGGGAGTCCCACACGTCATTCATGCCCTCGCACACATGGATGTGGAAGCCGGTCAGGCCGTTGTTGGCCTCGGCCATCTTGTCCATGGTCTCGTCCGACAGCGTAAAGGTGGCGTGACCGCCAAACATGGCGGCGATCATGTGGTTGTCGTTATCGCGACGTTCCTTGGCGGCCCACTGGGCAAACTCGGCGTTCTCGGCAATGGCCTGGTCGCACTTTTCCTGACCGCGGCGATCGGAGACTTCGTAGCACAGGCACGAACGCATGCCCAGCTCCTGCGCGGCGTCCTTAATGGTAAAGAGGCTTCCCGGGATTTCGCAGAAGCTCGCATGGTGATCGAAGATCGTGGTGACGCCATCGCGGATGGAGTCAAGAATCGTGGCATAGGCGCTGGCCTTGGTGCCGTCGAGCGTCAGGTTGTCGTCGATCTTCCACCACTGCTGCTCAAGATTCTCCAGGAAGTTGGTGGGGTTGCAGCCCTTAATGGCAAGGCCGCGGGCCAGACCCGAGTAGATGTGGGTGTGGCAGTTGATAAGTCCGGGCATGATGAGGTTGCCCTGGGCGTCGACGTACTCGGCATCCGGGTACTTGGCCTTGAGCTCGCGCTCGGGGCCCACTTCGACGATCGTATCTCCGTCAATGGCGACCGCACCGTTGGGAATGAACGGAGTCTGAGCGTTGCGGGTAAAGACGGAACCGTTAGCGACCAGAAGCATAAATGCTCCCTTCAACATCAGGGGCGGGGTTTGACACCTCTGACATGGCGGAAGTGCGAAGCGCCGGCCTACACCGGAAACGGGCCCTCTCCCGTCAACGCTTCACCAAAGGGACGAGCCCTTTGAAGTGCGGCTTGGCGCCGCATGGCGCCGGCGGACGAGGCGATGCGTCCGCCGGCGAATAGCACCGAATTGGTTACTTCTTGCTCTCGGGCAGGACCAGATTCACAGCGGCATCCTTGGCGGCATCGATGTGCTGAGCCACGACCGGCGTCTGCGGAAGGATCAGGTTGAGCACGATGGCCATGATGGCGGTGGGGGTTACGGCGTTGGAGCCGATGACGGTGGACACCCAGGTGGGCATGCCCTCGCCGGCAAGGCAACCGCTGGCCATCCAGATACCCAAGCCAAAGACAACGGAGGTGCCGACGATGGTGGTGGTGCGCTGCGTGAGGCCCTCGCGGGTGAACATGCGCACACCGTTCATGGTGATGGTGCCAAAGACGCCGACGGTCGCGCCGCCGATAACAGGCTGCGGGATGGCGGAGAGCACGGCAGAGAGCTGCGGGAACAGACCGGCGATGGCAAAGACGGCCGCGATGATCACAAAGACCCACTTGTTGACGACCTTGTTGGAGCAGATGATGCCCACGTTCTGGCCAAGGGCGCTGGTGGGAAGACCGCCCAGCAGGCCGCCGACCATAGAAGTGAGGCCCTGGGACACGATAGCGCCGGAGAGCTCGCGCTCGGTGGGCATACGGTCGATGGAGCCCAGGCAGGCGGCGGAGACGTCACCGATAACCTGGATGGCAACCATGGGGAACACGACGGCGAGGGTAATGCAGACCTCGGGATCAAACTCGAGCGCGTAGGGCATGAGCTTGGGAAGAGCGAAGACCTGAGCGGTGGCGACGCTGGAGAAGTCGATCATGCCAAAGGGGATCGAAACGATCATGCCAACGATCATACCAAAGAACACGGATCCCAGCTTGAGCGTGCCCTTGCCAAAGTTGGCGAGCGCGAAGACGACGGCGAAGGTGATAAGAGCGACGCACCATGCCTGCGGGGTGCCCCACAACGGCGTGCCCATGCCACCGGCCATGTATTTGACGGCCGTGGGATAGAGAGAGACGCCAATGGAGAAGATGACCGTGCCGGTCACGACGGGCGGGAACAGCCACTTAATCTTGCTGTAGGCCAGACCAAAGAGGACCGCGACGGCACCGCCAACGATCTCGCCGCCCAGCAGCGCGCCAAAACTAAAGCCCGAGGCGCCCATGGCCTGAAGGGCCGGCAGGAACGCGAACGAAACGCCCATGACGATGGGCAGGCCGCCGCCAATGCGACGGAAGGGAGCGAAGGCCTGAAGGGCCGTGTCGATCGCCGAAAGAATGAGTGCAACCTGAATGATGTCGGTGCTCTGCTGGCTATTAAAGCCGTAGACGCCGGCCATGATGACCGCCGGGGTAATGATGCCGGCAAACGATGCCAGTACATGCTGAAGGGCACACGGGATCATTTCCTTAACGGGCGGCATGCCTTCGCGAGTGAACAGGGCTTCAGTGCCGTTCGTAACCGTCTCCTGGGTCATTTGACCACCAATCCTCGAAATAGTTGTTTTCGCATCTAACGCTCTATTGTGACGCAGTGCGGGGTTGAGGTTGTGCCTTCGTTGCATATCGTATTAAAGATGATTCTCATTCTCAATAATAATTTTTTGTTATCAGACTATTCTTCAGCTGAGATAATGCATTTCCGCAGGTCAGGAAAGTGTCTGGTCAAAATGACATCTAACTTTTCTTTTGGTCGACCGTTTACCGCTAAATTCCTACCGTTCGTCTGTATTACGCAATGTACCTGCGGATATACGAGTCAATAGACACCGTGTTACCATGAGAAAAAATTGTTATGAACATTTCCGATTTCACCCAAAGGAGTTGCCCGTGAACGAGACCGTACGCCGCTTTTTGCCGATGGTCGATTTCCTGGAGCAGGTACTCGGTAAGAACAGCGAAATCGTCCTGCACGATTTCTCGGATCCCGACCACGCCATCGTCGATATTCGCAACGGCATCGTGAGCGGCCGTAAGGTCGGCGGTCCCGCCACCGATCTGGCACTCAAGATCATGCACGATGGTAAATATCGCGATCTGCCGTTCATTACGGGCTACGAAGGCCGCGGTGCCGGTGGCAAGACGCTGGAGTCGGCGACGTACTTCATTCGCGAGGACGGCGAGATCGTCGGCATGCTCTGCGTCAACACCGATCTTTCGGCCTTGCGCAACATCAGTGCCATGGCCCAGCAGCTTATGGCCTGCTTTGACGCCGCTCCCGCACGCACCGAGCCCTCCCCCATCGAGGTCGAAAGCCTTTCGGAGTCCACGCAGGAGCTCATCGACCGCAGTATTTCCGAGCTGCTGAGCGCTCGCGGGCTGGATGTGACGTCGCTTGGTCAAAGCGACCGCGTGGACGTCATTCGCCACCTCAACGGCAACGGAGTGTTCATGCTCAAGGGCGCCGTAGCCTGCGCCGCCACCGCGCTGGGCATCTCGGAGCCCAGCGTCTACCGCTACCTGCAAAAAGTCCGCAAGGAAGGCTAACCCGCTGACTCCTTGGGGACGGAGGAAAACGGATCATTTTTGTCGCATCGCTTGACAAAAGACCCTGCAGTTCACACGCACTGCAGGGTCTTTTTGCATGTTATGTTTAGTTGTTGCCAACGCCTTAGAGAGCGGCGACGACCTCGATCTCGACCAGACCGCCGGCCGGAAGGGCGGCAACCTGGAAAGCGCTGCGCGCGGGGAACGGAGCCTCGAACTTGGAGGCGTAGATCTCGTTCACGGCAGCGAAGTCGGCAATGTCGGCCAGATAGACCGTGGTCTTAACGACATCGGCAAAGGTGGCGCCGGCAGCGGTCAGCAGGGCCTCAACGTTAGCAAGGGACTGCTTAGCCTGGGCCTCGACGCCCTCGGGCATCTTGCCGGTTGCGGGGTCGATGCCCAGCTGGCCGGACAGGAACACCATGTTGCCGGTCTGGATGCCGGGGGAATACGGGCCGATGGCTGCAGGTGCGTTATCGGAAGACACGACGGTCTTGCTCATGTTTTTCTCCTTACGATCAGATAGAGAGCGTGAGCGCGGCGTTCACACCGGGAGGCACAATTCGGTCTGAACACCGCGCTTGATTTGGGATAGTACTCAAGGTTTCCGCGCGATGCAAGATTATTATCACGTTGCGAGAATATTTTATCGCCCAACGGTGCCTGTCGGCCGCTGAACGGCACGACCGGACAGTGAAGCTCAAAATGATCCGTTTTCCTCCGCCGCCTATGGATCACCTAATCCGATGGGAACGAAGGGAAACGGATCATTTTTGCTGCAAGGGCTGCTGAAGACTTTATCCTGCTTGGAGCACGGGCATCGCCTGCCGCGACGGCACCACTATACTTTTGAGTATCTGAGCATTTTGAAAGGCAGGATATGACCGCAACCGCCAGTCGAACCACCAACCGCAGGCCCGAGCTCTTGGCCCCCGCCGGAGGCCCGGAGCCCTTTGCCGCCGCACTCGCTGCTGGCGCCGATGCCATCTACTGCGGCATGGGCAGCTTCAACGCCCGCCGCAAGGCCACCAACTTTACCGACGAGGCCTTTGAGCAAGCCTGCCGAGCCGCACATCTAGCCGGGTCGCGCGTCTACGTCACGGTCAACATCGTCATCAAGCAGTCCGAGATGGGCGATGCGCTGCAACTCATCCATCGCTGCTCCACGCTGGGCGCCGATGCCTTCATCATCCAGGACTGGGGCCTGTTCTTTGAGGTCAAGCGCACGATGCCCGGCATCGAGACGCACATCTCAACCCAAGCAAACATCCACGACGACCGCGGAACCCTTTGGTGCCGCGAGCAGGGCGCCGACCGTGTGACCCTCTCGCGCGAGCTTTCCATCGACGAGATTGCCGCCATTCATGATGCCGCGCCCGATGTGGACCTTGAGGTCTTTAGCCATGGTGCCATCTGCTTTTGCTACTCGGGCCTGTGCCTGCTTTCGAGCTTTGCCATGGCGGGACGATCGGCCAACCGTGGCATGTGCGCCCAGCCCTGCCGCCTGCCCTACGAACTGATCGACGAAAACGGTCGCGCGCTCTCCCCCGCCGGCCGCGAGCGTGCGCTATGCCCGCGTGACACCAACACTTCACAGCTTGTTCGCCGTCTGTATGACGCCGGCGCCGCGTCGCTCAAGCTCGAGGGCCGCATGAAGGCGCCCGATTACGTGTACTCCATCGTTGATGTGTATCGTCACGAAATTGACGACATGCTATCCGGAGCCACCGTTGCCAAGGACGAGGAAGCCGCCCGCCAGCGCCAGCTCAAGCGCTGCTTCAACCGCGACTTTACGCACGCCTATCAGGACGGCACCTCGGGCGACGAAATGATGAGCTATGAGCGTTCCAACAATCGCGGCCAGATCGTGGGCACGGTGCTGGGCAGCCGTCTGGCCAACCGCGATGTGCGCGGCCTCAAGCCCGACGACCGCCGTCGCCGCGCCGCCATCGCCCGCATTGAGCTGTTTGAGCCCGTGGGCAAGGGCGACCTGCTGGAGCTTCGCCACGATAACGAGTTTGACCAGTTCCTGACCACTATTGCCGCCGATGATGCCGCCGCCGGCGATGTTATCGAGTGCCGCGTGCCCCGCAGCATGCCCGAGGGCTGCCGCGTCCGCGTGATTCGCAGTCAGCGTGCCATCGACGCCGCCGGCGCCGCGCTCAAGCGCGATGTGCTGCGCCGCCGAGCTGTTGATGTGTCCGTCGTGGCGCGCCTGGGCGAGCCGTTTACCGTCACACTCACCTGCTCTGACAACCCCGCGCTCACCGCCACCGCCACGGGCTTCACCGTCGAGGCCGCCAAGACCCGCGCCGTCGAGGCGGCAGACCTGGTTGAGCATGTGGGCCGCATGGGCTCCTCGCCCTTTGAGGCAGCGAGCTTTGATGTGGCGCTCGATGAGGGCTGCGGCATGGGCTTCTCCGCTGTGCACAAGGTGCGCGCTGCCGCCTGCAAAGCATTGGAGGAGGCCATTCTGTCGCCGTACGAGGGGCGCGCGAAAACGCTCGAGTTGCCGGCAATTGTAACCAGTAATTCCCGCCCCGCGCCCGAGCACTACCGCGATGAGCCGCAGATCTGCGCCACCGTCACCTCGCTCGAGGCCGCCGAGGCCGCTCGCGCGGAGGGTGCAACGCGCATCTACATGACCACCGACGTGCTCGAGGCTGTCGGACTCTCCCCTGCCGATGCATTTGAGCAGGGTATCGTGCCCGTACTCGACGAGGTCTGCCGTGCCGTCGACCACGAGCGCGTCGACCCGTGGGTTGTTGCCGGTGCCACGGTGGCTATTGGCAACATCTCCGAGCTTGCCCTGGCCGCCCAGGTTGGCGCCACGGCAGAAGTCCGCTCTTGTCTGCCCGTGCACAACACGGCCTGCATGGAGGCGCTTGCCGAGCGCGGAGCCGGTGCGTTTTGGCTCTCGCCCGAGATCACGCTCGAAGAGATTGTCTCGCTCGGCGCCGCCGCGCCCGCGGCTCTGGGCATCACCGTCTTTGGCCGCCCGCGCGTCATGACAAGCGAGCATTGCATTCTGCAGGTCGCCAACGGCTGCATCCACGATTGCGCCAACTGCCGCCTGCGTGCCCGCAAGCTCTCGCTCAAGAATATCGACGGAAAGGTCATGCCCGTCCGCACCGACATCCACGGCCGCTCTCGCCTGTACGATGCTTATCCCATCGACCTCACGCCGCAGGTTCCTCAGCTGCTCGATGCCGGCGTGCGTCGTCTCATGGTGGACGGAACGCTGCTCGAGACGGATGAGGTGGGCCGTGCCGTCGCCCGCGTCCGTCGTGCCGTCGAGGCCGCGCAGGCCGGCCGCAAGCCCGCCGCCCGTCTGCGCGGGGCGACCTCGGGCTGCATGTTTGCGGGAATCAGCTAACCGAAAGGCTTACACGTGAACGAAGAACCTCAAGTCCTCTACTGCGACGCCTGGCTCATGGCCATCGACAAGCCCGCCGGCATGATCGTCCACGGCGACGGCACCGGCGAGCGCACGCTCACCGACTACGCCAGCGACCTGCTGCTGGCGATGGGCGACGGCTTTGCCGCGACCGACATGCAGCCGCTCAACCGCCTGGACCGCGACACCACCGGCGTGGTGTTGTTCTCGCTCGACAAGCAGACGCAGCCCGCCTTTGACCAGATGGTGATCGACCACGCTTTCGAAAAGCACTATCTGGCGCTCGCCGAGGGCAAAATCGACTGGAACGAAAAGCTCATCGACAAGCCCATCGCCCGCGACCGTCACGACAGCCGCAAGATGCGCGTCGGCGCCAGCGGCAAGCCGTCTCAGACGCGCGTCAAGGTGCTCAAGCGTCTTAAGAGTCGCCGTGGCCTGCCCACGCGCTCGTATATCGATGTCGAGTTGCTCACCGGCCGCAAGCACCAAATCCGCGTGCATCTGGCGAGCGAGCGTCATCCCCTGGTTGGCGACGACCTGTACGGAACGCCGCGCCCCTGTGGCCTGATGCTCCACGCCCACAGCGTGTCCTTTACGCATCCCGTAACCGGCGAGCACATCCACATCGAAGCCCCCTGCCCCTGGGAGCCCTAAACCACCACAATGGGGACAGGCACCTTCGTGGTGGTTTTGCCCCAATGGCTCAGCCGCGGTCCCAAAACGTCTCGATCTGTAACAGTTAGAACCCATTTTCCGGTCTATCTGTTACAGATCGAGACATTCGAATCCCCCTCAAGGGAAAATCTCAATCTGTAACAATAACTCGTCAAAATCGGTCCCAGATGTTACAGATCGAGACAAAGGGACGGCAAGGTTCGGAAGCATCTCAATCTGTAACACCTAGCCCACTTTTAACGGTCTAGTTGTTACAGATTTAGACAAAACGGCAGACAACAAAAGCGGCATCGCCCATCGAGGGTGTTGCCGCTTTTCTATTGAGGAACCTAAATGGTTTTGACCTTGCCCTGTCGCTAGACCGTGATGACGTTATCCATCGCCCGATACTTGGCGGGGACCTCACCTGCGGTAATGATCGTTGCGTCGCGGAAGTCCGCAAACTTGACGGGCGCCACCATGCCAAATTTGCTGGCGTCCGAGATTACGAAGCGTTTGGCGGTATGGCGCATCGAGATACGCTTGACCTGCGCTTCCTCGATATCCGGTGTGGTGAGACCTTGCTCGGCGGCGATGCCATTGGAACCCCAAAAACCGCAGTTGAAGTTATAGCGGTCCAGGGTTGCCAAGGCATCGGGGCCAACGAGTGCTTCGGTCTCGGGCTTGAGCTCGCCGCCCAGCACCACGGTGCGCATGCCGCGCAGAGCGAGGTGCTGAGCATGGAGCACGGAATCGGTCACATAGGTGACGCCCTCAAGGCGCGGAAGATGCTCGATGAGCCTAAGCGTCGTCGAACCTGAATCGATGTACACAAAGCTCTCGGGCTCCACAAGCGCCGCCGCACGGGCGCAGATGCGCTCCTTGTCATCATTATGGAGATCGCTGCGCTCATTGAGCGTTAGGTCGCGCGTCACGTGCGCGCGCTCCAGACTTGTCGCGCCTCCGTGCACCTTGGCGATACGGTGCGCGCGGTCGAGCGTTTGCAAGTCACGGCGAATGGTGGACGGTGTCACGCCCAGGGCTTCGGCAAGTTCCGGTACGGTGACCGAGCCGGTCTGCTGTACCATCGACACAATCGCGTTGAGCCTATCTTCCGCAAGCATCGCTTACTCCTCCTCGGGGTACACGACTCCCCAATCGGCGCGGAGCTTGGTCATAAGCTCCATAACATCGGAAGCATAGCCCAGAAGCTCGCGCTTCGAATCATCGCCGGCAACGGCCTTCTCCAGGTCGGCCATCTCGTAGCACAGAGCGTATGCCTCGGTGCCAGCGTGGACCTCCTCACGGTGACCGTCTGCAGTCCACACGATGGTTGCATGGTCGGCGCGCGGATAATCGTTGACCTCGATATAGCACTTATCGAAACTGATGACCGAGCGCTTGGGCTGTTTGGAGTGGAGCGTAAGGCTCACGACGCCCAGCTGCTGCTCAGCATTACGGCAGACAATGCCACCCGCGACGTCAACGCCAGTCTCGCAGGTATTGCCCAGAGACACGACCTCGGCTGGCTGGCTGGCCATAAACAGGCGCATGACGGACAGGGCATACACGCCAATGTCGAGCATGGCGCCGCCGGCAAGGCTACGGTTGTAGAAGCGGTTGGTCAGGTCGCCGTACTCCTTATAGCTGCCAAAGTTGAGCTGAGCGAGATTCATGCGGCCGAACTCGCCAGCATCCATGCGACGGCGCAGCTCCTGATACAGCGGCATGTGAAGCACCGTGGTGGCGTCCATAAGGACCACGTTATGCTCGTCGGCGATGGCACGGGCCTCGTCGAGCTCGGCGGAGTTGAGGGTAATGGCCTTTTCGCAGAGCACGTGCTTGCCGGCGGCCAGCGCGGCACGCAGATAGGTGATATGCGTGTTGTGCGGCGTGGTGATATAGACGGCATCGATGTCTGGATCGGCGTAGAGGTCCTCAATCGTCTCGTACACCTTCTCGACGCCATACTGCTCGGCAAAAGCCTGGGCCTTGGACAGCGTACGGTTGGCGACACCCGCGAGCTTGCGGCCGGCCAGAGCGAGGGACTGGGCCATTTGGTTGGCGATAACGCCGCACCCGATCACGGCCCAGCGGAGCTCGGGGGCCGTAAAGATATCATCGGGGAACGGCTGATCCTGGACCGAGGCAAACGCCGCCTTTGCGGCTGCCTCGGCGTCGAGCGGAGCCTGTTTGGAATCTGCCATATGTGCCTCCTGAATCATCGGAAGTTCTTCATTTCCAACAGCCCTATATTCGCACAAATGCGCGCGCATTTGCTCGTATTTGCGTGTTTATTTGCTTGTCGGTCATTATTTAGCCATAGTTAGCAGATATTTGCGCGGCCATGCGAATCATCGCGCAAGACTCTGCGCGTAAATGCGCATGCGACAATCCTTGTGAAACATATAGGGGCGGAGCACCAAAGCCCTAAAGACAGAGCCAGCTGTATTACTTCACCCCTCTGGGGACACCAGACATCGAAGGACTGTCCCTAGGTGCCGCTTTCGTTGAAGCCTATCCTAGATGGCCAGATATACAGATCTAAAGACCGTCCCTATCAACTAGTCATTTAAGTCTGTCCCCAATGACTGCCAATCAAGGCCACTCATTTAAGTCTGTCCCCAATGAGTGGGGATAGAAAAAGGCCCGGATGCCGTGGGGCATCCGGGCCTTTGCTAGCAACTTGATGTTGCGGGCAGCTTAGAACTTGTGGCCGCACTTCTTGCAGACGCGCAGCTTGTTCTTGCCGTCCTTCTCGTGACCGACGCGGGTAACCTTACCGCACTCGGGGCAGACGAGATTGACGTTGGAGGCGTCGATGGGAGCCTCCTGCGAAACGATGCCGCCCTGCTGGTTGGCAGCGTTGGGCTTGACGGCCTTCTTGACGACCGAAACGCCCTCGACAACGACCTTGTTCTCGGCGGGGAGAGCACGCAGGACAACGCCCTGCTTGCCGCGATCCTTACCAGAGAGAACCTGGACCTTATCGCCCTTCTTGATATACATATATCTCCCCTAACTACAGGGTCTCGGGAGCGAGCGAGACGATCTTCATGTACTTCTTGTCACGAAGCTCGCGAGCGACGGGCCCGAAGATACGGGTGCCGACGGGCGAACCATCGTTGTTGATGACAACGCAGGCGTTCTCATCAAAGCGAATGTAGGAGCCATCCTTGCGGCGGATCTCCTTAACGGTGCGAACGACGACGCAACGGACAACGTCCTTCTTCTTGACGTTGGCGCCAGGGGTAGCCTCCTGGACAGCACCGATGAACACATCGCCGATGCCTGCATAACGACGCTTGGAACCGCCAAGCACCTTGATGCAGCGAATCTTGCGAGCGCCGGAGTTGTCGGCGACGTTCAGCATGGTTTGCATCTGAATCATGGTAGATGTTCCTCCGAACTAAGAACCGAAGAGAGGTGCGCAGCCTTTAGACGGCCTGTGGTATGCAAACCAGGCATACGCACATCTTCGGAAACGTACAAGTCGTAAGAGCGACTGCTTATTTAGCGCGCTCGACGACCTCGATGAGGCGCCAACGCTTCATCTTGGACATAGGACGGGTCTCCATAACGCGGACGGTATCGCCCACGCCAGCCGTGCACTCCTCGTCGTGAGCGTGCAGCTTCTTGGAGCTGGTCATCATCTTGCCGTACTTGGGGTGACGCTTGCGCTCGGTGATGGTGACGACAATGGTCTTGGCACCGGAGACGGAGGTAACGACACCCGTACGGACCTTACGCGAGTTACGCGAATCAGTCATGTTCTCTCCTTAGGTCCTACTCGGCGACAGCGGACTTCTCCGCTGCGATCTCGCGGGCGCGCTGCTCCGTGAGGACGCGAGCAATGTCCTTCTTCACGGTGTTGACGCGAGCGGTGTTGTCCAGCTGGCTGGTGGCCATCTGGAAACGAAGGTTAAAGAGCTCGGCGCGCATTTCCTTCAGCTTCTCAACGAGCTGAGCGTCCGAGAGCTCACGAATCTCTGCGGGCTTCATTAGTTCTCCTCCTTGGCGGCGGCGGCGTCCTCAGCAGCCCACTTGGCCTCGAGAGCGGCCTCCTCAGCCATCTCCTTCTCGATGCGCTGCTCAGCGTTCTTAGCAGCAACAATCTTGGTCTTGATGGGAAGCTTGTGCTGTGCAAGACGCAGAGCCTCGCGAGCGACCTCCTCGGGCACGCCCTTGACCTCGAACATGATGCGGCCGGGCTTGACGACGGCCACCCACTCCTCGGGGTTACCCTTACCAGAACCCATGCGAGTCTCGGCAGGCTTCTTGGTGATGGGCTTATCGGGGAAGATCGTGATGTAGACACGACCGCCACGCTTCATGTAGCGGGTCATGGCAATACGAGCGGCCTCGATCTGACGGTTGGTGATCCAATGGGCCTCGAGAGCCTGGATACCAAACTCGCCGAAATGCAGCTCGGTATTACCCTTGGCCTGGCCCTTCATGGAGCCACGCTGCACCTTGCGGTGAAGAATACGCTTAGGGGCAAGCACTACTGACCCCTCCTCTCGGAGTTACGACGACGAGGACGGGAAGAGCCCTCGAGTGCAGGGTTGGGAACAGGCTGGCCCGGGAGCTTCTCGCCTAGGTAGATCCAGACCTTCACGCCGCAAGCGCCCATAGTGGTGCTGGCGACAGCCGTGCCGTAGTCGATCTTGGCACGGAGGGTGTGCAGAGGCACGCGACCCTCGCGGTACCACTCACGACGGCCCATCTCGGCACCGCCGAGACGACCGGAGCACTGGATACGGATGCCCTTAGCGCCGGCCTTGCGGGCAGACTGGACAGCCTTGCGCATAGCGCGACGGAAGGCAACGCGGCCCTCGAGCTGCTCGGCGATAGACTGAGCAACGAGGTTGGCGTCGAGCTCGGGGCGCTTGACCTCGACAACGTCGACGGAGAGCTGGCCCTTGGAGACGCCAGCGACCTTCTCGAGCTCGGTACGGAGAGTATCGATCTCGGCACCCTTCTTACCGATGACAACGCCGGGGCGAGCGGTGAGGATGATGACCTTCACCTTGTCGCCAGCGCGCTCGATCTCGACGCGGGAGACAGCTGCGCGGGAAAGACGCTTCTCGAGGTACTTGCGAATCTCGAGATCGTTACCGAGGGTCTTAGCGTAATCCTTCTCTGCGAACCAGCGGGAGCGCCAGTTCTCGGTAATGCCAAGACGGAAGCCGGTGGGGTAGACTTTCTGACCCATACAGCTTTACGCCTCCTTTCGAGGAGCAACGACGACGGTGATGTGGGAAGTACGCTTCAGAATGCGAGAAGCGGAACCCTTGGCGCGGGGACGGATGCGCTTAAGCGTCGGACCCTCGTCAACATAGGCAGCGGCGACAACCAGGTTGTCGGCACGCAGACCGTTGTTGTTCTCGGCGTTCGCAACGGCGGAACGGAGAACCTTCTCGACATCCACGGCGACGGCGCGGTCGCAGAAGTGGAGGATGTCGAAGGCCTGAGCGACAGGCTTGCGGCGGATCAGATCGACCACCAGGCGGGCCTTGCTGGGGGAAACACGCACGTACTTAGCGACGGCGCGAACCTCGGTGGCCTCAGTTTCAATAGACTTAGTTGCCATTTACGGTTAACCCCCTATTTGGCCTTGTGGCCACGGAACGTACGAGTCGGCGCGAACTCGCCGAGCTTGTGACCAACCATGGACTCGGTAACATACACGGGCACATGCTTGCGGCCGTCGTGGACGGCGATGGTGTGACCAACCATCTCGGGGAAGATGGTGGACGCGCGGGACCAGGTCTTCACGACGTCCTTCTTGCCAGCCTCGTTCATCGCGGTGATACGCGAGAGAAGGCGAGTCTCCACGAACGGGCCCTTTTTGAGACTTCTGCTCATAAGTGCTTTCTCCTAAAACTCGGTATCCGAAATTACTTCTTACGGCGACGAATGATGTGCTGGTTCGAGACCTTCTTCTTCTTGCGCGTACGAAGGCCCTTCGTCGGCTTACCCCAGGGGGTAACGGAGGGACGACCAGAGGTGTGGTTCTTGCCCTCGCCACCGCCGTGCGGGTGGTCGACAGGGTTCATGACGGTACCGCGGACGGTCGGGCGCACGTTCATGTGACGCTTACGGCCGGCCTTGCCGATGACGATGTTGGAGTGATCGGCGTTGCCGACCTCACCGACGGTGGCGCGGCAGGTAACGAGGATGCGGCGCATCTCGGAGGAAGGCATACGGACGATAGCGTACTTGCCCTCCTTACCCATCAGCTGGCAGGAGTTACCGGCGGAACGGGCGATAGCAGCGCCCTTGCCCGGCTGGAACTCGACGGCGTGGATGAGCGTACCGACGGGGATGTCGGCGAGGGGCAGAGCGTTGCCCGGCTTGATGTCGGCGTCAGAACCGGACATGATGGTCTGACCGACCTCGAGGCCCTTGGGGGCCAGGATGTAGCGCTTCTCACCGTCAGCGTAGTGCAGCAGAGCGATGCGAGCGGAACGGTTCGGATCGTACTCGATCGTGGCAACCTTGGCGGGCACGCCGTCCTTGTTGCGCTTGAAGTCGATCACGCGGTAACGACGCTTCACGCCGCCGCCCTGGTGGCGGGTGGTGATACGGCCGTTGTTGTTACGACCGGCCTTCTTGGGCAGGGGCTCGAGAAGAGACTTCTCGGGCTTGGTGCAGGTGATCTCGGAGAAATCGGAGATCGTCTGCCAACGCCTACCAGCGGAGGTCGGCTTAAGGTGCTTTACAGCCATTACAATCCCTTTCAATAGGAATCCGTTAGCCATCGCAGACAGGGATTCGAGGTTCTGCCTCGGGTGCGATGACACCGGACGTATACACGGTTCCGGGCGTGTCCATTTTATACGCCCAAAACCTTGAGCTCTCGCCTCCCCTATTTGGGAGGCATGAGCTCACTCAACAGCAGCGAGTCTTAGGCCTGGTTGCCAAAGACCTCGATGGTGTCGCCCTCGGCCAGCGTGACGATGGCCTTCTTCCAAGAACGGGTCTTGCCGGCGACATAGCGCACGCGCTTGGTCTTGGGCTTGACCGTCAGGGTGTTCACGCGAACGACCTTGACGCCGAAGATCTCCTCGACAGCGTCCTTGATCTGATACTTGTTAGCATCCTTGGCGACCTCGAACGTGTACTTGTTCAGCTCCATGCCGGAGAAGGAACGCTCGGACACGATCGGACGGATGATGATCTCGTGGGCGGTCATTTATGCAAGCACCTCCCCGAAGTGAGCGGCGATGTCGGCGGGCATCAGCACAGCGTTGTTGTTGACGAGATCGTAGGTGTTGGCCTCGTCGGCAGTGATGATGAACGTCTTGGGAATGTTGCGGAACGACAGGTAGGCGTTGACGTCCTCATCGCGAACGATGATGGTCAGACGCTTGCCCTCAAGGCCGAGAGCCTTGAGCATGGCGACGGCAGCCTTGGTGGAAGGCTTCTCGAAGCCGTAGTCGTCGACGAGCACGAGCTCGCCATCGGCCAGCTTGGCGGACAGCGCGGAGCGCATAGCCAGCTTGACCTCCTTGTTGTTCATACGCTTAGCGTAAGAACGGGGCTTGGGGGCGAAGACAACGCCACCGTGACGCCACTGGGCAGCACGGATGGAACCCTGGCGGGCACGGCCGGTGCCCTTCTGACGCCAAGGCTTCTTGCCGCCACCGGAAACCTCAGAGCGGCCCTTAGCGGACTGGGTGCCCTGACGCCAAGAGGCCATCTGGCACTTGACGATGTGGTGCATAACGTGGATGTTCGGCTCGATGCCGTACACCTCAGCGGCGAGCTCGGCCTCGGCGACCTTCTTGCCCTCGCTGTTCTTTACTTCAAACTTTGCCATTTAAGTGTTCTCCTTGGTATGACGCTGGGCTAAATGGGCTGGGCCCTTAGGCCATACGGATGGCGACGAGACCATTCTTGGCACCCGGGACAGCGCCCTTGACCAAGATGAGGTTCTGCTCGGCATCGATGCGGACAACGGAAAGGTTCTTGACGGTAACGCGCTCGTTACCCATGTGACCGGCCATCTTGACGCCCTTGAGGACGCGCGCAGGATAGGCGCACTGACCGATAGAACCGGGGTGACGCTGGAAGTGAGAACCATGCGTCATAGGACCGCGGCGCTGACCCCAGCGCTTGATGCGACCCTGGAAGCCCTTACCCTTGGAGGTACCGATGACGTCGACCTTCTCGACATCAGCGAAATCAGCGACGGTGACGACCTCGCCGACCTTGTGCTCCTCGCCGTTCTCGACGCGGACCTCACGAAGGAAACGGACAGGCTCGACGCCAGCCTTGGCGAAGTGACCAGCCATGGGCTTGTTCACGTTCTTGGCCTTGATGTCGCCGAAACCGATCTGGACGGCGTCATAGCCGTCGGTTGCCTGAGTTTTAACCTGCGAGACAGCGCAGGGGCCAGCCTGGATGACCGTGACGGGAACGACGTTGTCGTCCTCGTCCCAAACCTGGGTCATGCCAATCTTGCGGCCGAGAATCATGCTGATCAAGATATGATCCCAACTCTCGCGTGGTCTTGGGACAATGCGTACACCACCGAGCGTACGCCCCTAGAGGACCACTACTTACACGACGTGCTCCCCAGCCTTGTATTGCGTCCGGACTACCTGACAACCCTATTAAGCAGGCATTTTGTCCAGCCAGAATACTCCCCTGGTTACACACAGTTGTTTAGTATACACGGCTGCGGGCGTATCCATCGAGATTCATATTTCACTCACATTGTTTACGCAGGTAAAGTGCGTGGAGTCGCCTGGGCTTGGCAGACGACACGTTGATGTCTGCTTAACTCTGCTCGCTCAGCTAATTTCTTTGTTGGGGGTCCACTATTTGCTGGAGAGTGAACTTGCATTGCATTGGCTCGCCCTCTGCTTGTAGTTTTTCCTCGTCAAAATCGAAGATCATGATGGCGCAGTTGGGGAGTTTTGTTGGGAGCTCGAAGCCCTCTGGGGCTGCAGCCTTGATGAATTGGCGGCTGGCGCTGCCGTGGCTTACTGCTAGGAGGGTTTCGATGCCCTCGGCTCCCATGAGATTGGTGAGGGTGCCTACCATGCGTTCTTGCAGCGCGCGGTTCCCTTCTCCTCCAAAGGGGACCAAATCCTCACCCGGATCCCAGACGTCGGTAGGCAATGCGTCGTGGGGGCCTTCTTCGAAGGTGCCGTAGCAGCGCTCAATGATGCCTTCGC
The DNA here is from genome assembly GCA_019419555.1 of Collinsella sp. GTDB lineage: Bacteria > Actinomycetota > Coriobacteriia > Coriobacteriales > Coriobacteriaceae > Collinsella. Next base: position 28,861 of record DXZR01000004.1, read on the forward strand.
AGGGCTCGACTGCTGCGTCCGGGCCAAGGAGTTCGGTTGCGACGAGCCGAGCTGTGTCCATGGCTCGGCCTAAGGGTGAAGAGACCACTTTGTCGGGAACGACGTTGTGAGATTTGATCCATGTAGCTGCCATCCCGGCTTGCTGACGGCCTAAGTCGGTGAGCGGTGAGTCGCAGCGGCCCTGGACCAGCTTTTTGACGTTGAATTCCGTCTGGCCGTGGCGGAGTAGATATAGACGCTTCATGCTCTCCCCTTCTGTATAACTTGCTTTGCCGGCACAGCCCTACTCGTGGGTATGTCCTACGTAGTCTTCGTCGATCGTAATCTTGGCAATCGACTTGGGGTATTCCGATTCGACCCTCTGGGCCAACGCGTGCTTCAGGTCCTCGGCGTCCATGCCCATATCCGAGGGACGCACGCAGTCAAAGATCACGTTGGTGTGCGTAGGACCCGGCACACAGCGCAGATCGTGAATCGAAAGGCGGCTATCGATCTGTTGGGCCATGGCGTTAATGCGTAAACGCATGCTCGCCACCTTTGGATCGTCGGTCACGATGGGATCGTAATGGAGCGTGACGATCATGCCGTCCTCGTCCCTAAACGCCTGCTCGATGTTATCGAGCGTGTCGTGACTTTCCAGCGGGCTGGCCTCGGCCGCCATCTCGGCATGTGCGCTTGCAAACTTCCTGCCCGGACCGTAATCGTGAACCATCAAATCGTGAACGCCCAAAACGCCGGGGTAGCTCATGATCTTGTCTCGAATGTGCTTGACCAACTTAGGATCGGGCGTCTGGCCCAAAAGCGGGCTCACCGTATCCTGGATGAGTTCAAAACCGCTCCAGCCAATATAGGCGCCAACGGCAAGGCCGACCCATGCGTCAAGATTGATGTGCGTCATCTGCGAAACAATTGCGCACGCTAGCACGGCGCCCGTGGCAAGAACATCGTTCTTGGAATCTTGCGCGGTCGCATGCAGCGTCTCGGACTCAATGCGATCGCCGAGCTTTTGGTTGAGGGCCGCCATCCAGAGCTTTACGACCATCGAAAGCGCTAGAACTGCCACCAGGGCAAGCGAGAACTCGACAGGTTCGGGGTGGATGACGCGCTCAACCGAGGACTTCACCAGCTCAACGCCAATCAGCAGCACGAGCGCCGCCACGACCAATCCCGAGAGATACTCATAGCGACCGTGGCCGTAAGGATGCTCGGGGTCGGCCGGCTTGCTCGCCAGCTTAAAGCCCAGCACGCTCACGATATTCGAACTAGCATCGGACAGGTTGTTCATGGCATCCGCCACGATCGAAACCGATCCCGACAGCACACCAATTGCGCCCTTCGCAGCACAAAGCGCCACATTGGCGACAATACACACCATGCCCGCTAACGTGCCCACACGCGCACGATCGCCCTGCGCGCGCTTAACTATCCACTCGACCATCTGCATCCGCCCCCACGGTACTACCTATATATCTATTGCTCAAACGGATTGTAGTGTAGCCACTTTGTCCTCAAGATACAAAAAGGCCGCAGCCCACACGGGCCACGGCCTTGGAATGTGACAAAGGAATCGTCCTTTTGTCGCACAGGTTTATGCGCTTACCTCAGCAGCGCTCGCCACTGTTTCGGACGAATCGGCTCCGTCCCCCGTCGTCTGCCCCTTCGTCGGCACCACACCAAAGCAGTAGCTCAGCGCCGCAGACATCGCGAATGCTACACCACCGGCAGCGCAGCACCACAGCAGGTTCGAGATGCCGCCCGTGGCAAAGCCAATGACCATGAGGACATTCGTCATGCCGATGGTATAGGCCGTAACGTGGCCCACGGCCGCAACAAGGCCTCCGACGGCGCCGCCAATGGCCATGCACGTCAGGCACCTGCCATATTTAAAGCCGCAACCGTACAGCGCCGGCTCGCTTACGCCACCAAGCACACCCGAGATCGAATAGCCCAGCATGAGCGCCTTCTCGTCCTTATCCGCAACGCGAAGCGACGCGCCAAAGGGCATGCCCCAAACGGCGAACGTTGCCATCGTCGCGGCGATCAGGATGCACGAATCCGTTCCCACACTCATAAACTGCGCATAGGCGAGCGATAGGACGACGTTGCTGACGCCCGCGATCTTTAGGAACTCCCAGCCTGCGGCAAGCCCCATGAGCGTGAGCAGCGACACAATGCCACCGGAATTGCCAAGCATAAACATAAGCTGGCCCAACAGCATGCCCAGATAGCTGCCCGCCGGCGCCGTAATGCACAGCGAAACCGGAACCATGACAAGCAAGGTCGCAAACGGAACAAACGAAAACGCCACGGCCTTAGGGATAACGCGCTTAAAGAAACACTCCACTCGCCATAGCACGGGCACCGAGATGAGAACCGGAATAACAGTCGTCGTGTAATCGTTGACCGGCGCAGGAAGCAGACCATACACGGAAGTCATCGATGCCCCCGTCGTCGATGCGGCATCGACAAGCTTGAGTAAATCGGGTGCAATCAATACGCCGCCCAGCATCATGCCCAGCTGCTCCGAGCAACCGAGCTGGCGGGCGGCCGCCCAACCAAGATAAATGGGCAAAAAGTAGTAGCCGGCGTTATAGAGCCAACTGTAGAACAGGCGATAGATATCGGAATCGGCAGACCACAGGCCCAGCATGCCTTCGCCCATAATGACAGCGACGGTGCGGAACAACGCCGCGCAGACAATAAACGGCAGCGCCGACATCATGCTTTTGGACAGATAGTCCACCACGGCCATGGCGTTTGATGAAACCGACGTTGTAAACGAGGTGTTAGAAACTTGTAGCATGGAACGCCTTTCCCAATATGACATGCGGGCTGTCCCTTTGTCACATCGTGCGGTATCGACCGATTGCGCGGTACTTTTCGTAGCGGAGGTTTGTGAGGGTCGCGTCGTCGAGCTGCCCAAGCGTATCGAAGGCATCAAATGCCGAGGACATGACGGCACCGGCGATCTCCTCATGCGACAGGCCCTTATCGTCAACAATGCCGTCGATGATGCCGAGCGCCAGCAGATCGGGGGCCGTGAGCTTAAGCGCCTCGGCGGCCTCATCCGCACGCTCGGTATCCTTCCACAGGATCGACGCACAGGCCTCGGGGCTCACGACCGAATAGGCCGAGCTCGAGAGCATCAGGATGCGGTCGGCCACGGACAGCGCCAGCGCGCCACCAGAGCCGCCCTCGCCTGTCACCACCGAGACAATCGGCGTCTTAAGGCCGCTCATCTCCATGAGATTCTGGGCGATGGCCTCGCCCTGACCGCGTTCCTCGGCACCGATGCCGCAAAACGCGCCCGAAGTATCGACCAGGCACAGAACCGGTCGACCAAACTTTTCGGCCTGGCGCATCAGGCGACGCGCTTTGCGGTAGCCCTCGGGATGTGCCATACCAAAGTTGCGACGCATGCGCTCTTTGGTCGTGGTGCCGCGCTCGATGGCGATGACCGTTACGGGGCGTCCGTCTTTCCAGCCAATGCCAGCCACCACAGCAGCGTCGTCGCCAAAGTAGCGGTCGCCGTGCAGCTCCACAAATCCATCCAGGCCCAGCGAGATCATCTCGCCTGCCGTGGCGCGATCTGCCGAGCGGGTCTGCTTGACAATCTCGAGCGCGGTTTTTGGTGCGGCCGAGCGCTTGAACAAGTGTCCCAGCTTTTTGCCGCGGCGACCCGTATGCACGATCTCATGCGGTGCCCCCAGGCCGGGCGCGTGCCCTTCGTGCAGCGCCAGCAGCTCGCCTACCGTGAGCGCAATCTCGCCACGCGGAACAACGGCATCGCAAAAGCCGTGCTCCAGCAAAAACTCGGAGCGCTGGAATCCCTTGGGCAGGCGCTTGTGCATGTTCTGCTCGATCACGCGCGGGCCGGCAAATGCCGTCAGGGCATCGGGCTCGGCCAGGATAATATCGCCCTCCATGGCAAAGCTCGCGGTTACGCCTCCGGTCGTGGGGTCGGTGAGCACCGTGATATACAGGCCGCCCGCCTCGCTGTGGCGCCTAACCGCCGCAGAAATCTTGGCCATCTGCATAAGCGATGTCACGCCCTCTTGCATGCGCGCACCGCCCGAAACGGTAAAGCCGACAACTGGCAATCCAAGCTCGGTCGCTCGCTCAAATGTGCGACAGATCTTCTCGCCCACCACGGAACCCATCGAGCCCATCATAAAGTTGGCGTCCATAAAGAAGAGCGCGGTATCGCAACCGCAGATTTTGCCCCTGCCGCACACAACGGCATCGTGCTCGCCCGAACGCTCGCTCACGCTCTTGAGCTTGTCGGCATAGCCGGGAAACGAGAGGAAGTCCTCCGGCGCCAGACTGGCATCCCATTCCTCAAACGTGCCCTCGTCAATCGTCATGCGCATGCGGTCGCGCCCGCTCACGCGAAAGTGTTTGCCGCAACGAGGGCAGACCTCGAGGTTGTCGTGCAGGCGCGCCTCATCGATCACGCGGCGGCACTCCGGGCACTTGATAAACACGTGGCGCGCGGGAAACTCGGCGCACGACTCGGTCATCGGTCCCTCGAGGACGTTGACCGTCTTCGCTTTTCTATTCATCAGCATAGAGATGCCCCATCAGATCGGTGTGATACATGCCCGACAAGAACTCGTCGTTTGCCAGCACGTCGAGCTGAAGCTCGCTGTTTTCGCTCACGCCCTCAATCACGAGCTCGCCCAGGGCCGAGCGCATCTTGCGAATGGCGCCGTCACGCGTGGGCGCACACACGATGAGCTTGCCAAGCATGGAGTCGTAGTACGGCGGAACTTTAGCACCGGTAAACATGGCGGAATCCCAGCGCACGCGCGGACCACCCGGCACACGCAACGCGGTGACCGTTCCGCATGACGGCAGAAAATCCGGCGTTTCGGCATTGATGCGGCACTCCATGGCGTGGTTGCGGACCGGCATGTCCTCCTGCTCAAAGGGCAGAGGCTGGCCGGCTGCCACGCGCAGCTGCCACTTGACCAAGTCGGTATCGGTCACAAACTCCGTAACCGGATGCTCCACCTGCAAGCGCGTGTTCATTTCCATAAAGTAGAAATTGCCGTCGTCCGAATACAGGAACTCGATGGTACCGGCTCCTTCGTAGCCGACGGCACGAGCCAGGTCACGCGCTGCCTTGTGCATGCGAGCACGAATGTCGTCGTGTCCGTCGAGGCACGGCGCGGGGCTCTCCTCGATTAGCTTTTGGTTGCGCCGCTGCACCGAGCACTCGCGCTCGCCGAGCGAAAACACATGGCCCTGCTTATCGGCCATAATCTGTACCTCAACGTGATGCGCCGGCGCGACGAACTTCTCCATGTAGCACTCGCCGTCGCCAAAAACGGCCTCGCCCTCGGCGCGTGCTTCAATAAAGGCCTTTGCCGCATCTTCCACGCGCTCGACCTTACGAATACCGCGACCGCCGCCGCCCGCACGCGCCTTAATAAGCACGGGGCAGCCAATGCGCTCAGCCTCGGCCGTTGCCTCCTCGGGACTTTTGAGCAAATCGCAGCCCGGCACGATGGGCACGCCCGCCGCGGCAGCCGTTCGACGTGCGGCGTCCTTGTCGCCCATGCTGTCGATCACCTTGGCCGAAGGACCAACAAACGCCAGGCCATACTTGTCGCAGTCGCGCACGAAGCTCGCCTTCTCGGAGAAAAAGCCATAGCCGGGATGAATTGCCTTAGCTCCCGACTTTACGGCACAGGTGAGCACAGCATCGTCGTTGAGGTAGCTCTCGGCAAGACGCGGACCGCCGATGCAATACGCCTCGTCGGCAAGCTGCACGTGCAGCGCGTCCGCATCGGCCGTGGAATAAACGGCGACGGTCTTGATGCCCATATCGCGGCACGCGCGGATAACACGGACCGCGACTTCGCCGCGGTTGGCGATGAGCACTTTGTCGAACATGAAGCCTTCCTTAACTTTCGTGCATGAGTGCAAAAGACATATCGGCGCGGCAGCAAACCTCACCGTTGACGCTCGCAGTACCCGTCGCAAAGCGGAACGGCCCGCGCGCACGCGTGATGGTGCACACCAGATCAACCGTGTCGCCCGGGCGCACCGGACGCTTAAAGCGCACCTTGTCCAGACTCGTGTAGAACGGCGTCGCGCCGCGCGCTTCCTCATCGCCCATCAGCAGCACGCAACAGTTTTGGGCGAGCATCTCGCACTGAATCACGCCGGGGACCACCGGGTTTCCCGGAAAATGCCCCTGCAAAAAGTACTCGTCGCCCGTAATCGTGATCTTGCCGTGGGCCTCGTCGCCCACCAGCTCGGCCTCGTCGAGCAAAAGCATCGGTTCGCGATGCGGCAACAGTTCCTTAAGCTCTTCTTTGTTCATGGATATCACCTATCCGATCCTCATAAGGCAACTGCCAAACTCCACGAGGTCGCCGTCGGCCACGCAGATCTCGAGCACCTCGCCGTCTGCCTCTGCCGTTACCTCGTTGAGAACCTTCATGGCCTCGATGATGCAGAGCGTCTCGCCGGCCTTGACCTTAGAGCCCACGTGCACAAACGGCTCGTCGCCCGGCGCCGGGGCAGCATAGAAAACGCCGACCATGGGAGCGGTCACCTCGGTGCCCTTGGGCTCCGGTGCGGCGGCAGGTGTCTGCGCGGCGGGCTCCGGTGCGGCAGGCGCGACTGTGGGAGCTGCAACTGGAGCGGCCATAGCGCTCGGCATGGGCATGGGCACGGCAACCGGCTGTGCGGCGCTCGCGCGCTCGAGTTCGACCGCGGTGCCATCGGGCTCCTCAACGCGTACGCGCGTGAGGCCGCGGTCCTCCATAACATCGGCTATCTCGGCAAGTCTTTTGGAATCCATGCTCTAGCTCCTCGTATATCTACGCAGCGCGATGGCGGCATTGTGTCCGCCAAAGCCCAGATTGGTCGAAAGCGCCCAGGTAAGGTCGGCGCGGACCGCTCGATTAGGCGTGTAATCAAGATCGCAGGCGGGATCGGGCGTGTGGTAGTTAATGGTCGGGGGCACCACGCCCTGCTCGAGCGCCATGGCACAGGCCATGACCTCGATGGCACCCGTAGCACCGATCATGTGGCCGGTCATCGACTTGGTCGACGAGACGTGCGCGGCGCGTGCCGCGTCCTCGCCGAGCGCACGCTTAATCCCCGCCGTCTCGGACGAATCGTTGAGTTTAGTCGAGGTTCCGTGAGCATTGATGTAGAGGCCCTCGGAAGGCTTAACGTCGCCCTCGGCCACCGCCAGCGATATCGCACGGGAAATGCCGGCAGCCTCGGGATCGGGGCTCGTGATGTGATAGGCATCATCGGTGTTGCCGTAGCCCACGACCTCGGCATAAATGTGCGCACCGCGCGCCTGCGCATGCTCCATGCCCTCGAGCACCAGCACACAGGCGCCCTCGCCCATCACAAAGCCGTCGCGATTCGCATCGAACGGACGACAAGCCGTCGACGGGTCGGGGTTGGTGGTGAGCGCACGACAGGACGTAAAGCCCGCAACTGCATCGGGAATGATTGCGGCCTCGGTACCGCCGGCGAGAATCGCATCGGCATAGCCATGCTTGATGGCGCGGAACGCCTCGCCCACGGCATGGGCCGAGGTCGCGCACGCGGTCACCACGGGCAGGGTCGGGCCTTTTGCCTTGTGGCGGATCGCGATATTGCCCGAAGCCATATTGGGGATCATCATCGCAATCATATAGGGCGATGCACGGCGAGGCCCTCGATCGGCGATCGTGTGGACGTTGTCGACAAGTGTCTGCATGCCGCCCACGCCTGAACCCACGTAGACGCCCAGGCGCTCGCGATCGATGGCGCCCTCGACATCAAAGCCCGCATCGTGCATGGCCTCGTCCGACGCCGCCAGTGCAAACTGAACGCAAGGGTCCAGGTGCTTGGCATCGTGCTTACCAAAGTACTCGTTGCCGTCAAAGCCCTTGACCTCGGCCGCCACCTTAACGGCGAACGCATCGGTATCGAAGTGCGTGATCGGGCCGATGCCACAGGTCCCGGCGCACATGGCCGCCCAGGTGGCAAGCGCGGTGTTACCGAGCGGCGATACGGCACCGATGCCGGTAATTGCAACTCTCTGTTCCATCTTGGTCTCCTCATTCAAGCCGTTGTTCGGCCCTGGTTTCTACATCGCCATTCCGCCGTCGACGCGCACAACCTCGCCCGTAATGTAGGCTGCTGCATCACTCGCCAAAAATCGCACCACGCCGGCCACTTCCTCGGGACGCGCCATGCGCTTAAGGGGAATCTGCTCCTCGGTTGCCGCGCGGACCTTCTCCGAGAGCTTTGCCGTCATATCGGTCTCGACAAACCCGGGGGCGACCGCGTTCACTCGTACGCCGCGGGGCGCAAGCTCGCGCGCCACCGCCTTGGTCAGACCGATCACGCCTGCCTTGGAGGCAGCGTAGTTGGCCTGCCCGGCATTGCCCATCAGGCCCACGACCGAGCTCATGTTGACGACGCAACCGCCACGCTGGCGCATAAAGGTCTTGGTGAGCGCGCGCGTCATATTGAACGTGCCCTTGAGATTGACATTGATCACGCGGTCGAAGGCATCGTCACCCATACGCATGAGCAGGCCGTCGCGTGTGATGCCGGCGTTGTTGACGAGCGCCCAAATGGAGCCGAAGTCGTTGAGGACCGTCTCCACGCATGTGTTGACGGCGGCGGGGTCGGCCACGTCACATTGATATGCGCGTGCCGTGGCGCCTGACGCCTCGCAGGCTTCGCACGTCTCGCGCGCCGCATCGACGCTGCCGGCATAGACGACGGCGATATCGTAGCCATCCTCCGCCAAGCCCACGGCACAAGCGCGACCGATGCCGCGCGAGCCGCCCGTGACCAGCGCCACGCGGCGCGATCCGTCGCGCTCGAGCGCGCCGTTGTTCAAGTTGCCCATGTCGTTCCTTTCGGGTTACAGCCCTGTGGGCTATGCGAGCTCGTCGGCAATAGCTGCGACCTGTTCGGCCGTTTCGCACGAATACACGCGAACGTCGCTCAGCGTACGCTTGACCAGGCCGGACAGCGTTTTGCCGGGGCCGACCTCAATAAACGTGTCGATACCTTGATCCTGCAGAGCATGCAGCGTGTCGACCCAGCGCACGGCATGACTCACCTGGTTGACCAAGACATCCGATGCCGCTCGCGGGTCCGCCGGATAGGGCGCCGCCGTCATATTTGCCATAACAGGAATGAGCAACGGGGACGGCGCGTGACCGGCCTCAATATATGCGGCAAGGCCACAGGCCGCCTCGGCCATATAGGGGCTATGAAATGCACCCGACACCGCGACCTTCATGGCGCGGCCGCCAGCCTCTTTTACTAGGACGTCGAGGGTCTGCAGCGCATCGGGCGCTCCGGCCACAACCGTCTGCTGGGGACTGTTGTAGTTGACCGGCCAGCAGTCCTCGCCGGCCTGCGCAGCCAGGTTCTCGACTTGCGCAGCATCAAGTTTGATGACGGCGCGCATGCCGCCGGGGTGACGCTCGGCCGCCGTGGCCATCAATGCCGCGCGCTCACACACGAGCTCAAAACCCGCTCGCGTATCGAATGCCCCCGCAAAGGTGAGTGCAGCGACCTCGCCCAGCGAGAATCCCGCACAGACGGCAGGCACCACGCCGCGCTCGCGCAGGGCGACGGCGACAGCCAAGTCGTGCACGAACACGCAAGGCTGCGTGTTCTCGGTCTGCGAGAGCTCCTCCTTGGAGGCACTCCGGCATTGCTCGCTGGTCCCCGGGCGCACCTCGTCGGCAATGGCGAACACCTCGGCGGCCGCCGGCGATGTCTCGATCAAGTCGACGCCCATCGCGGGGTGCTGGGCACCCTGGCCGGCAAACAAAAACGCTACGCCACCCATGCGCACGCACCCTTCAGGACGTGCTCGGCGCCATCGACCAGGTCGTCAACGATTTCGCGTGCGCTCTGGCGCTCGTTGACCATGCCGGCAATCTGTCCACACAAAAACGAACCCTCTTCGTAGTTGCCGTCCTTGGCGGCCTTACGCAGCGCACCGGTTCCCATAGCACCGAGCTCCTCGGCACTCGCGCCGAAACCCTCGCTCTTGGCATAGGCGTTGGTGAAGGGGCTCTTGAGGGCGCGCACTGGATGTCCCGTCGAGCGACCGGTCGCACGCGTTGAAGTGTCGTTGGCCTTCAGGACCATCTCTTTGTACTGCTCCGAGACGGTGCACTCGTCTGCGACCAGAAAGCGCGTACCCACTTGCACGCCTTCGGCGCCCAGCATAAAGGCGGCCGCCACGCCGCGGCCGTCGGCAATACCGCCGGCGGCCACAACGGGAATGTCAACCGCATCGACGACCTGCGGCACCAGTGCCATCGTCGAGGTCTCGCCAATATGGCCGCCCGATTCGGTACCCTCGGCAACAACTGCCGTGGCTCCACGACGTGCCACGAGGCGCGCCAGCGCCACCGAGGCAACGACCGGGATGACCTTGATGCCGGCGTCGTTCCAAGCCTTCATGTACTTGGTGGGATTGCCGGCACCCGTCACGACGACCGGCACTTGCTCGTCGATTACAACCTGTGCGACCTCGTCGGCAAACGGGCTCATGAGCATGACGTTCACGCCAAAGGGCTTATCCGTCTTGGTGCGCAGCTCGTGAATCTGATCGCGCAGCCAGTTGGCGTCGGCATTCATGGCCGCGATGATTCCCAGCCCGCCGGCCTCGGACACAGCCGAGGCAAGCGAGGCATCGGCAATCCAGGCCATACCGCCCTGGAACACGGGCTTTTCGATGCCGAGCAGATCGCAGAGAGGAGTCTTGAGCATCTCTACTTCTCCAATGCCGCCTCGACCGTATCGGCGAACTCGCCGACCGTCTTGGGGTTCTCCTCGGTATCGAGCTGGATGCCAAACTCGTCCTCGACGGCAACGAGGATCTCGACGGTGCCTAGGCTGTCGAGACCAATCTCCTCGAGCGTGGACTCGGGCTTCATCTCGACATCGTCAAGACCGGCGGTCTCGCGGATAACGTCGCAAACGCGCTCGAAGGTCTTCTGATCTGCCATGGTAGTTCTCCTTTGGTTGTGCCCTAGGGCGTTTTTATTTCCTATGTGCGACTACTTCCAACGAAGCAGATAGCCACCTATATCCAGACCGGCGCCAAATCCAACCAAGGCGATGGTGTCGCCTGTGTGAAGTGCACCGGCGTTTGCCAGCCGGTCGAGGGCAAGCGGAATGCATGCGCTCGAAATGTTGCCGGTCTCGCGCAACGTGCGAACCACGCGCTCGTCCGGCACGCCCAGGCGCTTGACCGCCTGGCTCAGGATTCGTTCGTTAGCCTGATGGAATACAAAATGATCGATGTCTTCGACCAAAATGCCCGCATCGATCGCAAGCTTATGGACCGTGTCGCAGATGGCGTTGACGCCGAACTTGAACACGCGGCGGCCATTCATGGACAGCACGCTCGCGCTATCTGCGGAAGCCTTAAACGGCGAGGTACCGACCAGGCCGGGAACGCGCAACGTCTCGACGTCGGGCGCCGTCGAAAGCTCAACGGCAAGGGGACTGTCTCCCCCAGCCTCAATCACTGCGGCGCCTGCCCCATCGCCAAAGAGCACGCAGGTGGCACGGTCGGTCCAGTCGAGCGCGCGCGTCATCTGCTCGGCAGCAACGACAAGCACGCGCTCGGCGCGACCGCGGGCGATATAGCCCTCGGCGACATCGAGCGCAAATACGAAGCCGGCACAAGCCGCCGAGACATCGAAGGCAGGGCACGTCGCGCCTAGTCGCTCAGCAACGGCACACGCCTCAGCGGGAACAAGGTGGTCACCCGTCGTCGTCGAGCAGACGATCAGATCCAGCTGGCTCGCGTCGATTCCGGACACCTGGAGTGCCCGCTCACTCGCCGCTACGGCAAGGTCGTCAAGTGACTCGGTGGTGCAGACGTGGCGGCTCTTGATACCCGTGCGGGTAAAAATCCACTCATCCGAGGTATCGAGGAACTCAGACAGCTCGTCATTGGAAACACTGCGTTCAGGAAGCGCCGAGCCCGTTCCAAGAATCGTGAAACCCATCACTAACCTCCTTTGGTTTGTTGACGTGTTTACATCGACCAAGAGAGGATAACGCATTTCAGTCTTTGTTGACGTGTTAACATTAAATTGTCCAAATGCGACAAAGGCTTCACATTGTGTCTATCTCTCGACACCATTGCGTCATTCACTTATTCAATAAGGAGGTAGCAGCCGCTATGGATGCCCAATTAACGATTGTCGACGTAACCGGATCGACCAACGATGACCTGCTCGAGGCAGGAAAACAGGGTGCGCCGCACGGCACAGGACTTGCCGCCCGCGCGCAAACGGCAGGACGCGGCCGGCGCGGCCACAAGTGGGATTCAACCGCCGGCAACCTATTGCTTTCGATTGTCCTGCGTCCATGCGTTAATCCCGCAAAGTACTCTGGTCTTGCCGCCGTCAGCGGCCTAGCGGTGCTCGAAGCACTCGAAAAGCAGGGTCTTGCAAACGAGATTGGCCTCAAATGGCCCAACGACCTGGTCGCGCGAGGACGCAAGCTCGGCGGCATTCTGGTCGAGGCCGCACGCGATAACGAAGGCAAACCTTTCGCCGTCTGCGGCATTGGTGTCAACGTAAACTACACGCCCCAAGAGGTGCCCGATGGCGGCCTGGCGGCAATTGGCCTCTCGGACCTCAACGAGAGCGTTCCCGCCGTCGACATGCTCCTCGATGAGGTCTATCACGCAGTTATAGACGCTGTAGATACCTGGGCAGAGCGCCTCAACGCCAAGGAAGAAGACGCCGGTCCGCTCGCGCCCGTCCACGACGAATATATCGCCCACCTCAATTGGATCGGGAAGCACGTTATCGCCCGCTCCCCCGCTGGAGACGAGCTGGCACGAGGCATATTTAGAACGGTCGACGATTGCGGCCGCGCATGCATTGAGACCGAGAGCGGCTTGTGCGTCTTCCACTTCGAAGAAGCATCCTTGCGCCCCCTGAGCGAATAGGGCGCCGCAGCCGTCGGCTCGGCAGACGAATTCGCTATCCCAAAATCTAAACTCAAAACAAAAGGGCCCCGCTACCGTAACGGCAGCGGGGCCCTTTAAGCTATGAGCGATATCGCTTAGAGCTTGATGTCGATGTCGACGCCAGCGGGAAGGTCGAGACGCATGAGCGAATCAACGGTGCCCGAGGTGGGGTCGAGGATGTCGATGAGGCGCTTGTGGGTGCGCATCTCGAACTGCTCACGGGAGTCCTTGTTCACGTGCGGCGAGCGGATAACCGTGTACAGGTTGCGCTCGGTGGGCAGGGGGACAGGACCGGAAACGCGAGCGCCGGTCTTCTGAGCGGTCTCAACGATGAGCTTCGCGGACTGATCGACGACCTCGTGATCATAGCCCTTGAGGCGAATGCGGATCTTCTGGGTAGCCAACTTAAACCTCCAAAGAGTGCGAGAGATGTTCTCGCGGATTACGTAACAGGGAGCTCGAACTTAGGCGTTCTTGCTCATGACCTCGTCCACGATGGACTTGGGCGCGGGCTCATAAGAGTCGAACTGCATCGTGTAGGATGCACGGCCCTGGGTCTGGGAGCGAAGGTCGGTAGCGTAACCGAACATCTCGCCCAGCGGCACCTTGGCACGGATGAGCTTGCTGTTCTTGCGATCCTCCATGCCCTCGATCTTGCCGCGGCGACCGGAGAGGTTGCCCATAACGTCGCCCATGTACTGCTCGGGGGTCTCGACCTCGACAGCCATGATCGGCTCGAGCAGCTGCGGATCGGACTTCTTGAGGGCGTCCTTGATAGCCATGGAACCGGCGATCTTGAAGGCGGCCTCAGAGGAGTCGACCTCGTGGTAAGAACCGTCGAACAGGGTGACCTTAACGTCGAGGACCGGGAAGCCGGCGATAACACCGGTGTTCAGGGCCTCCTGGATGCCCTTGTCGATGGACGGGATGTACTCCTTGGGCACGACGCCGCCGACGATAGCGTTGACGAACTCGTAGCCGAAGCCCTCCTCCATCTTCTCGAGCTTGATGACGGCGTGGCCGTACTGACCGCGACCGCCGGACTGACGGACGAACTTGCCCTCAGCCTTCTCGACGTCGTGACCAGCGGTCTCGCGGTAGGCAACCTGGGGCTTACCAACGTTAGCGTCAACCTTGAACTCACGGAGCAGACGGTCGACGATGATCTCGAGGTGCAGCTCGCCCATGCCGGCGATGATGGTCTGGCCGGTCTCGTGGTTGGTGGACACCTGGAAGGTCGGGTCCTCCTCGGCGAGCTTGGTCAGAGCAAGGGACATCTTGTCCTGCTCGGCCTTGGTCTTGGGCTCGATGGCAACGTCGATAACGGGCTTAGCGAACTCGATCTTCTCGAGGACGATCTCCTTGCCCTCGGCGCACAGGGTGTCACCGGTGGTGGAGTTCTTGAAGCCGACGCAAGCAACGATGTCGCCGGCGGCAGCGTCGTCACGGTCGATACGCTCGGCGGCGTTCATCTCGAGGATGCGGCCGAGGCGCTCGCGCTGACCGTTGGAAGCGTTGACCACGTAGGAGCCGGACTCGGCACGGCCGGAGTAAACGCGGACGTAGGTGAGCTTACCGACGAACGGGTCGGTCATGATCTTGAAGACCAGGCCGGAGAAGGGCTCGTCGAAGGAAGGATGACGCTGGATCTCCTCGCCGGTGTCCGGATCGGTACCGGTGACAGCCTCAACGTCGAGCGGGCTGGGCAGGTAGTCGACGACAGCGTCGAGCAGCTCCTGAACGCCCTTGTTCTTGTAGGCGGAGCCCACGAAGACGAGGTTGAGCTCGTTGGCCAGAACGCCCTTACGCAGAGCAGCCTTGAGCTCCTCGACGGTGAAGTCCTCCTCCATGAGGATCTTCTCCATGAGCTCGTCGTCAAAGCTGGCAGCAGCGTCAAGGAGCTCCTCGCGCTTGGTGGCAGCGATGTCGGCAAACTCAGCCGGGATCTCGTCCATCGGCTCGGGGTAGGTCATGCCCTTCTCGTCGGCCTTGAAGTCCCATGCAGTCATGGTGACCAGGTCGATGACGCCCCAGAAGTTGTCCTCGGCGCCCATCGGGACCTGAGCGGCCACGGCGTTAGCGTCGAGACGATCCTTCATGGTCTCGATAGCGTTGAAGAAGTCAGCGCCCACGCGGTCATACTTGTTGATGAAGGCGATGCGGGGGACGTTGAAGGTGGAAGCCTGACGCCAAACGGTCTCAGACTGGGGCTGAACGCCGGCAACGGCGTCGAAGACGGCGACAGCGCCATCGAGGACGCGCAGGCAGCGCTCGACCTCGGCGGTGAAGTCAACGTGGCCCGGGGTGTCGATGATCTGGATGCGGTAGTCCTTACCGTCCTTGTTCCAGAAGCAAGTGGTAGCAGCGGAGGTAATGGTTACGCCGCGCTCCTGCTCCTGAACCATCCAGTCCATGGTGGCAGCGCCCTCATGGACCTCACCGATCTTGTGGGTCTTACCGGTGTAGTAAAGAATACGCTCGGTCGTGGTGGTCTTACCGGCATCGATGTGGGCCATGATGCCGATGTTACGGGTATCGGAAAGCTTGTACTTAGGCTTAGCCATGTTAGTTCCTTACCTTAACTTACCAACGATAGTGAGAGAACGCGCGGTTGGCCTCGGCCATCTTGAAGACGTCCTCACGCTTCTTGACGGAAGCGCCCAGGCCGTTGGAAGCGTCGAGGATCTCGTTGGCGAGACGCTCGGCCATGGTCTTCTCCTTGCGAGCGCGGGAGAAGTTGACGATCCAGCGGATGCCCAGAGCGGTGGAACGACGGGAGTTGACCTCCATCGGGACCTGATAGGTAGCGCCACCGACACGCTTGGGCTTAACCTCGAGCGTGGGCTTGACGTTGTCCATAGCCTTCTTGAAGGTAGCGAGAGCGTCGCCACCCTCGGACTTCTCGGCAACGATCTCGAAAGCGGTGTAAACGATGCGCTCAGCGGTGGCCTTCTTGCCGTCAAGAAGGACCTTGTTGATGAGCTGAGTCACCAGGCGGTTGTTGTAAACGGCGTCAGGCTGAACCTCACGACGATTAGCTGCTGCACGACGCGGCATGTGAAATCTCCTTAAGTGTCTACCGTGCGGCGCTTAGGCGGCACACGGCGAAAGTATCAAAACGTTATCTGGCTTATTTGGCCTTGGGGCGCTTAGCACCGTACTTGGAACGGGCCTGCATACGGTTCTGGACCGGAGCAGCGTCGTAGGCGCCACGGATGACGTGATAACGGACACCAGGGAGGTCACGGACACGACCGCCGCGGACGAGCACGATGGAGTGCTCCTGCAGGTTGTGGCCCTCACCCGGGATGTAAGCAGTAACTTCGATGCCGTTGACGAGGCGAACACGGGCAACCTTACGAAGAGCCGAGTTCGGCTTCTTGGGGCTCGTGGTGAAGACGCGGGTGCACACGCCGCGCTTCTGGGAGTTGTGCTGCAGAGCAGCGTTCTTGGACTTCTTGGGCACGGAACGACGGCCCTGGCGAACCAGCTGGTTAATAGTAGGCAAAGCGTACTCCTTCTCGAATGATTCCAGCTTTCTGTAAAGTGCAACGGCTTGAATCGAGGGGTCAGCATCCCCCTACGAAACACGCAGTTCGATAGGATACGTGGCGTTAGCTGTGCCGTCAACAGACCACGCCGCCGGGCGTATCCCAAAATAAGCACATTTCCGCAAAGCCTACACAAAAGGAATCCCCTCCTGTGC
>DXZR01000004.1:45657-95679 GCA_019419555.1 Collinsella sp.
TCCCAAAATAAGCACATTTCCGCAAAGCCTACACAAAAGGAATCCCCTCCTGTGCGCGGGAGCTGATTCCCGGGCCGGGCGGCACAGGGGTTAAGTTTGCTGCTCTACAGTCCTGGCTCGCACGGAGGCCACATTAAGTGGCCTCCGGCTCGTGCGGAACTCGCGACAAACTTAACCCCTGTGCCGCCCGGCCCGGGAATCCGACGTGCTCGTCGGGGCAACGTTCCCTGCCAAAAAGGGACAGGTTTATTTTGGTCGGTTTTATCTGGGAAAACGCCACTCTTCACGGTGATCCGCATCCATTTGCCACGTTCTTCCGAGAATCAGACGAATAACGTCCAATCCACTCGTCCATATAACGCTAAAAAGGCCGCTTCCCCCCTTGGGAAGCGGCCCAGACTTTACGAATAAACGATGGTAAAGGGTACTTCTGTTTCGGTCTCTCCTGCTGACGTGTATCTCGTGCCCTCAAGGGTTACCGAGACCACTTGATCGACATTGATCAGTTTTGTCGGCACCGAGATGTTCTCTCCGCTATTGCGCGTCAGCGAGACATAGAAATTGTACGCGCCCGCAGCATCATCTTCGATAATCTGCTCCGATCCATCCTTGTAGGTGACGGTCAGTTTATGATCAACTGCTTCATAGCCCAGATCATCGATATGCGTCTGGATGGAAAACGGACTGATCTCGAGAGGCGAGTCATCGGAGCGGAGTTCCTTTGTATCGACGTGCGCTCCGACGTTAAACTCTGGCGTCGATACCTCGATCACCTTCGCATCCTCACCTTTGCCCTCCGTCCAGCTGATATTCCAGGTGACCGCATGTCCCAAATCTCGCTCGCGATCCCACGAGGCAAAGTACATCGTGCCGTTAATGACCGTGTCGCTTGATGTGTCCTTATCAATTGTGCAGCGTGTGTCAGCCCATTCCTCGCCGAAGTTCATGCTTGGCGTGCCGATGCCTTGTTCTTCTTCACCATAGAGAACAAGTTCGCCTGTCTCTGCTGCTGGCTTGTAGTAGTTAACTCCATTTGGATTTGACAACGTAAACGTCACGGCGCCGCAGCCGTTTTGGTCAATAGCCATCTCATGGATATCGAGCGTATAGCCGTTACCCTCGACGGACAGATTAACTTTCTGAACTGCACCCTCCAGGCTTTGGGGCGCGATGCCATCACCAAACTCTCTGGTGTAGGTGTATTTAGTCCCCGATGAACCGCCGTTGGTCCAGGTAATGGAATCCCCGTTGCCGTGGTTTCCCCAGGCTGAGGCAAAATAGCTGGAATTGATAACTGCGTAGGCGACCCCTCCGGTCGCCAACACTCCGGCGAGACATCCGATTACGGCAACATAGAGAGACTTCGCATGGCCCTTTCGATGAAGCGGCTCACCCGCAGCGGTATTTAGGACGCGATCTGCAAGATCGCTATCGGCTTGGATGGACTCGAAGGCCTGCTTGATTTGATTGGATTTCACGGTCGCCCTCCTCTAGGATGAATTTGAGCTTCGATCGACCGCGAGCTAAACGCGTTCGAACGGTCGCGGCTGGTACATGCAACAACTCGGCAATCTCTGAGGTCGAAAAGCCCAGATAGTAATAGAGCACGATGGGAACGCGGAATCGCTCCGGAAGTCGCATAACGTCTGACAGGACCGCCTTGGTCTCATCCTGCGCCGCCGAAAGCGAATCGGCCAGGTTCTCAATATCCTCCACACGCCTCCATGGCTTTCGAAAGAGCGATTTACATTCATTGATCGTGACCCGGATAAGCCATCGACGAAGATGTTCCCAACTTTCAAAATGTCCATCGCTTTTAAGCAGCTTAAGAAAGACATCCTGGGCAACATCGTCGGCGTCGGCACGATCGCGCAGGTACGTCAATGCGATTCGAAACACGACATCACGGTGATCCTCGACCGCCTGTCTAAATGCTTGTTCTTCCATAATCACCTCCCGGTGACGTTAATGATTCTTTCTGAGGCCCTCACCATAGATACGCTTTGACCGAAAGGAATGTTTCAAATTCAAGCAGGAAAAACCTACCAAATTAAACCTGTCCCTTATTGGCAAAAGGAATCCCCTTCTGTGCGCGGGGGCAGTTTCCCGGAACGGGCCGCCCGCTGTTTAAGTTTGCTGCTCTACAGTCCTGCGCAAGACGGAAAGCACATTAAGTGCTTTCCTTTGCGTGCGGAACTCGCGACAAACTTAAACAGCGGGCGGCCCGTTCCGGGAATCCGACGTGCTCGTCGGGGTAACGTTCCTCACCAAAAAAGACCCGCTTCCCTGTTGGGAAACGGGTCTTTGGAAGGACGGTTAACGTACTTGGAAGTTATTCCTCGTCGTTGTCCTTAGCCTCTTCGGCGTCGTCGGTGTCCACGAGCTGGTTGAGCAGCTCGTCGAGGGACGCCATGTCCTCGTTGATGGCACCGTTGGCGGGAGCCTTCTTGTCGTCGATCGGGGCGCCCAGGAGCTCCTCGTCGGCGTCGGCGTGATGCGTCGGAGCGGAGGTACCCAGCAGGATATCGTCCGGACCGTCGGGGCTAAAGACCATCTGCAGCAGCTGCGAGAGGTCTTCCTCGTCGGCAACGTCGTCGTTGTTCTCGAGGATGTAGAGCAGATCGTGGGCCTCGAGGCCGTCACGGAGCTCCTCGATCGCCTTGGCACCGATGCCATCGATGCGCAGCAGATCCTCCTCGGACTTGCCAACCAGGTCGCCAACCGTCTCGATGCCGACCTCGCTGAACTTGTTGGTCCAGCGCTGCGACACGCCCAGGTCGTCGAACAGGTACAGACGAGCCTTCTCGGCGGAGATGGTGTGGCCGTTGCGGGTGAACGAGCCGTCAGCACCACCGAACTCGTCGTAGCCGGCCCAGTCGAGCT
Source organism: Collinsella sp. (assembly GCA_019419555.1). Taxonomy (GTDB): domain Bacteria; phylum Actinomycetota; class Coriobacteriia; order Coriobacteriales; family Coriobacteriaceae; genus Collinsella. The sequence continues at coordinate 48,541 of DXZR01000004.1, forward strand.
GCTGCGGGAGCTGCTCGTCCAGGTCCTTGAGCTCCACAGGAGCCCACTCGGGCAGCGACTTGGCGTTGGGCGAAGCCGGGCCGTCGATGTCCACGTAGCCGTCGGCCGTGCGATACGTCAGCTTGGCGTTGGCGTACGGCTTGAGGCCGGTACCGGCCGGGATCTTCTTACCGACGATGACGTTGGACTTGAGGTCGAGCAGGTGGTCGACCTTGCCCTCGATGGCAGCCTCGGTAAGGACGCCGGCGGTACGGATGAACGAAGCGCTCGACAACCAAGAGTCGATGTTGGACGCGACCTTGAGCGTACCCAAGATGACGGGCTCGGCCACGGGAGCCTGACCGCCCAGACGGGCAACGCGCTCGACCTCGTCGGCAAACTCGTAGCGGTCGACGTACTGACCAAGCAGATACTTGGAATCGCCGGGGTTGGTGATCTGAACGCGACGCAGCATCTGACGTGCGAGCACCTCGATGTGCTTGTCGTTCAGGTCAACGCCCTGGCTGGTGTAGACGTCCTTGACGCTCTCGACGAAGGTGTGCATCGTCGACTCGATGTCGGTCAGCTTGCGCAGGTTGCGGAAGTTGACGAAGCCCTTGGTGATCTGATCGCCGGCGCGAACCTCGCAGCCGTCCTCGATCTCGGGCATAAAGCGCACCGAAGCGGGGACGCGACGCTCGTCGAGGACACGGGTGTGGTCCTCGGAGTCGGTGAGCGTCAGCACGTACTCGGACTTCTCGGGCTTAATCGAGAGGTGACCGGAGTACGGAGCCAGCTCGGCCTCGCGACCCAGAATCTTCTCGTTGACGTTGCCGACGATATCGAACATACGGCTGACCGTAGGCAGACCCTGCGTAATATCGTCGACGCCAGCGACGCCGCCGGAGTGAATGGTACGCATCGTAAGCTGCGTACCGGGCTCGCCGATGGACTGGGCGGCAATAATGCCGACGGCAGTACCGATGGCGACCGGACGACGGGTGGAAAGATCCCAGCCGTAGCACTTCTGGCACACGCCGTACTTGGAGCGGCAGGTGAGCAGCGCGCGGAGCTTGACCTTCTTAAGGCCCGCATCGACCATCTTCTGGATGTCGGCGACCTTCTCGATGTAGCCGTCCTGCTCAAAGAGCACGGTGCCATCGGGGGCCACGACGTCCTCGATGAAGCAACGGCCGACGAGGTCGGTGTTGAGGTCGGTGGTGCCGGGGATGATGAGGTTGTAGGTGACGCCCTCGTGCGTACCGCAGTCCTCCTCGCGGACGATGACGTCCTGGGCCACGTCGACCAGACGACGGGTCAGGTAACCAGAGTCCGAGGTGTGGGATGCGGTATCGACCAGGCCCTTACGGGCGCCGTAAGTCGAAATGAAGTACTCGAGCGGCAGCAGGCCCTCGCGGAAGTTCGCCTTAATGGGAAGGTCGATCGTCTCGCCGGACATGTCTGCCATCAGGCCACGCATGCCGCCGAGCTGACGCAGCTGGGTCTTAGAACCACGGGCGCCGGAGTCGGCCATCATGTAGAGCGGGTTCTCCTCGTCGAACATGTCGAGCATGAGCGCTGCAACCTTATCGGTACAAGCGGTCCACTCGTTAACGACTTCGATGTGGCGCTCCGTCTCGTTGATGAAGCCCTCCTCGAAGTACTCGTTGATCTGGTCGACGTTGGCCTGGGCGCGGTCGAGCAGCTCCTGCTTCTCGGCAGGGATGAGAGCGTCCCACACCGAGATGGTGAGGCCGGCGCGGGTAGCGTAGTGGAAGCCGGAGTACTTGATGGCGTCGAGGATCGGGCCGACCTTGGCCTCGGGGTAACGATCGCAGCAGTCGGCAACCAGCTTGGCCACATCGCCCTTGACCATCTTGTAGTTCATGAACTCATAGTCTTCGGGCAGGCACTGGCGGTTGAAGATGATGCGGCCGATAGAGGTCTCGAAGCGCGCGGTCTTGTTGCCGGTGACGTCGTAGTCGACGAACTCGTTCTTGCCGTTCTTGACGCGGAAGATACGGGTGCCGTCCTCGTTGATGACGTTGGCATCGGCAGCGGACACGCGGACCTGGATCTTGGCCTGCATGTCGACCTCGGAGCGGCAGTCATAGGCGTGCAGCGCGTCGTCGAAGCTCGAGAACACGTGGTTCTCGCCCGGCAGACCCTCGCGAACCTGGGTGAGGTAGTACACACCAATGATCATGTCCTGCGAAGGGATGTTGACCGGCTTGCCGGATGCCGGCGAGCGCAGGTTGTTCGCAGAGAGCATGAGCACACGGGCCTCGGCCTGAGCCTGGCTGGACAGCGGCACGTGGACAGACATCTGGTCGCCGTCGAAGTCGGCGTTGAAGGGCGAGCAGACCAGCGGATGCAGGTGGATAGCCTTGCCCTCGACCAGCACCGGCTCAAAGGCCTGGATGGACAGACGGTGCAGGGTCGGTGCACGGTTGAGCAGCACGACGCGGCCGTCGATGACCTCTTCGAGGATGTCCCACACAAAGGTGGCACCGCGGTCGATAGCGCGCTTGGCGCCCTTGATGTTCTCGACCTTGCCAAGCTCGACCAGGCGCTTCATGACGAAGGGCTTGAAGAGCTCCAGCGCCATGGTCTTGGGCAGACCGCACTGGTGCAGCAGCAGCTTGGGGTCGGTAACGATTACCGAACGGCCGGAGTAGTCGACACGCTTGCCCAGCAGGTTCTGACGGAAACGACCCTGCTTGCCCTTGAGGGCCTCGGCGAGCGACTTGAGCGGGCGACCGCCACGGCCAGAGACCGGGCGACCACGACGGCCGTTGTCGAACAGGGCGTCCACGGACTCCTGGAGCATACGCTTCTCGTTGTTCACGATGATCGCAGGGGCGTCGAGGTCGAGCAGGCGCTTGAGTCGGTTGTTACGGTTGATCACGCGACGGTACAGGTCGTTGAGGTCGGACGCGGCGAAGCGGCCACCGTCGAGCTGGACCATCGGGCGCAGATCGGGCGGAATGACCGGAATGACGTCCAGAATCATATTCGCGGGGCTGTTACCGCCCTTCAGGAAGGCGTCAACGACCTCGAGGCGCTTAACGGCCTTCTCGCGCTTCTGCTTCTGGGAGTCCTCGTCGGCGATGATGGCCTTGAGCTTCTCGGCCTCGGAGGGGAGGTCGATGGCAGCGAGCAGGTCGCGGACGGCCTCGGCACCCATGCCACCCTTGAAGTACATGGAGTAGTAGCGGGTCATCTCGCGGAACAGCGGCTCATCGGAAATGAGGTCGCGCTCGCTGAGCTTCATGAAGGCGTTGAAGGCGTCCGTGCGGAGCTGCTTCTCGTCCTTGCACTCTTCCTCGATGTCGACGATGCCAGAGGCGATCTCCTCGGGGGTCAGCGGCTCCTCGTCGGAGAACTCGTCGAAGTTCTCGGGGTTGCCCTGCTCCTTGAGGGACTCGATCTGGCGGGCGCACTCGGCATCGATCTCTTCCAGATCGGCGGCGAGCTCCTCGCGCAGGTCGTCGGCATCGGCCTCGCGAGCCTCGTAGTCAACCTCGGTGATGATGTAGCTGGCAAAGTACAGAACCTTCTCGAGGTCCTTGGACTTGATGTCGAGCATACGGCTCATCGGGAAGCTCGTGGGGCTCTTGAAGTACCAGATGTGGGACACGGGAGCGGCGAGCTCGATGTGGCCCATGCGGTCGCGACGCACCTTGGCCGAGGTGACCTCGACGCCGCAGCGCTCGCAGACGATGCCCTTAAAGCGGATGCCCTTGTACTTGCCGCAGGAGCACTCCCAGTCCTTGGCGGGACCGAAGATCTTCTCGCAGAACAGGCCGTCCTTCTCGGGCTTGAGGGTACGGTAATTGATGGTCTCCGGCTTCTTGACCTCACCGTGCGACCAGGAACGGATCTGGTCGGCGGAGGCAAGGGAGATCTTTACCGAGTCAAAATCAGTAGCTTCGAAATCTGCCACAGTCAACTACTCCTTATCAGTGGTCGTGGCGGCGACAGCCTCGGGCGCCTCGGCGGTCTCGGCATCCTCGGCCTCGACGTCGGCGTCAACGCCGGCGAGCGCAGCCAGGTCGTCGAGAGCGGAGGTCTCCTCGGCGGTCACAGGGGCGGAGGCGTCCTCGTCGGCATCGTGCATGGGCTCGATGTCCAGTGCGAGCGAACGAATCTCCTTGACGAGAACCTTGAAGGACTCGGGGATACCCGGAACAGGGACGTTCTCGCCCTTGACGATGGACTCGTAGGTCTTGACGCGGCCCACGGTATCGTCGGACTTGACGGTCAGAATCTCCTGCAGGACGTTGGAAGCACCGTATGCGTACAGTGCCCAAACTTCCATCTCGCCGAAGCGCTGGCCGCCAAACTGGGCCTTGCCGCCCAGAGGCTGCTGGGTAACCAAGCTGTAAGGGCCGGTCGAACGGGCGTGGATCTTGTCGTCGACCATGTGGCCGAGCTTGAGGATGTAGGACGTACCCACGGTAATGGGCTCGCGGAACTCCTCGCCGGTGCGGCCGTCGAACAGACGGGTCTTGCCGCGCTCGTCAAGCTGGGTGACGAACTCGGGACGCATGTGATCGCCAAAGGCAGCGGTGGCCTTGTTGAGCATGTTCTTGTTGGCACGACGAATGACCTCGGCGATCTCGTCCTCCTTGGCGCCGTCGAAGACGGGCGTCGCGGTGAAGAACGGACCGGGGACGTACTTGTCGGAGTCGGCCTGCTCGGTATCCCAACCGCAGGCAGCAGCCCAGCCGAGGTGGCACTCGAGCAGCTGGCCGACGTTCATACGCGAAGGAACGCCCAGCGGGTTGAGGATAACGTCGATCGGGGTACCGTCAGCCATGTAGGGCATGTCCTCGACCGGCAGAACGTTGCAGATAACACCCTTGTTGCCGTGGCGGCCGGCGATCTTATCGCCCTGCTGGATCTTACGACGCTGGGCGACGTAGACGCGCACCTGCTCGTTGACGCCGGGAGCCAGATCGTCGCCGTTCTCGCGGCTAAAGCGGACGACATCGATGACGCGGCCGTAAGCGCCGTGAGGCATCTTAAGGGAGGTGTCGCGGACGTCGTGGGCCTTGGCACCGAAGATGGCGCGCAGCAGGCGCTCCTCGGCGGTCAGAGCGCTCTCGCCCTTAGGCGTGACCTTGCCGACCAGGATGTCGCCAGGGCCGACCTCGGCGCCGATGCGGATAATGCCGTCCTCGTCGAGGTTGGCAAGCATATCCTCGGAGAGGTTCGGGATCTCGCGGGTGATCTCCTCGGGGCCGAGCTTGGTGTCGCGGGCATCGATCTCGTGACGGGTGATGTTGATGGTCGTCAGCAGGTCCTCGGCCACCAGGCGCTCGGACACGACGATACCGTCCTCGTAGTTGAAGCCTTCCCACGGCATGTAGGCCACGGTGAGGTTCTGACCCAGTGCGAGCTCGCCATGATCGGTCGAAGGACCGTCAGCCAGGGGCTCGCCCTGCTCAACGGTGTCACCGACGCGCACGAGCGGACGGTGGTTGATGCAGGTGGACTGGTTGGAGCGCTGGTACTTGGCCAGGTGATACTCGTCCATGCCGCCGGCATGCTTGACGATGATCTTGGCGGCGTCGGCAAAGATGACCTCGCCGGCGTTCTTGGCCAGGGTGACCTCGCCGGAGTCCAGAGCGGCGCGACGCTCCATGCCGGTACCGACATAGGGAGCGGCAGGGTGAACTAGCGGCACGGCCTGACGCTGCATGTTAGCGCCCATCAGCGTACGCTTGGCGTCGTCGTGCTCGAGGAACGGGATCAGCGTGGCTGCGACGGAGAGCATCTGACGCGGCGAGACGTCCATGTAGTCGACATCCTCGACGGGCACGTCGGCGGGAGCGCCGAAGGAGCCGTCGAAGTCGCGGGTACGGGCGATCACGGTGTGCGGGCGGACAAGCTTGCCCTCGGCATCGGTCGTGATGAACTCGTTGGTCTTGGGATCGAGCGGCGTGTTGGCCGGCGCGATGACGTGCTTCTCTTCCTCGTCAGCGGTCATCCAGTCGATCTGGTCGGTGGCAACGCCGTTCTCGACGCGGCGGAACGGAGCCTCGATGAAGCCGTACTCGTTGACGCGGGCGTAGAGGGCGAGCGAGCCGATCAGGCCGATGTTGGGGCCTTCGGGGGTCTCGATCGGACACATGCGGCTGTAGTGCGAGTTGTGAACGTCGCGAACGGCCGTCGGCACGTTGGTGCGGCGGCTGGAGCCGGACTTGTGGCCGGCAAGACCGCCAGGGCCGAGTGCGGACAGACGGCGCTTGTGGGTCAGACCGGTCAGGGGGTTCGCCTGGTCCATGAACTGGGAGAGCTGCGAGGAACCGAAGAACTCCTTGATGGAGGCCACGATCGGACGGATGTTGATGAGCGACTGCGGGGTGATCTCGTCGATGTCCTGGGAGCTCATGCGCTCACGGACGACGCGCTCCATACGGCTCATGCCGATACGGAACTGGTTGGCGACGAGCTCGCCGACGGTGCGGATGCGGCGGTTGCCAAAGTGATCGATGTCGTCGACCTTGAAGCCCTGCTCGCCGGCAGCGAGGGACAGCAGGTAGCGCAGCGTCGCGACGATATCCTCGTCGGTGAGCACCGTGACCTCTTCCTCGGTGGTGAGGTTGAGCTTCTTGTTAACCTTGTAACGACCGACGCGGGCCAGATCGTAGCGCTGCGGGTTGAAGAGCAGGCCCTCGAGCAGGCTGCGGGAAGCGTCCACGGTGGGAGGCTCGCCCGGGCGCAGGCGACGGTAGATCTCGATAAGGGCATCCTCGCGGGTGAGGGCGGTGTCGCGCTCCAGGGTGCGCTTAATCACATCGGAGTTGCCGAGTAGCTCGATAATGTCGTCGTTGGTGACGGCAATGCCAAGGGCGCGCAGGAACATCGTGGCGCTCTGCTTGCGCTTACGGTCGATGGAGACCATGAGCTGGTCGCGCTTGTCGACCTCAAACTCAAGCCAGGCACCGCGGGACGGGATGATCTGGGCCTTGTAGATCTGCTTGCCCGAATCCATCTCAGAGCTGTAGTACACACCCGGGGAACGGACGAGCTGCGAGACGACGATACGCTCGGTACCGTTGATGATGAAGGTGCCCTGATCGGTCATCATGGGGAAGTCGCCCATAAAGACGAGCTGCTCCTTGATCTCGCCGGTCTCCTTGTTGGTGAGACGGACGTCGGTCAGGAGCGGAGCCTGATAGGTCATGTCCTTCTCGCGGCACTCCTCGACGGTGTGCGCGGGATCGCCGAACTGATGCTCGCCGAAGGTAACCTCGAGAACATGGTTCTGGCTCTGGATGGGGCTGGATTCCTTGAACGCCTCACGAAGGCCCTCGTCCTTAAAACGCTCAAAGGATTCCCTTTGAACAGAGATAAGATTGGGGAGCTCCATGGCCTCCGGGATTTTCCCGAAGCTGACGCGCTTGCGCTCAGTGGCAGTGTATGCGTAGGTCACCAGGTTTTTCCTCCTTCACGGAAATGCTCGGTGGGTTGGCGAGGCATAGCTTCGCCAGTTATCGCAACCTAATAGTTTATCAGGTACCGACCGTTGGGCAAGAAAAGCCTTGACGCGATTGAGTTTTTGGAGTAGCAAAGTTTTTCGGCAGAAAACACGCAGGTAGATGTATGTGTATCGAACATCTGTTCATATATTTTCTGTGAACAGAGAGCCAACAATCGCAGCTATTATAAAAAACGGGCGCGAACCGAGGTCCGCACCCGTAAATGTCGATGCCCGAAGGCTTACTTGCGCATCAAGCCGCCGCGCTCGTCGATGGCGTCCCAGAAGGCGCTTGCAAAGCGAGGATCGCTTGCAGCCATGAGGGCGTTGGTGGCCATCCAGCCAGAGGGAGTGCCGGTGTCGTAGCCCGACAGCGGGTCGATGACGACCGCATACATGGCCTCGCGATCGAGCGAACGGGCCATTGCGTCGGTGAGCTGGATCTCGCCGCCCTTGCCGGCCTGCTGATCTGCCAGCAGGTCCATGACCAGCGGGCTCAGCAGATAGCGGCCGACGATGTACAGGTTGGACGGAGCAGCCTCGGGAGCGGGCTTCTCGACCAGACCGCCGATGCGCCAGACAGCGCCCGGCTCGGCATCGGCAACGCCCTCGGCGCCCTCGAGCGAACCGACGCGCTCGCCGGCGATAACGCCGTAGCGGCTGACTTCCTCGGGCGAGCAAGCAGCGACGGCGATAACCGAAGCGCCACCGTGCTCCTTGGAAACGGCGAGCATCTTGTCGCAGATGTCGCGGTTAGGCACAACGTAGTCGCCCAGAAGAACCAGGAAGTTCTCCCCTGCCACGGCGTCGGCAGCAGAGCGAATAGCATGGCCGAGGCCCTTGGGCTCGTACTGATAACGGAAGTCGACCGGCATACCGCCAGCGTGGGCGACGGCATCGGCATAGGCGTTCTTGCCGCGCTCGCGCAGCAGGTTCTCGAGCGAGCGATCGGGCTGGAAGTAGTTCAGTAGCTCGGGCTTACCGGGAGAGGTAACGATGATGGCGTCGTCGACCTCCTCGGGATCGAGCGCCTCCTCGACGACGTACTGAATGACGGGCTTGTCGAGCACCGGCAGCATCTCTTTGGGCGTGCACTTGGTGCCAGGCAGAAAACGCGTGCCAAGACCGGCGGCGGGGATGATTGCCTTCATGTTATTCAAAGATCCTTTCGCAGGCGCAAAAGCGCCCCATGCGTGCGGCACACAGCCGCAGACCAAATTGCGATACCCAAGCATCTTACCGCTGGAACTATATGTCGCTACAAGGCAGAGACAATTCTTCAGCAGGTCAACGCAAATTATTGCTCGAATGGTGCAATTTTATTGCCCAACGGCAGGATACCCGATACGACGCAAATCGCAGAACATGGCAGTTTGAGCAACCGATGCCGAGGGACCGAAAAACAAAAAAGACGGGGCTCGCAATGCGAACCCCGTCTGCAAAGAAATCTGGCGAGAAAGCCTGATTACTTGAGGGTGACAGCAGCGCCAGCAGCCTCGAGCTTCTCCTTGGCAGCCTCGGCGTCCTCCTTCTTGGCACCCTCGAGAACAGCCTTGGGAGCGCCCTCGACGACCTCCTTGGCCTCCTTCAGGCCAAGGTTGGTGAGCTCACGGACGGCCTTGATGACCTGGATCTTGTTGTCGCCGAAGCCCTCGAGCACGACGTCAAACTCGGTCTTCTCCTCGGCCTCAGCAGCGCCAGCAGCGGGAGCGGCGACAACAGCGGCAGGAGCAGCGGCGGAAACGCCGAAGGTGTCCTCGATAGCCTTGACGAGCTCGGAAGCCTCGAGAAGAGTCATTTCCTTAAGAGCATCGATGATCTCATCGGTGGTAAGCTTAGCCATTTCTAAGTCCTTTCGGTTTCCGTGTCTGTGCACGGAGATCAGTTAAAACACAGCGCGAATGCGCCAGGGGTGCGGCGTTGCCGCCGCGGGTGAAAACAGCAACTAGGCTGCCTTCTGCTCGGAGACCTGCTGGATCGAACGAGCGAGACCAGAGGAAACGCCGTTGACGCAGACAGCGATGTCGCGAGCGAAACCGGAGATGAGACCGGCGATCTGGCCGAGAAGCTGATCCTTGGTGGGCAGCTCGGCGATAGCCTTAACATCATCAGCGGAAACGGCCTTGCCGTCGGAGATACCGCCCTTGATCTCAAGGACGCCCTTGGACTTAGCGGAGAAGTCCTTAAGGGCCTTAGCGGCCTCGACCGGCTCGGACTCGTAGAACACATAAGCGACGGGGCCGGCGAGGATCTCGTCGAGCTCGGGCTGCTCCTGGTTCTTGAGAGCGATCTTGACCAGGTTGTTCTTGTAGACCTTCATCTCGGCGCCGCACTCGCGAAGCTGATGACGCAGCTCCTGAGCCTGCTTAACCGTCAGACCGTTGTAGTTGACGACGAACAGACCGGCGTTCTCGGCGATACGGGACTCGATCTCTGCAACCTTGTCGATTTTGTACTGCTGGGGCATGAATTACACCTCCTCGAATTCTTTCCGGGCACGGTCCGCCACAAGGACGTGACGGGGGCATGTCCAAAAAGAAAGCCCCCGCGCTGCATGAGCGACGGGGGCGAGAAGACATATCTACTCGACCACCTCGGCTGGCGGGAAGTCCCATTAAGCTCGCGGGTAAGACCCGTTTGCGCCGGCTGTCTCTGGCAGCGGATTCGTGCGTGAACCGAAAGTATTATGGCGGGGACCCCGGCGTCGGTCAACGGGCGCGAGGATTCGTACACAAACCCTGCATACGCTCCGACCGGGAGGGGCAGGGCGAGTTTTCCGCTCGATCAAGTCCTGGGCTCGCACGAAGGCCACATTAAGTGGCCTTCGGCTCGTGCGGAATCTACGGAAAACTCGCCCTGCCCCTCCCGGCCGGAGCTACGTTGCCTTTGCTGCGAATCCTCGTGTCCGTTGGCCGGCGCGCCCCACGCATAACCCTTATGTCGGTGGGCTGATGTGTTGCGTCCCGTTGGGCTATAAGGTTGAAATGAAGGTGGACAGGCGATTTAGGCCTTCGTCCAGGTTTTCGTCGGAGACGCAGTAGCTGAGGCGGATGTGGCCTTCGGTTCCGAAACAGTCGCCCGGGACTAGGGCTACGTTTGCCTCTTTGATGGCTTTGATGCAGAAGTCTTCGCTGGTTAGGCCGAACTTTTTGATGCTCGGGAAAGTGTAGAAGGCTCCTGCGGGCTCTACTACGTCGAGGCCCATGGCGTCTAAGGCCGCGAGTACGCGTTCGCGACGGGCTCGGTAGACTTCGAGCATGGGGGTTGGGTCGACGGTCAGGGCTCGGGCTGCGGCGTCCATCTCGAAGGAGACGGCGCTCGATACTAAGTATTGGTGAGCCTTGGCGATCTCGGCGATGACGGGTGCCGCTGCCGCGAGCCAGCCCAGGCGCCAGCCGGTCATGGACCAGGGCTTGGAGAAGCTCTCGATGATGACCGTCTGTTCACGCAGCTCCGGGTGACGCTGGGCAAAGCGCTCGTAGCCGTCCACGTAGACCAGGCGGTTGTATACGTCGTCGCAGACCACGTAGATGCCCGCCTGCTCTGCCACGCGCGCCACGGCGTCGAGCGAAGCCGCGTTGAGGATGCAACCCGTAGGATTGTTGGGCGTGCAGATGACGATGGCCTTGGTCGCCGGCGTCACGCAAGCACGAAGTGCGTCCTCGTCAATCTGGAATTGCGCAGGCTCCGTATCCAAAAAGACCGCCTTGGCGTGGTTGGCCACGACGATGCTCTCGTACAGGCCAAAGGCAGGCGTGGGGATGATGACCTCGTCGCCGGGGTTGAGCATAGCCATGAATGTTGCCGACAGTGCCTCGGTCGCACCGTCGGTCAGGATGACCTCATCGGCGGAAAACGTAAGGCCCGCGTCCCCCATGTAGGCAGATAACGCCTCACGCAGGGCGGGGCGCCCGTTGTTGGGCGGATAGTGCGTGTCACCGCGGTCCAGTGCGGCGGTCACCTCGGCGCTAATCACATCGGGCGTGGGAAAATCGGGCTCGCCAAGCGCAAGCGCGATGCACCCCGGGTGCTGGGCGGCGAGCGCGTTGATTCGGCGGATACCGGAGGGCTTGAGCGTGGCAAGCGAGGTATTCATGGGCAGTCGCATGGCGTTCCTTTCGTAAGGGTTGCACTAGGATAGCGCGGCGGGGCGCCGCCGGACGGTGTAACCTAAACGGAAACCAACCGGAAAGGAGGCAGCATGGAGCCGACCGCGCGCAGCGATGTACCAAAAACGCTGCAAACCATTGCGTATATCAGCATTCCCAATAGTGCCGATCTTGAGTTTTTGCTCTGGGACCTGCAGGATGCCATCGCCGCCTATGCACAGCTTTCCGGCACCGCACTCCCCCGCCCGGTCGACTTGAAGGCAAATGACGCCGGCAGCGTTGCCGATGGCATCGTGCTGGCCATTGAAGATGTGGCTGACGATGAGACGTTGACAGCCATCGAGCAGGCGCTTGAGCGCTTTGGCGGTACGGGAACGCGCGTCTATGCCGCGATTCGAGCCGCACAAGAGAGCACTGAGCAGGCGCGTGGGACCGCCGTTCGCCTGCACAAGGCATGTGAGCGCCATGACCAATTGTGGTGTGGCGGCGTTGCCATCTGCGCCGGCAGCGGCATCGCAGCGCTTCGTCGCTCCCCGCGCATGGGCCTCTTGCGCCGACCGTTTTCGGAAGCGATGGACAAGCTCGTGGGCGCTGTGCGCATGGGCTGCTCCGTCAAGCATGCACAGCGACTTGGCGGCGGCAATGCCGCCAACGTCGACGCCGACGGCATGGTTTGCGCCGAGCCAGCCGTGCCCGCGCCGATCTGGCGAGGCGTTCTGAAACGTCTGGGCGCCCACGCTCAAACAAAAATCTAAATTAAATAACAGCCCAGTCAACGGCTTCGTGCCAACGCTCGACAAGACGCTCCAGGCGCCAGGCGGCATTGGCGGGACTTGTCGAGGGCAGGACGATGGCAGGCAGCCCCGTCCGATCTTGCAAGTAGCGTTTGTAGAGTCGCCCTGCCGTGCCGCCGTTACAGGCAACGACCTCAATCGGCGCGGCATCGGTAATGCGCTCGATATGTGCCGGCACAACGTTGCGGATGCTCGCGTCGCTCGAGCCCTTAATGTCGCAGCTCTCGACCACATCCCACAGGGCCACGCCGCCGTTCAGCAGCATGGCCCGCTTGGCGGCAATGGAGGCATCGAGCGTCGCGGGCTCACCGCTTGCCAAAGGATCGCCCTCGTTGGGCGGCACAGGCATACCGAGGCACGTGGCCATCACACGCCAAAAGCGATTCTGAGGGTTGCCGTAATAAAAGGCATTGGCGCGCGAAAGCACCGAGGGAAACGACCCCAGCACCAAAACGCGCGAGTGCTCGTCAAACACGGGCTCAAACCCATGCTCAATATGTTGATAGCCCTCGTCAGACACGGCCATGGGCTAGGCTCTCAACAGATAGCGCACCTCGTAGGGTGCAAGCTCAAGGGTACCCGTCAGCTCGACCGTGGGCGCATCGTCGGCAAGCAGGTCGACGAAGGAGCCGTTGAGTTCGCCGGCGCCAAAGGTGTAAGGCTCACCCACGGCATTCACCGCCACGAGCACCGCCGCGTCGTCGCAGGCGCGCTCGAACAGCAGCTGCTTGTTCTGGATCACCACGTTGCGATAGGCACCGTAGTTGAGAGCACGGGCAGCCGCGTCGTCGGCCGAACGAAGGTGTGCGAGCTGCGTGATGAACGCCGTCAGCTCGTTGGGCGCAGGCTCATCGAGCGCAGGTCGCAGCGCCCAGTCACCATCGGGGCCGCCCTTTTCGCCAGGAATCCCCCACTCGCTGCCATAGTAGACGCACGGAATGCCCGGCATACCAAAGAGCATGCCGTAGGCGGGACGCAGGCAGGATTTGTCGGTGAGGATACTTGCCAGGCGCGGCACATCGTGGTTGTCGACAAACGAAAGCAGATGTTTGCCGCGGTAGATGCACCAAGGGTCGCCGCCAAACTGACGGTGCAGCGAATGGGCGATCTCGAACATGTTGACCGAGTTAAAGCTGGAATACAGGCCCTTGTAGCACTCGTAATTAGTGCACGAGTCGAGCATCTCGTCGTTGACGATCTGATTGTAGTCGCCGTGGAGCGTCTCGCCGATGAGCACAAAGCCGGGCTTGAGCTCACGGGTAAAGGAGTGTAGGCGGCGCATAAAGTCGCGGTCGAGCATGTAGGCGACGTCCAGGCGCAGGCCGTCGACGCCAAAGACGTCGGCCCAACGGCGCACAGACTCGAGCAGGTAATCGACCACAGCGGGATTTTGCAGGTTGAGCTTCACAAGCTCAAAATGACCCTCCCAGCCCTCGTACCAAAAGCCGTCGCCATAGCAGGAGTCGCCGTCAAAACTGATGTGAAACCAATCCTTGTACGGCGAATCCCACTTGCGCTCCTGCACATCGCGGAAGGCCCAAAAGCCGCGACCGACGTGGTTGAAGACGGCATCGAGCACCACGCGGATGCCATGGGCGTGCAGCGTGTCGCATACGGCGGCAAAGTCGGCATCCCCGCCCAGGCGACGGTCTATATGGCGCAGGCTGCGCGTGTCGTAGCCGTGACTATCGGACTCGAGCGGCGGGTTGATGAGCACAGCGCCAACGCCGAGTTTTTGCAGGCAGTCGGCCCATTGGGCAATCTTCATGATAGGAGCATCGGGGTTGGGTTCGACATCGGCGGCCTGGGCGAGCTCATCCTCGGCAACGGGGGCGGCGTTTTCGCGCGGAGCTCCGCAAAAGCCCAGCGGATAGATCTGATAGAACGTCGTCTCGTATGCCCACATAGCAACCTCCCGGTAAGCTCAACACAACGCCATCCATTGTATGCCTGCCGTGCATCCCCTCCCCCAAAATAAGTTGCGGTGAAATACGGACTGTTTGCCGGGTTTATTGGGCCCAGCAGTCCGTATTCCACCGCAACTGATGAGGGGACGTGGTTAGGCGACGGGCTTGGCGCGACGGATGGCCGGGAACATCACCGTGATGGCGAGGATGACGCCCGCGACCGCAATCGCGCCACCTGCGCAGCCGATCCAGGCGATACCGGGACCCGAAACCACGGCTCCGCCAATCGCGGTACCCGTGCCGATACCGAGGTTGAACAGGCCCGAGAAGATCGACATGGCGACAGCCGACGAATCCGCCGGCGTGTACTTGATGAGCTCGGCCTGGAACGCCACATTGAAGGCCGTGGCGCAGCAGCCCCATAGCGCGCAGACGGCAAGCACCAACACGAGCGCCGAGGCTGCAGGAGCCATAAGCAGCAGAGCCGCCGGCACGCCGGAGAGCGTAATAGCCAAGAACGGGAAGCGATGCCCATCGAACAGGCGGCCAAACAGCCAGCTTCCGAGCAGACCAGAGCAGCCAAACGCCGTCAGCGTCATGGTGATGGCGCCCGCGTCGACGTGCGCGACCTGTGCCAGGAAGGGCTCGATATAGCTGTAACCCGCGTAGTAGCCGGTCGCCATAAAAACCGTGACCGCGTAGAGCGCGATCAGGAGCGGGTTCTTGAGCAGCTCGGGCAACTGTTTGACGGTAAAGCGCTCGCCCGCCGGCATGGCCGGGAACACCGCTGCCTGGTAGACGACCGCGATGGCTGAGAGGCCCCCGACCACGGCAAACGTCATGCGCCAGCCCACGGCCAAGCCAATGGCGCGACCGAGAGGCAGGCCAAAGATCTGCGCGATGGACGAGCCCGTGGCGATCATGCTGATGGCGAGCGCGCCGTGGCGAGTGTCGACCAGGCGCGAGGCCATAATCGAGGCGACTGACCAGAACACGGCATGTGCGCAAGCGACCACCAGGCGCGTGCAGACCAGGATGGGATAGGTCGGCGCCACAGCGGACAGGAACTGACCGAGCGAGAACACGGCCAGCACGCCCAGCAGCATCCGCTTGAACTCGAAGCGCGAGGCAAACACCATGAGCGGCAACGACAGCAGCATGACGCCCCAGGCATAGACCGAGATCATGATGCCAGCTTGGGCCTCGGTGAGCGAAAACGATGCAGCGATGTCGGTCAGCAGGCCGATGGGCATGAACTCCGACGTGTTGAACACGAACGCGCAGCAGGTGAGCCCGATGAGCGGG
This sequence comes from Collinsella sp., assembly GCA_019419555.1. Lineage (GTDB taxonomy): Bacteria > Actinomycetota > Coriobacteriia > Coriobacteriales > Coriobacteriaceae > Collinsella. The sequence goes on from DXZR01000004.1 coordinate 64,124, forward strand.
AGCCACTGCCTGAGCGTGATGCCGTCTTGCCTTGCCTGACTCATATATAACGTCTCCAATCATTTTGAGTGGAGGCGATTATATAGCAACGGCCCCGCATCTGTCAGCAACAGATGCGGGGCCGAAAACAATTCGATACACAGAGGTTGCGCCGTCAATAAATAACTAAGCCAGCCCCAGCAATATGCCCGCCGAATGCACGACAAACGCCACGATCCAGGCGACTGCCACCTGAAACGCGAACACGGCAACGGCGTAGCGCGCGCCCAGCTCGCTCTTGACGGCGCCGATGGCGGCCACGCAGGGCGGATACAGCAGCGTGAAGACCAAAAACACGTAGGCGGTGAACGGCGAAAACATGGTCGACAACACCGCAGGCGAGGTCGCGCCCAAAAGCACCGTGAGGGTCGAGATGACACTCTCCTTGGCGATAAGTCCGGTGACGAGCGCCGTGGATGCACGCCAGTCGCCAAACCCAAGCGGCGTCAGCGCCGGCGCGATGATGCTGCCGAGGCCCGCAAGCAGACTCTGCGACTGATCGGCGACCACATTAAAGCGGATATCGAACGTCTGAAGGAACCAGATGACCACGGTAGCGGCAAAGATAATGGTAAAGGCCTTGGTAATAAAATCCTTGGCTTTATCCCATGCCAGCATCACTGTCGTCTTGACGCTCGGCAGGCGGTAATTGGGGAGCTCCATGATAAACGGCACCGGGTCGCCCTTAAATGCCGTGCGGTTGAGCACCAAAGCTGCGATACAGCCAACCGCAATACCAATCAGATAGAGCGAGACCATGGCGGGAACTGTCGCCTGCGGGAAGAATGCTCCGCACAGCAGACCGTAGACCGGCAACTTGGCCGAGCAGCTCATGAACGGCGTAAGCATGACCGTCATCTTGCGGTCGTGCTCGGATGGGAGCGTACGGGTCGACATGATAGCCGGCACGGTGCAGCCAAAACCGACGAGCATAGGCACGAAGCTACGGCCCGACAGGCCAAAGCGACGCAACACCTTATCCATAACAAAGGCCACGCGCGCCATGTAGCCGGAGTCTTCCAGAATGGAGAGGAACAAGAAGAGCACGACGATAATCGGCAGGAAGGTCAGCACGCTGCCCACACCCGTAAGCACGCCGTCGACAGCCAGCGAGCGCACCACGTCGTTGGTACCGAACGCCTTGAGGCCCGCATCGGCCGAGGCGATGATGGCAGCGATACCGTCCTCCATGAGTCCCTGCAACGCCGCGCCGATCACGCCAAACGTCAGCCAAAAGACGAGGCCCATGATCACCAAAAACGCCGGAATGGCTGTGTAACGACCCGTCAGGATGCGGTCGATCTTGACGGAGCGCACGTGCTCGCGGCTCTCGTGCGGCTTGACGACGCAGCGCCCACACACGTCGCCGATGAAGCTAAAGCGCATATCGGCCAGCGCGGACAGGCGGTCGGTGCCGGCCTCGCCCTCCATCTGGGTAATGATGTGCTCGATGGCATCGAGCTCGTTGCGATCCAGGTGAAGCGCCTCGGTCACCAGCTCGTCGCCCTCAACCAGCTTGGTCGCCGCAAAACGCACGGGAATGTGCGCCGTCGCGGCATGGTCCTCGATAAGGTTGGCGATGCCGTGAATGCAGCGATGCAGCGCACCGCCGTCTGGACCATCGGGCGCGCAAAAGTCCAAGCGGCCGGGACGCTCGCGGAACCGCGCGACGTGCAAGGCATGATCCACCAGCTCACCGATACCCTCGTTGCGGGCAGCGCTAATGGGGACAACAGGCACGCCCAACAGGCTCTCGAGCAGGTTGACGTCCACGGCGCCACCGTTGGCCGTCACCTCGTCCATCATGTTGAGCGCGATGACCATGGGGCGATCGAGCTCCATAAGCTGCAGCGTCAGGTACAGATTGCGCTCGATGTTGGTGGCGTCGATGATGTCGATGATGGCGTCGGGGTTTTCGTCAAGGATGAATTGTCGGCTGACGATCTCTTCGCCCGTGTACGGCGACAGCGAATAGATACCAGGCAGATCAGTGACGCTCGCCTCGGGGTGGTTACGGATGGTGCCGTCCTTGCGGTCGACCGTCACGCCGGGAAAGTTACCGACATGCTGGTTGGAGCCCGTAAGCTGGTTGAACAGCGTGGTTTTACCGCAGTTTTGGTTGCCGGCGAGGGCAAAATGTAGCGGTGCGCCCTCGGGCACGGCCGTTTTTGCCGCACGGGGCGAATACGTCCCCTCGCCGAGTGCCGGGTGCTCCGTCGTGCCGATTGCGGCGTTAGCGCGCGGACCCGTATCGGTGTCGTGAACACCCACGAGCTCAATCCGTGCGGCATCGTCCTTGCGCAGCGTCAACTCGTAGCCACGCAGGCGAATCTCGAGCGGGTCGCCCATGGGGGCGTACTTCATCATGGTGACTTCGGTGCCCGGCGTTAGGCCCATGTCCAAAATATGTTGTCGGAGTGCCTGGCCGTCCGATGCCACCGATGCGACAACGGCATCCTTTCCAATCTCGAGTGTATCGAGTCTCACGTCCGCGTTCCTCCCCCGGCGCCCACAGGGCGTTGCATTTTGTTTACCATGGCTAACCGTTTGCCATGGCTAACCAATTGTAACCATGCATGATAGCGCGAACACACAACGATGTTCAATCGACAGATCGGTGCAAGGACCGTCCCCAAGTACCGGCACAAAAGGAACGTCCCCGAGTGCCGCATCTGGGCCATGGCAACGCCGATGTTTTGGCGCGGACAGCGAAAGCCCGCCAGAGCGAGCAAGGTGACGCGAAGCGAGACGGCATTGACCTTCTGGTCATGCCGCCGAAGCTGAACGTCAGATTGCCGCTCTGGCGGGCTTGCAGCGTCGACCGGTCCGCCGTTCGTTAGAACGGCGGAACCAAAGGCGCAGCGTCATGCGGTTACGCGGTTTGGTAAAACGCCGTAACTAAAACCCGTGGCGCTCCAGGAAGCGGAAGGCCAGGCGAATCCAAGGACGGACAGCCGCCTGCTTGTCCTCGTTGTCGACCGCAGTGTTGGCGTTGCCGAGCGAAAGGCCGTGGCCGCCCTGGTCAAAGACGTGCATCTCGCATGCAACGCCCTCCTCGGCCATGCGCTGCGCAAACGGGTAGACCTGCGCGATCGGCGCCGTCTTGTCGTCGGACACGCCCCACACAAAGGTCGGTGGCATCTGACGCGAAACATGCGTGGTGGGGCAGATGTCGGCCAGATGCTCGTCAGTTGCCTCGCCGCCCGTCACCATCGACAGGTAGTCGTTGAGCAAATCGCGTCCCGTCTTGCCGCCCGTCTTGGGCACGCGCAAGTCAATGCGCGGATCGCGCGTCTGCATGTCGCGCACATAGGCAAAGTCGAGCAATGGATAGCCCAGCACCACGGCATCGGGACGAATGTCGTCCGGACGCGCCCCGGCAAGTGCCGCAAAGGGGCCGGTCTTCCACTGTGTTGCCAGCGAGGCGCAAATCATGCCGCCAGCAGAAAAGCCCACGACGCACACGCGCTTAGGATCGACATGCCACTCGTCGGCGTTGGCGCGCACCGTGGCGACCATCTTGGCAAGATCTGCCTGGGGGTGCGGAAAGCTCACGTCACCCGTAGAACTCGTGACATAGTTGAGCACAAAGGCCTGGTAGCCGCGGTCCAAAAATGCAAACGCCACCGGGTCCTGCTCGTGCGGAGCGATATGCGTGAACCCGCCTCCGCCGCAGATGATCACCGCGGGGCGGCGGCCATTGGGCTTGTCGGGCAGCGGCTCGGCACCCAGATACGTAAAGGTCGCCGGATAATCCTCGGTCGGCTCCTCGCCCCACAGCGCATGGTTCTCGACAATCATATGTGCTCCCTTCGCGCAAATTAAGCGCCCTTGTTTTTCGCCTTCAAGCGTACCCCACTTGAACCCGTGGCGCAGAAACTCTCCGGCAATAAGTTTCCCTTCAACTGATATATCACATAATCCCAGTTCAGAGGTATCGTTGAGCAGCGTAGAATAGGGGCGTTGACCAAGCCGCGAAACACATGTGAAACGTTTCCGGCAAACCAAACGCGCGATATGCGCCTATTTAAGTTGGAGGCAACTATGGGTCTGCTCGATTCGCTTAAGTCCACCTTCACCTCGACCGGCGAGGCGTCCGTTCCGCCCGCAGCAAGCTTCGCTACCCGCGAAGGCGTCATCTATGCCCCCGTCAACGGCGTGCTCGTCAACCTGGACGAGGTTCCCGACGAGACGATCGCCTCGGGCATGCTTGGCCAGGGCTATGGCATCGAGCCCATTACCGGCACCATCTATGCGCCCGCCAACGGCCGCATCGGTGCCACCACTGTCACCAACCACTCCATCGGCATGATTACCGAGGACGGCCTGCGCGTGTTCATCCATGTCGGCCTGGGCACCGTGGAAATGAACGGCAAGGGTTTTGCCCGCTTTGTCGAGATGGGCGATGTGGTCAAGGCAGGCCAGCCGCTCATCAGCTTCGACCGCGAGGCCATTAAGGCCGCTGGTCACGAGGACATCGTGACCGTCATCGTCTCCGAGCTCGATCGTCTTAAGAGCATCGACCATGTCGGCGAGTCTGGAACGCTTATCGGCGGCAACCCGCTCGTCAAGCTTGGCGACCCGCTGCTGGTAGCCAAGACCAAGTAGCCAGGCCCCGCGCCACACAACCAAAAGGCACCTCGTCAAGCGCCCGCGACCATTTGGCCGCGGGCGCTTTTCGTTTGAAAAACCATCCCGCCAATGCCTTATCTGTATAGCCCAAATGAGACGAGCTGCTAGAATAACGAACTGTATGGATAACTATCATTCAACCGTTATGGGAGGATACGTGAACCGCACCAAAATCGCGCAGCTCTATGCCGATGCTGAGTCGCTCGGCGGCCAAACCGTCACCGTCGCCGGCTGGGTCAAGTCCGTCCGCGACATGAAGAACTTTGGCTTTGTTACGCTCAACGACGGCAGCTGCTTCCGCGACCTGCAGGTCGTCATGAACCGCGAGGCACTCGACAACTACGACGAGATCGCCCATCAAAACGTCTCGGCCGCACTCATTTGCACCGGCACCGTCAAGCTGACCCCCGATGCGCCCCAGCCTTTCGAGCTTTCTGCCACCTCCATCGAGGTCGAGGGCACGAGCGCCCCGGATTACCCGCTGCAGAAGAAGCGCGCAACCGTCGAGTTCCTGCGCACCCAGCAGCACCTGCGCCCGCGCACCAACCTGTTCCGCGCCGTGTTCCGCATCCGCTCTGTCGCGGCTGCCGCCATCCACCGCTTCTTCCAGGAGCAGGGCTTTGTCTACGTCAACACCCCCATCATCACCACGAGTGACTGCGAGGGCGCCGGCGAGATGTTCCGCGTGACCACGCTCGACCCCAAAAATCCGCCCCTCACCGAGTCCGGCGAGGTCGACTGGAGCCAGGACTTCTTTGGCAAGCATGCAAGCCTCACCGTGTCCGGCCAGCTCAATGCCGAGAACTTTGCCATGGCCTTTGGCGACGTGTACACCTTTGGCCCCACCTTCCGCGCCGAAAACTCCAACACCACGCGCCACGCCGCCGAGTTTTGGATGATCGAGCCCGAGATGGCCTTTGCCGACCTTAACGACTACATGGATAACGCTGAGGCCATGCTCAAGTATGTCCTCAAGGACGTCATGGCCACCTGCCCCGACGAGCTCAATATGCTCAACAAGTTTGTGGACAAGGGTCTGCTCGAACGCCTAGACCATGTCGCCAACTCCGACTTCGCCCGCGTTACCTACACCGAGGCCGTCGAGATCCTGGAGCAGGCCGTCGCCGCCGGTCACAAGTTTGACTACCCCGTGAGCTGGGGCATCGACCTGCAGACCGAGCACGAGCGCTTCCTGACCGAGGAGCACTTTAAGCGCCCGACCTTCGTAACCGACTACCCGGCCGAGATCAAGGCCTTCTACATGCGCATGAACGAGGACGGCAAGACCGTCGCCGCCGCCGACTGCCTGGTTCCGGGCATCGGCGAGATCATCGGTGGCTCCCAGCGCGAGGAGCGCCTGGATCTGCTCGAGGCCCGCATCAAGGACCTGGGCATGAATCCCGAGCAGTACAAGTACTACCTTGACCTGCGCCGCTACGGTTCCTGCAAGCACGCCGGCTACGGTCTGGGCTTCGAGCGCTTGGTCATGTATCTGACCGGCGTGGGCAACATCCGCGACGTCCTGCCGCACCCGCGCACCGTGGGCAACGCCGACTTCTAATCGTCGGACGCTAGCTCGCGTCGCCACACGCCAACGCTCATCGCACAAGCGCCTCTCGACATCGGTCGAGAGACGCTTTTTTTCAACAGCATCCGTCAAGCTTTTGGCAAGTTTTTGGTCAGTTGAGCAGGGCTGTTGAAAACTCGACCCGCCGTTTGCCGACGACTACCGACCGCCCAGAGCGCCCTGCGCCCCTGGGAAAGCCCCACGTCCTAGGCTCCATACCGTCGTCACCCAAAACGGAAAGGACGTGGGCACCATGACCGAAGCCGCTGTTGAAACCTACGACACCACGACTAGAGGCGCCGCCTCGATGGCAGCCTATCGCGCCGTTCGCATCCTGCAACTATTAAGCGAAAACACCGGCGAGGACAAGGCCATGCTTTCCGATGAGTTGGTCCGGCGCCTCTCCCATCCCGACGACCCCGCCCGCATGCCCATCTCGGCGGCGCGGCGCAGCATCTACACCGCCATCTCCGCGCTTCGCCATGCCGGATACGAAATTGAGTACAAACGCGGCGTGGGCTACAAACTTCTTACCCGCCCGCTCACTGATGAAGAGATCATCCGGCTCCACGGTATGGTCATGCGCAACCGCTCCACGCCTATCGCTATCCGCAAGAGCATGGCGCAGCACTTAGTTGCCATGGCGAGTGCCGACGTTCGCGGCTACCTCGATACACCCGAACCCGTTCCGAGCGCAGGCAGCAAGGCTACCAAGGCAACACGCACGCCCATCAAGCGCATCGACACGTGCGAGCTCGTCGAGCAGGCCATCGACCATGGAACCACGGTGAGTTTTGATATTTCGAGCGTCACGGCACGTGGCGAAACCGAAGTAGCACGGATGACACTCCGCCCCTTTGCCATCAGGCAGCGCGATGGCATCTCGTATTTGCTGGGAACGGTCTATGACGCCCGAGGTGCCGATGACACGCTGCGCACCGTAGAGATTGGCCGCATGAGAAACGTCACCACACGTCTCCTCGACGGCAAGAAGCTCTTCGCCGCCCTCGACGAGGAGGACGACGCCTCCTCCGCCGCATAAGACCCTCCGCCGCCCATTCGACTACCCGTACCGCCCATCCGATTCTGTATTAAAAAACCCGCCAGGCTGTTGTAAAAATGGACATCAGCGCTACTATAGTTCCACTTGCACTTTGTCCCAGTGCAGTGTTTCCAGCCATTTTTATACTGGGGGTAATGATATGAAGGACATCACCATCAGTCGCAGGAGCCTTCTGGTCTCCGCCGGCCTGCTCGCGCTCGCCCCGCTCGCCGGATGCGGCGGCAACTCTGGTTCCGGCTCTGCTGCCGCCGGTTCCGACTACACCATCGGCGTTCTGCAACTCACCGAGCATTCCGCACTCGATGCCGCCAACGACGGCTTTGTCAAGGCCATCAAGGAGAGCGGCCTTAAGGTCAAGATCGACCAGAAGAACGCCCAGAACGACCAGTCCACGTGTAAGTCCATTGCCGACAAGTTTGTGGGCGACAACGTCAACCTGATTTATGCCATCGCCACGCCCGCCGCGCAGGCTGCCGCCGGCGCCACGGCCGATATCCCCATCGTGGGCTGCGCCATCACCGACTACGCCGCCTCCGGCCTGGTCCAGGACAACGACAAGCCCGGCACCAACGTCACGGGCGCTTCCGACCTCACCCCGGTCGCCGAGCAGCTCGAGATGATGCAGAAGGTCCTGCCCGACGTTAAAAAGGTCGGCCTGCTCTACTGCACCGCCGAGTCCAACTCCGACGTCCAGATCAAGGCCGCCAAGAAGGAACTCGACAAGCTGGGCCTGGAGTACACCGATTTCACCGTCTCGAGCTCCAACGAGATTCAGTCCGTCGTCGAGTCTGCCGTGGGCAAGGTCGACGCGCTGTACTCCCCCACCGACAACACCATCGCCGCGGGTGCCTCGCAGGTCGGCCAGATCTGCAAGGAAAACAAGCTTCCCTTCGTGACTGGCGAGGAGGGTATGTGCATGGCCGGCGGCCTGTTCACCCTCTCCATCAATTACGAGGACCTGGGCTACGCTGCGGGCGAGATGGCCGTTAAGATCCTGAAGGGCGAGGCCAAGCCCGAAGACATGCCGATCAAGCACCTCTCGAGCAAGGACCTGGTCGTCGTCAAGAACGACGAAATGGCCGAGGCCCTGGGCATCGACCTTTCCGCTCTGGACGCGTAATGCCATACGCGGCATGCGTCTAGAGCCCGTGCTCGCGCTTTAGCCGCGTTATTCAATATCTGAGCCACAGGGGCGGGCGCTGTAGACCGGCGTCCGCCCTGCTTGTTTCAGGTAAAACAAAACGTCTGTCCGCAGCTCTTCTATGCATTGTTACCGCTATTATGGTGAATCACGTGTCCACCCTATCCTAGGAGGTATGAAGCATGCTCATTGCATTGCAGGGCGCCGTTTCGCAGGGCGTCCTCTGGGGCATTATGGTGCTTGGCGTGTTTATCACGTTCCGCCTGCTCGACATTCCCGATATGACCTGCGACGGCAGCTTTGCCCTCGGCGGCTGCGTCTGCGCTGTGCTCATCGTCAATAACAACGTCGACCCACTGCTCGCCGTGCTGGCCGGTATGTGCGCCGGCGCCATCGCGGGCGCCGTCACGGGCATTTTGACCACCGTCTTTGAGATTCCTGCGATCCTCGCCGGAATCCTCACCCAGATCAGCCTGTGGTCCATCAACCTGCGCATCATGGGCAAGTCCAATACGCCCATTCTTGCCAAGGGCACCGTGTTCTCCGCCGTCAGCAATATGACCGGTCTGCCGCAGTCCACCGTTGCCATCATCTTGGGCATCCTGCTCGCCGTGGCTATCGTTGCCATCCTGTATTGGTTCTTTGGCACCGAGATCGGCTCGGCGCTGCGAGCCACCGGCAACAACGAGTACATGATCCGCGCTCTGGGCGTCAACACCAACTCCACCAAGATGATCGCCCTCGTGCTCTCCAACGCCCTCATCGGCCTTTCGGGCGCGCTCATCTGCCAGAGCCAAAAGTATGCCGACATTGGTATGGGCACCGGTGCCATCGTTATCGGTCTTGCCGCCATTGTTATCGGCGAGGTGCTCGGCCGTCTGCTGCCCGGCGGCCTCACGCAGTTTAGCGTCCGTCTTGCCTCCGCCGTCTTTGGCTCCGTGGTGTACTTCCTTATCCGCGCCATCGTGCTGCAGTTGGGCATGGACGCCAACGACATGAAGCTGCTCTCCGCCGTAATTGTCGCTGTGGCCCTGTGCGTGCCCGTGGTTTGGGAGCGCTATAAGCTCCGCAGCTCCTACACGAAGGGAGATGAGGCAGATGCTTAAGCTCTCGCATGTCAAGAAGACCTTTAACAAGGGCACCGTCACCGAGAAGCGCGCGCTCACCGGCGTCGACCTCACCCTGAATGACGGCGACTTTGTAACCGTGATCGGCGGCAACGGCGCCGGCAAGTCCACGCTGCTCAACATGATCGCCGGCGTGTACCCGCTCGATTCGGGCGTTATCGAGCTCGACGGCACCGACATCTCGCGCCTGAGCGAGTCGCAGCGCGCCAAGTACCTGGGCCGCGTGTTTCAGGACCCCATGCGCGGCACCGCTGCCGACATGCAGATTGCCGAGAACTTGGCCCTCGCCAAGCGTCGCGGCCAGCGTCGCGGCCTTTCGTGGGGCGTCACCAAGGCCGAGAAAGATGAGTACGTTGAGCTGCTCAAGCGCCTGGACCTTGGTCTGGACACGCGTCTCAACGCCAAGGTCGGCCTGCTCTCGGGTGGCCAGCGCCAGGCACTCACCCTGCTGATGGCCACGCTCACCAGGCCGCGCCTGCTGCTGCTCGACGAGCACACCGCGGCCCTCGACCCCAAGACGGCCTCTAAGGTGCTTAACCTGACCGAGGAGATCGTCGACGAGAACCACCTGACCACGCTCATGGTCACGCACAACATGAACGACGCCATCCGTCTGGGCAACCGTCTGATCATGATGCACGAAGGCCACGTGATCTACGACGTGGCGGGCGATGAGAAGAAGTCGCTCACCGTAGCCGACCTGCTGCAGAAGTTCGAGGAGGTCTCGGGAGGCGAGCTCGCCAACGACCGCATGCTGCTGAGCTAAAACCTGCCAAAAAGGGACAGGTTTATTTTGGCAGGTTTTATCTGCGCAAACGTCAAAACCGCCGCTAAGGGACAAGCGCCCTTGCGGCGGTTTTCGCATATTATGTCGATAATCCGATATTCAACCAGACATTCTGGCTAAGGACTAAGGAAACTGCCATGAAAAGACTCCCCCGCCTTGCGTTAGCCGCCGCGTTGTTTGCCGGCGCGCTCGCAGGCATCCCAAGCCTCGCTTTCGCGGGAAACCTGCCCGCCGCTATTGACGGCTCCGTGGCCGTCATGCACACCAACGATATCCACGGCAGCTACAAGTACAGCTACAACGCAAGCAAGGGCACCGGCACGGTGGGCTTTGACGGACTGGCGGTTCTCTATAGCGCCCAAAGCAGCGCCCCCGATCTTTTGCTCGATGCGGGCGATACCTTCCACGGACAGTCCTTCGCCACCATGAGCGAGGGCAAGAGCATCGCCGAGCTCATGGACACCTTCTACGCCGACGGCTACGACGCAACCACGCCAGGCAACCACGACTGGAGCTACGGCGCGGACAAACTCCGCACCATGACCGGCTACAGCACCAGCGGCACGCCCTTCGCCATGCTCTGCGCGAATGCGAAGTCTACGAGCGGCGTATGGAGCTCGAGCATCACGAAGACGCTCGATCGCACCTGGGAGGACAGTGAAGGTCACTCAACGTTCGCCTACCAGATCAAGGTCGGCGTTGTAGGAGCCATGGATGAGTCGCTTGGCTCCTCGCTGCGCGCGGACCTGGTCGCGGGTACGTCGTTCTCGAGTGCCGCGAACGCCATCAATGCCGAGGCAGAGCAGCTGCGCAAGGAGGGCTGCGATGTTGTTGTGTGTATCGCGCACACGCTCGACGCCAAGACCTTTGCCACGCGACTCCGTGGCGTCGATGCCCTTATCGCAGGCCACGAGCACATCAACCTTAACGAGAAGGTGACGGGAGCCGACGGCAAGACAATCCACGTTGTCGAGGCGGGCAGTGCCTTTGCCGAGGTGGGACTGCTTTCCATTCCGTACAAATACGACACGAATGGCACCGAGACGACCGACGACGACACGGTCACGGTCCCTGCAGACGACAGCAACGAGAAGCTCTACACCGCCAAGAACGTCAACGACCTTTTGGCAGACCCCGACAAGGGCTCCGACTACCAAAGCCGCCTTGAAGCCGTCCGCAACAAGATCAAGCCGCTCGACGAGGACTTTGAAAACGAATCGAACAAGGTGCTCGGCACATCCACCACCAACTATTTCTACGGCGAGGACGCCGCAGGCACGCATGGTTGGGAAATGGTGCGCACCACTGATTTCCGCCCCAGCAAGGAGGGCGACACCACCAAGGCCCAGACCATCGGCCACGTGATCTGCGGCTCCTATCTTGCCCTGACGGGCGCGGACTTCGCTATCGAAAACGCTGGCGGCATCCGCGGCGGCATCGCGGCGGGCAACGTGACCGCCGGCAACGTCATCGCCATCTCGCCCTACGGCAACACCGTGGAGACCTGGACCATGACCGGCGCGGACTTCCTCGCAGCGCTCGAGCACTCGCTACAAATCAGCGACGATTGTAACGACAGCTACGAGCTTCAGCAGGCTTATGTGGCGGCCGGTCACACCGAGCAGGAGGCGCAAGACAAGTACAAATGGCGCGATGACTCTGGCAGCGTTCTCTCCTTTGGCGGCATCAACGTGACGATTGATTGGACGCAGCCCGAAGGCAAGCGCATTGTGAGTGCCACACTCACCAAAGACGGCAGCACGCTCGACCCCGCCAAGACCTATACCGTCGCCACCAACAACTACATCATTACCAACACGACCGACTTTCCCACCTTTGCACACGCCACCAAGTACACCGAGTGGGGCACGTGCGAGGCGGCGCTGAGGGCGCTGATCGGGCAGAACGGCTGGGAGAGCAAGATGACCGGGCTCGCCGGCACCATCGGCTTCGGCTCCGCAGCCGTGGACCCCACGCCCTCACCGGCCCCGACGCCTAAGCCCTCGTCTAAGACGGACACGGCGACCACGAAGGTCATCACCAAGAAGACGACCGGTAAGCTTGCCGCAACGGGAGACCGCACGCTGGCAGTAGTTGGCGCGTGCCTTATCGGCGGCATCATCGTCATCATGCTCGGCATTATCTGGAAGCGTCGACGCTAAGCTACACCGCCGGGCCTTACAGCCCCGCCGCGTAAACCTTATATCGAGCACAGAAGCCCGTCCGATGTGATCGGACGGGCTTCTTGGTGGGTATCATGGTTGGACGATCATTAGGAGGTTTTCCCTACATGGAATTGTTTGAGCCGATTCTTCATTTCTTTGAGCAACGGTGGGTCCACAACATCATCTGGGCCGTCATCTTGGCGATAGGCACCGCCGTCGCCGCCAAGGTCGTATCCAAGACCCTGAACCATCTGCTTAACCGAGACGATAACCCGCTTCCGGCATCGAGTATCTTCATCAACATCGCGCGGGCCGTCATCTGGATGATCGGCGGCAGCTTTATCCTCGACAACTGCTTTGGCATTAACGCAAACGCCCTCGTTGCCGCTCTTGGCGTCGGCGGCATCGCCATTTCGCTCGGCTTTCAGGACACGCTGTCAAACCTTATCGGCGGCATGCAGGTGACCTTTATGGGCATCATCAAGCCCGGCGACAATATCGAGGTCGGCGGCGTATCCGGCGTGGTCCAAGACATCACTTGGCGCCATACAACGATTGAGGATGCCTGTGGACAGACCATCATTGTGCCCAACTCCAACATTTCCAAGAACACACTCGTGCATTTGATGCCCTTTGGGCGCGTGGCCGTGCCCGTTGCCGTAAAGGACACGTCCAAGTGGGCTTCCCTTGACGTGCTGGCAGACGAGCTGACCAGCGCCACCAAGGCCGCCGTGCTTCCCATCTCGGGCTTTGACAAGGAGCCCTACGTACTCTTTAGCGAAATCGGCGACTTTGGCATCAAAGGAAAGATCATCTTTATCGTCAGCGACGACAGCACTACTTTCACGGCAGCCGACGCCTGCATCCGTGCCATCGCCCCCATCATCGCCTAACCCGCCAAAAAGGGACAGGCACCTTTGTGGTGGTTTTCATTCGTGGTACCATGGTTCATATAGTTGTTTAAACGACTAAGGGAGCAACATCATGGAAGAGGCCTATCGTCAAGCACGCAAGCGCGGCGAGCAGGGACGCCGTCGCGCCATCAGCCAAAGCGAGCACCCGTACCTTACGGACCTCGACAGCCTCGTTGCCCAGCTCCCCTTAGGTCAGCGAGAGAATGTCGGCCTAAGGGATATTCCGCTCGAAATGGTCGTCGGCACAGTCACCAAAGGCCGTCAGTCCGCCTTTTCATGCAACTTTATGCCCCTGCTGCCGTTTAACACTGAGTTCGCCCGCAAGTGGTCCAACCTCTACGACATCCAGGTAACCGAGGGCTATCGCGATCCCATCATCGTCACCGAGTTCATGCATCGGTTCTATGTCCAGGAAGGCAACAAACGCGTCAGTGTCCTCAAATTCCTGGACGCTCCAACGGTTTCGGCCAGGGTCACCCGTCTCTACCCCGGCACATGGGATTCCGTCGAAAGCCGCCTGTACGGTGAATTCTGCGCGTTTTGGCGCGTCTGCCCCCTATACGAAATCGAGTTCTCGCGTGAGGGAAGCTACGAGACGCTCGCCAAGATGCTCGGTCGGAACCTTATCGAAAAATGGCCGCAGAAAAAGGTCGACTACCTGCGCCACACCTTCCTGCTCTTTAAGCGCGCCTACCTTCGCGCAGGCGGCGACCACCTGGACATTACGCCCGCCGACGCCATGCTCGTCTACCTCAATGTGTACAACCAGGACCGCCTGCTGGATACGCCGACGGATATCGTCGTAAACCGCCTGTGCAAGATTTGGCGCGAGCTGGTCATTGCCGGCAAAAACGACGAGGACAAGGTCGATCTTGTCGAAGCGCCGAGCGTCGATGAGGAGGAGTCGCCCGCCAAGTCCACCTCCGGCGTGCTCAACTTCTTTATGGGCAAGACTGTCTATTCGGCGGCCAACCCCCTGCGTATCGCCTTTATCCATGAGTTCCCCTGTGCGGCGTCGAGCTGGGACAGTCTGCACGACCAAGGACGTCAGTATCTCGATGAGCACTTTGACGGTATCGTGCGCACCGAGGCGTTCGAAGACTGTCACAATCCGGACGTGTTCTACGCCGCCGTGGAAACGGCTGTCAAACATGGAGACAACGTCATCTTCTCGACCTCGCACCGCCTGATGGAATACACGCTCAGAGCTGCCGTTGAGTATCCCCAGGTTCGGTTCCTTAACTGCTCTATCGGCCTTCCCCACCAAAGCGTCCGTTCGTACTTTGGCAAGATGTACGAGGCCAAGTTCCTCCTGGGCGCCCTTGCCGCCAGCATGGCGGACAACCATCGCATCGGCTACCACGCGTCGGTCTTCGCATCCGGCGCGCTCAGCGAGATCAATGCCTTTGCCATCGGCGCCTCGCTGCTCGACCCCCGCGCGCAAATTATCCTCACCTGGGGCGATGTGCCCGCCGGCGGTCTCGCCGAGGCCATGTGCCGCGAAGGCGTGAGCGTCATGACCGGCGCTGACATGTCAAAGTCGCTCGAAGACCCTACGGCCTACGGACTCCACCGCCTGGTCGATGGCAAGGTTACCGGCATCGCCATGCCGGTATGGAACTGGGGCCGTTACTACGAGCTCATCGTTCGCAGCCTTCTGCACGGCACGTGGGACGAGACCAGCGATGACAACCAAGTGCGCGCCGTGAACTACTGGTACGGCATGAGCTCCGGCGTTATCGACATCCGTTACGCTCCGGGCCTACCCTACCAGACGCGCAAACTCGTGCAGTTGCTCCGCAACGGCATTGTCGAGGGATCCATCAACCCCTTTGGCGGCGAGCTCCACAGTCAGAACGGCGTGGTACAGATCGAAGGCTTCCCTCCGCTGCCGAGCACGCAGATTGTCGAGATGAATTGGCTGGCGGATAACGTGGTAGGCACCATTCCGCAGCTCGACGATGAGCCGAAAGTCCCTGCCCTATGAAAATCCTTGCCATAGCCGATACCGAAGAACGATGCCTTTGGGAGTGCTTTCGCAAGGAACGCTTTGAGGGCGTCGACCTGATTTTGTCCGCCGGCGATCTGGACCCGGACTATCTTGAGTTTTTGGTTACGGTCATCAACAAACCGCTCATCTACGTGCGCGGCAATCACGATGACCGCTACGCACGTCATGCACCGGGTGGATGTATCTGCGTAGAGGACAGCGTGTACACGTACCGAGGGATTCGCATTGCGGGCCTTGGCGGGTCCATGCGTTATCGCGACGGCGCCAACATGTACACCGAACGCGAGATGTCCAAGCGCATGCGTAAGCTGTCGCGTAAGGTTAGGATGGTCGGCGGGTGCGACATTCTGCTTACCCATGCACCCGCCGCCGGTATGGGTGATCTGGACGATCTGCCGCATCGAGGATTCGAGTGTTTTAACACAGCACTCGAATCCTGGAATCCCGACTACATGGTGCACGGGCATGTGCACCAAAGCTACGGTTGCGATTTTCAGCGCGAGCGTCAGCATGTGTGTGGAACGACGATCATCAACGCCTGCGGCTATACGCAGTTTGAGCTCGACCAGACGCACTAC
The DNA here is from genome assembly GCA_019419555.1 of Collinsella sp. Lineage (GTDB taxonomy): Bacteria > Actinomycetota > Coriobacteriia > Coriobacteriales > Coriobacteriaceae > Collinsella. The sequence continues at coordinate 80,148 of DXZR01000004.1, forward strand.
CCCATCCGCGGCTGGCAAGCAGCTTGGCTCAACTCACAAACCATGCGCCGCGAGCTCAAACGCCACGAAGCCATCGAGTCTTCAACAGCCAGAACACCCTGGTAACCACCTTTAAGGCTTGACGCTGCGCCGGCCCCAAGCACCCCATCTCGCCCCTCAAGCCGTCGCTCGCGTACCAAAGTACGCATCGCTCCTCTTTCGGGGCGACCTAGGGCACTTGGAACCGGCTCGCTGCGATGCCATAACATTGACGCCAAAGTGCCCAAGCCACCACAAAGGTGCCTGTCCCCGTTGTGGTGGTTTTGGCCCGAGATAGCAAGAAACCCGGTCCTGCACGAGGCAGAACCGGGTTTCTTTAGCAATGCTTGCTTTGCTCAGGCAGTAACTGTTAGTTACTCAGCCAGGAAGTCACGCTGGACAGCGGGATCGACCTTGACGCCAGGGCCCATGGTGGAAGACACGGAGATGGACTTGACGTACTTGCCCTTAGCAGAAGAGGGCTTGACGCGCAGAATCTCGGTGTACAGGGCAGCGTAGTTCTCGACGAGCTGCTGCTCAGAGAAGGACTTCTTGCCCAGGGGCACGTGGCAGATGCCGTAGCGGTCGGCGCGGTACTCAACGCGGCCAGCCTTGAGCTCGGAGACCATCTTGGCGACGTCCATGGTCACGGTGCCGAGCTTGGGGTTCGGCATGAGGCCACGGGGACCAAGGATCTTACCGATGCGGCCAACCTTGGCCATCATGTTCGGCGTAGCGATAGCGGCGTCGAAGTTGATCTCGCCCTTCTGAATCTGGGCGACGAGCTCGTCGGAACCGATGATGTCGGCGCCGGCAGCCTCAGCCTCACGGGCCTTCTCGCCCTCGGCGAAGACGGCAACACGAACGGTCTTGCCGGTGCCGTGGGGCAGGGAGATGGAACCACGGATGTTCTGGTCAGCCTTACGAGTATCGATGCCCAAACGGAAGTGAGCCTCGACGGTCTCGTCGAACTTGGCGGTGTCGAGCTCCTTGATGAGCTTGGCAGCCTGAAGGGGGGTGTAGAGCGTGGCGCGGTCGATCTTCTCGGCAGCGGCGTTATAGCTCTTACCATGCTTAGCCATGTGCATTACCTCCTGTGGTTAAACGGGCGTGAGCCCTCCCACATCGTATCGTGTGCCCTATTGCACACATTTAACGGGCGCCCCGGTCGGAGCACCCGCCGTTACCATAAGAAATCGCTACTCAGCGATGGTGACGCCCATGGAACGGGCGGTACCGGCGATAATCTTCTTGGCGGCGTCAATGTCGTTGGCATTGAGGTCCGGCATCTTGATCTCGGCGATCTTGGTGAGCTGCTCCTGGGAGAGCTGACCAACCTTGTCAGCCTGGGGCTTAGCGGAACCAGACTTGAGGTTCAGCTCCTTCTTGATAAGGTGAGCCGCCGGCGGGGTCTTGGTGATGAAGGAGAAGGACTTGTCCTCGTAGACAGAGATCTCAACGGGGATGATGTCACCCTTCTTGTCCTGCGTCTCGGCGTTAAAGGCCTGGCAGAACTGCATGATGTTCACGCCAGCAGCGCCCAGGGCGGGGCCGACGGGAGGAGCGGGGTTTGCTGCACCAGCAGGAATCTGGAGCTTAATGACGTTGGCAACCTTCTTCTCAGCCATGGTCATTCCTTTCGAATCACGAGTGTGAAGTACTTGCTATATCGTAAGCACGCACGTGTTAGAAGCACTCCTGAGATGAGCAGTCACAGAAGAAGCACGCTCGCGCGAACGGACGAAAACTTAAGCGATGACAGCGACCTGGTTAAAGTCGAGCTCGACCGGCGTCTCGCGGCCAAAGATCATCAGCGTGACCTTGAGCTTGCCAGCCTCGGTGTTAACCTCGGAGACCTTGCCATCAAAGTCGGTAAGCGGGCCATCGGTGACGCGGACGGACGTACCGACCTCAATATCAACCGAGGTGCGCTTGGGCGAATCGCCCTTACCGGGACGACGAGTCATCTTGTTGTACTCGTCGCGGGAAAGCGGAGCGGGCTTGCCGTTGCCGCCTAGGAAACCGGTGACGCCAGGCGTGTTACGAACACACGTCCAAGCATCATCATCCATCTCCATGCGGACAAGGACATAACCCGGGAAAATCTTGGAATCCTTGGTCTCACGCTTGCCACCCTCTTTAATCTCGGTGACACGCTCCATAGGAATCTCGATATCAAAGATACGGTCCTGCATGCCCATAGTCTCGATTCGATGCTCGAGATCGGACTTAACACGGTTCTCGTATCCAGAGTAAGTGTGAACGACGTACCAACGCTTAGACATGGTTTAGCCCCTCAATCCAGAGAACAGAGCAAGAGCCTCGCCAAAGCCAGCATCGAGCAGAGCGATGACGACGCCGACGACGATCAGAGAAGCGCAAACGACGACCGAGTAGTTCACGAGCTCCTTCTTATCGGGCCACGTGACACGCTTCATCTCGGACTTGACCGAAGCGAAATACTTCTTGGTGCGGGCGAAGAAACCAGGCTTCTCGTTCTTCTTGGACTTCGCAGCCTTCTCGTTCTTCTTGGCAACGGCCTTCTTGGCCTCAACCTTGGAGTTGGCGGCAGCTTTGTTGGCAGGTGCCGGCTGCTGAGCCTTCTTCTTGTTCTTCTTGTTGGCCATTTGGGTTACCTCCGCGCAATGCGCTTATACATGAGTAAACCGTAAGCCCCCAAGTGGGAGCTTACGGAATAATGACTGGCACGCCAGGAAGGACTCGAACCCTCAACACTCGGTTTTGGAGACCGATGCTCTACCAATTGAACTACTGGCGTATGTGACTAGAGACTAGCGAGTCTCTTTGTGCAGCGTCTGGTGACGGCACCAGGGGCAATACTTCTTGATCTCCATACGATCAGGCATGGTCGACTTGTTCTTGGTGGTCGTATAGTTGCGGCGCTTGCACTCAGTGCACGCAAGAGTAACTAGAGTACGCATGTATCCTGAACCTTTCATTTCCGCCCCGTACGGGCACGAGTTGTTACTTTATCAGCTCCACGTAAGTGCTGTCAATGAAAACCTCGAGTCAATTGGTTCTCGGTGGATCCATTCATATTTGGAACACATCAATGAAGCCATCGAGAGCTAATCGACGGTGCATCCAGGACCATTATCGATCCTCTCGACACCAGCAACGGCTCAATATCCATTGCAGAAAAGAACCCGGCACCCATATAAGTGCCGGGTTCTCTAAGTCAGCTATATCAAAGAGCTAATTTACTCAATGATCGTGGAGACGATGCCCGAACCGACGGTGTGGCCACCCTCGCGGATAGCGAAGCGCAGGCCCTCCTCCATGGCGATCGGGTGGATGAGGTCGCCCTCGATGGTGATGTGGTCACCAGGCATAGCCATCTCGGTGCCCTCGGGGAGCTTGACCGTACCGGTAACGTCGGTGGTACGGAAGTAGAACTGAGGACGATAACCATCGAAGAACGGGGTGTGACGGCCGCCCTCCTCCTTGGTCAGAACGTAGATCTCGCCGGTGAACTTGGTGTGCGGGGTAACCGAACCGGGCTTGCAGAGAACCTGGCCGCGCTCGATGTCCTCACGCTTGATGCCGCGGAGCAGCAGACCGACGTTGTCGCCAGCCTCGCAGAAGTCCATGGACTTACGGAACATCTCGATACCGGTAACGACGGTGTTCTGGGTATCCTTGATGCCGACGATCTCGACGGGCTCGTTGAGCTTGAGCTCACCGCGCTCGACACGGCCAGTAGCAACGGTACCACGGCCGGAGATGGTCATAACGTCCTCAACGGCCATCAGGAACGGGAGGTCGTTGTTACGAGCAGGCGTCGGGATGTACTCGTCGACGGCCTTCATGAGCTCGCGAATGGCGTCCATCCACTTGGCGTCGCCCTCGAGAGCGCCCAGAGCGGAGCCACGGATGACGGGGATGTCGTCGCCGGGGAAATCGTACTCGGAGAGGAGCTCACGGGTCTCCATCTCGACGAGGTCGATGAGCTCGTCATCGTCGACCATGTCGCACTTGTTCAGGAAGACGACGATGTAGGGAACGCCGACCTGACGGGCGAGCAGGATGTGCTCGCGGGTCTGAGCCATGGGGCCGTCGGTAGCGGCGATGACCAGGATAGCGCCGTCCATCTGAGCAGCACCGGTGATCATGTTCTTGACGTAGTCAGCGTGGCCCGGGCAGTCAACGTGAGCGTAGTGACGGGCAGCAGTCTCGTACTCGACGTGGGAGACGGAGATCGTAATGCCGCGCTCGCGCTCCTCGGGAGCCTTGTCGATGTTCTCGAACGCAGTGAAGTCAGCCTTGCAGCCCTCGGTCTCGGAGAGAACCTTGGTGATGGCAGCGGTCAGCGTGGTCTTGCCGTGGTCGACGTGACCAATGGTGCCGATGTTAACATGCGGCTTAGTGCGCTCAAACTTCTCTTTGGCCATAAAGCCCTCCTCTTAACAGGTCGTCCCCGGACGGGACTATGCCTTTATACCATAGTGGCCTCTCAACATACTATTGAGAAGCCACCGTGTTACCTATGGTAGCGGTGACTGGATTCGAACCAGTGACGCCACGGGTATGAACCGTGTGCTCTAACCAACTGAGCTACACCGCCGGATGGAGCCTGCAACCAGACTTGAACTGGTGACCTCTTCGTTACCAACGAAGTGCTCTACCGACTGAGCTATACAGGCACTTGACGGGTGGGAGCTATAGGATTCGAACCTATGTAGGCAGAGCCAACGGGTTTACAGCCCGTCCCCATTAACCACTCGGGCAAACTCCCAATCGTTCAAGTATCCGCAGGTCCTTTGGTCTTTTGGACCGCCGCCCCCGCGAACGAAGAAGATAATACGATGCCACCTTGGGGGCTGTCAACGAAAACCTCTAGATACACGGTGCCGGGCGTATCTATATAGCCGTGACCTGCGGTTTTATTGAGTTTGGATATGAAGGACAGTGGTTTTGGATACTGAGGTGACGTTTCCCAAGGTAACACTTTGCTGTAGTGGAGTACACCTTCAGTATCGAACTTCGATACCAGCTTATTTGCACCTATATATAGGTCGAGATCGGGGCTGCCCAGACAGAAGATTGCTCTTCCCAGGCAAAATCGAGCGTGGATTTTCTTCCGTTTGAAATCGAGCGTGGATAATCTCCCCTTTGCCGTGCCATCGAATCCAAAGTGGCAGATTATCCACGCTCATTCACTAGGCGGAAGATTTTCCACGCTCGTGTGTCCGATAATCCACGCTCGATGACGATGACCAACCTCGCCCCGGCCTATGTCTCGACCTGTAACAGTAAGAGGGTTATTCCTCCCCTATCTGTTACAGATCGAGATGTTTCGCAGAAACCCCCGCTTACGTCTCATTCTGTAACAGTAAGAACGGTTTTCAGCCTCTTCGTGTTACGGATCGAGATGTTATCGGCCTTCCCTTGGCAATGTTTCGATCTGTAACTATAAGGAGGGTCTTCAGCCCACTCGTGTTACGGATCGAGACAAACCTGAAGCTTGGTTGGCGCCAAACACGCTGACTTATCGACATAAATAGAAACGGGCCCTGTCCCACAAGGAAACAGAGCCCGAAACTCTCATGGAGCCAGTGACAGGAATCGAACCTGCAACCCACTGATTACAAATCAGTTGCGCTACCGTTGCGCCACACTGGCACACTTGGCGCTTTCACGCGAAGCGAGTTAAGAATAAAGGAATTGCGGACGGGGCGCAACAGGCCGCACGGCGTTATACAAATATGCAAAATCCAGCAACAACGCGTACCAGGCCCGTTCATTTCTGTCAGTGCGCCCTCAATCTTAAAACCATTCGCCAGAACGAATAGTTTTAATTACAATTGCTATATATAAAACTATTCGTTCTGGCGAAGGGTTTCGCGATGCTTACTACCAAAGAAGCCGCCGAGCTGCTCGGCATCACTCCGCGCAGGGTGCAGGAGCTCATAAAAAACGGAGCACTTGAGGCCCGCAAGGCTTCTGGTGTATGGCTCATCGACAAAGACAGCGTCGACACGCGACTCCGCTCTGTGACCAAAACGGGGGGACGTCCCCGCCGCGGCCACGGTAAGAGCGAGATCGCGTTCACCCTCATGAACCGCACGTACGAAGTCGCTCAGCTGGTCTACAGCACATCGCGAAAAGACTTTACCCACATCGGTGCCGACATCGATTACGCCCACGCCCCTATTGGAGTATTTGGCCCTAATAGCCCCATATCGCTAGACTCCTTCCGCATCTGGTGGCGCGGCCGCGGTATCCCGCTCGCACGCATTGGGCTAGCCTCCCTGCTTGCAGAAGCCGCAGTCGATGTTCCCGATGAACTCGTCCAGCGAAATCTCGGCCTCTCCTTATCCGACCAGTATTGGATTAGGCCCCAAGGTTCCGGTCTCACCTGGGAGGATATCAACTTCTTCAATAACGCCTTTGATGACGTCTCGCTGTCCATTGCACCCTTTGCCCCAGAGGGAAAAGCGGCTGCCGCAAAGCCCGATAACACCTCGGACGGCAATCTTCAAAAGTACTGGACGTGCGAGGGCGAACGTCGAATTCTGCATAAGGCAGGAGCGCACCTGGACCAGGAACCTTATAACGAGCTGGTGGCGACCGCGCTCCACCGTCGCATCCTAAACGCCTGCGATTATGTGCCTTACTCGCTCGAGGGCACGGGCACTTCCGCCCTGAGCACATGCGATGTCTTCTTAACTGATGAAGAAGAGTATGTCCCTGCGTTCTATGTAAACCAGCACGCAAACGCAGATGAACGGCTAACCGACTACGAGCGATATGTAGCAAACTGCGAGGAGCTCGGGGTGACAGGCGTCAAGGATGCCCTTGACCGCATGATCGTGTGCGACGACATCATCGCCAACTACGATCGTCATTGGCGCAACTTCGGCCTCGTGCGAAACGTCAACTCACTGGCCTGCAGACCAGCTCCCATCTTCGATTCGGGTTCATCGCTCTGGTGCAACATATCTCTAGAGGAGCTTAAGGCGGGAGGGCACAGTTTTACCAGCGCACAATTTCATTCAAGCCCCGCCAAACAAATGTTGCTCGTCGAGGACATGGGCTGGTTTGACGGGGACAAACTCGAAGGTTTTGTCGACGAGGCGATCGAGATTCTGTCTAAAAACGATGCCCTAGCAGCGAGACTGCCTTATCTAAAAGAGGCGCTAACGTGGCGCCTCGAAAGAATGATCAACATCGCTGAATGGAGTTAGCGAGGCAGCATTGCCCGTCAGCTCCCCTATCTCCCACGCAACGCCTTGAGCTTGGCCAGGGCCTCGGGGCTCAGGCGGCTGCCCAGGGTCATCTTGATCTGCGGAGCTTCCTCTGCCTCGTGAACGTCGTTATCGATCTGTTTGATCTCGTCCACCAGCATACGGCTCGAGATGCGCGTAACGCCCTTGCCCATGACGACGGCCTGGATCGTGCCGTCACTCGATACCACGGAGCACGCGCGGCCTTCCTCGCGTGCCTCGATACAGAGCTTCTGCACCACGGTATCGGCAGAGACGCCCGTCGGCGAAAACTCGATGCGCACGCCACGGGCCGGCAGATTGGGGCGCTCGCTGGAGATATTGCCCGCGCCGTCAAACACGATTACGGCCTCGTAGCGGCCTTGGGCAAACGCGGCAACGTCGTTGATGAGGGCAGTGCGCGCCATATCGTGAACGTCGCTGGAATACGGATCGTCGGAATGGTCGTACACGAGCTTTTCGTAGCGCGGCGTGCAGTGGATCACGTTGTAACCGTCGACCACCAGCAGCTCGGGCTTGTTGGAGTGCACCGTCGAGACTGGGTCGGCGATAGCCTGCGCAAACGCATTGCCGCCCACGCCATAGGTCGCAGCCGAAACAATCGGCTTGGCCGAGCCCTCGCCAAAGCGCTTGGCCTTGGACTTGGCGCGGTTCTTCTTGGACATGCGCTACTCCTCCCCCATGAGCTCGCCGGCATTGCGGCGCAGCCACTCAAAGCACAGCGCCGTTGTCGCCTGGGCAACATTGAGGCTCTCGGTCATGCCGCGCTGGGGAAGCTTGGTCAAAAAGTCGCATTTCTCAAGCACCAGGCGCGAGATGCCGTCGCCCTCGGAGCCCATGACGAGCGCCACGCGGCCCTCGAAGGGAGCATCCCAGCAGCTGCCCTCGGCGTGCTCGGAGGCACCGCCCACCCAAAAGCCAGCGGCCTTGAGGTCATCGAGCGCACGGGCGATATTGGGAACCTGTGCGATAGGCAGGTGCATGACAGCACCGGCAGAAGTCTTGTAGCTGCCAACGGTCACGCCGGCGGCGCGCTTGTTGGCAATGATGACGCCCGCCGCGCCCACGACCTCGGCAGAGCGCACAATGGCACCAAAGTTACCGTCGTCGGTCACATGATCGAGCACGACGACGAGCGCCGGTCCGTCACCCGCGCGGCCGAGGATGTCGGCGACGTCGGCATAGGGGAAGTTGCCAACCTCGAGCGCAATACCCTGGTGAGCGCCATGGCTCGACAGCGCATCGAGCTGCGCGCGCGGCACATACTTAATGCGGACGCCCGCGGCATTGAGGTCATCGATCAGGCGCGACAAGGCGGCATCGCGCTCCCCGCCCTCGGCAATGAGCGCACACTTGATGGGAAAACCAGTGCGTAGCGCCTCGGCGGCAGCACGGCGACCTTCGATAAACTCGCCCTTGGGAGCCTGAACGTTGTCGCGGTTGCGATCTCGCTGCGGACGTGCAGCCTGGGCTTGGGAGCGCTCGCGCTGGCCCTTGGGAGCGGCAGCGCGGTCGTTGCGGCGAATCGGACGCGAGCCAGAAGCAGCCTGCTTGCCTCCACGCGGTGCACGCTTGCGATTGTCGGCCATAAAACGGCCTCCTTAAAAAGATAACGAACAAGAATCGACCGTCCGAGCCACGGCACCTTGCCTTTCAATCGTCGGGCATGACCACCAGGTCTATGCCCTCCTCTTTCAAGGCAATCTGCCGCACCTCGAACGGTCGACAAATACTAGAGACTCTTAATACGAGTGCCGGCGGCGGTATCCTCGATCGTCAGCCCGAGGTCCTTGAGCTGGTCGCGGATGGCGTCGGCCAGATCCCAGTTCTTGGCGGCACGGGCCTCGGCACGGGCCTCGAGAATCTTGGCAGCGGCCTCGTCCACGTCGTCGCCCGTGTAGGCAACCAAACCGGCGGCAACGCCCAGCAGGCCCAGCGGCAACTCGACCTTGGGCTCGGGAAGCTCAACGCCAAACGTATCGAGCAGCTCGGCCAGCGTATCGGCGGCAGCCAGGACTGCGGCCTTGTCGGCAGCATCGCCCGCCTGCTCCAGGTACTGGTTGCACTCGGTCACAAAGCCAAAGACAGCACCCATGGCACCGGCGGTGTTAAAGTCGTCGTCCATGCACTCCTTAAAGGTGGCACGGGTCTCGGCGGCCTTGGCGGCAAACGCCTCGGATGCTGCCTCATCGGCATCGGCCGTCGCATGGTTCGCGGCCCAGCGCAGGTTCTCGACCGTACCGGCGATACGCGTGAGCGAGTTCTCGGCACCCTCCAGGCGCTCCCAAGAAAAGTCGAGCGGCGAGCGATAGCTCGTCTGCAGCATCAGCAGGCGCAGGGCGGCAGCGGAGTGCTGCTCGAGGACCTCGGCCAGCGTAAAGAAGTTGCCGAGCGACTTGGACATCTTCTCGCCGTCTACCAGCAGCATGCCCGTGTGCATCCAGGTGTTGGAGAAGCCCTGGTGCCAGGCGCAGGTGGCCTGAGCGCACTCGTTCTCGTGATGCGGGAAGGCAAGGTCGGAGCCGCCGCCGTGGATGTCGATCGGAGTGCCCAGGTAGCGATGCACCATGGCGGCGCACTCGGTGTGCCAACCGGGACGGCCCTCGCCCCAGGGGCTCGGCCAGCTGGGCTCGCCGGGCTTGGCGGCCTTCCACAGGGCAAAGTCGAGCGGGTCGTTCTTGTCCTCGTTCTCCTCAATGCGTGCGCCAACCATAAGGTCGTCGATGTTGCGGCCCGAGACCTGACCATAGTTGGGATCGCTGCGCACGGCAAAGTACACATCGCCGTTATCGGCTGCGTAAGCGTGGCCCTGCTCGATAAGCGTCTTGATCATGGCGATCATGGGGCCGATCTCCTTGGTGGCGCGGGGGCGCACATCGGGATCGAGCACGTTGGCGGCGCGCATGACGCCGATGAACTTGTCGGAGAACTCCGTCGCGACCTCGGCGGCCGTACGGCCCTGCTCGTTGGCGCGCTTGATGATCTTGTCGTCGACATCGGTGAGGTTCTGGGCGAACGTGACCTCGTAGCCGCTCGCGATGAGCCAGCGGCGAATCACGTCAAAGCTGATGAACGTGCGGGCGTTGCCGATGTGGATGTTGTCGTAGACCGTGGGGCCGCACACGTACATGCGGACCTTGCCGGACTCGATGGGCTGGAACTCTTCCTTTTTATGGGTAGCGCTGTTGTAGATACGCATTCGTTACTCCTTAACGGTTTTCTGTAGCAGGCAGACGGCCCAGGCGCCGATTCCCTCGCCCTGGCCTTCCCAACCGAGCTTTTCGGTCGTAGTGGCGGCGACGCCCACGTTTTCGACGTCAACGCCCAGGGCATGGGCAAGGTTGGCGCGCATGGTATCGCGGTGCGGGGTGATCTTGGGTTGCTGGCAGGCAATGGTGCAATCGGCATCGACAAACTCGAAGCCCAGCTCGCGCGCATAGTCCATCACGCGAGCGAGCAGCACCATCGAATCGGCACCCTCATAGGCGGGGTCGGTATCGGGGAATAGCTTGCCGATGTCTCCCCCGCGGCAGGCGCCCAGAATAGCGTCGGCCAAGGCGTGCGCGAGCACATCGGCATCCGAGTGGCCCAGCAGGCCGCGCTCGTAGGGAATGTCGACACCGCCGATGATACATCGACGCCCCTCCACCAGACGGTGGACGTCGTAGCCATGGCCAATGCGCAGGTTACTGAACATGGGGAAGGTCCTCTCCCTCGGCCATGCGGCCAAGCAGAATCGCGGTTACGGGACGCAGGTCCTCGGGCACCGTCACCTTAAGGTTATCGCGTGGGCTCTGGACGCAGCGGACGCGCCCACCCATGCGCTCGACCAGCGACGAATCATCGGTACCGATAAAGCCCTCGGCAATGGCTGCAGCGTGGGCGCGCTTCATAGCATCGACGCTAAAGATCTGCGGCGTCTGCGCTGCCCAGTAGAGCTCACGCGGCGGCGTCTCGACGATATTATCGCCGTCAACGATCTTGAGCGTGTCGATCGCGGGCTGACCGCACACGACACCGTCGAGGGCACGGTCGCTCACGAGCACGTCGATAGCGTGGTCGATGGCCTCGGTCGTAATGAGCGGACGAGCGCCGTCGTGGATGGCGACATATTCGAAACCCGCCGGAACCGCATGCACGCCGGCACGGGTGGAATCCTGACGGGTATCGCCGGCATCGGCAAAGCTGATGGGCGTGTCATAGTCAAACGGGTCGATGGCCAGGCGGCGCATCTCGGCACGGCGCTCGGCAGGGCAAACCACGACGATATGGCCGACCTTATCGCTACGATCGAACGCGCGGATGGACCAGCTCATGAGCGGACGGCCCGCCACATTAACGAGCTGCTTGCCGCCGGGATTTCCAAAGCGCTGGCCGCTGCCGCCGGCAACGACCACGGCGCATACGGGCGCCATTATGCGTTCCCCTGTTTGGTGCCCTTCATGCGGTACAGCGAGTCCGCAAGAATGGCAGGGTTGTTGACGCCAAAGTCGCCCAAGCGCTCCGGATCCTCGCTGATGTCGTCCATGAGCTCCTGCAGCGAGCCGTACTCGTCGACGATCTTCTCGGCCACGCCGTCGCGCACGACGGACACGCGCGAAAGCGTGCGCAGGCCCAGCGGCGTCATGACGGAGTCCTCGTCCAGGTCGTCGTAACCCAGAACTGCCGCCACGTGCTGCGGGTCGGACAGGTCCTTAGGCGTCATGCGGCTCAGCTCGGCGCGGATCTTCTCGGCGTTTGCCTCGGAGGAATCGCTTGCGTAGTCGCGGATCATCAAGTCGTATTCGGTATCCATGCTGGAGCCCGCGAGCTGCTCGAGCTGCATCTGCACGAGCTTGCCCTGGTTGCCCAGCTTGACAATGCAATCCTTAAGCTCGGTCTTTGCCTGCTGCATGATCTCGAAGCTCGAGAAGATGCCGGTGATGTCGGCGAGCGTAACGTAGTCGTCGAGCTCAAGGGCCGTCAGGCGCAGCAAGGAGCGGTCGAGCGACTGACGGGTGGTCTGGAGCGTGGCGACGAGCTGGTTGACCGAGCTCATGATGGTGGTGACGGGCTGGATCTCGTAGCTCTTGCCGTGAACGTACACGTTAACGACGGCGCGACGGGCCGAGACCGAGATCACGATGGCATCGGTGAGCACCGACATGCGAGCGGCAGTACGGTGACGCATGCCCGTCTCACTCGTGGCAAGCGAGGGATCGGGATTGAGGTGGAAGTTGGCGCGCAGGATCTGGGTGAGGTCGCCATCGATAACGATGGCGCCGTCCATCTTGGAAAGCTCGAACAGGCGGTTCGAGGTAAACGAAATGTTGAGCGGGAAGCCGTCGTTACCGGCAGCAAGCACGTTTTCGGTGTCGCCGACGCAGATAAGGGCACCCAGGTGACCGGCAATGATCATGTCGAGGGCGGTGCGGATCGGCTGGCCAGGTGCCGTCAGGCGGATGGCCTGTTCCATACGCTTTTGCAGCTCGTTCTTATCCAAGGCATCGCTCCCATCGTATACGCTCCATAAACGCTAAATAGTTTCTCACGGTTTGTCCCTGCGGCGCTTGCGAAATCCGATGCTTACAGAATGAGCGAACACCGCTTAGGTAGCTCATTTGGGACGGGGTTCTTTTGACTGCTCGTGTGGTAGCATCGGGTCTCATATAAATGAGGGAGTAGTCGCGTAATCGGGCTCGCCCGCAGAGAGGGAGCCAGACTATGGGACTCGCAGAGCTTGTGTTGCTCGCTATCGGCCTTTCTATGGACGCTTTTGCCGTATCCATCTGCAAGGGCCTTGGCATGAAAAAGATCAACCTTAAAGTCGCCGTAGTGCTCGGCCTGTTCTTTGGCGGCTTTCAGGCCGGCATGCCCGTAATCGGATGGGCGCTCGGCAGTCAATTCATGGGCATCATCGGACCCATCGACCATTGGATCGCCTTTATCCTTTTGGCCTTTATCGGCGGCAAAATGCTGTGGGAAGCCTTTACCGAAGACGAGGATGGGGGCGACGGCAAGGATGCCGAAAAGATTGACCTGGCAGAATATCTGATTCTTGCCATTGCCACCTCGATTGACGCCCTAGCCGTAGGTATCTCGTTTGCGGCGCTCTCGGTTGACATCGTTCCCGCTGTATCGCTTATCGGCGTCACAACGTTTATCTTCTCCGTCGCCGGCGTAGCGATCGGCCACACCTTTGGCGCGCGCTACGAAAAACCCGCCACCATCGTGGGTGGCGTCGTACTCATCCTCATCGGGCTTAAGATCTTGCTTGAGCATCTGGGGATTTTGGCGCTGTAACGCCAAGCACAATCGCTCAAAACTCAACGCCAGCACAAGGCCTTATGCAGAGTTTTGCATAAGGCCTTTTCGTGCAGACTTTTGCATGTCATACTGATATGCAAAAGTCTGCATGTTGGAGATCGCCATGGATACCCTTCCCATCACCACGCCGCGCCAAGCTGGCATCTATGTGCGTCAGGCACGCGAGTCGCAGGGAATCACCCGTGCGACCCTCGCTAAAAAAGCCGGTGTTTCGAAGCGTCTGCTCGCATCGCTCGAGCTAGGAGACGCCACCGGCATTCGACTCGACAAGCTGCTGACGATTTTCAATGCTCTTGGACTGGCACTCGCCGCTCAAGGGGATATCGGCGAAGCGAAAAACGAGCGACCAGTCGACGCCCCGCATGCCAATCCGCTGCCTCGCAGCATCCCCAGGCGCCATCACACTCAACGTCCTCATCATCGCAACCGTCGTAGTACCCCCATTCCGGCTCTTGCAGATGCCCCCTTTACATCCGCACTCTACGACGAGGTCTTCGCCGATTTCGCCATGTCCAATCTCGGAGTCTCGATTGCCGCAAACGTATCTAACCAAACCAAGCCCGAAGGGAAATAGCCAATGGCCAGGACATCACTTCGGACCATTATTTGCGACGTACCTGCGGGAACGCTCACGCAAGATGAGAACGGTCTTATCAGTTTTACCTACGATCATGACTATGACGGGCCAGCCCTATCGACCAACATACCCGTATCGAATCGCACATACGGACAACAGGTCATGAATCCGTACCTGTTTGGCCTTCTACCCGACAGCGAGGACCAGCGAAAAGCGATTGCCGCCGAATTCGACGTTAGGCCCAACAATCCCGTTGCGTTGCTCAGCCATATCGGACTCGACTGTCCGGGCGGAGTGCAGTTTTGTGCCGAAGAAGATGCCGATGCCGTCCTGCATCGCGCTGGCGAATACCGCCCTATAGACGACCACGAAATTGCTCTCCGTCTCAAGTCGATCAGAGATGACCGCGATGCATCGTGGATGGGTCTAGATGAAAGTTGGTCGCTTGGAGGCAACCAGGGCAAATTCGCGCTCGCGTTCATAAACGGCCGCTGGTGCGAATGCATGGGCTCCTCGCCCACGACGCATATTTTCAAAAATGGCGTTATCGGATTTAAACTCGAGGCTCTGAATGAGTTTGTCTGCATGAAAAGCGCCCAGCGCGCCGGCATCGCAACGGCAAACGTCGAATATCGTATGTTTGAGGACGAACCTGCCCTCATTGTTGAGCGATATGACCGCGTGAAAGTCAAAGACGGAACAATCATGCGTCTACATCAAGAAGACCTCTGTCAGGCCCTTGGAGTGATGCCCGCTCAAAAGTACACAGCAGACGGCGGCCCGACCGCACGCGATATTCAGGAACTCCTCGTCAATACGAGTCATCATCAACTTAACCTGTATCTGTTTACGCAGATTCTTTTCTTTAACGCCATCATCGGCGCACCGGACGCGCATGCGAAGAACTATTCCCTGCTTCTTGGAAACGGCGACACAGCTATGATGGCCCGTATGTATGACGTTGCATCGGGGCTGGCATACGAACGCATGCGCCGCCGAGCGCGCCTCGCCATGAGCGTTGGCGGCGAAAATCGTGTGGAGCGTATCGGTCCAGGCGCTATCCGCCGATACCACGGTATGGGCGACCCCGCGCTGGAGGCGGCACTCACCGATGCCGGGCTATCCGAGAAGTTTTGCTTTGCGACCATGATGGACCTCGCCTACGAGGTACCCATTTGCATGGAAGAGGTCATGAACGAATACGCCGACCTGCCCGGCATGGCGGACCTGCGCGAGCATATGCTCGGCCCCGTCTGCGAAAACTGCCAGCGCACCCTCGACCTCATCAAGGCGGATATGGGCTAGGTGTCCGTAATCTCCCATTTCCCAAAATCAGAACCACCCTTAAAAAGGGTGGTTTGCTCTTAGGGTATAACCCACGGGC
>DXZR01000040.1 GCA_019419555.1 Collinsella sp.
ATTTGAATCTATGCCCAATTAACAACCGTCAGGGAATTGTAATTGATGGTGAAGGCTCAAAGGTTATTTGCAAAGACTAATTTGAAAATTCGAGTGTCCTTGAATTTTCGGACAGTGCATGATACAAGGTAATTGGTTTTCCGTTAGGAAGGCTTCCAAGTGCCGGGGACGTTTTCCCCGGCTTTTTTCTTATCCATGAGAGCAATGCGAGAACTCAGCATCTTCGTCGACGAGTCGGGAAGCGACGGCCTCTCCGACCGCCACTACCTGCTCACCGTTGTCATGCGTGACCAATCGAACAGCATAGCGGACTCGATCAGGTCGTACGAGAGCGCCTTCCATGCCGAAGGCCTCCCCGACACACCCTTCCATGCGTTGTCGCTCATGAACGGCAAGGACTTGTACTCCGGACTCGATCCAAGGACGCGCAAGAAGCTCGTATAGCGGCATGCCGCGCGGAGGCGACGAGGGACATGAAGCGCACTTAGGGGGACGGAAGCTTAAGCGCAAACAAATCCTTACTCCCATTCCTCCGAATACCGCCCCGTTCCTTGCCGTCTCGAAATACGGGGAGTAAATAGCGAAATCGCAGATGAAAGGGAGTAAAACGGTAAAGAAAAAGCCTCCGTTCCATCACGGGAACGGAGGCTAGATTATCGTATTCGCCCACCGCCGTCGCTGGCGGCTTTGCCATGACTCTCGTACGAAACGAAACTCAGCAGCACAGTGCGGCACTCAAAAATACAGGTCAGAACCCTGTCAGCCTACTCCCACTCGATCGTCGCGGGCGGCTTAGACGTGATGTCGTAGCACACGCGGTTGGCGCCGGGGACCTCAGCAACGATGCGGCCGGAGATGCGGGCCAGGACGTCGTAAGGCAGTTTGGCCCAGTCGGCGGTCATGGCATCGCTGGACTCGACGGCACGCAGGATGATCGGGCGCTGGTAGGTGCGCTCGTCACCCATAACGCCGACGGACTTGATGTCGGGCAGAACCGCAAAATACTGCCAGCAGCTGTGCTCGGAGTTACGCTCGCCGGTCTGCTCATACAGGCGCTGGTTGTAGGCGTCGAGCTCCTCGCGCACGATAGCGTCGGCGTTCTTGAGGATCTCGAGCTTCTCCTTGTCGACCGCGCCGATGATGCGGATGGCCAGACCCGGACCCGGGAAAGGCTGACGGAACACGATGTGACCCGGCAGGCCCAGCGCCAGACCAAGTGCACGGACCTCGTCCTTAAAGAAGTGATCGAGCGGCTCAATAAGGTCGAAGTGCACGCCCTCGGGGAACGGGATCAGGTTGTGATGGCTCTTGATGGTGGCCGTCTTGCCGCCCGTCTTGCGAGCGCCGGACTCGATGATGTCGGGGTAGATGGTGCCCTGAGCCAGGTACTTGACCGGCTTGCCATCGGTCTCGAGCTGCTGGGCCACGGCGAAGAACTCTTTCCAGAACTGCGTACCGATGATGCGGCGTTTCTCTTCGGGCTCGGTCACGCCGGCCAGAAGCTCGGCATAACGGTCCTCGGCGTGAACGTGAATAAAGTCGACGTCGAACTGCTTGGTGAAGACTTCCTCAACCTGCTCGGGCTCGCCCTTGCGCAGCAGACCGTGGTTGATGAACACGCAGGTCATCTGCTTGCCCACGGCGCGGGCGCCCAGCGCAGCCACGACGGAGGAGTCGACGCCGCCGGACAGGGCCAGAATCACGCGGTCGTCGCCGACCTTCTCGCGGAACTCGGCCGTCATGGTCTCGACCAGGTTGTCCATGCTCCAGTTGGGCTCCAGGCCGCAGATCTCAAACAGGAAGTTGCTCAGCAGCTGCTGACCGTACTCGGAGTGCTTGACCTCGGGGTGGAACTGCGTGGTGAAGATCTTGCGCTCGACGCACTCCATGGCAGCGACCGGGCACACGTCGGTGCTGGCGGTAACAGTAAAGCCCTCGGGCACCTCGGAAACGGCGTCGCGATGGCTCATCCACACGGTCTGCTCCATGGGCGTGGAGTTAAAGAGCTTGGCGCCGGCCGTGCGCGTGATGGTGGCGCGGCCGTACTCGCCCACCTCGGAGTGGCCGACCTTGCCGCCGAGCGTCACGGCTGTGATCTGATGGCCGTAGCAAAAGCCCAGGACGGGAAGGCCCAGGTCAAAGATGGCAGGATCGATGGACGGAGCGTCCTCGGCATACACAGAAGCCGGACCGCCGGAAAGGATGAGCGCAGAGGCGTTCATCTCGCGAATCTCGTCGGCCGAGATGTCGCAGGGAACAATCTCGGAATACACATTGAGGTCGCGGACGCGACGGGCAATGAGCTGACCGTACTGCGCACCAAAGTCGAGTACGAGGACCTTTGCGGAAGCATTTTGATCCATGGTATCCCTCTCTTGTTGGCGGGGAGCCGGTG
The DNA here is from genome assembly GCA_019419555.1 of Collinsella sp. Taxonomy (GTDB): domain Bacteria; phylum Actinomycetota; class Coriobacteriia; order Coriobacteriales; family Coriobacteriaceae; genus Collinsella. Next base: position 2,396 of record DXZR01000040.1, read on the forward strand.
CCCGCCCGCGCGAATGAACAAAAATAACTTCCATAGTGTACACGTTATATGGGGTTTCTCGTCCCTCGCAGCCATCAGTGCACGGCAAACGCACGACCTGGGCCCTATTTGACGGCAATTGAAGTGTTACCAAACGTTACAGATGATGTAATACGTTTGAACATTGGACGCCCTGTGCCACAATACTGCCGAACGACTCCGCCTCTGCGGCGGCAAATACGATAGGAATACCAGCATGAAGCGCATCCTTCTCATCGCCACGGGCGGCACCATCGCATCAACCGAGGACGGCAACGGCCTCTCCCCCGCCCTGACCGGTGAGGAGCTCGCCCAGAGCGTCCCCGAGACCTCGGGCCTCTGCGAGCTCGACGTGATGCAGCCCATGAACATCGACAGCACCAATATGCGCCCCAGTGACTGGATGCAGATCCGCGACGTCATCGTCGAGGGTTATGCCGACCACGACGGCTTCGTGATTCTGCACGGCACCGACACCATGAGCTACACCGCAGCAGCGCTTTCCTACCTGATTCAAGACAGCCCCAAGCCCATCGTGCTCACCGGCTCGCAAAAGCCCATGGGCAACCCCTTTACCGATGCCAAACTCAATCTGTACCAGAGCCTGCTCTATGCGCTCGACGAGCACTCGCACGACGTTTCGATCGTGTTTGGCGGCGTTGCCATTGCCGGCACGCGCGCCCGCAAGCAGCGCACCATGAGCTTTAACGCGTTCATTAGCGTCAACTATCCGCCCATTGCCTACATCCGCAATGACCGCATCGTGCGCAATGGACTTCACGGCACGCATCAGGGCGAAAACCCGGTGCGTTTCTACGACAGCATCGACCCGCGCGTATTTGTACTCAAGCTTACGCCCGGCGTAAACCCGGGCATCCTCGACGCCCTTGCCGATAGCTACGATGCTGTAATCCTGGAGACTTTTGGCATTGGCGGTATTCCCGAGTTTGGTGAGTCGGGCGAGTCGTTCCAAGAGGCAATTTTCCGCTGGGTCGATTCGGGTCGCACGGTCGTTATGACCACGCAGGTCCCCGAAGAGGGCCTTGACCTGGGTGTTTATGAGGTCGGCCGTGCCTACGCCGATCATCCGGGCATTTTGCGCGGCGACGACATGACCACCGAGACGCTCGTGGCCAAGACCATGTGGGCACTCGGCCAGTCACGCGATGCCGCCGAAATCCAGCGCCTGTTCTACAGCCAAGTCAACCACGACCGCGTCCCGATGGCATAATCCCTAAGGCAGCTCCACTTATCGCAGCCTTAAACGACAGGTGGTCCCCCTCAGGCCGTGCAAAAATCGGAGTATTCTGCAATTTCTCCTCCGGAGGCATAGAATCGGCCGATTGTTAGACGAACTTTTAGGACGAAGGGTCCGTCTAGTAAATATTTATTCCTCATTTTTATTTAGCGTGTGGATTATCTACTGTCAAAAAGGCAAAGCCAGCCGCTCGAGCTACCATCTACGGCCGAACTGGTGCTGAATACTCGCGATTTTGCACATCGCAACCAGGGGGACCCGCCCAAAGAGCGTCAAATACAGCGGGGGAACGCCCTATTCGATGCCCTCGAGAAGTTCTGACACCGTCATGCCGAGTGCGGGCGCGATCTTAAATAGAACCTTGAGCGTGAAATTTGCCGTCCCATCTTCGATTCGGTCGAGGTAGGGGCGGCTGATTCCTGTCGCCACACAAAAATCAACCTTGGAGATACCAAGGTCCCTGCGTGTCTCTTCGACCCGCCTGCCAAGAATCTGTTTCGCACGTTCGTCCATGCAGCCGAGTTTGAAATGGAGCCGAACATAAACGTAAACTATAGTTTACGTTTTGCCGAATACACAGGAGTTTTCTATGTCGGGTTCTTCGGTCCGCATGTACCGAGCCACGCTTCGCACAAACAGCGCACCGCCCAAGCTCGTCGTCGTTGAAGCAGAATGCCTTTCGCCCGATGAGCGCACAGCATTTGCATTGCTATCAAGTCGCGTCGCCGCTGTTCTGGTCCCTTGCCCGGCGCAAGGTGAACTTGCCATCCAATGCCAAGCGCACAGCTGCTCGCTCAATCAGGCTGCCGTAATCGCAACCAGCCAACGCGGTCTGCCCCTTCTCCTGGAAGCCGGCATCGCACTCGCCCTTCGCGGTGCCGGATACGAAAACGAGGCCGCCGCCGACATGGTCTTTAAACCACGATCGAGCGGCGGCCTCGCAGCAGCCATTGAATATGCATGCAGGCTCGTTGCCTAAAAGGACAAGCTAGAAACCAAAGCCAAAGCCCGTTCCAGTAATCGCCGAATACATAAAGTAGACGTTGATTACGTTGAGGAACACGCCCGTGATGCAGCCGTTACGCAGGTAGCGCTCGCACGTAAGACGTGCCATCACAGCGGAGCCCTCGTTGTTTTTTGCCTGGCGTCCCGCCGTAAAGTACGTCGCCACGCTCAGCAGCAGGTTGAGCACCGGCAGTGCCAGCAGCTCGTAGCTCTTGCCCCAGCGCGTCACCTCGCCGGCGGCGTTAAACTTCGTTGCCACCTCGGGGCCAATGTTGGGGATAACACACGCTGCAACCACCAGCGGAATCACCGCAAGTACGAGCAGCGCAATACCCATGTAGCCAGCTTTTTTGCCATATTTAAACATGCGCGTCGTCCTTACACGTTAAAGCGGAAGTGCACGACGTCGCCATCGGCCATGACATAGTCCTTGCCCTCAATGCGCAGCTTGCCGGCGGCCTTGGCGCCCTGCTCGCCGCCGAGCTCGATGTAGTCGTCGTAGCCAATGACCTCGGCCTTAATAAAGCCACGCTCAAAGTCGGTGTGGATGACACCGGCGGCCTGCGGGGCGGTCGCGCCCTGACGCACCGTCCAGGCCTTGACCTCCATCTCGCCGGCCGTAAAGAACGACTGCAGGCCGAGCAGCTTGTAGGCAGCTTGAGCGAGCACGTCCAGGCCGGGCTGCTCCAGGCCCAGGCTTTCCAGGTAGTCGGCGGCGTCCTCGGGATCGAGCTCGGAAAGCTCGGCCTCGATCTTGGCGCAGATAGGCAGCGGCTTGACGCCGTCGATGGGTGCCAGATCGTCGTTGAGCATATCCTCGTCCACGTTGGCCACATACAGGATGGGCTTCATGGTGAGCAGGAACAGGCCCTTGGCGGCGGCACGCTCCTCGTCGGTCATCTCCATGGATGCGGCGCGCTTGCCCTCGTTGAGCCAGGCAAGCAGGCGCTTGGCCACCTCGAACTTGGGCATGAGCTCCTTGTCGCGCTTGGCCTCCTTCTCGAGCTTGGGCAGCTGCTTCTCGAGCGTGCCCATGTCGGCCAGGATAAGCTCGGTCATGATGGTGTCGGCATCGCCGGCGGGATCGACGAACTCGCCGGTGCGACCCACCTCGCGCATAACGTTGGGGTCCTTAAAGTAGCGCACGACCTCACAGATGGCATCGGTCTCGCGTATGTTTGCCAGGAACTGGTTGCCCAGACCCTCGCCCTCGTTAGCGCCCTTCACCAGACCTGCGATGTCGACGAACTCGACCGTCGCCGGCACGATGCGACCCGGGTGAACGATGTCGGCGAGCTTTTGCAAGCGGCTATCGGGCACGTCGACGATACCCACGTTGGGATCGATCGTAGCGAACGGGTAGTTGGCGGCAAGGCCGGTCTTTTTGGTAAGCGCGGTGAACAGCGTCGACTTGCCCACGTTGGGCAGGCCCACGATACCGATGGAAAGGGACACAACAGCTCCTTTTGGTACAGGTACTTCAAACCGTATAAGTATAGCGCCGCCGCAGCATCCGGGCGAATCCGGACACCGCGGCGGCGCAAATGAAGCAGAGATGCGTGAGGGTTCGAGACAGGAGTCCTTACTTAAGCTCAGGCCAGAAATCCTTGTTGGCCTCGATGAGCTCGTCCAGGATCTGCTTAGCAACGCTTGCCGAAGGAATGGTCTTGGAGAGCGTGAGCGCCTGCCAGAGCTTCTGATAGCTGCCCTCGACCCAAGCCTGGACAACGAGCTTCTCAACGGAAACCTGCTGCTCCATCAGGCCCTTCTGGAACTGCGGGATCGGGCCCTGGCAGATCTTCTCAAAGCCGTTGGAGCCAACGATGCAAGGCACCTCGACCATGGCCGTCGGGTCGAAGTTGGGCACAGCACCATCGTTGGGGACGATCAGCAGGAAGCGCTCGAGCGTGTTCTCGGCCAGCGCGCAGGCAAGGTCGACGATGTAGTTGGCGTGTACGTCGGGCTCAAAGCCGCCGTCCTTGGCAGTACCCTTGGCGATGATGTCGCGGCAAGCGCCAAAGACCTTCTTCTCGCGGCCGTCCATAACCTCATTGGCGCGAGTGTAGTTGGGGTCAGACGTCTCGACAACATAGTCCGGGTACAGGTAGTACTTGAGGTAGGTGTTGGGAATCGTCTCGGGATCGACAGCATAGACATCCTTGGCCTTGCCGAAGGTGTGAATCCAGCTCTCCTCGACGTGCTGCTCCTTACCGGCCTCGTGCTCAATGCCGTCCAAGTAGCCGTTCTTTGCCATGTGCTCCTTGATCTGCGGCATGAGGTCGTTACCCTCCTTGTCGTAGATCTTGCTCCACCAACCAAAGTGGTTGAGGCCGTAGTAGCTGTACTGCAGCTCGCGACGATCCTTGATGCCGCACATACGGCTCATCTTATCCATGAGGTCGATCGGCATGTCGCAGATGTTGATGATGCGGCTGTTGGGGCGCAGCACGCGGCAAGCCTCGGCGACGATGGCCGCGGGGTTGGAGTAGTTGAGCATCCAGGCGTTGGGGCTGTACTTCTCCATGTAGTCGAGGATCTCGATGACACCACCGATGGAGCGCATGCCGTAGGCGATACCGCCGGCACCGCAGGTCTCTTGGCCAACGCAGCCGTACTTGAGAGGAATCTTCTCGTCGAGCTCACGCATGGCGTACAGGCCGACGCGGATGTGAGCAAGCACGAAGTCGGTCCCGGTGAATGCGGTCTCGGGGTCGGTGGTGTAGCTAAACTCAACCTCGGGGGCGTTCTCGTGGAAATAGATCTCGCAGGCCTTTGCCACGATCTCCTGGCGCTCGGCGTTGTTGTCGTAGAAGGTCACCTTGTTGACCGGGAAGCGGTCACGCTCCTCAAGCAGCATCAGAGCGATGCCCGGGGTGAAGGTAGAGCCACCGCCGGCAATGGTCACGGCATAGTTTTTCTTGGACATGATGTCCTCCTCATTCTGGCCGCTTGCTCAATCCATCCCCGTACGCGGCCTGCACGGTTTGGAATTGTTACCTAGAAGTGGAGTTTTTTATCTCTAGAATCGGCCTTGCGGTGCATACCGGCTCTGCAAGGCCGATTGTTTCGATGGACGATGGTTTACAGAAGACTCTCGAACTTCAGAAGACTCTCGAACTTCTCGCGAACCTGCGGGACGCTAAGGCCGACGATGACCTGGATTGACTGACCTTGGACCACCAAGCCATGCGTACCGATCGCCTTGAAGGAAGCCTCGGGTGCAACGACGCTCTTGTCCTTGACGTTAACGCGCAGACGGGTAGCGCAGTTAGTTACATCGATGATGTTATCCGTGCCACCGAGCAGATCGAGGATGTTCTCGGCAAGCACCAAGCGCTCGTCATCTTTACTCTGGGCGACCGATTTGCCAGCAGCACCGCCCTGCTTTTGCTTGTAGTCGGCCTTGGACTTGAGCTCGACCTCAACATCGTCATCCTCGCGACCGGGGGTCTTAAAGTCGAACTTGACGATCAGGAAACGGAAGACCACGACCCAAAGAGCGGTAAAGCACAGACCGACAAGGATGGAGATGGCGTACTGCAGACCGTGTGCGGCCCAAAGGGGCAGCCAGTCCCACGAGAGCATCGAGATGATGCCGCCGTCGAAGATACCCACGACGCCAAGGAGGTTTTGAGCCATGCAGCCGAGCGCTCCGAGCACGCAGTGGACGACGAACAGGCCGGGCGCGATGAACAGGAAGGTGAAGTCAAGCGGCTCGGTGATACCGCAAAGCATAGCGGTAAGGGTGACCGGGATCAGCAGAGCCTTGACGCGCTGCTTGCGCTCGGGTTTGGCGGTCATATAAAACGCAATGGCGACGCCAAGCGAGCCGAAGACCTTAGTCCAACCAGGGCAGGTATAGGCAGCCCAGGGTGCGGCATCCTTAAGAGCAATACTCGGATCGGCAGCCAGTTGGGGCAGGATATTGGCCCAAGCAGCAAAGATGCCGCCGTTGACCGCCGCGTTATCGTAATAGAACGGCGTATAGATAAAGTGGTGCAGGCCTGTAGGGATCAGCACGCGCTCGAAGAAAGCAAAGACACCCACGCCAAACGTACCGGCGGAAAGGATGAATCCCTGGAAGGCAGAGATGGCAGCCTGAACATGCGGCCACACCAGGCAGGCGATAAGAGCGACCGGAACCATAACGAAGAAACCGATCATATAGATGAACACGGAACCCGAGAACACGCCCAACCACTCGGGGAGCTCGGTGTCGAAGAACTTATTATGCAGCATCGTGGCGATACCAGAGATAATGAGCGCGCCCATGATGCCCATATCAAGCGTTTTGATGCTTGCGATAGTGGCAAGACCAGTACCGCTGCCCGCCTCGACAGAGTAGTCGACCCCAAAGACAGGGCCCCACTGCCCCAAGATTGTGCTTACAAAGTAGTTGAAGGTAAGGTAGATGGCCAAAGCCTCCATGCAGCAGCGAGCGTTCTGCTTGTTCGCGAGCGAGATTGGCAACGCTACGCAAAACAGCAACGGCATCTGGTTAAAGAGCGTCCAACCACCCTGGAGCAGCACATTCCAGCAATCAAACCAAAGATGGCCCGCAGTGGCCATCTCGCCAAAGATCGCCTCGGTGGTAAACAACGTACCCAGGCCGACGACGATTCCGGAAAATGCGAAAAGAATTGCAGGCGTGTACATTGCACCGCCGAAACGTTGTATCTTTTGTATCATGACGGGGAATCCCCCTCTCTTCATTCGGAGCGACTGCGGTTTTGGCTTCACTCGAGACCGCAGACGCGCCGTTTGCGTGTACCTCGTGCAATAGGACGGGTGGGCCCGCTTCCCTGACTTCTTGCGCTTCTATTTTTATCATATCACTTATCTAGACAAGTTAGCATAAATACTACGGTCGGTAAACGGTTGATTATTGGCCGTAAACGGTATATGTCCAGTATTTTGCCTGTTAAATCTGACATAGCTGATGGCTGCATTATAAATTTCTTTTCTACTTGTCTAGATGTGCTTGTCTATATCTATAGACATACCTATACTTCATTACAACATTCACCGCTACGTTAAGGAGTCACCATGAAAAGCGCGGTCTTCTATGGAAAGCACGACCTCAGAGTCGAGGAATCGGCAAAGCCGGCCGTGGGCAGGCGCGACGTTCTGATCAACGTCAAAGCTTGCGGCGTCTGCGGCACCGACGTGCATATCTATGAAGGCGACAAGGGTGCGGCCGACGTTACCCCGCCCACGATCCTTGGTCATGAGTTTGCGGGCGTTGTCGAGGCCGTGGGCAGCGATGTCACCGGCTTTAAACCGGGCGATCGCGTGTGCATCGACCCAAACCATCCCTGCGGCTGCTGCGAACCCTGCCGCGACGGAATCAACCACTACTGCGAGCATATGACCGGTTACGGCACCACCGTTAACGGCGGTTTTGCCGAGTACTGCTCCGTCGATATGCAGCAAGTCTACAAGTTGGGCGATCACACCAGCTTCGAGCAGGGCGCCATGACCGAGCCCGTCGCCTGCTGCCTGCACGGCATCGATATGTGCAACATCAAGCCCGGCAGCACAGTTGTCGTTATCGGCGGTGGCATGATCGGTCTGCTCATGATGCAGCTTGCTAAAAACGCCGGCGCCACCAAGGTTGTCTTGCTCGAGCCCGTCGAAGGCAAGCGCGAGGTTGCGCTCAAACTCGGCGCCGACCTGGCAATTGATTCCATCCACGAGGACGTCCCGGCCCGCCTGAAGCAGGAGGGCGTCGGCAACGTCGATGTCGTTATCGAGTGTGTCGGCAAGCCCGTCACCATCGAGCAGGCCATCCAAATCGCCGGCCACAAGGCTACGGTCATGATGTTCGGCCTCACCAAGCCCGATGAGACAATCACCGTCAAGCCCTTCGAGGTCTTCCAGAAGGAGCTTGTGCTTACCTCGTCCTACATCAACCCTTATACGCAGCGTCGCGCGCTCGAGCTCATCGACTCTGGCAGGCTCGACGTATCCTCGATGGTCGCCAAGGTGGCTTCCCTCGACGAACTCGGCGCCATCCTGTCAGACCCAGCTCTGCGTGCCATGGGTAAATATATAATCGACCCCAGCAAGTAAATCGATCGACACCTGCGCGGGCGGCCCTCATCCGTCGTTCACGCACCCAGCTCTAGGAGACCGTCATGGCGCGAGCCATCTTCCAAACTATTTACGACAACGTGAAGCAGTCGATTGACGACGGCACATACGCCTATCAGAGTTATCTGCCTTCGGAGACTGAGCTCACGCAGCTGTTTGACTGTTCGCGCATGACGGTCCGTCGCGCCATCTCGATGCTTGCGGCAGATGGTTACGTGCTCCCCCAGCAAGGCAAAGGCATGCGCGTCATTCGCAACATCAGCGACGAGAAGAGTCGTGGTGGCGGCGGACTCGAGACCTTTAAGGAAATCGCGGTCAACCGAGGCTTTGAGCTCAAGACTGTCACCACCGTCTTTGAGCTCCTCATCTGCAGCAAGGCGCTCTCCAAGATTACCGGGTTTCCCGAAGGCTGTGAGCTCACACGCGCCAAACGCATCCGTTATGCAGACGGACAAGCCGTGTGCTCCGACGACTCCTATTACCTAAGCTCACAGGTACCGGGGCTGACACCCGAGATTGTCAACGACTCGATCTATCGTTACCTCGAAGAAGATCTTGGCATTAAGATTGCCACAGGCAAACGCGATGTGACGATCGAGCATCCCACGCCCGAGGATACGCGCGTGCTCGATCTCGACGACTTTAATGCACTCGCCGTTATACGCGGGCAGACCTACAACGCCGACGGCATCCTTATGGAATACACCGAGACAAAACAGGTCCCCGGGTTCTTTTTGCTCCATGAAACCGTGACGCGCAACGGTACCGGTCGAACCGGCCACCAAAGCAGCATGAACTAACCATTTATTAGTTGCGGTGGAATAGTTCCTAGAATGGCCAGCTTAAGGGCAAAACAGGAACTATTCCACCGCAACTTTTTTGGCCGGCGGGGCAGCACCTGTCCCACCGGCCATCATTTACGCTCGTTTAGCTAGTCCGCGAGCTTCTCCACCTGATCGAGCATCTTGTCAAGCTTGGCCTTTGCCTCAGCCTTGACCTTCTCAGCTTCTTCGTGAGCCTTCGCCTTCTGGGCGGCCTTTTCCTCGGCCTCGGGGTCGACAACGACCAGATTGGACGCATCGTGCTCGACCAGCTTGAGCGCATGCTCGGGACACACCTTGACGCAGGCTCCGCAACCTAGGCAATACGTGGACTCCAGCGCAAAGCGACCGCTTCCTACCAAATCGCAGGCGAACGTGGGGCATACATTGACGCACTCGCCGCACGACGTGCACTTGTCAAAATCGCACTCCGGCGTGCTCACCTGCATGTTCTGGGCAAGCTCGGGGTGGTTTTGCAACGTCGAGAGCACCAGTTGACGCCCGTGCGTGAGCGAACGGCGACGCTTGGTCGTCGTGGTGCCGCACATGGTGTTGAGCGTGCGCTCCAGCTGGGTAATCTGATGGCGATGGGCCTTGAGCTTCTGCGTCACCGAGGCCAGCGCCGCCGTCGCCGGATTGAGCTTGGTCACCGTCAGGCCCGTGGTGCGGGCGATCTTTTCCATGTACTCCTTGCGCTCGTACTCGCGGCGCTTATGGCATTTAAGGCTCTTGGAGTCGACCTCCAAGCCCATACCCGTGCCGGACCACTCCTCGGCCTTCGCAATCGCCTCGCCCAGAATGTCCTCACCGCCGGTGTTGCGGCATTTATCGCACACGCCCAACGGCAGGTAGACGCTCACGTTGGGATAGTCGGCCAGCACCGAGAACCAGGTCTCGGCCGTAATATCGCCCACGCAGGCGACGACGACCTCGTTCTCACGCGGCATGCGCTTAAGGGCGCGCGTGCAGGTGACGTAGGCGGTCTCGTGGCTCGTAGCCGCCGAGACAATGTCGTCGTAGACGTTTTTGGGTGCAAGGCGCGGCGAGATGATTGCCTCGGTCGGACAGGCAGCGGCGCACAGGCCGCACTTGCGACAGGAGTCGAGGATCTCGATGGCGTCTTCCTCGACCTCGATAGCGTTGACCGGGCACACGTCCATGCACGCAGTGCAGCCGCTCTTTTCGTTTTTGCAGGTCAGGCACGGAATGGTGTTACCGCGCGGACGCTCCTTGTAGTCGGCAGGATTCCATTGCGGCGCCGACGGATCGAGTGCATCGGTCACACCGCCAAGCGGGTTTTTAAGAAAGTCGAAACCCTTGCTGATCTCGATAATGTCATCAAACAGATCGTGTTCCTGCGCCATGCGCGGCCCCTCCCTGAGCAGTGCAAACAAGCAAGAGATAATGATACGCTATCGGCCCACGCCTCGGGCAAATTACACGCGGAGCATCTTTGCGGCAAATAGCCCATGGCCTATCGCCGCCTCGATTGCACAAGGTCAATCAAGTGCCAAGCTATGCCTCGCACATGAGCTGCACGAGTTTTTGTTTGGTCACCTTGGCCTGCTCGTTGGCCATATTGCGCTCGTTTCTAAAGACCGCATTTGCAACACCCTGCAGATCGCCATCGGAAATCACGCTGCACGGACCGTCCATCGACGCCGCCGTGGGGCATACGCACAACGGCAACTCGGCATAAAACGCAACGGCCTTGGCGATATCGAGCATCTTGCCGCCGCCAATACCCACCACCATGTCGCAATACTCGGCCTGGGCTTCCTTAGCCATTTCGACAACGGCCTCTTCCGTACACGGACCGTCATAAATCTTAAAGAACGGCTCGCTTAGATCTTCGTCCAGAAATCCATCGACGATCTGCCTGCACAGCCGATCCTCGGTGCCCTGGTCAAACAAGACATAGGCAGCGCAGCCCAACCATGACAAATACCTGCCTTGACGCGACAGTTCGCCCGGCCCCTGAACATACCGGCCGGGACCGCCGTAAACCATAGGAAGCGCCATACGAGAATCCGCCCTTCATCAAACAACGATTGGTGCAAAGTAACCTTGCCCCTTTGCACCATAGCAAAAAGGGGCAAAGCCATCTGCTGGCTTTGCCCCTTCCTTAGCTTGATTTACTCATCCATGAGATAGTAGTGGCCCAGTGCGTCGGCACCCAGGATGGCGTTGGCGACCATCTCGGGCGTCACCTCAAACGGCATATTGCACATGGTGTCATCGGGCGCGCAGGCGGCCTCGGCAACAATCATGGCTTGCTCGCGCGTAAGCTCAGCAACGCCAAGTTCCTTCATCGTGACCGGCAGACCCAGCTCAATGCAGAAGCCCAAGACTTCCTCGAGTTTCTCAGTCGGGGCATCCTCGAGTACCAGCTGGACGATAGTGCCAAAGGCGACCTTCTCGCCGTGATACATGCCGTGGCACTCGGGCAGCATCGTCAGGCCATTGTGGATGGCATGAGCAGCGGCAAGGCCCGAGCTCTCAAAGCCAATGCCCGAAAGCAGCGTATTGGCCTCGATGATGTGCTCGACGGCAGGCGTGAGCGCACCCTTCTCCAGCGCAACCTTGGCCTTGACGCCATCGGCCATAAGCGTCTCGTAGCAGAGCTTGGCGAGCGCCAGGCCGGCCATGCCGCCCTTGCCGCCGGCACAAGTGCCACCGTCGGCATCGTGCGTCGCCTGAGCTTCGAAATAGGTTGCGAGCGCATCGCCCATGCCGGAAACCGTCAGGCGCACCGGGCTCGCCGCGATAACCGTCGTATCCATCAGGACGATATTGGGGTTTGCCTTAAGGAAGAGGTACTTGTCGAACTGGCCGTCATCGGTATAGAGCACCGAAAGCGCCGAGCACGGGGCATCGGTCGAAGCAATGGTGGGGCAAATGATAACCGGGGATTCCAGGTAATAGGCAACGGCCTTCGCGGTGTCGAGGATCTTGCCGCCACCGACGCCGACGATGATGTCGCAACCGTTGTCACGGGCGAGCGCAACCAGGCGATCGACCTCGCCCTTGGAGCACTCGCCGTTAAAGTCCTCAAACAGCAGCTCGGCCTTAGCCTCGGCAAAGCCGCCCTCGATCTTGGCACCGACGCGCTTCTTGCCCGAAGGCGTCACGATGACGAGGGCCTTAGCGCCGAGCGGCTCGACATAGGAGCCGAGCTTGGCGAGCTCGTCCGGACCCTGGATGTACTTGCTGGGGCTATTGAAAATTGCAGCCATAACTATCCCATTCTCTAAAAGAAAAAAGAAAGGGGCTCCGTACAGATACGTGCGGAGCCCCTCGTTACGATAACAAGAGTCGATTAGAAATCGATGTCGGTGTCGTAGTAGCAGGCCTTGAGAATCTTCTCGAAGTCGGCAGCCTTGGTCTCACGCGGGTTCTCGGGCGTGCAGGCGTCCTGCTCGGCGTTCGCGGCGATCTCGGGCAGCTTGGCGAGGAACTCCTCCTCGGAAACCATCTGCGGGTTCTCGGCGTCGACCTTCACGCCACCATTCGCGTAATCCTTGATGGACTGCGGAATGTTGAGCTGGTCGTTGAGGTCGCGGATCTTCTGGACGAGCGCAGCGATGAGCTCCTCGTTGGTCTCGCCGGGAAGGTGCAGGATCTCCTTGGCCACGTAAGCGTAACGCTCGGCAGCACGCGGGTCCTTGGAGTTCCACTGGATGACCTTGCCCAGGTACATGGCGTTAGCAGCACCGTGGATGATGTGGCCGTTCTCGAAGGCAGCACCGGTCTTGTGAGCCATGGAGTGAACGATGCCGAGCAGGCCCGAGGAGAAGGCGATACCGGCGATGCACTGAGCCTCGTGCATGTGCTGACGGGCCTCATGGTCGCCAGCATAGGACTTGGGCAGCCACTCGACGATCTCGCGGATGCCGTGTAGAGCGTTGGCGTCGGTGAACATAGAGGCGCAGGTGGAAACGTAGGCCTCCATGCAGTGGGTCAGAGCATCCATGCCGGTGTGAGCGCACAGCTTGGCGGGCATGGTGTAGGTGAGCTCGGGGTCGACGATGGCGACATCAGGGGTGATGTTGAAGTCGGCCAGCGGGTACTTGATGCCCTTGGCGTAGTCGGTAATGACGGAGAACGCGGTGACCTCGGTAGCGGTGCCGGAGGTAGAGGAGATGGCGCAGAAATGAGCCTTCTGACGCAGCTCAGGGAAGCTGAACGGCTGGATGATGTTGTCGAAGGACTCCTCGGGATACTCGTAGAAGACCCACATGGCCTTAGCGGCATCGATGGGCGAGCCGCCACCGATGGCGATAATCCAGTCGGGCTCGAACTCGCGCATGGCCTCGGCGCCCTTCATGACCGTCTCGATGGACGGGTCGGACTCGACGCCCTCGAACAGCTTGACCTCGAAGCCGCCTTCCTTAAGGTCGTTCTCGACGTCCTGCAGGAACCCGCCGCGGCGCATAGAGCTGCCGCCAGAAACGATGATGGCCTTCTTGCCCTTGAGGTTCTTCACCTCGTGGCGAGCGCCCTCACCAAAGTACAGATCGCGAGGATTGGTAAAACGTCCCATACTGTGCCTCCTAAACAAGCCCCTCTTAGACTTGCGTATATAACGGAGCACCCAATTGGCTCCGTTAGGACCGGTTTGCGCGTTGCCGGCGATGACAATGCGCGATGTCTAAACGTCTCAACGCTCAGACAAACACTATTTTACCGTTCTGGTTGGTCAGTTATTCACCTAAAGCCGCCAATGATGAAACGTTTTTTCTATCCCTGAAGACCCTTGTGCGGCATTCATACTCCCAAGCTGGGCAAACGTTTTATCAAGGTTGACTACATATCCCGGGCAGGACAGTGCCCCTCCAAAATATGCACCGTTCGCCGCCAAAAATCGACCGTTTGCGGCACCGTGATACCACTCGGCCGTCCATGGTGCCGACATTTGTGCGACATCCGTCTTCGTGGTGCAAAGGTGCAAGTCCAAGTGCGGCACCCCCGGTGTGCCACATGCGGGTAAACTAGAACCTTATACAGAAACATCTGAACCCTAACCGCAGCAAAGGAGGCCCCATGGCATTCGATCCCATTCAAGAGGATTGCCATCGCCTCGTTCTTGAGGCCTTGCGCCGCGACAATATCCCGCTCACCGACGCTGCCGCCGTAGAGCGTCTGATGGAACAATTCACCCGCGACCCCGCACCGCTCATCGTGCACGACCGCGACCGCGCCGGACACCTCATTGCCAAGGTGGTCGAGGCCGTCGACTACCGCATTCCCTTTATCCCCGACGATGCCCAGGCAGAGCAGGAAGAGGCAGCTGCCGAGAACATGCTCCGCGAGGCGGCCGCACTCGATCCGGCCAACTGGGATGCCCAGCGCATGCTGACGGCACTCACCGCCGAATCCAACGAGGAATACGTGCAGTACCTGGTGTCCAAGTGCGACGAGGTGGAGCACGATCTGGCGCTCAAGATCGCTTCGGCGCAGGACCCCTACGAGCGCGAGGCCGCAGGCGACCTTACGCGCCGCCCCTATCTGCGCTGGCTTGCCGCCTTGGCATCGCGCGCCCTCATTAGCGGACGCTACCGCATGTCGCTCGAAGCCGCAAACCGCAGCTTGGACTTTGCGCCCAACGACCCCGCTGGTGTCCGCCACACCGCGATGCTCGCCATGGCAAAGCTCGAATACCCCGCCGAGGAGCTCAAGCGCTTTCGCTCCGCACACTCCGTGCCGTACCTCGCGAATACCCCACTGCGCCGCCGCCCCAAAGATGCGGAGCGCGACTTGGACCCGTGGACGCTCATCGCGCTGATGAGCACGGCTTGGCGCGAACTGGACTACGAGGGCGCCGAGCACTACCTGCGTATCCTTGTGCGTTCGTGCCCGCACGCAGCCGAGGCGCTCTACTTCCAAACCGAGTTTCCCGATGGCGTCTATGCCCGCGTCAACGTAGGCGTGGGCTCCACCGACGAGCTTGTCCTTGCGCTGTCCGAGGCGACGCCGGTGCTGCAGGAGGGCCTGGGCGCCCCCGACAACGCCAGCTTTGCCGCCTGGGTCGCCACCAACGATATCGTGCGTTCCCAGATCGACGAGCGCATCCTGCGCGCGGCCGAGCAGGGTTTGCCGTTTAAGGGAGGAGACCTCTAATGGATCCGAGCGTCTACATCCCCGCCTACCTGGAGCGCGCCTACCTTGCGTCGCACCCCGAACTCACCGATGCAGCACGCGAGCTTGTCCATAACGACGTGAGCGTCAACCCTCATAAGTATGCGCAGTCCGAGCATGCCCAGGCGCTGCTGTCCTATGCCGGCGTTCATCGCCACCTGCTCGACGAGCTCCATCGCATCGAGGACATGGGCAGCGACGAGGAGTTTGAGCAGACGCGCAACCGCCTGTTCGACGATATGCGTGATGAGCTGCTCAAGATCGTCCGCATCGATGCGCATGTCCTCGATGCCCAGCTGCTCGCCATCATTTTGGCGGACACGCCCGTCGACGCCTGCCTGGGCGATCTGATGAAGCTCGAGGCGACCACGGCCGATTACCTGCAGCAAAGCGTGCCCGGGTTCGACATGGAAGCCCCGCACTACTGGGCCAACAAGGTGCTGGCAGACGGCGTGACGGCGGCCGATCTTACCGTGAGCGAGCCGGCTCTTATCGGGTGGCTTCATACGCTCGAGGCCATCTCGCAGCTGTGCATGGCGAGCGCCCGCTACCGTGCTGCCGCCAACTACGCCCGCCGCGTCCTTAAGGCGGAAGGCTACCCCACCCGAGCCGCAGGCACCGTGTTGCTCGCCCTCGCTCGTCTGGAAGACGAGGACGGCTTTTTTGCCCTAGCCCACCAGCTCGAGGAAGAGATCGGGGCTGACGCACTCGAGAACTCCCCCTGGTATCTGCTCGCCCGCACGATCCTGCTGTTCAAAACAAACAAGATGCGCCCGGCGACACGCGCGCTGCGTGAGTTTGCCAACCGTTGCGAGGGCGGTGCGTTCTTCTTACTGAACTCCATGTACCAGACGCCGTATCTCCCCTGTCGGCCCGAGCCGCGCGATCCCTGGGATCTTTCGCACCAGGCCGTTTGGGAAGCGGACGGTATTATCTCGGACACTCCCGACTTTGCCCCCTGGGCCAATGCCTGCGAAGACGTGTCGCAGCTTGCCCAGGAATTTGCGCGCCGCTACGGTTTTTAGTGACGCACTCGACCCGACCATGTCGTTTACGTTAGGAACGGTTTCATGAACCTCCGCTCATCTCTTGCCTGTACCTCGAGCGATATCGCCCGCTGGGGGCTGCGCTCCGTCCTTAAGCGCCAGGGCGGCGTACTCCCCGGCCGCATCGCCATGAAGATCGACCCCGAGCTGCTAAGCGACCTCGCGGATCTGGTCGACCGCAGCGTGGTGATTACCGGTACTAATGGCAAGACCACCACCTCCAACCTCATCGCCGACGCCGTTGCTGCCAGCGGTGCTACCGTGGTATGCAACCGTGCCGGCAACAATATGGAGCCTGGTGTGGTAGGTGCTCTGCTCGAGGCCCGCGGCGGCCTTAAGCACGCTGACAGCGGCAAGCGCGTGGGCGTTTTTGAATGCGATGAGCTCTACACCGTGCGCGTTCTGCCCAAGCTCAAGCCGACGTACTTTGTGCTGCTCAACCTGTTCCGCGACCAGCTGGATCGCTATGGCGAGATCGATCACACCCAGGAGGTCATCGCCCATGCGTTGGAGCTCTCGCCGACAACAACGCTTATCTACAACGCCGACGACCCGCTGTGCGCCTCGATTGCCGCGCGCGTTCCCAACGCGAGTATTGCCTTTGGCATCGACGGCGCCACCAACACCGAGTCCGACCGTATTAGCGACTCACGTTTTTGCTCACAGTGCAACGCGCCGCTGGAGTATGACTACGTGCAATACGGCCAGCTCGGCGCCTACCATTGCCCCTCGTGCGGCTGGGCCCGCCCTGCGCTTGTCCGTCGCGTGACGGGCGTGGAGCTCGGCTGCGACGGCTATGGTTTTGACCTGGTGTTTGGATCTGATTCCAGCGCGCCAGCCGCACACATCGTCACGCGTTACAACGGCCTGTACATGGTCTACAACGTTGCCGCTGCATTCTTTGCCGCACATGAGTTAGGCGTGGATACGGCGCACCTGCAGCCCACGCTCGATGCCTACGTCCCCGCCGGCGGACGCATGGGCCGCTGGGATATCGCCGGCCGCACCGTCGAGGCCAACCTGGCTAAGAATCCCGTAGGCTTCGATCGACAAATCCAGTCCATCAAGACGGCAGGCGGCAGACTCTGCGCTTTCTTCCTCAACGATAACGATGCCGACGGCCACGATGTATCGTGGATCTACGACGTCGACTTTGAGCGCATCGCCGACACGCCGGGTCTTGTCGCCTTTGCCGGAGGCACGCGCGCGCACGACATGCAGGTGCGCCTCAAGTACGCCGGCATCGATGCCGCGATTATCTCGGACGTCGCGCAGGCAATTGGCGCCGTGGCAGACGAGGCCGCCGATGACACCTTCTACGCCGTCGCCAACTACACGGCCTTCCCGCCGCTGGTCAAGGAGCTCGACGGGCTGAAAGGCGCCACCGCCGACGCTGTTGCTGGGCGCGCCGTAGCCCGTGCCGACGGCAGCGCTCTTCCTGTCGGTATCGCGCCAGTCGAGCTTTCGCGCCCGCTGCGCATCGTCTACCTGTATCCCGATGCCCTTAACCTCTACGGCGACGGCGGCAATGTTATCGCGCTCGAGCGCCGTTGCGCCTGGCGTGGCATTCCCGCGCGTGTAGACGAGGTCCGTATGGGCGAGTCGCTCGATCTCACCGACGCCGACATCGTCATGATGGGCGGTGGCTCCGACCGCGACCAGCTAGCCGTGGCACACGAGCTGCTCGCCCAAAAAGACAAGGTCGCGGCCTATGTTGAGGACGGCGGCACACTGCTTGCCATCTGTGGCAGCTATCAGTTGCTCGGCCGTTCGTACTATATGGGCGAGGATCGCATCGAGGGTCTGGGGGTCATTGCCGCCGAAACCGTACGCGGCTCCGATCGCCTGATCGGCAACGTCGCCGTCAGGACCGACCTGGCACCCGAGCCCTTTGTGGGATTCGAGAACCACGGCGGCCGCACCCTGCTCGATGCAGAGGCCAAGCCGCTCGGAACGTCCGTCGTCACGGGCACCGGCAACAACGGCGATGATGGCCTTGAGGGTCTGATCTACAAGGGCGTCATCGGCACGTACCTGCACGGGCCGGCGCTGCCCAAGAACCCCGAACTCGCCGACTGGCTGATCGCGCACGCCCTCGAGCGCCGCGGCGATGCGCAGGCCACAGCCCTGCTGCCGCTCAAACCCCTCGACGACACCTACGAGCACGCCGCCCACGACGCCGCCATGAAGCTCCTCCCCTAGCACCTCACCACCACAAAGGGGACAGGCACCTTTGTGGTGGTTTTTCAGTTTGCCAACGATATGTGAACGACTAAAAAAGTCTGCTATACTCTTTCCCGCTGTCCCCATCGTCTAGCGGCCAAGGACGCCACCCTTTCAAGGTGGATATCGCGGGTTCGAATCCCGCTGGGGGCACCATTTAAATTAAGAAGCCCGTTACCCCCGCGGTGACGGGCTTTTTGCTACCGATATGCCGGGATTCGAACCCGACAGGGTGCGGAGCTGAGGAAACGCGCAAGCGTTTTCCAGCGCAGCACGCAAGGAGCGAAGCGACGAAGCGGAAGCGGGCGGCGCCAGCCGCACGCGGATATCCCGCTGGGGGGGCACCATTTGAAATGTGAAGCCCGTTACCAATTCGGTAGCGGGCTTTTTGCTACCGATATGCCGGGATTCGGACCCGGCAGGGTGCGGATCCCGGCATCTTCCGATGGACCATGGGCAAAAAATGGCAAATATGAGTACTGTTACCGATTTAGTAACATCGATTTCATGCCTTCAGAAGTCGATTTAGACGTCAGGTGGGTCGCGCGCGCAGACGTGGTGTAAGAGTGTCCTGAGGTCCGTCGCTGCAAGTCC
>DXZR01000041.1 GCA_019419555.1 Collinsella sp.
TGGTGGACCTGACAAGATTCGAACTTGTGACCTCCCGGTTATCAGCCGGACGCTCTAACCAACTGAGCTACAGGTCCATCGCGCAAGGGATATATTAGACGAGTCGTTACGCGCGCGTCAACAACTTTTTTTGAAAATCTTTGAGGGGTGTGTCAGACGGCTGGGCGAGATGGGTTAGGTTTGCTGCTCGGGCAGTCCTGCGCAAGACGAAGGCCACATTAAGTGGCCTTCTTTGCGTGCGGAACTCGCGACAAACCCAACCCATCTCGCCCAGCCGTCTGACACGGGGCTCCAAGCTTGTCAAAAAAGCGGTCGGCGCGCAGGTGCGCCGACCGCCGATATAAGAGGTCTGATGATTTTTACCAGCTAGGGCCTCTTACTCGTCTAGGAGATCCTCTGGTATGTCGTTGCCGTCGCCTAGGTCGACTGGGGCCTCTTCGGCGTCGGTTGCGGCCTCGGCGCCTTCGCCTTCGGGCTTTTCCTTGGCTGCCGTCATGCGGGCTACGGCGCAGATGCGGTCGTTGTCGTCGACGGTCATCATCTTGACGCCCTGGGTGGCGCGGCCGGTCTGGCTGATCTCGTCGGTCTTGACGCGAATGACCGTCGCGCCCTCCGTCACGATGAACAGCTCGTGCTGTGGGCCCACCGTCTTCATGGCCGCGAGGTTACCCTTACGCTCGGTCATTTGGATGGTGTAGACGCCCTGGCCGCCGCGATTCTGCTCCGGGTAGTCCGCGACCGGCGTGCGCTTGCCGTAGCCGCGCTCGGTGATGACGAACAGATCGCCGTTGCCGTTAGTGACTTCCATGCCCAGAACGCTCACGCCGTCCTTCATACCGATACCGCGAACTCCGCTGGTATCGCGGCCGGTGGCGCGCACCTGTTCCTCGGAGAACATGATCGCCTTGCCCGCGGTGGTGGCCAGGATAATCTTGTCGCCCTCGCGCACGCGGCGCACGTTCAGCAGCGCGTCGTCGTCACGCAGGTTGATAGCGATCAGGCCGTCGCGGCGGCTGCGGTCATATGCGCTCATCACGGTCTTCTTGACCATGCCGCTCTTGGTGGCAAACATCAGGTACTCGTCGGCAGGGAACTCGCGGCAGCTGATGACGCTCGCGATCTTCTCGCCCTCCTCGAAGGGCAGCAGGTTGACGATCGCGGTACCGCGCGCCTGGCGCGTACCCACCGGCAGCTCGTGCACCTTCAGGCGATAGACCTTGCCCTTGCTCGAGAAGAACAGCACGTACTCGTGCGTGGACGCGATGAACATCTCGTCGATGACATCGTCCTCTTTGAGGTTGACGCCCGACACGCCCTTGCCGCCGCGCTTCTGGGCGCGGTAGGCGGCCACCGGGATGCGCTTGACATAGCCGGTGTGGGTGATGGTCACGACCATGTCCTCGTCGGCAATGAGGTCCTCAACGTCCAGGTCCTTCTCGACATGGCTGATCTCGGTGCGGCGCTTATCGCCGAACTTCCTGGAGATCTCGCGCATCTCTTCCTTAATGACGCCCAGGATCTTCCCCTCGTGCGCCAGCAGGTCCTCGTAGTAGGCGATGGCGCGGCGCAGGCCGTCCAGCTCTTCCTGAATCTTGTCGCGCTCCAGGCCGGTCAGGCGGCGCAGCTTCATCTCGAGGATGGCCGTGGTCTGCTCGGGCGTAAAGCCAAAGCGCTCGATCAGGCGGCTGCTGGCCTCGGAGTCGGTCTGCGAGGAACGGATGATGCTGATGACCTCGTCAATATGGTCGAGAGCCATCAGGTAGCCCTCAAGGATATGCGCGCGGGCCTGGGCCTTCTTAAGGTCGAAGCGGGTGCGGCGGGTGACGACGTCGACCTGGTGGTCGATGTAGTGCTGCAGCATCTCGCGCAGGCTCAGGCATTTGGGAACGCCGTTGACAAGCGCCAGGTTGTTGGCGCCAAAGGTCGTCTGCAGCGAGGTGTACTTGTACAGGTTGTTGAGCACGACCTGCGGGATGACGCCCTTCTTGAGTTCGATGACCAGACGGATACCCTTCTGGTTGGACTCATCGCGCATATCCGAGATGCCCTCGATGCGCTTGTCGTTGACGAGCTGGGCAATCTTCTCCTGCAGGGTGCCCTTGTTGACCATGTAGGGGATCTCGGTAAAGACCAGGCGGCTGCGGCCGGTCTTGGTGGACTCCACGTGGGCCTTGGCGCGCACGGTAATGGAACCGCGGCCGGTCTCGTAGCTCTGCTTAATGCCGGCGCTGCCCATGATGATGGCGCCGGTGGGGAAGTCCGGACCGGGCATGATCTGCATGAGCTCGTCGACGGTGGCGTCGGGGTTGTCGATCAGGTAGCAGGTGGCCTCGATTGCCTCGGTGAGGTTATGCGGGGCGATGTTGGTGGCCATGCCGACGGCGATGCCCTGGCTGCCGTTGACCAGCAGGTTGGGGAAGCGCGCAGGCAGTGCCACGGGCTCGGCGAGCGATTCGTCGTAGTTGGGCTGCCAGTCGACGGTATCCTTCTGCAGGTCACGCAGCAGTTCCATGGCGGGCTTGGCAAGGCGGCTCTCGGTGTAACGCATGGCTGCCGCGCCGTCGCCGTCGATGTTGCCGAAGTTGCCGTGACCGTCGATAAGCGGCGTGCGCATGGAGAACCACTGCGCCAGGCGAACCATGGCCTCATAGACCGCGAAGTCGCCATGCGGGTGGTACTTACCGATAACTTCGCCGACCGTCCAGGCCGACTTCTTGTGTGGGCGGTTGGGGTAGATGCCGCTCTCGTTCATCGCGTACAGAATGCGGCGGTGCACCGGCTTTAAGCCGTCGCGCACGTCCGGCAGGGCGCGCGCTGTGATAACCGACATCGAATACTCGATGAACGATTGCTTCATCTCGCGACCGAACTCCGAAATCTGGAGCTGGCCGCCGTTGATATCCTCGCCGGCCGAGGCGCCACGGTCGACTTCGCCAAAGCTCTCCTCGAGCTCGGCGTCGTCTTCTTCCTCATCATCATCGGCATCGGGGTTATAGGCGTCAGGATCGCCGTCCTCGCCCTGCTCAGCACGGGCAAGCAGGCGCTTCAGATCGTCGGGCATACCAGCATCGCCGGCCTCGTCCATACCCTCGTTATTGTTGATATCGTCTGCCACGTTACCTCCTCATGGTTTGCGTGGTCCATTAGTTCCCTACCACGGAGACGAATTACCGGGAACACCGGATAACCCTCCTAGGTTTTCCAGGTGCCCCAGGTTGCCCTGAAGGATGAGGGCGCGCGCCTTGCGTGCGGCGCCCGAAATCCTGAAGGGCAAGATGGGGTGCCTGGGAAAGCTAGGCGTCTAAGAAGCGTGCATCATGGGCATGCTTCTCGATGTACTCGCGGCGATAGCCGACCTCGGAACCCATCAGCTCGCGCACGGCGCGGTCTGCCACCACGGCATCCTCGATCGACACGCGCTGCAGGATGCGGGTCTTGGGATCCATCGTCGTCGAGGCGAGCTGCTTGGGGTCCATCTCGCCCAGACCCTTGTAGCGCTGGACGGTATAGCCCTTGCGCTTCTTGGTGATCTTGCCATCCTTGGCCTTACCGTCTTCGTCGTTATCGTCGGGGTTCAGGCCCAGACTCTGGATGGTGTCGCGCAGGATCTCGTCTTCGGGCTGGCGGCCGTTGGGATACACGTAGTGGATCTTGTTGCGCACCTTAATGCCAAAGATGGGCGGACAGGCAACATAGACGTAGCCGGCATCGATCAGCGGACGCATGTACTTGTAGAAAAACGTCAGCAGCAGGATGCGGATGTGCGCACCGTCGACGTCTGCATCGGTCATGATGATGATCTTGTGGTAGCGCGCCTTGGTGATATCGAAGTCGCCGCCGTCGCCGGCACTCGTCGTGACGCCGCAGCCGATCGCGGTAATCAGCGACTGGATGGTGTCACTCGAGAATGCGCGATGGTCACCAACGCGTTCGACGTTCAGAATCTTGCCGCGCAGGGGCAGAATCGCCTGGATGTCTCGGCGACGGCCGTCCTTGGCCGAACCGCCTGCCGAGTCACCCTCTACGATGAAGAGCTCGGTCAGCTCGGCATCGCGCACCGAGCAGTCAGCGAGCTTACCGGGCAGAGACGCCGTCTCGAGCAGGCTCTTGCGGCGGGTCGCCTCGCGCGCCTTGCGGGCGGCGTTGCGCGCCTTGCAGGCCTGTTGCGCCTTCTTGACGATCTCGCGAGCGGGCTTGGGATGCTCCTCGAGGTAATCGGCAAGGCCGTCGGTCACGATCTTGAGCGTCAGCGCGCGCATATAGGAGCTACCGAGCTTGGCCTTGGTCTGGCCCTCAAACTGCGGATCGGGCAGCTTAACCGAGATAACGGCCGAAAGGCCCTCGCGCACATCGTCGCCGGTCAGGTTGGCGTCTTTTTCCTTGAGCAGGTTCTGTTTGCGCGCGTAGTCGTTGATCACGCGGGTGAGCGCAGTACGGAAGCCCTCAAGGTGCATGCCGCCCTCGGGAGTGTAGATGTCGTTGGCGAACGACATGACGTTCTCGCCGTAGCCGCTATTCCACTGCAGGGAAACCTCGACCTCGCCCATCTTGGTCACAGGCGCGTCCGGATCCGATTTGCCCTCGATGTAGATGGGCTCCTTAAAGGCCTCGGGGACGTCCTTGCCCTCGTTGAGGAACTTGACGAAGTCGACGATGCCGCCCTCGTAGCAAAACTCCTCCACGTGGGGAGTCGCCTCGCGCTCGTCGGTCAGCACGATTTTGAGGTTCTTATTGAGGAACGCCGTCTCCTGCAGACGGTTGTGCAGCGTATCGAAATCGTAGATGCAGGTCTCGAAGATCTCGTCGTCGGGCCAGAAGGTGACGGTGGTGCCCGTCGAATCCGAGGCGCCCACGACCTCCATCTTCTTGACGGTCTTGCCGCGCGAGAATTCCATCTCGTAGGTGTTGCCATCGCGACGAACCTGAACGACCACGCGCTTGGACAGTGCGTTGACGACGGAGATGCCCACGCCGTGCAGGCCGCCCGAGACCTTATAGGCCGAGTTATCGAACTTACCGCCGGCGTGCAAGATCGTCATAACGACCTCGAGCGTCGGGATCTTTTTAACAGGGTGCTCGTCGACGGGGATGCCGCGCCCGTTGTCGACGACCGTGATGGAGTTGTCGGCGTGGACCGTCACCTGGATCTCGGTGCAGAAACCGGCCATGGCCTCGTCGACGGAGTTGTCAACGATCTCCCACACCAGGTGATGCAGACCGCTGGCGCTCGTCGAGCCGATATACATGCCCGGGCGCTTACGAACGGCCTCGAGACCTTCGAGAATCTTAATCTCGCCGCCATCGTAATCGTTTTCGTTTGCCACACGTCCTCCTTCAGTCAAGAAAATGTGTACAGCCTTACTAGTTTATCGTAAAAAAATACCCTCGGGAACGAGGGTATTTAGCTCTACAAGGCCACCAGATGCGATTTAAGGCTCTTTTTTGCTTTGCACGCCCTTGGCCCACTCGGCACTGGCTCTCATGGCGTTCTCGAGGGCCTCGCGCAGTTTTTGGTCCTCGATGGGTGCCACCTGGCGCTCGATCTCGGCGCGCTCGGACTCGCTGAGGTCGGCGTGCGGAGCCGGCGGGCGCTCGGCCACGGCCGGACGCAGGCGCTCCTTGGCGGCGGGCGGCGTGTGGCCGGGGGCGGTCGTTTTGAACACCAGGCCGTCGACGTGCGCGCCGGCGCGCTCCATGCGCGCGCGGATGATCTCGCGCAGCAACGTCATTTCCTGCGTCCACGAGGGCGAGTCGAGATACACCAACAGCTCGTTGGACTCGGGCAGATAGCGCAGACCCGTCACATGGCGCCCTTCGCGCGTTCCCGCGCACACCGTGTTCCAAGCACGATAGATTGTGCGCGATTGCTCGGCGGCCTCCATTTGAGCACGGCGCTCGGGGGTCGCAGCCGCCAGGATGCGCTGGCGCTCTGCGTTCAAAAACCCGCTGAAGGCGACTGTCTCGCTCTCGCGCTCGTAATTAGCACGTCTCACCCATGCTCACCACCTTGGCTCGATCAAGCAGGTCATCGGTAAAGTACCCCAGGTTGGTCGTAGTTATGACCGTCTGGATATCATCGCCAATCAGCCGCAGGAAAGCGCCGCGACGCTCGCCGTCGAGCTCGCTCATCACGTCGTCCAAAAGCAGCAGTGGGGCGGTGCCCAGGACATCGCGAGCCACGGCAACCTCGGCCACCTTCCAGGACAGCACCAGCGTGCGCTGCTGTCCTTGGCTGGCAAATGAACGGGCGGAGCGACCCGCCACGGTAAACTCAATCTCGTCGCGATGCGGTCCCACCAACGTCACGCCGCGGCGAATTTCCTCGTCGGCATGCTCGTCAAGGGCGGCCAGCATGCGCTCGTACGCCCAACCCTTCAGCTCTTCGCGATCCTCGACCTGGGGCAAAGCCCCCAGCGTGGACGCATAGGTCACGTTGGCGGCCTCACCTGACGCTACTTGCCCGTAGGCAGTGTGCACATGGCCCGCCAGCCGGTCGAGCAGAGCCAACCGGTGCACGAGCAGGGCCGAGCCCGCGCGGGCAATCGAATCGTTCCACGCGCCGAGCATCTCGCGGCAGCACCAGGTCTCCTTGAGCAAGGCGTTACGCTGGGTCACGCAGCGCCCATAGGTGCTCGCAAGATCGGCATAGCGTGCGCTCAGCTGCATGCCAAAGTCATCGAGGGCGGCTCGGCGCACACTGGCGCCTCGCTTAACCATGTCCAGATGGTCGGGGCAAAACAGCACGCTCGGCAGAACCCCGCGCACACCAGCGGCAGAGCATCTCTTGCCGTTGCGGCTAAACGAGCGCTTACCGTCCTCCGCGCTCAATCCCATATCAAGCACGCGGCCGTCGCCCTCGAGCCTCAGCTCGATCTTGCACGAGCCCACGCCGTCATGGACGAGCTCGGCTGCGGTCGGATGCCTAAACGAGGCGCCGCTCGTCAGCAGCTGCAGCGCCTCTATGAGATTGGTCTTTCCCGCCGCGTTGGGTCCCGCAAGTATCGTCACGCCCTCGTCCAGGGCAAGGCGATAGCTATCGAAGCTGCGGTAGTGCGCGACGGAAAGATCGCGGGCGAACATGGTCATGGCGCAGCGCTAGATGCGGACCGGCATGACCAGGTACAGGTAGTTGATCTTGTCGTAGGACTTAAAGATGCCCGCCTGCGAGTAGCTCTTGAGCTCCAGCGTGATCTCCTTCTCCTTGGACAGGGCATTGAGGCAGCCGAAGATGTAATGGTAGTTGAAGGCGATGGTACCCGACTCGCCCTCGGCCTCGACATCGATCGTCTCCTGCGCAAGGTCCTGGTCATTGGAAATGGAGGACAGGCCCATCTGCCCGTTCTCGACATCGATCTCGAACTTGACGGCGGGGTTGGCGCTCGCGATAACGGCCACGCGCTTGAGGGCGGCGTTAAAGGCGGCGACGTCGATCTTGACGCTCGTCACGCACGAATCGGGGATGAGCTGCTTGTAGTTGGGGTACACGCCCTCGATACGGCGCGACACGTAGGTGGTGTTGCCGGCCTCGAAGACGACCTGGGTGTCGGTAGCCCCGATCATGATGGTCGCCTGGCTGGCCATGATGTTCAGCGCGTCGTTAAAGGCGTCAGCCGGAACGTTGAGCTCAAAGGAGCCCTCGAGGGTCGAGGTCTCGACCTGCGTATCGCACACGGCCAAGCGAAAGGAATCGGTCGCTACCAGGCGTACGGTGTTGTTCTCGACCTTCATGTGCACGCCGCCCAGGATGGGGCGAGCCTTGTCGGTCGAGGTGACGCGCCACACGCGGCCGACCATTTCGGACAAGACATCGGTCGGCAGCTCCACGGCACTCTCGATGGCATAGGCCGGAAACTCGGGGAAGTCATTGGCATCGAGCGTGTTCAGGCGGAAAGAGCTCTTCTCGCAACCAATCAGCACCTGGTGCTCGGACAGCTCAAAGGTGACCGGGGCATCGGGGAGGGTCTTGGTGATATTGGAGAGCATCTTACAGGGAATAACCATCTCGCCCTCTTCTTCGACATGCGCCGCGATGCGATGACGGATCGAGATGGTGTAGTTAGAGGTCTGGAATTCCAAGATGCCGTCTTGGGCCTTAACGAGCACGCCCGACAGGATGGGGAGGGTGGATGCCGAAGCGACACCCTTCATAACGACGCCGATGGCTTGTGTAAGCGAGCTCTGGCTGACGGTGAACTTCATCTTTTAATACCTTTCTATAGATATAAATATCTTAATAATAGTAATAGCACTGACGAAACTGTTGATTACTCCCAAAGACGCAGGTCAGACCCAGAAAGAGAATCGACAGCAACCTGTGTGCAACAGGGGTGGTTTTCCACGTTCAAAACCTGCGCAAAACTTTTCATCACCGCGGGTTGGGTTTTAGACACCTTATGCCCGTGGTTTCGACAAGTTTTCAACAGGTGTCTCTATTTCCCTACGAGCGCAGTGTAATTTTATCGCGCAGCGACTTGAGGTCTTCGGTGACAGTGCGGTCTTCCTGGATCATCTTCTGGACCTTTTTGTAGCTCGTGCTGACGGTCGAGTGGTTGCGGTTGCCAAATTCGGCGCCCACCGCCGTGGTCGTCATCTCGCACATCTCGATGGCTAGGTAGATAGCGATATGGCGTGCTTTGGCGATATTGGCGTTGCGACGCGGGCCGATGAGCTCCTCGTGCGTCACGCCGTACTGCTCTTCGATGACGGACTGAACCGTCTGGACGTTGATCTTTTTGGCCGATGTGTCGAAGTACTGGCTGGCGATGGCGTCGATATCGTCAAAGGTGAGCTCCCCGCCCTCGCGCTCGCGGTCGCCCGCCTCGCCGGCGCAGCGCTCGCAGAAGCTCTCGAGTTCGCGGATGTTGGTGCCCGAGACCTCGGCCATGTGTTTAAAGTGCTCGTCGGTCAGGTGCCCGCCGTCGCCCCCATAGGCCGCCAGCAGCGAGTCGTCGCCTGCCTCGGGAGCGGCGACGATGGTGTTCTCGTAATAGCGCTGCAAGATCTTGTATTTCATCTCGTAGCTGGGCTCTGCGACCAAGCAGAGCATGCCGGCGTTGAAGCGGCTGGTCAGACGCTCGTCCATGCTCAGGTCCTTGGGGGCGCGGTCTGCCGCGATGACGACCTTCTTGTTGTTGCGGATGAACTCGTCCATGAGCTGGAAAAAGTAGTCCACGCTCGCGCGCTTGCCGATGATGTTTTGGATGTCATCGATGATGAGCACGTCCACGCCGTGGTATGCCTGCATGATAGGGGCGTTGCTCTTCTTTTGGCGGTCGAACTCGGTCATCAGGTCGTCCAGATATGCCTGGGAGTTGGCATACTTGACCTTGATCTCGGGCGACTTCTCGGCGAGCTCGTTTTTGATGGCAAGCAGCAGGTGCGTCTTGCCCAGGCCCGATTTGCCGTAGATGAACAGTGATGTGCACGTGCCACGCTCGTCCGCGAGGGCGGCAAACTTGAGTGCCGAGCGATAGGCATGGCTGTTCTCGGGGCCGTAGACAAAGTTCTCAAAGGTAAATTTTGAGTTCGCGGCGAGCGGGGCTCCATCCGCATTCTGCTCGGCCGGTACGGTCGGTGCCGGCATGGGTGAAGCGGGGGTCGCAGCTTGCGTGGATTTAGTCGGCGCTCCGCCCTTCATCTGGTTCATCATGCGACGAAAATCGTCGGCCGAGAGCGTGTTCTTGATTGCAATGCCCGAATCCGCGCCCGCCGCTGCGTCGTGAGCGATGGGCATGTGCGTGACGGGTGCGTTCGTTGACGTCGCCGCCGCGCTCGTCAACGGTGCCATTGTTTCACGGGAAACATCGCTGTGCTGGTGCTCGATTGTCGGCACATCGCCTGCGGAGGCCGGCACCGCCGGGGAAGCAGCGGGAGCCGTGGCGGGCGCCGTGGCGGCAGCGGATTCCGTCGCGGCGCCTTGCGGTGCCACGATGTCGAGAGCAATCGGTGCAAAGGCGATTTCTTCCAGATAGGCCTCAATAGTCGGCTGATGCTTTTTGAGCTGCGCGATGGCAAAGCGCGAGGGGGCCTCGATCGTGAGCGTATCTTCGGTCAGGCTTATGGCGCGCGATTGCCCCAGCATGTTGATGAGGCGTGCATCTTGGCCGTCGCGCTGGCAAAAGGCGATGGCATCCCCCAGGATGATGCTTGCTTCCTCGTCCACTGTCTCTCCCGTTCTTTAGCTCTGAGCTCGCACGCGAGCGGCGCCGAGTTCGGTCAGATGGTATTTCTGGCCATGCTTGATGACCAAGCCGGCCTGCGCCAAGTCATTGAGCGTGCGTGACCAAGTGGGGGCCGAGTTTCCAAACGCCCTCGCAAGATCGGTTGCGCCGCACGCTTGATTTTGCGCCAGATAGCCCAGCGCGGCGTTGCCGCGATCGCTTACGAACACGTCCGGTTGTGGCTGTGCATACTGATTTACTGCATTAGGATACATCATTTGAGCTGCTGGTTGTTGAGAACTCTGCGTCGGCGGCATTTGCTGTTGAAAACTTTGAGGCCACTGTTGGTAAGGCTGCGGAGGCGTCTGCTGGGCCCAGGGGTTGTACTGCTGCTGCGGCATCTGCTGGTACGGCTGCTGATATCCCTGCTGGTACTGCTGCGGGAACTGCTGGCCATACCCCAGTGGCGGCATCTGCTGATATGGATATCCCCGTTGGTACGGCTGATAGCCCATTTGCTGGCCACCCGGCGCCCCCGTCGCCTGCTGCATTGCTGCTGCATCCTGATCAGCCAGCGGCATGGCCTCTGGCATGTTTGGCGGCATCGACATAGATGCCGCCTGGGGTTCTTGTGTGGGAAGCATTCCGGGCTGCTGCATCTGTCCCACGGGGGGCTGCATCTGCTGCGTTGCCACGGGCTGCTGCGCAAAAGCTCCCGGCAGGGGATATGTGGGCTGCTCCGTCTCGGGCCGCACGGCAGCGCCGCGTCCGCCGGCACGCTCGATTTCCTGCACGCGTTTAGGGTTCAGGCTTACCGTAACCACGGTGCCGTTGCCCATGTTGTCCTCGATGGATACGGCACCGCCGGCGTTTTCCAAATACTCCTGCACCATGGGAAACCCTGCTCCGGTTCCACGGATATAGCGCTTCATCTTGCTGTTTGCGCTGGTAACGCCAAAGTCGAAAGCACGTTCCTTGTCGTCGATGCCGGGTCCTTGGTCAGCAAAGCGGATGGTGTCTCCGCCGTCCAGAATCGAGATGATGGGCTCGGCAAAGTGTGCGTGGATAAAGTTTTCGACAATCTCGCGGATGACCATGAGCGAGATATGGCCACCTTGTTCTTTCATGCACTGGTAGACGGTGTTGGTCGTCTCTTCCAAATACGTGCGGACATCTTGCGGATCAATGACGATCACCCGCGGTGTCGACAGCATGTCGTCATAGACGGCGATGCGCGCGGCGTACATGGCTTTTGGCGCCTGCGTGGTCGTCTGCTCGCCTTCCGCACGCTCTTCGCGCACGCCGGTGATGTGCTCGTTGTCGGGTGCCGGGTCTCCGGAATCGACCATGGTGTAAAAGTCGTCAGACATGCCGCTCGCAATCTTTCAAAAGGTTTCGAACAAATAGTAGCTCACCGTGCAACGTTTCTCATCTTTCGACAACTTTTCAAAACTTGTTGAAAACTTTGGAAAACGGGTGAAAAGTTCTCAACATTGCCAACATGACCTGTTGAAAACTCGATGAAATATCGTGAAAGGTTGCCATGAGGCGCAAATTTCGGTTGTGCTTATGGGGGAACCGTGTGAACTGCGCAACCTTTTACCTTTGATTTCTTGACATTTGAACATTGATTTCCCTACAATCTTCAAGCTCACGTGTCTATATCTGCGTCCGCGTCCCCGCGGACACTCGAAATGCAGCAGGAGGAACTTAAGATGAAGCGTACGTATCAGCCTAATAAGCGTAAGCGTGCCAAGACCCATGGCTTCCGTGCCCGTATGGCCACTAAGGGTGGTCGTGCCGTGCTCGCCCGTCGTCGCGCCAAGGGCCGCAAGCGTCTCACTGTCTAGCAGCGATACACACATCTCGCATGAAGACTATTAAGTCTCGGCAAGATTTCGAGCATGTGTTCAGTCAGGGGCGTCGTTTCAATCACCCTCTGATTCGAATGACCATATGTGAATCGGTTGGCGAAGGCGACTCCGGAAGGGTCGCCTTCGTTGGTGCTAAGCGACTCGGTTGTGCCGTCGTGCGCAACCGATCTAAGCGTGTGATGCGCGAGGCCGCCCGCAGCTGCGGATTTCCCGTTGCGGGTTATGACATCATCTTGTTTGCAACTCCCAAGACGAGGGTTTCCTCGCCGCAGGAGATGGACAAGGCGTTGCGTTCGCTTATGAAGCGCGCCGGCGTTGCCGGGGAGGAGCGATGAGCAATCACGTTTTGCGACGTGTTGCCATCGCTCCTATTCGCATATATCAACAGGTTATTTCGCCCTTATTGCCTGACGCCTGCATTTATTACCCAACGTGCTCGCAATACGCCATCCAGGCGATTGAGAAGCACGGTGTTTTGAGAGGCTGCTGGCTTGCCGTGAGGCGCATCGCTCGCTGCAATCCCCTGCACGTCGGCGGTTATGACCCTGTGCCCTAGCGGGCACTCGCTATCGGAGGAAAACTTACATGTGGGATTGGATCGTTAACATCCTTTTCGAGCTGCTCAAGCTCATCCAGACCTTTGCGGTCGACTGGGGCCTGTCCATCATCATCCTGGTGGTCATCATCCGTCTGCTGCTGACGCCGCTTATGCTCAAGTCGACCAAGTCGACGGCTCGCATGCAGGTGCTGCAGCCCAAGATGCTCGAGATCCAGGAGCGCTATGCCGACGATCCCCAGCGTCAGGCCGAGGAGATGCAGAAGTTCTACAGCGAGAACAAGTTCAACCCCATGGCTGGCTGTCTGCCGCTGCTGATTCAGATGCCTATCCTGTTCGCCCTGTTTACATTGCTGCGCAACCTGCCGCAGTACTTTAACGACGGCACGTTCTCGTTCTTCAACATCCTGCCCGACCTGACCACCACGCCGAGCGCTTCCTTTGCCGATGGCTTTATGGTTGCACTGCCTGCGCTGGTTTGCCTGATCCTGTTTGCCGTCCTGACCCTGATTCCGCAGCTCTATATGTCGCGCAACCAGACCGGCCAGCAGGCTCAGAGCATGCGTATGATGGCCGTTGTCATGACGGTCATGATGCTTTGGATGGGCTGGAGCCTTCCCGTTGGTGTTCTGCTGTACTACGACGTCTCGTCTGCTTGGCAGGTTATCCAGCAGATTTTTGTGACGCAGAAGGTCATCGACAAGGCGAAGGCCGATGAGGAGGAGCGTCTTAAGAACGCTCCGCTGCAGGTTGAGGTCACTCGTCGCGAGAAGAAGCCGCGCCCGCACAAGAAGAAGTAGTGGGATATCAATCTTATTTAGGTACCTAACTTTTGGAGTACGTTATGTCTGAAGAGATCATCGAGGATATGCTTGAGGAGGTTGCCCCGCAGGTCGCGGGCGATTATCCCGAGATTGCACAGCGCTACAAGGCTGGTGAAGAGCTGACCGATGAGGAGCTCGACACCATTGCCGATATTGCGATTTCCATCCTGCGTTCCATCCTTTCGCACTTCGATGCCGCCAACTCTCCTATCGATGAGTATGAGGGCGACGAGGGTGAGCTGATTTTGGATGTAACGGCTCCCGACCTTGCTGTTCTCATTGGCCGTCATGGTCGCACTCTTGATGCTCTTCAGGTTATGTTCTCTTTGCTGGTGAGCCGCAAGCTTGGCTTTAGGTATCCGGTTGTAGTGGACGTCGAGGGATACAAGAGTCGCCGTCAGGATAAGGTCGCCTCCATGGCTCAGTCTGCTGCCGAGCGTGCCATCCGCACTCATAAGAGTGTTTCGCTTCCGCCCATGAATGCCTACGAGCGCCGACTGGTTCACATTGCACTTCGTGGCAACGATGCAGTCGATACTCATTCTGAGGGTTCTGACCCTGATCGCCATGTGGTGATTGTTGCTCGATAATCTACTCGAGCTTATGCTAGGGGGACGTGGTTTCCACGTCCCCTTTTTTTGTCAAAAGTTCTCGATACACTGATTTTTGTCAGAAAGGAGCTTTCGTTGTTAGTACTTACTGATCAGCAGGCTGACGAGATGTTGAGTCGTCTAACTTCCTATTGCAAAGAGTATTCCTTGAGCGTAACTGATGTTGAGCTGAGGAAATGTATCCAGCATTTGGATTTGGTTCTTGAAACAAATAAGACAACCAATCTCACCCGTATTCTTAACGTAGAAGATGCTGTAGTACTTCATATCCTCGACTCACTTGTTTTGCTCCCCTATATCAATAAGGCTCCTGAGGGAGCTTTGCTCGATATGGGAACAGGTGCGGGCTTCCCTGGTATTACATTAACCATAACCACGCATCGTAAAGCTACTTATATTGACTCTGTTGGCAAGAAGGTTGATGCTGTTAATTCCTTTGTCCATGCTCTTGGATTGAAACATGCTCATGCGGTTCATGATCGTCTTGAAGAATATGCTCGAAGCCATAAGAAGCAGTTCTCTGTTGTAACCGCCCGTGCACTGGCCCCTCTACCGATTCTTGTTGAGTATGCGGCTCCGTACCTCAAGGATGGAGGGCTATTTGTTATCACCAAGGGCAATCCTTCGGATGAGGAGCTTGCTTCTGGCATGTCAGCTGCAAAGATTTGCGGCTTCACTTTGCTTCTGAATGACGCTATCGATTTGCCTGAGGGCCTGGGCCACAGGGAGTTCATTGTTCTTAAGAAGAGTCATCCAGCATCCGTCTCATTGCCTCGTGCAAATGGCATGGCAAAGAAGAATCCGCTTGCCTAGATGTTTCACGTGAAACATAATGGATACTAACAACTTGCGGTGTTTCACGTGAAACATGGCGGTTGATATCGAATCGGAATGTTTCACGTGAAACATCCTCCGTTTGACAGCTTTAATACACACCAGGAGGGACCGTGGGATTTCGCGACGTTAAGCGTTCTAAGAGTGCAAAAGACACGCGTATCATTGCAATCATCAATCAAAAAGGTGGCGTCGGTAAGTCAACGACGGCTGTAAACCTTGCAGCAGCACTGGGTGAGCAGGGTCGTAAGACGCTGATTGTCGATTTTGATCCGCAAGGAAACAGCACTAGCGGATTTGGAATTGAAAAAGAAGACCTTGATCACTGCATCTATGATGCATTGTTGAATGATGTGCCGGCAGAATCGCTTGTTCTTGATACAAATTGCAAAAAGGTATTCGTAATTCCGGCTACAATTCAGCTTGCAGGCGCAGAAATTGAACTCGTAAGCGCAATTGCTCGTGAAACCCGTCTCAAAGATTTGCTTGAGCCGATTCAGGACGAGTTCGATTTTATTTTCATTGACTGTCCCCCTTCGCTCGGCCTGCTTACTATCAACGCCTTGACCGCAGCAGACAGCGTTTTGATTCCGATCCAATGCGAGTATTATGCACTTGAAGGCGTTACGAAGCTGCTTGAGTCAATGAAGATGGTCAAATCACGTCTGAACAAGGGCTTAGACACCTATGGTGTGCTTATGACCATGTATGACTCGCGTACTTCTCTATCGAATCAGGTTGTTGAGGAGGTTCAATCGTACTTTGGTGATAAGGCGTTTAAGACGCTGATCCCCCGTACGGTTAAAATCTCCGAAGCTCCGTCTTTTGGAGAACCGGTAATTACCTATGCACCTCAAAATAAGGGTGCAAAAGCGTATATGAACCTTGCAAAAGAGGTGATCAAGCGTGCCTAGTGTAAAGAAACGTGGCGGATTAGGACGTGGACTCAATGCTTTGGTCTCAGAGGCCGAGTATGAGACTGGTGGTTCGGCTGCATCGGCTTCGAATGCTGCGTCTGAAACAAAATTACCTATTGAGGATATCGTTCCCAACCCAAATCAGCCCCGAATTCACTTTAACGAAACTGAACTTCGCGAGTTGAGCGAGTCAATTCAAGAACATGGCGTTTTGCAGCCGCTTTTGGTTCGCAAGCATGGAAATGGCTATGAGATCATCGCTGGTGAACGTCGTTACCAGGCGTCAAAACTTGCTGGTCTTGAGGAACTGCCAGTCATCATTAAGGATGTTAATGATGAAGAGATGCTAGCTCTTGCTCTTATCGAAAACCTTCAGCGTTCTGATCTAAATCCTGTCGAAGAGGCTAAGGGCTACCGCCAGCTTATCGATGCCAGCGGTATGACCCAGGAAGCATTGTCGAAGGCTGTAAGCAAGTCGCGCTCTGCAATTACAAACTCGCTGCGCCTTCTCGATCTCCCTGAAGTTGTTCAGCAGATGATTTTTGAGGGCAAACTTACTGCTGGTCATGCACGTGCGATTCTTGCAGTTCCCTATGAGGATGCTCGAATTCGACTTGCAGAGAAGGTTGTTGCAGAGGGCCTTTCCGTAAGAGCGACAGAAAATCTTGCTCCGTTGTTTTCTGCCGGAGAGACACATAAGACTCCGAGGCCTGCAACGCCTCAGTCTTTTAAAAAGGCTGCCCGCGTGCTTCGTCAGGTTTTTAATACCAACGTGCGTGTGAAGAGCTCGCGTGGAAAGAATAAGATTGAGATTGAGTTTAAAGACGAGGAAGAGCTCTCTCGTATTCTTGGCGAAATGATTCAGTTTGATCAAGGAGGCCAAGATGAGGAATAGGATTTTTACTGTGATTGCATTGGCGACGACTGTCGCTGCTGGTGCCTTTGCTGGCTATAAGATCGCGACAGACGATGAACTTCGAGGTCGTTTGCTTCGTAGTGCGCAAGATATTGTCGATACATCCAAGAAGAAAATGGATGTTATGACAGAAGATGTTGCCATGCGCACCGCTCAGGTAACGAAGAATCCCAAGATTAATCAAGGTTGGGTTAGCAACCAATGGGAAAATGTAGGTTATTAGGTACCTAACAATTACTTAGCATATTATGAGGGGTCCTTGTCTAATTCACGAGGCAAGGAGCCCTTATTTTGACCGTAAAAAATGGGACAGGTAGCAGCTGATTCAAAATTAAGCTCAATAAATGAAACGGCCACGGTTGCATATCCTGCAACCGTGGCCGTTCAATGTTTCACATGAAACGTTTTGGGGTGCGACTCCCCTATGCGTTCTTCTGAACTTTGAAGCGCTGCTTCAGCTGTCCGCAGGCGGCGTCAATATCGTTACCACGGGAGTTACGAATCGTGGTCTCGATGCCACGGGACTCAAGACGACGCTGAAGATCCTCAACCTTATGAATCGGCGACGGCTTGAGCGTGCTACCCTCAATGTCGTTAAGCTGAATAAGGTTAACGTGGCACAGCGTTCCCTCGCAGAAGTCGC
Organism: Collinsella sp.; assembly: GCA_019419555.1. Lineage (GTDB taxonomy): Bacteria > Actinomycetota > Coriobacteriia > Coriobacteriales > Coriobacteriaceae > Collinsella. Next base: position 17,336 of record DXZR01000041.1, read on the forward strand.
AGAGCGCCTGCATCTCGGGATTCGTATCGTTGACGCCTTCGATCATGGCATACTCATAGGTCGGGCGGCGGCCAGTCTTCTCGGTGTAGAGCTGAAGCGCCTCGTGAAGGCGAAGCAGTGTGTACTTCTTAACACCGGGCATGAGCTTGTTGCGCGTCGACTGGATGGCGGAATGCAGGGAAACGGCAAGCGTGAACTGCTCGGGGATATCGGCAAATTTGCGAATACCGGGAATAACGCCGCTGGTAGAGACGGTGAGGTGACGAGCGCCGATACCGATGCCATCGGGGTCGTTGAGGATTCGCAGCGCCTTGAGAACCTCGTCGTAGTTGGCAAACGGCTCGCCCTGGCCCATGAAGACGACGCTCGTGGCACGCTCGCCAAAGTCGTTGGATACATGAAGTACCTGGTCGACGATCTCTTGAGCGGTCAGAGAGCGCTTGAGGCCGTTGAGACCGGTAGCGCAAAAGGCGCAGCCCATGCCACAGCCAGCCTGGGTGGAAACGCAGACGGAAAGCTTGTTACGACGGGGCATACCGACAGTCTCGACGGAAACGCCGTCGTGGTACTCGAGCAGATACTTGCGAGAGCCATCTTTGGAAACCTGCTTGGTTAGTTCAGTCGGCGTGTCAAAGGTAAAAGCCTCTTTAAGCTGCTCGCGGAAAGCCTTGGGAAGGTTGGTCATATCGTCAAACGAACAAACGTTCTTCTCGAAGACCCATTCGATGAGCTGCTTCGCGCGGAAGGTGGGCTGGCCAAGTTCGGCCACAAGGTCGCGAATATCGTTTTGGCTCAAGTCGCGAATGTCCTGAGATTTAGTCCTGGGATTCATGGAAGCCTTTCGATTTTGGGGAAACATAGAGGGTATCGCTACAATATGGTATCAGCTGCAGAAATTATAGAGGAGGAGTCTGCCCATGCCGGGTAAAAGCCTAGAGAACATGCACGTAGCGGTCTTGGCGGGCGGTCATTCCGCTGAGCGCGAGATCTCGCTCAATTCGGGAAAGAACGTCGTGGTTGCCTTGAAGGAGGCCGGCTACACTTCGGTGGAGCTGCTCGACACGGCTACCGATGATTTTATGGTAACCATGGCGACCGGCGGCTTTGACGTGGCGTTTATCGCCATGCACGGTGCCGGCGGCGAGGATGGCGCCATGCAGGGCGCCATGGAGACCCTGGGTATCCCCTACACGGCCTCGGGTGTGCTTGCCAGCGCCTGCGGTGCCGACAAGGAGGTCTCTAAGCTCCTGTACGCCAAGGCGGGCATTCCTGTTGCCCCCGGCCTTGCGCTCGAGGTGGGCGATGAAGTCGATATCGATCATATCGTCGAGGTTTGTGGCGAGCGCTGCTTTGTGAAGCCGGCCGTCAACGGTTCCAGCTATGGCATTTCCCTGGTCCATGAGCCCTCCGAGCTGCCCGCGGCAATCGCCAAGGCGTTTGAGTACGGCGACAAAGTGCTGGTCGAGAAGTGCATCGAGGGTACCGAGATCACCGTCGGTGTATACGGTGAAGATGACGTGCGCGCCCTGCCGATTGTCGAGATTCGTAAGCCCGAGGACTGCGAGTTCTACGATCTGGACGTGAAATATGTCGACCCTACGGACATCCATCGCATTCCGGCGCAGATTTCACCCGAGAACTACGCTCGTGCCCAGGAGCTTGCCTGTGCCGCTCACAAGGCGCTCGGTTGCCTGGGCATCTCGCGCAGCGATTTTATCGTGAGCGAGGACGGCCCCGTTATCCTCGAGACCAATACCATTCCCGGCATGACCGATACGTCGCTGTATCCGGACGAGATCCGCCACACCGACGACATGACGTTCCCGCAGGTCTGTGACAGCCTGATCCGTATGGGCCTTCGTCGAGCGGGCATTGCATGCTAATCGAGGACGCGGTTTCGTCAGGAACGCCGCAGTTTGTCATCGACTCCTATGCCACGCTTGCCGAACGCGCCAAAACGCAGTCCTTCGGTCTTATCGAGGAAGATGTAATTGTCCTCGATACCGAGACCACAGGTCTTTCGGTGCAGGACAACGAGCTGATCGAGATCTCGGCGGCCCGTCTTTCGGGCCGCGAGATCGTCGACCGCTTCGATACCTTCGTGCATCCCAAGCAGCTGATTCCCGCCGAGATTACCGAGCTCACGAGCATTACAAATGCCGATGTGGCAGATGCCCCGTCGGCCGTTGAGGCCGTCGCCGCTCTCGCCGATTTTGTCGGTGGTTGCCCGGTGATCGCACATAACGCCACGTTCGACCGCTCGTTTATCGAGTCGGTCAAAGGCGGCGTCAACGTGAGCGATATTTGGATCGATTCGCTGGCGCTGTCGCGAATCGCGCTTCCGCGCCTGGCCTCGCACAAGCTGTCTTTTATGGCCGATCTGTTTGGCTGTGACTCGGTATCACACCGTGCCAATGCCGACGTCGACGCCCTGTGTGGCGTATGGCGCGTGTTGCTCGTGGCGCTCACCGACTTGCCCCAGGGCCTCATGGCGCGCCTAGCCGACATGCATCCGGATGTGCCTTGGTCCTATCGTCCTATCTTCTCATTCTTGGCGGGGCAGAACCCTGGTTCTATCTTCTCTCTCAGCGCCGCTCGTGCTGACGTTCTCAAGGCCGATCGCGCCGATGATCGCGTTGATGCGGACGAGCTACCGGTCCTTAAGATGCCGAGCCGCGAGGAAATCGAGGCGGACTATGCCCCGGGCGGTCTGGTTAATCGCATGTACCCCACGTACGAGCCGCGCGATGAGCAGATCGCAATGGCGCTCGAGGTCCGTGACGCACTCGTTACGGGAACGCATCGCGTGATTGAGGCGGGCACAGGCGTCGGCAAATCGATGGCTTACCTGGTGCCTTTTGCCGAGGCCGCACGCCGCAACAACATCACGGTTGGTATCGCGACTAAATCGAATAATCTTGCGGACCAGCTCATGTATCATGAGCTGCCCAAACTTGCCGAGCAGCTGGACGGAGGCCTATCGTTTTGCGCCCTCAAGGGCTATGACCACTATCCATGCTTGCGCAAACTTGAGCGCATGAGCCGCGGCCAAGTCGAAATTACGACCAAGCGTGATCCTGCCGACACGCTTACGGCAGTCGCGGTCATCATGGCGTACGTGTGTCAGTCGGCTGATGGCGACCTCGACTCGCTCGGTATTCGCTGGCGCAGCGTCAACCGTCCCGACTTTACGACGGCGTCGCGCGAGTGCGCCCGCCGCCTATGCCCGTTTTTCCCCGATAAATGCCTGGTCCACGGCGCCCGCCGTCGCGCGGCGCATGCCGATGTAGTGGTCACCAACCATTCCCTGCTGTTCCGCAACGTTGCGG
>DXZR01000042.1 GCA_019419555.1 Collinsella sp.
GGCGCGACCAGAAGGTCAGCGCCCTTTCGTTTCACGTCACCTTGTCTCAAATGCGACCCGCTCGCTGTCCGTCCTCTACATGCGGCGTTGCCTTGCTCCGGATGCGGTATGCTCAACCTGCGGCGCCTTAGAGGTAGTCATTGGGGACGTTCTTAAATGACTAGGTTGGGTAAATTACTTTTCGAGTTTATTTAATCTGTTTTGTTAGAAATTAAGCTGCCTACCTGCTCAAAGTAATTAATAGCATTCATCTGCTATTGAAAATATTGCTCAAAAAATCGTCCAAGAAGTCGCAGTGCATTTTTTGATGAGTCGCGCGTCAAGTGATTTGGTATGTTCTTGGTTAGATATTGGTCAGTTTTTGGGCAACCTTGCCAAAAGCTTGACGAATGCAAATCTGGACGTCGGCGAATGAACACTTTGAGCGAGCTCGGTGCAAAATTCTGGGCTGATTCTCGATAATCGCTTCCAATCGTCCCTTGCCGCGTGCCACCCTCGCGTACAATCTGCTCCGACATTCGCGCGCCGCCCGGCGCTTAAGAGGGGAGGACCCCATGGCAAACGAGATCTGGACCATCAAGCGTTGTCTCGAGTGGACCAAGGAGTACCTGGCCGAGCGCGGTGAGGAGCATCCCCGTCTTTCTGCCGAGTGGCTGCTGTGCGCGGCCACGGGCCTGGCGCGTATCGACTTGTATATGCGCATGGACGAGACGCTCGACGCATCGCAGCTCGAGACCATGCACGCGGCGGTCGTCCGTCGCGCGAAGGGCGAGCCGCTGCAGTACATCACCGGCAGCACGCAGTTTCGCATGATCGACGTCGCGTGCGCCCCCGGTGTGCTCATTCCGCGCCCCGAGACCGAGATGCTCGTCGAGGAAGTCCTCAATTATCTGGATGCCGAGGTGCTGAGCCCCGAGGCTGCTGCCCGTCAGCGTGTTGAGCTGCCTTGGAACGATGAGGTCGAGCAGGCCCGCAAAGCCGAGGCGGCGCTGGCTGACGAACGCGCGGCCGCCGAGCGCCGTGCCGCCAACCTGACGGCCGCCGATGAGGCTGCGCTGGGTAGCGACGTGCTCGGTAGCCGCGCCTATGCCGAGGAACTGGCCGACCGCGAGGCCGAGGAAGCCGCCGCGCAGGCAGCAGAAGCCGAAGCGGCAGAAGCAGAGGCCATGGAAACCCCCGAGCCCGAGCTCGACGAATACGGCATCGCCATTGAGGACAACGACCAACAGGCGACTCCCGCGCAAGATGCCGCCGAGGCTAACGTATCTGCCCCAACCGAGCCCTGCACTGCCCGCGTTCTCGAGGTCGGCTGCGGCACGGGCTGCATTTCGCTCTCCCTTGCCTGGGAGCGCCGCGGCCACGTTACCTGCACCGCCACCGATATCGAGCCGCGCGCCATCGATCTGGCCACCAAAAACCGCGACGCTCTCGGCCTCACGGCAGATGAGGTTGCCTTTAGCCTCACCAACCTGGTGAGTTCCATTCCCCGCGAAGAGTGGGGCACCTTTGATGTGCTCGTCTCCAACCCGCCTTACATCCCGACCGACGTCATGCGCTCGCTGCCGCACGAGGTCAAGGACTTTGAGCCCGACCTGGCGCTCGAGGGCGGCGCCGACGGCCTCGATATTTTCCGCCGCCTGCTCAATGCGGCGCCTTACATGCTGCGCGCCGGCGGCCTGTTTGCCTGCGAGCTCTACGAGGGTGCCCTCGATGCCGCGGCCGAGCTCTGTCGCCAGGCAGGCCTTTCGGACGTGCGTATCGTCCATGACCTCACCGATCGCCCCCGCATCGTCCGAGCCATCGTCACCGAGCCCAAACAGCGTATTTAAGCTGAATTAATAGACATTTGCGCAAGTTTGTCCTTGCAATATACCGTAAAACTTCTACTATAGAAGGAGAAAGGTATGTCAAATCAGCTGCATCGGTACCGTATCGTGCTTGATTACATTGAACCTTGGCTTGATGAGCAGGATGAAGCTACGCTGAAGCAGATTTATGCAGACCTTTTGGTGCTCGAGAAGGAAGGTCCCAGCCTTGGTCGTCCGCTGGTTGACCGCGTAAAGGGCTCGAAGCTTCATCATTTAAAGGAGCTGAGAGTGACGTCGTGTGGTGGGCAGGTGATTCGCATCCTCTTCGCCTTTGACCCCAAGCGCCAGGCGGTATTGCTATTGGCGGGTGATAAGTCGCGAGCGGGATCGTCAAGGGCAAAATGGAACGGCTGGTATGCGATCAACATTCCAAAGGCCGAGCAAATATACCGTCGCCACGTAAGGAGGCTCGATCGAGATGGAACTGCATGAGTATATGGAATCTCGCGGGATAACACGCGACTCCATTACCGCCGAGCAGGAGAGGACTCGCGATCGTATCGAAGCCTATAAGCTTGCTCAGATTCGCAGGCTAAAAGATCTAACACAGGCGTCGGTCGCCCAATCGATGGGCGTTTCTCAAAAACGCGTATCCGAGCTCGAGCGTGGGGAATTGGGTTCGATGAGGCTTGACACGCTGAGCAGGTACGCAGAGAGCCTCGGCGGAAAACTGGTTGCAAGCATCGAGTTTCCCGATCGTACCGTTACGCTTGCGCGCTAAAAATCTTCAATTAACCCCCTCACTTTCACCGACTACAAGAGCCGCTCACCAAACCAACATGCGCTCTGGGCAAATAGGTTGAACGTTTCGTGCGAGAATGCCCCACAGTAAATAAACTTGCACCAGAGCGTAAGGGGCTGGCATACACATGCAGACGGTCTATCGGGTATTCGAGGGAACGCGTGAGCCGCATCGGCTCGCCGTCGAGCGTACGGCCGAGCTACTCGGTCGCGGTGGCCTGGCGCTTATTCCAACCGAGACGGTCTACGGTGTCGCCGTGGCAGTCAACGTCTTCTCGGATGCCGTTCCACAAGATACAAGTGAACCTCTGCCGTGGCCGCGCGATCCGCAGGTCACCGTCAACGGCGCCGCGGTCCCCGCACTCGGTACCGGCTATCGTCGTATCTTTACCCTCAAGCAGCGCGAGCTCACGCAAACGGTCGCCTGGCTGGTTGATGATGCCGAGGCACTCGATCGCTATGGCGTGGATATCCCTCATGAGGCCCGCGTGCTCGCCCGACGATGCTGGCCGGGTGCCCTGACTATCGTGGTCAAGGCGGCCCCCTGCGTGCCGACCTTTATGCGCGCCGCCGACGACACGGTGGCACTTCGCGCTTCGGCCTCGCCCGTGGTGCAAGCGCTCATCCGCGCCTGCGGCAGCCCTCTTGCCTGCACCAGCGCCAATACGCATGGCACGCCCGCGCCGGCAAGCTTTGCCGACGTTGAGGACCGTATTCTGGAGGGGGTTGATCTGGCCGTCGACGCGGGCGAGACCCCGTGCCGCGACGCTTCGACCATCGTGACGTTTAAGCATGGCGAGCTTCAGATCCTGCGCCAAGGCGCACTTCCCGCATCAGAGATCGAGCGGGTTCTGTCCGACCCGATGCAATAGAAAGGTGTAAGCGATGTCGTTGAATCTGGGCAGCCTGGGCATGGAAGATGCCTCGTTTAACTTTGGCGGTTCCTACATCATGGCGCTCGACTGCGGCACCACCTCGGTGCTCGCGACCATCGTCGACGAGTACGGCTGCATTGTCGCCCAGGCACGTCGTAGCGTCAAAACCAGCTTCCCGCGCCCCGGCTGGGTGGAGCAGGATCCCACGGAGGTGCTTGCCAGCCAGATCGGCGTGATGATGGAGGTCCAGTTTAAGAGCGGCATCCATTCCGATCGCATCGCCGCCATCGGTATCTCCAACCAGCGCGAGACCACGGTGGTGTGGGACCGCGTGAGTGGCCAGCCTATCTACAACGCCATCGTGTGGCAGTGTCGCCGCACCGCCTCGACAATCGATAAACTGGCCGAGCAGGGCCGCGAGGAGCTGGTGCGCTCCCGCACGGGACTTACGCTTGACCCGTATTTCTCGGCCTCCAAGGTGCAGTGGATTCTCGACAACGTCGACGGCGCACGCGAGAGCGCGGCGGCGGGCGACCTCATGTTTGGCACCATCGACACCTGGCTCATCTACAACCTCACCGGCGGCCAGGTCTTTGCCACCGACTACACCAATGCCAGCCGCACGGCACTCTTTAATATCCATACGCTCGATTGGGACGACGACCTGCTGGCGCTCTTTGACGTTCCACGTTCCATGATGCCCGAGGTTCGCTGGAGCTCGGGCGACTACGGCCGCGTCGCGAGCGACATCATGACCAACATGCCGCCCATCATGGGCGTGGCGGGCGACCAGCAGGCATCGCTGTTCGGCCACTGCTGCTTCTATCCCGGCCAGACCAAAAACACCTATGGCACGGGCTGCTTTATGCTCATGAACACCGGTGACGAGATCGTCGAATCCAAGAATGGCCTGGTCTCCACCATCGGTATCGCTGCGGACGGCAAAGTCAGCTATGCGCTCGAGGGCTCTATTTTTGCCGCCGGTTCAACGATGAACTGGCTTCGCAACAACATGGGCATCATCTCGAGTGTGAGCGAGTCGGCACAACTCGCCGCTTCGATTAGCGACAACGAGGGCTGCTACTTCGTTCCCGCCTTTGCAGGTTTGGGTGCTCCCTGGTGGGACCCGCATGCCCGCGGTATCGTGTGCGGTCTGACCGGCGCCTCGAGCCGTGCGACCATCGTACGTGCCGCCTGCGAATCCATGGCATATCAGAGCTACGACGTGCTGCGCGCCATGGAGCAGGACGTGGGGCTTTCGATTGAGCGCCTGTCTGTCGATGGCGGTGCCTCGCGCAACGAGTTCATCATGCAATTCCAGGCCGACCTGCTGGATATCCCCGTGCTGCAATGCGAGACGGTGGAGACCACGGCAATCGGTGCCGCGTACTTGGCGGGTCTTGCCGTCGGCTATTGGGAAGACCTTGAAGAGCTGGAGCAAAATGCCCAGATCGTTAGGACCTTCCTTCCCCATATGTCCGCCGAGCGTCGCGAGCAAAACCTTGCGGGCTGGCGTGATGCAGTCAAGCGCTCGCTCAGTACCGCACAGTAGGGCTGCGATGGGCTGCTCGATACAACAAACCGCTAAACTTATGCATGGCGTGCGGCGGCAACATTGCTGCGCGCCTTGTCAGCAAGGCCGTTTTGCGGCTGCAACGAAAGGGGCAATCAACCCATGACCGTCACCTACGATGCGTCCCGTGTGACGCTTGTCGATCATCCGCTCGTCCAGCACAAGCTGTCGATCCTGCGCGACAAAAACACCGGCACCAACCAGTTCCGTCAGCTCGTGCGCGAACTCGCGCTTTTTGACGGCTACGAGGCCATGCGCGACCTGCCTATGGAAGACGTCGAGGTCGAGACCCCCATCACTACTGCCACGTTCAAACAGCTTGCCGGCAAGAAACTCGCCATCGTGCCCATCCTGCGTGCGGGCCTTGGCATGGTCGACGGTATCCTCGACCTGGTGCCCTCCGCTCGCGTGGGCCACATCGGCATGGAGCGCGACGAGGTTACCCATGAACCTCACGAGTATTACTGCAAGATGCCCAAGGATATCGACCAGCGTATCTGTCTGGTCGTCGACCCTATGCTCGCCACGGGCGGCTCGGCCGAGATGGCCATCAGCTATCTGCGCGAGCGCGGCGTCAAGGACATTCGCATGCTGTGCATCGTCGCGGCCCCCGAGGGCCTCAAGTCACTGACCGAGAAGGATCCCGACGTGCATATCTATACCTGCGCTATCGACGACCATCTCAACGAGGCCGCCTACATCGTTCCCGGCCTCGGCGACGCCGGCGACCGCATCTTCGGCACGCTCTAGTCGCTGGGCTAAGACGGCCGCGGCTGCAAATACGAAGAAACGGTGCGCGCGGTCGAACAAAAGGCGACCGCGCGCACTCCTGTTAACGGACGTTTAGCCCAGAGGGGTTCGAGAAAAACGTATTACCTACCTGCGGCATAAAGAAGGTCTTAAGAAAACGAACAGGTGCGTATTAACCGATGCTTTTTCGGTTGTACTTTAGCGATTGGCTCGTACAATAGTCACCAATGTTTGGCGGGAACTGTTCTGGGAAGCGTTAAAAAAAGAAAGTGAGGACGCCAGTGTTTCAGATAGCCGATCTGCTCGCTATCGTTGCAGGCGCCATCGCGGGCGCGGTCGCCTTTCTTCCCTTTGTTTTTACGCTCAAGCCGGTTCTTGACGATAAACAGAATGCGGACATGCTCAAGGGTATGGTGAGCCTGGCGGTCTCGGCAATCGCCCTGCTCGTCTTTACCTTGGTTGTGTTTGCGTTGTTCGGAGAGGCGTTTCGCATGTTCCTCCTGGGCGAGGCGATCGGCTTCGTGGCCTTTATGGCCGCCTGCGCGGTTCGCGTCGCCAAGGTGCTGCGAGATCCTCATGAGGTCGAAAGGTAAGTCGTGGAAATTTTTGAAAAGCTGCCTGATGAGATTAATCATCTGGTCAGCGAGTTCAGCTCCACCCCTGTCGTGGGCGATCTGAGCTGCGGCATCACGCAGTACTCGTTTTGGCTGATCGTCTCCACGATCGTGCTCCTGATCGTCCTGGCCGTGTTCAAGAAGAAGCAGACCCTGGTTCCCAAGGGCTTCTTCGTCAACGGTTTCGAGTACATCATCGAGTACGTCGAGAACGATATCGGCAAGGGCGTCGTGGGTGAGAACTGGAAGAAGCACTTCCCGTTCCTGTGCTCGCTTTTCCTGTTCATCCTGATCAATAACATGATTGGCCTGATTCCGGGAATGAAGCCCGGCACCGGCGCAATCGGCTCCACCGCCGCGCTCGCCATCTTCGCCTTCGTGTACTTCATCTACTACGGATGCAAGGCTCACGGCGTGATCGGCTACATCAAGAGCCTCGCCCCGCAGGGCGTGAGCTTCCCGATGAACGTGCTTGTGTGGGTCGTCGAGCTTTTCTCGACCTTCCTGCGCCTCATCACGCTTGCCGTCCGTCTGTTCTGCAACATGTTCGCAGGACACGTGGTCATGGGCTCGTTCGCCATCATGGCGAGCATGTTCATGCAGCCGCTGCTTCAGCAGGTTTCCGCGGCTCACGCCGTCGGCGCCCTGCCTTCGCTGGCCTGGCTTGCCATCCTCATCCTGATCTATGCGATCGAGCTTGTAGTCGGCGCCATCCAGGCTTATGTCTTCACGGTCCTTACCGCCGTGTATGTCTCCGAGGCAGAGGAGGTTGCGGAGGAGGAGTAGTCTTCCGTTCGCGCCTTAAAGGTAAGGCAATTCGTTAAACCGCTGGTGCCCGTACCCATGGAGCCCGGCAGTTATAAATAAGGTTATCCTGCGTGAAATAAGACACGCACGACAAAGGAGGAATCGTGGGAGTTATCGGTTACGGTCTCGGTGTTATCGGCGCTGGTCTTGCTATCGGCCTGTCTGCTCTGGGTGCTACGGGTGCTATGGCCCGTCAGCCTGAGGTCCAGGGCCGCGTGTTCACCGTCTTCATCATGGGCTCCGCCTTCGGCGAGGCTCTGGCTCTGATCGGCTTCGTTGTCGCGCTGATCGTTAAATAGCACGGAGCGTCAAGTATGAATCTTTCATCCCAGAAGAGCGCGATCGCACTCTCCGCGTCCGCGGCCGCGCTGCTCATGCCGGTTTCCGCGTTCGCCGAGGACGGCGCTGCCGGTGCGGACATCCTCATCCCTAAGATGGCGGAGTTCATCCCGGCACTTATCGCCTTCCTGATCATCTGGATCGTGCTGGCCAAGGTCGCCCTGCCGGGCATCATGAAAACCATGGAGGAGCGCGGCAAGAAGATCGAGGAGAGCCTCGACGAGGCCGAGAAGACCAAGCAGGAGGCTATCGCCAAGCGCGCTGAGTCCGACTCGATCGTCACCGACGCCCGTCGTCAGGCTGCCGACATCGTTCTCGAGGCCCGTAAGGACGCCGAGTCCGAGCGCGCCCGTATCATCGAGGCTGCTCACAAGGAGGCCGAGGAGATCATCGCCAAGGCCCATACGACCGTCGAGGACGAGCGCAAGTCCATCTACGCCGGTGCCGCGAGCTCCATCGCCGACCTGTCCGTTGCCGTCGCCACCAAGATCGTGGGCGAGGCACTCGAGGACGATGCCGAGCAGAAGAAGCTCATCGAGCGCTACATCCAGGAAGCAGGTAGCCTGAATGCCGACTAGCCGCTATCAGGACAAGGTGCTCGAGACCTACGCGCGTTCCCTTTTGGAAGCCGCCAAGGCCGAGAACCATGTGTTCGAGGACCTCGAGATGGTCGAGCGCTTGGCTTCTGCCAGCCCCGAGATCATCGCCGTGCTCGACACCATGTCCAAGCGCGACCAGCTCGACCTTCTTCCCAAGGTGGCAGCTGCCTTTAAGTATGTTGCCGAGGAAGACGAGGATGTAGTGGGCGTGACCGTCACCACGGCGATCCCGCTCGACGACGAGCTGCGTCAAACCATCACTAAGAAATGCGAGCAGGACTTCGGCCGCAAGGTATTCCTTATCGAGCAGGTCGACCCGTCTATCGTGGGCGGCCTGGTGCTCGAGGCCCGCGGCGAGCGTCGTGACATCTCCGTCAAGACGCAGCTGCGCATCGCGCAGGAGACCCTCGCAAACTCTGCTAATTCGTACGGAGGTGAAGCCTAATGTCCGAAACCCTCAATGCCCAGGATATCGCCAAGAAACTGCAGGAGCAGCTCACGAGCCTCTCCGCGACGGTCGATACGCATGAGGTTTCAACGGTCGACGAGGTAGGCGACGGCATCGCGCGCGTCTCCGGCCTCAAGAGTGCCATGGCAGGCGAGCTTCTGGAGTTCAAGAGCTCCGATACCGGTGAGACCGTATTCGGCCTCGCCCAGAACCTTGACCGTGACGAGGTCGGCGCCGTTCTGTTTGGTGCCGTCGACTCCATCAAGGAAGGCGACGAGTGCCGCACCACTGGCCGCATTATGGATATTCCCGTGAGCCGTGCAATGCTCGGCCGCGTCGTCAATCCGCTCGGCCAGCCCATCGACGGTTTGGGTGACATTGTCGCCACGCACCGTCGTCCCATCGAGTTCAAGGCCCCCGGCGTCATCGACCGTACCCCGGTGTGCGAGCCGGTCCAGACCGGCCTATTGGCTATCGACTCCATGGTGCCTATCGGCCGCGGCCAGCGCGAGCTTATCATCGGCGACCGTAAGACCGGTAAGACCGCCATTGCCATCGACGCTATCCTCAATCAGCGCGGCAAGGGCATGGTCTGCATCTATGTCGCCATCGGCCAGAAGGCCTCCACGGTTGCTAACATCCGCGAGACCCTCGCTCAGCACGGTGCGCTCGACTACACCATCATCGTTTCGGCAACCGCTGCTGATTCTGCCCCTATGCAGTACATCGCGCCTATGGCCGGTGCCGCTATCGGCGAGTTCTTCATGTACAACGGCGAGGACGGTAAGCCCGCCAGCGAGACCAACCCCGGCGGTCACGTGCTTGTCATCTACGATGACCTGTCCAAGCAGGCCGTGGCTTACCGTCAGATGTCGCTGACGCTGCATCGTCCGCCCGGACGCGAGGCCTATCCTGGCGACATCTTCTACCTGCACTCTCGTCTGCTCGAGCGTGCCGTCAAGATGTCCAAGAAGAACGGTTACGGCTCCATGACGGCCCTGCCGATTATCGAGACCCAGGATGGCGACGTTTCGGCCTACATTCCGACAAACGTCATTTCCATTACCGATGGTCAGATTTACCTGCAGTCCGAGCTCTTCTTCCAGGGCCAGCGCCCGGCAGTCGACGTGGGTATCTCCGTGTCCCGCGTCGGTGGTGACGCTCAGACCAAGGCCATGAAGCAGGTTGCCGGCAACCTTCGCCTGGACCTCGCTTCATATCAGGAGCTCGCCGGCTTTACGCAGTTCGGCTCCGACCTTGACGAGGCTACGCAGAAGCAGCTTACCCACGGCGCTCGCATGACCGAGCTCCTTAAGCAGCCGCGCTACAAGCCGTTTGAGGTTTCCGAGCAGATCGTTACGCTGTTTGCCGGCAACGAGGGCTTCCTCGACGATCTCGAGATCGCCGACGTGCTTCCCTTCCGTGCCGAGCTCATCGAGTACATGGACAACGGTTTTGGCTCGTTGCTCGACAAGGTTCGCGCCAAGAAGATCGACGATGACACCAAGGCTGAGCTCCTGCGCGTCATCGGCGACTTTAAGCAGCAGTTCATGGCAAAGCACCATGCCGATACGACTGGATCAGAGGAGAACTAAGCCCTATGGCCAACCTTCGCGACATTAAGAAGCGAATCTCCTCGGTTACCACGACCAAGCAGATCACGCGCACGATGGAAATGGTCTCTACGGCCAAGATTCGTCGTGCCCTCGATCGCTCCAAGCAGGCCGAGCCCTATAAGGAGGCGCTGACCGACGTCATGTTGACGGTTGCCGGCGACGCCTCCTGCTCGGGTACCGACCCCATGCTGCAGAGGCATGAGACGGTAAAGCGCGGCCTGATTGTCGTCATTGCTTCGGACCGCGGCCTTGCCGGCGGTTTCAATACGACGGTGGAGCGCACGGCCGAAAAGCTCGCCGCTTCTTGGGCGAACAATAGCATCGAGTGCGAGATCATTGCGTGCGGACGCAAGCCGGCCACGTATTTCCGCGACCGCGCGAACGTCATCATGCACTTTGAGGGCAATTCCTCCGAGCCCGATTTCAATCAGGCTCGCATGATTTCCTCTCATATCTGCGATGCGTATCGTGCCGGTGAGCTTGACCGTGTCGAGCTTGTCTACCACCACGCCAAGAACCGCGTGGATCAGGAGCTTCGCGTCGAGCACTTGCTGCCGCTCGATCCCGAGATGATCGCTATGGCCCACGGTCCGCGTAAGAACGAGACCGACGCCCCTAAGCGCATCTCGTCCACGTTCGAGTTCGTGCCCTCTCCCGAGCATGTTCTCGGCAAGCTTGTACCGTCGTATATCCTGACGGTCATCTACCAGGCCCTGATCGATTCGGCGGCTGCCGAGCAGGGTGCACGCCGCAAGGCCATGCACTCCGCGACGGAAAACGCCACCGCGATCATCTCGACCCTTACCCGCACGTATAGTCGCGTGCGTCAGGCTTCGATCACGACCGAGATTAACGAGATCGTCGGCGGAGCCTCAGCATTGGAGGAACAGTAATGGCTAATAACACCGTAAAGCTTGCGGTCGAGGAAGCCACCAAGAAGACGACTGCCGGTGATGGTCGCATCGTTCGTATCATCGGCCCTGTCGTCGACGTCAAGTTTGACGGCGCGGTGCCCCCGATCTACAACGCGCTCACGGTCGAGGCCGAGACCCCGATCGGTCATCTGAGCACGATCCTCGAGGTCGAGAGCCAGCTTCCGGGCGGCGTCGTCCGCACGGTCGCCATGTCCTCGACCGACGGCCTGCAGCGCGGCCTCATCGCCACCGATACCGGTGAGCCCATGAAGATGCCGGTCGGCCCCAAGACGCTCGGCCGCATTTGGAATGTCATGGGCAAGCCCGTCGACGGCAAGCCCATGCCCGAGGTGGAGGAGTTCTACCCCATCCACCATGCAGCGCCCCGTTTCGACGAGCTCACCACCAAGACCGAGATCTTCGAGACCGGCATCAAGGCCGTCGACCTGCTCGAGCCCTACATCCGTGGCGGCAAGACAGGCCTGTTCGGCGGCGCCGGCGTCGGCAAGACCGTTCTGATTCAGGAGCTCATCAACAACCTCGCCCAGGAGCACGGCGGCACCTCGGTGTTCACCGGCGTCGGCGAGCGTACCCGCGAGGGCACCGACCTGTTCCTCGAGATGAGCGAGTCTGGCGTTATCGACAAGACCTGCTTGGTCTATGGTCAGATGAACGAGCCGCCCGGAGCGCGTCTGCGCATCGGTCTGGCCGGCCTTACCACCGCTGAGTATTTCCGTGATCGTGGCCAGGACGTCCTGCTGTTCATTGACAACATCTTCCGCTTCTCCCAGGCAGGTTCCGAGGTTTCCGCACTGCTGGGCCGTATGCCGTCCGCCGTTGGTTACCAGCCCACGCTGGCAACCGAGATGGGCGACCTCCAGGAGCGCATTACCTCGACCAAGACGGGCTCCATTACCTCCGTCCAGGCTGTCTACGTCCCCGCAGACGACCTGACCGACCCGGCGCCTGCCACGACGTTTACGCACCTCGATGCCACCACGGTTCTTTCGCGTAGTATTTCGTCGCTCGGCCTGTTCCCGGCTATCGACCCGCTCGCGTCTTCCTCCGACGCTCTCGATCCCTCGATCGTCGGCGAGGAGCACTACCGTGTCGCCGTCAAGGTCCAGGAGCTCCTGCAGGAGTACTCCGACCTTCAGGACATCATCGCCATCCTGGGTATGGACGAGCTGTCCGAGGAGCAGCGCCTTACGGTCAACCGTGCCCGTAAGATCCAGCAGTTCCTCTCGCAGTCCTTCCACGTCGCCGAGAAGTTCACCGGCAACCCCGGTGTCTACGTCCGCGTCGAGGATACCGTCCGCTCCTTCGCCGAGATTGTCGACGGCAAGGCCGATGACCTGCCCGAGCAGGCTTTCCGCTATGCTTCCACGATTGAGGACGTGCGCGAGCGCGCCCGCAAGATGGGGGAGAAGTAGGTTATGCGTATCCGCATCGTGTGCCCCGTGAGCTGCGCCTATGAGGGCGACGCTGCGTTTGTGTCGATTCCGTCCACGGATGGCGAGTTTGGCGTTCTGCCTGCTCACTCCAGCGAGATCTGCACGATCGACCGCGGTTACGTTCGCGTTTCCGATAAGGCCATGGGCACTGTCGACCACACGTTTGCCGTGGCCGGCGGCTATGCCCAGGTTGCGGACGATGTCGTGACCGTTCTCGCCGAGCGCGCTTGCGATTTGGCGACCGTCGATGCCGACAAGCTTAAAGCTGATATTCAAGGTTTTGAAGAGAAGCTGGGTAATTTGTCGGAGGATGATGCACGCCGCGCCTACCTCTATAATGAAATCGCATGGTGTAAGCTCAAGCTTGCCCAATAGTCAAACGATTTAGCGTTCGACCATTTGCGAACACATCATGCCCGGGATGGCCCAGCCATCCCGGGCATGCTTTTTGAAAGGGTAGACCTTGGATATTATCCGCGTTGAGGGTGGCCACGCCATCGGAGGCTCTGTGCCCGTTTCGGGCGCCAAGAACTCCGCGCTCAAACTCATGGCGGCAACGCTTCTGGCGCCGGGCAAGACGACGCTGCAGAACGTGCCCGATATTTCCGATGTCCACGTGATGGGCAAGGTGCTCAAGGGTATGGGCGCCACAATCGATGTCCTTGACGAGCACACGCTCGAGATTGATACCTCTCAGGTCGATTCTTGGGAGGCCCCCTACGAGCTCGTTGCCAAGATGCGTGCTTCCACCGCCGTGATGGGACCCCTGCTGGGTCGCTTCCATCGCGCCAAGATCGCCATGCCGGGCGGCTGCAACCTGGGTGCTCGCAAGATCGATATGCACATTCTTGGTCTTGAGGCCCTGGGCGTTGAGTTCGATACCGCCCACGGCTACATCAACGCTAATGCGCCCCAAGGTCTGCGCGGTACCACCGTCACGCTCGAGTTCGCCAGCGTCGGTGCGACCGAGAACCTCATCATGGCATCCGTGCGCGCGCAGGGCACCACGGTTATCGACAATGCCGCCCGCGAGCCCGAGATCGTCGATCTCGCCAACATGCTCAACGAGATGGGCGCCAAGATTGTCGGCGCGGGTACGCCCGTCGTGACCATCGAGGGCGTGGAAGAACTGCATCCTGTTACCCATCGCGTAGTGGGCGACCGCATCGAGGCCGGTACCTTTATCGTTGCCGGTGCGTTGATGGCCGACGATCGCGGTGTCGATGTCATGGGCTTTTGCCCCATTCACTTGGGCATGGTGCTCAAGAAGATGGAGCTCATGGGTATCGACTGCGAGCGTACCGACGACGGCGTCCATGTGAACCGTGCCGAGCGTATCAAGCCGGTCGATATCCAGACGCTTCCGTTCCCCGGTTTCCCGACCGACATGCAGGCGCAGATTATGGTACTCTCCGCCCTTGCCGATGGCAGTTCCGTTATTACCGAAAACATCTTCGAGAATCGCTTTATGTTTGCCTCTGAGCTGGTGCGCATGGGTGCCGACATTCGTATCGAGAGCCATCACGCCATGATTCATGGCGTCAAGGGCTTCTCGGGTGCACAGGTTACCTCGCCCGATCTGCGTGGCGGAGCGGCCCTCGTCGTAGCGGGCTTGATCGCCGACGGGACGACCGAGGTTTCGGCCATTCATCACATCAAGCGCGGCTACGAGCAGTTTGTCGAAAAGCTGCAGGCGCTCGGCGCGCATGTCGAGCATGCTACCGTCCCCGATCCCGTCATCTACTAATACAGGTTGCCTATGTTTAATAAAAAGCCCCTCGCGGATACCGCCACCCGAAGACCCTCAACTGGTGCGCAGGCCAAGATCTACAGTCGCGATAACGTGGCTCGCTATTCCGAGCGCGCTCGCCAACGTCGTCGTAGCCACACGATTCGTCACGTCGCGCTCATTGTCGTGCTTGGCGTGCTGCTGAGTGCCACTACCGCTGCCGGCCTGTGGTTTGCCACCATTATGGGCAAGCTCGGCGATTCTAATGTCATTACCGACAATCTGCGTCGGGTTCTGGTTGACACCGATGAGGCAAAGGATCCGTTCTACGTGCTGCTTCTTGGCACCGACGGCCGTCCGGGCGAGGATACGTATCGTGCCGACTCGATTATCCTGGCACGCATCGACCCCACGCAAAAGCAGGCGACGCTCATTTCCGTTCCGCGCGACACCAAGGTCGAGTACAAGGGCGAGACCATGAAGATCAACGCCTGCCATACCGTTGGCGGCGCCGAGGCCATGGTCGAGGCGGTCAACGAGCTGTGCGGTGTTCAGATTTCCCACTATGCCGAGGTCAGCTTCGACGGTATGCAGGCGCTGATTGATTCGGTTGGCGGTATCGACATTAACGCAACCGATGATGTTGACGACCCCGAGCACCTGGATATTAAGATTACCGCTGGTCAGCAGCATATGGACGGCGCCACCGCCCTTACCTATGCCCGCTGCCGCTACATCTATGCCGACGGCGACTACACGCGCATGCGCCACCAGCGTCAGGTGCTTGGCGCCCTTGCCAACCAGATTCTCAATAACTTCGATGCCACGAAGATCTTTGGCCTGGTTAATTCGCTGTCCGATATGCTCGTGACCGATATGAGCGTTCAGGATATCGTGGCTACGGTCAATGCCATGCGCGGTATGGATGTCGACGGCATCTACTCGGCCAACCTGCCCTCGTATGCCGACGACAGCACCATGATCGACGGTGTGAGCTACGTCTTTGTCTACGAGGACGAGCTCAAGGAAATGATGGAGCGTGTCGATGCCGGCAAGGATCCCAAGGGTCCCAACACCATGGGTCTTTCCGACGGTTCCAGCTCTACGATCGGCGACCTGAACAACAACACGTCTGACGACTACGCAAACGGTACCGCAACCTCATCGGTCAGCTCTGACGATTCCGATGACTCAAGCGATTCGAGCGATTCGGACTACTACGAAGAGCCCACCGGCGACGGCAACGGCTACGAAGCCAACTACTAAGTTACGGCGTTTTACCAAACGCCGTAACGGCTCGACGCTGCGCGCCGCCCAAGGCGACAATTTGTCATTCAAAAGGCAGGACATGACCAGAAGGTCAATGCCCTGCCTTTTTCATGCCAACTTGTTCGCCTTGGACGTCGCTCGCTGACGTTGGCTCAACCTGCGGTGCTGACTACTCCCCTTGCACCAAAAACCGCCCCGTTCTCGGTTTTGAGGACGGGGCGGTTTTGCTTACCTGGATTGTTCGAGTTCCCTATGCAAAGCGGGCGACGAGCTCCTGGAGCACGTCGGTCATCTTGACGAGCGAACTAACCGGGACGAACTCGTTGACGCCGTGGTAGCAATAGCCGCCGGTGGAAAGGTTGGGGCAGGGCAGACCGCGGAACGACAGCTGGGCGCCGTCGGTGCCGCCGCGAATCGGCAGCACTTGGGGCTCAACGCCGCAGGCAAGGTAGGCTTCCTTGGCAACATCAATAAGCTCGGGATAGTCACGAACGATCTCGGCCATATTTCGATACTGCTGCTTAATCTCGACTGTCACGCGCTCCTCACCCAGACGCTGGTTGAGCATCGAGGCGGCGGCATCAATAAGGTCGAGTTTCTGCTGGAACTTGGCGGCGTCATGGTCGCGGATGATATAGCGCGCTGTGGCGTGATCGACGGTCGCAGATACACCCTCAAGGTGATAAAAGCCCTCGTAGCCTTCCGTGTACTCCGGGCGCTGCACGTAGGGGAGCAACGCGTTGAAGTCGCAGAACAGATTGCCTGCGTTGACCATACGGCCCTTAGCGTCGCCCGGGTGGATGGACTGGCCCTCAAAGCGGACGGTCGCCTCGGCGGCGTTAAAGCACTCCCACTCCAGCTCGCCGATGGGGCCGCCGTCGACCGTGTAGGCGTACTTGCAGCCAAAGGTATCGATATCCAACAGCTCGGCTCCGTGGCCGATTTCCTCGTCAGGGCAGAAGCAAATGCCGAGTGCAGGATGGGGCAGAGAAGGGTCCTGAGCGATACGCGCGACAAGCGCCATGATCTCGGCGACGCCGGCCTTGTCGTCAGCGCCCAGCAGTGTGGTGCCGTCACTGCAGACCAAGTCCTCACCCACAAGGTCGTTCAGGGCGGGAAGCTTGGCGGTGCTCATGGCCACAGGCTTGCCGTCAACGGTACCGCAGACCAGGTCGCCGCCTTCGTAGTGCACAATGTGCGGCTTCACACCGGCGCCCGGCGCAACCTCGGTGGTGTCGAGGTGTGCTATCAGGCCCAGGGCGGGCTTGTTCTCCGCGCCCGCGCTCGCAGGAATATGCGCGCACACGTAAGCATGCTCGGTCACATGGGCATCGGTCGCGCCGAGCTCGCGCAGCTCCTTGGCCAGGATGTTGGCAAGGTCAAACTGAACGGTGCTCGAAGGCACCTGGTCGCAGTTTGCATCCTCGGATTGCGTGTTGATTTGGACGTAGCGCAAAAAGCGCTCAAGGACGTCGGGGTTCGTGGCGTTGTTTTCCATAAAGACCGCTCCAATCTTGGTCGTCGTGTGCAACAAGAACTCTAGCACGGTATGCCACGGCATACCGCGACACTTGGATGGGGTAGAATCAGCCTTTGAACGCAGAAGGGACGGAAGGTCATGGATACGACAAATAGCTCGCGCGAGCTGCACCTAACAGTGGCGAACGAAGACTACTTGGAGTGCATGGTTCGCATCGAAAACGAAGAAGGGGAGACCAATGGCGTGCGATCGGTCGACATCGCACAGCGTCTTGGTGTCTCCAAGGCATCGGTCAATAAGGCAGTTTTGGCGCTTAAGGCGTCCGAGCTTGTCGAGCAATCGCATTACGGCAAGGTCATCCTGACCGACCGTGGTCGCGAGGTCGGCACGGCTATCTGGTACCGTCATCGCCTTATCCGCACGTTTTTGGTCCAGGAGCTCGGCGTCGATTTTGAGCGGGCCGATTCCGAGGCGTGCATGATGGAACATGCGCTTTCCGAGGACACGATGAGCCGCTGGCTCGCCTATCTCGAAAAGCAGGGAATCAGCGTCGAGGAATAGTGAAACACATATATGGATACGAGTTATTACAACCGCCCCGGCGGCGAGGAACTTATGCGCCGCATGTCGAGCGAGACACTGTTGACGCAGGGCCCCATGGGCAGCGTGCTGATGAGTGAATACGATGCCGCCGACATCCCACCGGCGTTTTGGAACCTTGCCGAGCCGCAGACTGTTTCTCGTATCCATCGCCTGTATGTCGCCGCCGGTGCGCAGGTGCTCATTACCAATACCTTTCAGGCATCAAGCTATGCCCTCAAGCAAGATCAGATTACGCCGTCCGTGGCTGAGGTCAATCGCGCTGCCGTCGACGATGCGCGCCAGGCACACCCTCAGCTGCTGCTGGGCTCGATGGGCCCGATCGGCATTGAGTGGTTTGCCGAAGACTCTGCCGAGTATCGAGAAATCCGAGGCATTTCGCGAGAGCAGGCATACGCCCTGCTCAATGCTGGTGTTGACGGTCTGCTGATCGAGACGGTGACGTCTATCCGTAATTTGCAGCCCATGCTTGCCGGCGCCCAGGATGCCGCCGACGGCATGCCTGTTTTGGTAAGTTTTGTCGTTGACGATAAAGGCGACCTGCTAGGCGATGGCCTCAACATCGAGGCTGCTGTTTTGTACGCCGAAAAGCACGGCGCAAACTCGGTTGGCGTTAACTGCTGTTCACTTGCGGCCGCGAACGTGGCGGTGCCCAGGATGGTTGCATCGGCGACTACGCCCGTCACGGTACGCCCCAACGTGGGTGATCCGGTCCAAACACAGGATGGTCCTGTGTGGCGCGAGAACCCCGAAGCCTTCGCGCGTGCTTGCATCGAATGGAGGCATGCCGGTGCCGCAATGGTGGGCAGTTGCTGTGGAACCACGGCGATCACCACGGCGGCGATGGCCGAGGCGCTCGATATATAAAGGTCAAAACCGCTCCATACGGGGCGGTTTTTTTGCTTGCACATCGTCGGTAGCATTTGCCCAAATAGTGAATGCCGGTTTTGGCAGGTTGCTGGGCGAGCGTTGCGGGTATACCCCATGCGTACCATGATCCAAACACTGTGAGGTGTCTGCGCGTGTGCGCGATAATTCATTTTGGAACTGACGGTTGGCGCGCCCGCGTCGACGACGACTTTACCGCCGACAACGTTGCCCGCATTGCCGATGCCGTCGGCGAGTTGTGGCAAAAGACCAATCCCGGCAAAACAGTCTATATAGGGTTCGACACCCGGCCGCAGGCGCGCGAGTTCGCTGAGCTTGCGGCAGGCGTGCTTGCGGCTCACGGATTGGACGCAGTACTCGCATCTCGGCCTGTCCCGACCCCCGCCCTTACGTGGGCGGCGGCGTATGACGGCGAGGCCTGCGGTGCGCTCATGGTGACGGGGTCCCATCATCCGCAGGGCTATCTGTGCCTCAAGATTCGCATGGGTGACGGCTCGACCGCCAACCAGGATGTCATCGAAGAGCTCGAAGAGACTATGGCTCCCGAGCCAATGGGGATCGAGGGGCAATATCGCACCGCGGATATCATTCCTGACTATATGCAGGCGGTGGCATCGTTTGTCGATGCCGAAGCCATCCGCGCCGCGCACTTGCGCGTGGTTGTCGATCCCATGGGCGGCGCAGCCCAGGGCTATCTAGCCGACTTGCTGCGCGAGCTTGGCGTTGAGGTGCACGAGATTCACGCCGGGCAGGCGTCTGACCAAGAAGATATCTGCCCCGACCCCGTTGAACCGTGGGTGGACGCTTGCGAGCGCACGGTTATCGAGGACGGAGCTTGCGCTGGCCTGGTGACCGACGGCGACGCCGACCGTATCGGCGCGGTTGACGAGCGCGGCAGATATATACATCCGCATCAGATCATGGCGCTCGTTTTGGGCGACTTGGTTCAATTTCGTAATTTGGAGGGGCGCGTCGTCGTCAATCTTTCATGCTCGACGCTCGTGCGTCGCATTGCCGAGGCGCTTGGCTGCCGCGTGACCGTCAAACCAGTCGGTTTCAAATATATAGCGGCGGAGATGAAGAAGGGCGGCGTCCTCATGGGCGGCGAAGAAGCCGGTGGTATCGGCATCGCCGCGCATATGCCCGAGCGCGATGGAATCCTCGCCTGTCTGATTCTGTGTGAGCTTATGGCAAAGACGGACGCGCCTTTGGGCGTTCTGGTCGACCAACTCGAGGACAGTTTTGGTAAGACGAGTTACGGTCGACGCGATTTGCGCCTTGAGGCCGAAGATGCCGAAACGTTACGAACCCTGCTGCCGGGCGTAAACCCCAAGTCGATTTGTGGCAAGGTGCCGCAAAACGTTAGTCATATGGACGGCTTGCGTCTGTCATTCGAGGATGACACGTGGCTGCTGGTCCGTCCTAGCGGGACCGAACCAGTGGTGCGCGTCTACGCCGAGGGGTTCTCGGTGGAAGAACGTGATGAGTTGCTCGATGCTGGCTGTGCTTTAGCTAGGGGGACGTATCCGCTTTAACCATGAGACTGCCTTATATAAAGAGATGCTCGGCGAGCGGTAGTTAACGGCTGGCAAACGTTAGTCGGATCACAAGATGTGTAGGAAATGTGTACGCCCAGATTCCCGCCCCCGGCGCCCCTCCGGTCTGGCAATATATCTCCTTGCCGCGCGGCCCGGTCGAACCGGATG
>DXZR01000043.1 GCA_019419555.1 Collinsella sp.
GCCTGCCCCTGCCCCGGCACCTGCTCCTGTCCCCGCACCGGCGTCCGAGGCGACGCCTGCGGAGCCCGATTGGGATGCCGTTGCCACGCCGGCGGATGAGCCGGGCGATAATCCTGCTGCCGAAAACAATCAAACCGAATAGCCGGTCGAGGCGCCCTGGGCAACTGAGCCCGGGGTGCCTTTTTCTACTGCGAAAGCAAGAAAATGCCTGGGAAAACGGTTGCAGCAAAATTTCTCGGAAATTGGTCAATGTTGCGCAACAACGTCGCGGCTATTGTTGAGAACGTAGACGTGTAAGGTTTGAAGGCGTGCGACGCCTTAGGAAAAGGAGAGGCTCATGTTCTGTCCCACTTGTGGTTCTCCCATTTCGGATGATGCCAAATTCTGCCCTGTTTGCGGATCCGCCGTTGGTGCCGCTTCTGCCGCTGCGGCCCCGCAGCCCCAGCCCGCTCCGGCCCAGGCTATTCAGCCCGCGCCCCAGCCTCAGCAGCAGTACACCGGTCAATACGCCCAACAGTCCGCATCCGCTCCGATGGGCTATGACCCCATTAAGGCTGACCGCAGCCTGATCGGCTGGCTGCTGCTCTCTCTTGTGACCTGCGGTATCTATTCGTTCTACTTCCTGTATTGCTTGGCACGCGACGTCAACACGTTGTGTCAGGATGACGGCGATTACACGCCGGGTCTGGCGGAATTCATCCTTCTATCGTTTGTGACCTGCGGCTTCTACGCGTACTACTGGTATTACAAGATTGGCAACCGCCTGCAGGCCAACGCTCCTCGCTACGGCCTGGTGTTCCAGGAAAACGGCACCACCGTTCTTCTGTGGCAGATCTTCGGCGCGCTCCTGTGCGGCCTTGGTCCCATCTTCGCTATGAACATCGTCATCAATAATACCAATGCCATGGCAACGGCTTACAACACTCGCCTTGGCGCTCGTGCCTAACAATAAGGGCGGCGTGAACAGCTTCCAGGGACATAGGGGCACGGCAGAGCTCCTTCGCCGCGCCCTTTTTTGCACCGGCGCGCTCTTTGTCGCCTGGCTCGCGCTCTACCTGCTCGACATTGGCTGCATTTTTCGATTGATGACGGGCATTCCTTGTCCGGGATGCGGCATGACGAGGGCGTGGCTGGCGGCGCTGCGCCTCGATTATGCGGCTGCCTTTGCCTACCATCCGCTGTTTTGGGTGGTGCCGATTGCGTTTGTGCTCGCGTTCGTGCGCGAGGAGGTGGCATCGAGCAAGCTAAAGCGTGGTATCGACATTGCGGTCACCGTGTTGTGCGTGCTGGTCGTCGTCGTATGGATCGTGCGCCTCGTCAATCCGGCAGATGCCGGTCTGCTCTTTGGCGGCTATGCGCCCGCCGGAGTTCCCGACGATATCATCCACCTCGAACCCCCACGCTGGCTCACCATCCTTCGCTCTTACCTGGCGTGACGGAGGACGCGCTAGAAAAACGGTCGACACATAAGCGGGGGCGAACGTTGAGATAACGTCCGCCCCCGCTTTGCTTTAGCCAGGCTGTTATGGATGGGCGTGACGGCTACTCGTCGCGCTTTTCCTCGTGGCGAGCGGCAGCCCGCGCATCGTGGATGCCCTTGATTGCAGCATGGCGGGCGGTGCGAGCATCGTGCATGGCGTCGCGCGCCTCAGCGGCCGTGGCCTTGGCAGAGCGCAGCTTGGCGGCCAAGTCGGGGTTGGTCTCGGCAACCGCGGCGATCGTGGGGCCGTCGAGCTCCTCTTGCGTGGGCTCGGCCAAAAAGTCGATGGCATACTGAGCGGCTACCATGGAGCCCTTGGCGAGCACGCTCTCGTCGATCTTATAGAAGCAAGAATGTTGGGCGTACGTGGCGCCAATCTGGGGGTTGCGCGTGCCAACAAAGGCGAGCACGCCCGGCACGCGGCGCAGGTACTCCGAGAAGTCCTCGCCCGAAAGCGTGCCGCGATAATGGCCTTCGCCCGCGGGGCCCAAGCACTTGACCACGGCCTGACGACAACGCTCGCTCGAGGCGACGTCGTTTTCGACCTTGTAGTTGGCGATGGTGTAGTCGGTAAGTTCGGCCTCTGCGCCCAGGGCTGCCGCGGTGTGCTCCACGATGCGGCGCATAAGCTCGGGCATTTCCTCGTGCGTCTTGTCGCCATAGGTGCGCACCGTGCCGGCGAGGTAGGCCGTGCCGGCGATAACGTTGCGCGCGGTGCCGCCGTGCAGCTCGCCGACGGTGATGACAGCCGGCTCGTAGGGGCTGATCTCGCGCGAGACGATGGTCTGCAGGGCGTTGACGATCTCGGCAGCCACCATAACGGCGTCGTGGCCGCGCTGGGGCATGGCGCCATGGCACGAGGTGCCGCGGACATCGATGCGGAACCAGTCGGTGTTTGCCATGCGCGGGCCGGGCTCACAGCTCACGGTGCCGGCGTCGACTTCGCTCCAGATATGCGCGGCGTAGGCACCATCGACGCCGTCGAGCACGCCCGTGCCGATCATGAGCTTGGCGCCCTGGCCGTTTTCCTCGCTGGGCTGGAAGACGATGCGGACCTCGCCGTGGATGTCGTCGGTCATATGGCGCAGGATCTGCAGCGTGCCGAGCATCATGGCGATGTGGCAGTCGTGGCCGCAGGCGTGCATGCAGCCCTCGTTGACGCTGGCAAACTCCTCGCCGGTCTGCTCGGTAACGGGCAGGGCGTCGATGTCGGCGCGCAGCAGGATGCGGCGGCGCGGCGTGCCGTCCTCGCGGTAGGCATCGGGCGCGGTACTGCGAAGCGTCGCCACCAGGCCCGTCTTGAGCGGACGCTCGTAGGGGATATTCATGGCGTCGAGCTGGTTGGCGATGTCGGAAGTCGTGCGCTCCTCGGCAAGGCTCAGCTCCGGGTGCTTATGGAAGTGCCGGCGCTGCTTGATGATGTAGGGTTCAAACTCGGCGGCGATATCTCGGATGGCCGCGGTGACGTCGTCTGCCGCGCGAACCTCGGTTGCCGCCATAATTTGCTGTGCCTTGGTCTTCGTCATGGTCGATTTGCTCCTTGCTGGGTTGATCGCAAAATCGTACAGGCTCTCTCCAGTATGCCACCTGCCGCTAGGGCTGGTAAAGTTGCCGTTTGCCGCTTGGGGTTTTGTCACAAGGGCGGGAGAGTACACTCGGAGGTGTTGAATTTCCTGCCAGAGATGGGGATGCCCATGCAACATATCGATCGGATTATCCGCTCTAAGAACGTTTTTACCGCCCAAGACGGTATCGATACCGCCCGCGAGCTGGCGATTGCCATCTCGGGCGATCGCATCGTCGCAGTCGGTGCGCCCGATGACGTGATTGCCGCCGCACCTGCCGCCACGCCGGTGGTCGATTACGGCGAGCAGTTTGTCTGCCCCGGTTTCCACGATGCGCACTTGCATTTCTTCCATACCTCGGTTGGCTCCTCGCCGTACATGCTTATGGATATGGGCACGTCCGAGGCAGCATTGGTGCAGCATGCGCTCGAGTTTTCCCAAGGCTTGCCCGACGACGCCTGGGTCGTGACCCAGGGTTGGCGCGATTACCGCTGGGATCCGCCCGAGCACCCTACCAAGGCCTCCCTCGACGCCGCCTTCCCCGATCGCCCCTGTGTTATGTATTCGGGCGATGGGCATACCCTGTGGCTCAACAGCCGCGCACTCGAAGCCCTCGGCGTGACGCGCGACAGCGAGCCTCCGGCGGGTGGCAGTTATGACAAAGACTCAAACGGTGAACTTACGGGTATCGCCCACGAGGCAGCTGCCATGCAGCTGTTGCCGCGCTGCCTTGAGTGGCTGGGCGAAGATCGCATCGCAAGCGCTTACGCCGATCAAATGAGGCGCATGGCCGAGCAGGGCATCACCTCGATCTGCGATATGTCGCTCATGCCCATGCCAGGCTGCGATTTTATCCGCGACGACGTCTATGACAAGCTGCAGGCAGCCGGCAAGTTGGGCATCCGAGCCCATCTGTTCCCCACGCTGCTGGATGACCAGTCGCGCCTGGAAGAGCTGCAGGCACGTTACGCGAACAACGCGCTGCTCTCGGCGCCAGGCTTTAAGCAGTTCTTCGACGGTGTGTCGAGCGAACACACGGCCTATCTCACCGAGCCCTATACCAACCCGCGTTTCCCGGGCGACCGAGGCCGTCTGACAGTTCCTGCCGAGCGCATGCGTAAGCTGGTTCTGGCGGCCGCGGAGCGCGGCCACACCGTGCGCATCCACGTCATCGGCGACGGTGCCATCCATGCCGCGCTCGATATCTTTGAGGAGGCCGCCGAACTGTACGGCCTGCCCCAGCACGGTCATAACACGCTCGAGCATCTGGAGAACCTCTTGCCCGAGGACATCGATCGTCTACGCAAGCTTAACGTCGTTGCCTCGAGCCAGCCCTGTCATATTACACTCGACCCGGGCGGCCCCGAGCGCGATCTGGGCCTGGAGCGCAGCCGCATCATGTGGCCGTTTGCGACCTATAAGCAGCGCGGCATTCGCCAAGCCTTCGGTACCGACAGCCCTATCACAGCTGTTACCAGCATGAACGTGCTCTACACGGCTATCACGCGCCAGGACCCCAAAAGCCACTGGCCCGAGGGCGGCTGGTTACCGAGCGAGCGCATCGATGCAGCAACAGCCCTGCGCAACTACACCCTGGGCAGCGCCTATGCAGCGGGCGACGAGCAAAACCTCGGCAGCCTGGAACCCGGCAAATACGCCGACCTGGTAGTCCTGGATCAAAACCCACTCACCATCGACCCCCAAGAACTGCAAGCCACCAAGGTTCAGGCCACCTACCTGGCAGGTAACGTAATCTACGAGCGCTAGCCTCATACCCCACTCATAGGGGGCACGTTTCAGCAACGTGCCCCTTTCTTGTTCGCAACATCTGCATCGCCATTTTGCTGCACTGACTTTTCTGAATGCCGGGCCCGAATTAGTTAACCTGCCTCCCGTGTGGCTCCGGAGGGGCGGGGCATAAGGTTTATCGCGAGTTCCGCACGAGCCGAAGGCCACTTAATGTGGCCTTCGTGCGAGCAGGACTGCCCGAGCAGGAAACCTTATGCCCCGCCCCTCCGGAGCCACACGGGAGTCACCGCTAAGTTATCCCCCGGCATTCAGAAAATCTAAGTGCCAAAAAATAAGATTTTTTGACTCCGTGTTGTATAACCCGCCATTCGTGGGTACCATTCAACGCGTACGCAAACAAAAAGGGTTAATTCGCGTGGTATAACCGCGCGGCCCAAAAAGGAGGAGACAAGCATGTCGTCTTTGAAGCCGCTTGCAGATCGTGTTCTGGTCAAGCCCGACGAGGCCGAGCAGAAGACCGCTTCTGGTCTGTATATCGCCAGCAACGCTCAGGAGAAGCCGCAGCGCGGCACCATCGTTGCCGTTGGCGCCGGCAAGGTCAACGACAAGGGTGAGCGCATCCCCATGGACGTCAAGGTCGGTGACGTTGTCATCTACGGTAAGTTCGGTGGCAACGAGGTCAAGGTCGACGGCGAGAAGTATCTGCTGATGCGCGCCGACGACATCTACGCTATCGTCGAGGCCTAGTCTCGTCAGAATCTCTGATTCGTCTTTGAACGCGCCCGCCGCATAGGACTCGGAAGCGGCGACGCGAGTCACATTTCTTTTGGAGGATTACCTACCATGGCAAAGAACATTACGTTCAACACCGATGCCCGCGCTAAGCTTGCCAAGGGCGTCAACACTCTGGCCGACGCCGTTACCGTCACCATGGGCCCCAAGGGTCGCTACGTTGCGCTGCAGCGCACGTTCGGTGCCCCGACCATCACCAACGACGGCGTTTCCGTCGCCAAGGAGATCGAGCTCGAGGACAACATCGAGAACATGGGCGCTCAGCTGGTGAAGGAGGTTGCCACCAAGACCAACGACACCGTGGGTGACGGCACCACCACCGCAACCCTGCTCGCCCAGGCCATCGTCAACGACGGTCTGCGCAACGTCGCCGCTGGCGCCAACCCGCTGGCCATCCGTCGCGGCATCGACAAGGCCGTCAACGCCGCCGTCGCCGAGATGAAGAAGCAGGCCAAGCCGGTCGAGACCAAGGAGCAGATCGCTTCCGTCGGTACCATCTCCGCCGGTGACCCCGAGGTCGGCGAGAAGATCGCCGAGGCCATGGAGGTCGTGGGCAAGGACGGCGTCATCACCGTCGAGGATTCCCAGACGTTCGACATCACCATCGACACCGTCGAGGGCATGCAGTTCGACAAGGGCTATGTCTCCGCTTACTTCGTCACGGACAACGACCGCATGGAGGCCGTGATGAAGGATCCGTACATCCTCATCACCGACCAGAAGATCTCCAGCGTTCAGGACATCATGCCCGTTCTCGAGGCTGTCCAGCGCGCTGGCCGTGGCCTGCTCATCATCGCTGAGGACATCGACGGCGAGGCTCTGCCTACCCTGGTCCTCAACAAGATCCGTGGCGCCCTCAACGTCTGCGCCGTTAAGGCCCCGGGCTACGGCGATCGCCGCAAGCGCATCCTCGAGGACATCGCCGTCCTCACCGGTGGCCAGGCTGCCCTGGACGAGCTGGGCGTGAAGGTCGCTGACATTACCGCCGATATGCTCGGTACCGCTAAGTCCGTCACCATCTCCAAGGACAACACCGTCGTCGTCGGCGGCGCTGGCTCCAAGGAGGCCATCGACGCTCGTATCGCTCAGATCAAGGGTGAGATGGAGAACACCACCTCTGACTTCGACCGTGAGAAGCTCCAGGAGCGCCTGGCCAAGCTCTCCGGTGGCGTTGCCGTCATCAAGGTCGGCGCTGCTACCGAGTCCGAGCTCAAGGAGATCAAGCATCGCGTCGAGGACGCCCTGCAGGCTACCCGCGCTGCTGTCGAGGAGGGCATCGTCGCCGGTGGCGGCGTCGCCTTCATGGACGCTGCTCCTGCGCTCGACGCCGTTGAGCTTGACGACCCCGAGGAGAAGATCGGCGTCGATATCGTCAAGAAGGCTCTGACCGCTCCGGTCGCTACCATCGCCAAGAACGCTGGCTTTGAGGGCGCTGTCGTGGTCGACAAGGTTGCCGAGCTGCCTGCCGGCCAGGGTCTCAACTCTGCCAACGGCGAGTGGGGCGACATGATCGAGATGGGCGTCCTCGACCCCGTCAAGGTCAGCCGCGTCACCCTGCAGAACGCTGCTTCTGTCGCCAGCCTGATCCTCATCACCGAGGCCACCGTCTCCGATGTGCCCAAAAACACTCAGCTTGAGGACGCTATCGCTGCTGCTACCGCTGGTCAGCAGGGCGGCGGTATGTACTAAGGCCGACAAGGTCTAGAACTCCCACCGGGAATCCGGGGGCGGGACGGGGACTTCTCTCCGGAACGTCCTCGGACATGCAAAGAGGCTCCGCATCGCGCTTCGCGCAGCGGAGCCTCTTTGCGTCCTGCGGAATGTTCCGGAGAGAAACCCCGTCACGCCCCCGGATCCCCTGCGTTTACGGCCTTGAGGTCGGCGTGGGCGGAGAATGTGGTTGATGGGGATACGTGTCCCTTTCGCTGTTTCGCGCTTTGCGCGAAAGGCGTGCTACTTTGGAGCGAACGGAGAACGTGGTTGTTGCGGCAACTGATCTCCGCCACAAATTACCCTTGGCATACTTGCGCGAAAGCCTACTGGTGCTACACTTGCAATTGCTGTTTCAGGGCGGGGTGAAATTCCCCACTGGCGGTAAATCGGGCGGTGCCAAAGGGGTACCGTGGCGCAGGTAAAGTGCCTGCGACCGAGCCGATGAGTCCGCGACCCGTGTGTGCGTTGGTTCGCATGCCGGCTGAACTGGTGAGATCCCAGTACCAACGGTTAGAGTCCGGATGAAAGAGGCAGGTGATCTTATGTCTGAACAGTCGCAGCATATCCATTTTGAGAACACGAATAGGTGGAGCACCAAACAGCTCGTTACCATGGCGCTGATGTGCGCCTTGGGCGCCCTGTTTATGTATGTGCAGCTGCCCATCCTTCCTTCGGCGCCGTTTTTGACGTATGACCCGTCGCTGGTGCCGGCGATGGTGTGTGGATTTGCGTATGGCCCTGGTGCCGGCACAGCTGTTGCCGCTATGGCGATCGTTATCCATGCGCTTACCACGGGCGATTGGGTCGGTGCGCTTATGAACTTGGTTGCCACGCTGGGCTATATTCTGCCTGCGGCTATCGTCTATCAGAAGATGCACACCTACAAGGGTGCCGTGATTGGCCTGGTGCTCGGCGTCATTGCCGCTACAGCGCTGTCTATGGTCGCAAACCTTACTATTGGCGTATGGTTCTGGTATGGCTCGGCCGATGTGATTCTGCCGCTCATGCTTCCCGCTGTTTTGCCGTTTAACCTCATCAAGACTGTGCTTAACTCGGTACTCACGCTGGCGGTGTACAAGGCGGTCTCTAATCTCATCACGCCCAAGAAGGACCAGGTCAAAGGCCGCGCATGATTGAGTGTCGGGGCGTTTCCTTTAGCTATGACGGTGCCGTGCCGGCGCTCGACGGCGTCGATCTAAACATCGAGGACGGCGAGTTTTTCTGCATCCTCGGTGGCAATGGGTCGGGTAAGTCGACGTTTGCCAAGCATCTGAATGCGCTGCTGCAGCCCGATGCGGGCACGGTACGTATCAACGGCATGGATGCGTCCGACCCCGAGCTGGTCTACGACATTCGTTCGACCGCGGGCATGGTATTCCAGAATCCCGATGATCAGCTGGTAGCAACGATTGTCGAAGATGACGTTGCGTTCGGTCCCGAAAACCTTGGCGTGCCATCGGCGCAAATTGCGCAGCGCGTACGCGAGGCACTGAAGGGCGTGGGCCTGGTGGGCTTTGAGCGCCACGAGACTCATGCGCTTTCGGGTGGCCAAAAGCAACGCGTGGCGCTTGCCGGCGTGCTCGCCATGGAACCGCGCGTGCTCATATTGGACGAGGCTTCCTCGATGCTCGATCCGCGTGGACGTCAGGGCCTCATGAAGGCTTGCCGCGCGTTGCACGATCGCGGCATGACCATCGTGATGATTACGCACTTTATGGAGGAGGCCGCCGAGGCCGATCGTGTCGCGGTATTTCGGGCGGGGCACGTTGCCATGCTCGGTACGCCCGAGGAAATCTTGACGCGGGCGGATGAGCTTGCGCAGCTCAACCTGGATATGCCGGCGTCGTGTCGTCTGGGCAGGTCGCTTCGTGCGAAGGGCGTGCCCGTTTGCGCGCAGGTGCGCGAGGCGGATATGGTCGCCGAGATTGCACAGGCTTATGCCGAGCGGAGTGGGGCGGACATCGCAGAGCGGCCTTCCGCATCCGATTCTCATGTGCTTGACAATGGATTCTCTGCGCCCGACGGGATAGCCGCGTCGGAGCCCGTTATCGAGATTTCGCACCTCTCGCATAGTTACTCGCTGAGCGCCCGCGAGCGCCGTCGCTGGCGCAAGCGCTCGGCCACTGCGGACGCATCGAGCAAACAGGCCCTTTGGGGCAACGATCCAAACAGTCCTTGGGCACTGCGCGATGTTTCGCTGACGGTGCGTCGCGGTGAGTTTCTGGGCTTGGCGGGTCATACCGGCTCGGGTAAATCAACGCTGGTTCAGCATCTCAACGGGTTGATTCGTCCGCAGGCGGGAAGCGTTTGCGCGCTGGGGCTCGACCTGTCAAACAAGAAAGACGCCGCCGCGGTTAAGGCCAAGGTCGGCGTGGTGTTTCAGTATCCCGAGCGCCAGTTATTTGCCGAGACCGTGGCGCAGGACGTGGCGTTTGGCCCGCGCAACCTTGGTCTGCCGCAAGACGAGGTTGCGCGCCGTGTCGCATCATCGCTTACGCGCGTGGGCCTCGACCTTGTCGCGATAGGCGATAAGAGCCCCTTTGAGCTTTCGGGCGGCCAGCAGCGCCGCGTGGCGTTTGCCGGCGTGCTCGCCATGGAACCCGAGGTGCTGGTGCTCGACGAGCCCATGGCGGGGCTCGATCCGGCTGCGCGCAGGGATTTCCTAGGGCTCATCGATCGGCTCCATCGCGAGGGCCTGACCGTTGTCATGGTTTCGCACAGCATGGATGATCTGGCAAATTGTTGTGACCGTATCGTTGTGATGAACGAGGGCGCCGTGTTTGCCGAGGGAACGCCCGCGCAGGTTTTTGCGCACGCGGACGAGCTCAAGTCGATTGGCCTGGGCGTTCCTGCCGCCCAGCGCATGGCATTGTCGCTCGTGCAAGCCGGTGTGCCGCTCCGCTGCGACAAACTTTATACGGTTGAGGCGCTGACCGACGAGTTGGCCGGCATGCTGCTAGGCTGCGCAGACGGACCTTTGAGGGTTCCGTGTCAGGCCGGTTCCAAGATAGCCACGCGAGAGGAGGGCTGCTGATGGAGGCGTTTTCGTTTGGCAGTTACTATCCCGGCGATAGTGCGATCCACCGCCTGGACCCGCGAACTAAGTTGCTCTTGGGCTTTGTGTTTCTGATCACGACGCTCACGGTCAGCAGCTTCCGCGGACTGGCCCCGGTCGCAATCTTCGTTGTCCTGATCTATACCGTGTCCCGGGTGCCGTTGCGCCGGGTCCTATCATCGATGGCACCACTGCTGGCGATTGTCGTAGTGGTTGCGGTACTCAACCTGTTTTCCGACCAGAGTGGCCGCATCCTGTGGCAGCTCGGCTTTTTGCGGGTGAGCGAGGGCTCGCTGCGTTCTGCGGCGTTTATGGCGTGCCGCCTGAGCTTGATGATGGCCGGCATGAGCGCCATTACGCTCACCACACCGACACTCGACCTCACCGCGGGCTTTGAGCGCCTGCTCGCGCCGTTTGCGCGTGTGGGACTTCCCGCGCACGAGCTCGGCATGATTATGGGTATCGCGCTGCGCTTTATGCCGCAGTTCGCCACCGAGATGAAGCAGACGGCCGATGCGCAGGCGAGCCGCGGTGCGCGCGTGACGGGAGGCCCGCTCGGCGGCGTGCGTATGCTCGGCAGTGTGGCGATTCCGCTGTTCACGGGCGTGTTCCGCCATGCCGAGACGTTGTCTGCTGCCATGGATGCACGCTGCTATCACGGCGAGCAGGGCCGCACGCGCCTGCATGCGCTTGCATTTCGCCGCGGGGATGCGCTGGCTGCGGTGGTGACGGCGCTGCTGCTCGCGTGTGTCATCGTCATCAACCTTCAACTTGTTTAGGCGCGATTCGAGCGCAAGAAAGGGGTCCCTATGACCGACAACGACCGCACGGCTCAGCTTGAGCGCGCCTGTTCGTATCTCAGGCGCATTCCGGCGTGGTATCTGGCCACGACCGATGTGGCCGACGGGCATCAGCCTCGCGTGAGGCCGTTTTCGTTTGCCATGGTCGATGATGGCAAGCTGTGGTTTTGCACGTCGCGCGACAAGGACGTGTGGGCCGAGCTCAGCGCGAACCCCAAGTTTGAGGTTTCGGGTTGGAAACCGGGGGAGTGTTGGATTGTGCTGACCGGCGAGGCCGCGCTCGAGGACGATGCGGTCGTGAGCGACAAGGTACGCCAGGCGGGCTTTAAACACATGGTGGGCATTGGTGAGCAACACGATAGCGCCAACGACGGCCGCCTTGCTTTCTTTTCGGTCCGCAACATTGCCGCGCGCTTCTGCGATATCGACGGCAGCGAAGAGCGCCTGGAGCTCTAGCTCGCACAAACCAGGCTCCCAAACTAGCTGGTACAGGAGGACACATGGACGGATTGAATACGGTGTTGGAGTATCTGACGTCGGTGCCGGCATGGTATCTGGCGACGAGCGTTGACGGACAGCCTCATGTGCGTCCGTTCTCGTTTGCACAGATTCAGGACGGCAAACTGTGGTTTGTAACGGCGCGCACCAAAGATGTGTGGCAGGAGCTGCTGCAAAACCAGCGCTTTGAGGCCACGAGTTGGTGGCCGGGCCATGGCTGGCTCATCTTGCGCGGGCGTGCCGGCTTGGATGACCGGGCTTTAGACGAAATGCGCGAAGCCGGGTGGAAGCATCTAGAGCGCCTGGGCGAGCACTATGAGGGGCCTAACGACCCCACGCTCGTCTTCTTTAGCGTCGAGGATCCCGAGGCTTTTATCTGCAATCACGACGAATGGGTGCCGGTCGAGCTCTAGCCAGCTGGCTCATCCTAACAACTTGGTTTTCGCATGGGCGGGCCCCGTATTGCCCGGCGCCGTTAGGAGCGCCGGTCAATACGGGGCCCGCTCCATTTGTCAATTCCTTCAAGCGAATGTGTCGGGAATGTTTCAATGCATGAATATGCAAGCCATTTACGTGTTCATGCATTTTTTGGTGCTAAAGTTTCAACACACTTCATAACGAGCGCTGTGAAATGCGCATCGGTGCATAAATCGCAGACAAGGAGTCTGATATGTCTTTAAAGGTTGGAATCGTCGGCGCGGCTGGATATGCCGGAGCCGAGCTCATTCGCCTCGTGCTCGGCCATCCCGAGTTTGAACTTGTCGCCATTACGTCCAACGCCGATGCTGGCCAGCCGCTGTCTTCGCTCTATCCAAGCTTTGCCGGCGTGAGCGATCTGCTTTTTACCACGCACGACGCCCCCGAGCTCAAGAGCTGCGATGCGGTTTTTCTTGCCGTG
The DNA here is from genome assembly GCA_019419555.1 of Collinsella sp. Taxonomy (GTDB): domain Bacteria; phylum Actinomycetota; class Coriobacteriia; order Coriobacteriales; family Coriobacteriaceae; genus Collinsella. The sequence goes on from DXZR01000043.1 coordinate 12,551, forward strand.
CCGCACACGGCCGCCATGGCACAGGTGCCCGCGCTGCTTGCATCGGGCGTCTCCTGCTTTGATCTTTCGGCCGATTACCGTCTGAGCGACGCGTCTGTCTTTGAGACATGGTATGCCGCCGAGCACACGAGCCCCGAGTTGCTCAAGACCCGTGCCTTTGGCCTGCCCGAGCTATTCTGCCGGGACTTGGAGACCGCCGCATCCGACCATGCCGACGGCAAACCGGTGCTGGTCGCCTGCGCCGGTTGCTATCCCACCGCAACGAGCCTTGCTGCCGCTCCCGCCGTGCGCGCCGGCTGGGTTGCCCAGGGTGGCCCTGTGATCGTTGATGCCATCAGCGGTGTGACGGGTGCCGGCAAGTCCTGCAACGCTCGTACGCATTTTTGCAGCGCCGACGAGAATTTGGAGGCCTACGGTGTGGGCAAGCACCGCCACACGCCCGAGATTGAGCAAATCCTTGGCCTAACCGATCGCGTCGTCTTTACCCCGCATCTGGCACCGCTCAAGCGCGGCCTGCTCTCCACGGTGACGATGCCGCTTACGCCGCAGGCTATCGATACCTTGACCCTTGAGGACGTTGTCGACTATTACAAGCAGTTCTACGCTGGACGCACCTTTGTGCGCGTGCTCGATGCCGGCCAGCAGCCCAAGACGGCTTCGGTCGTCGGCACCAACGCCGCCCAGATTGGCCTTGCGTTCAACAAGCGCGCGGGCGTGCTGGTGGCGACGGGCGCCATCGACAATCTGTGCAAGGGCGCTGCGGGCCAAGCGGTCCAGTGCGCCAATATCGTCTTTGGCTTTGACGAGCGACGAGGCTTGCCCACAGTGGCGTGCCCGGTGTAGCACATTCGATTGTTAACGATTTGGTAGTCGGGCATCGAGTGGGGCGCCACTCTTAAGCTGGTCTCATGATCACGACTGGCATGGCGCACCAACCGATGTCCGTTTTTTGTTTGACATAAGGAGTCATAAAGACGATGAATACCGAGCTGTTTGATATCAAGATTCGCGCCGTCGAGGGTGGCGTTACGGCTGCGGCTGGTTTTAAAGCTGCGGGCATCCACGCTGGGTTCCGCAAGAACCCCGAGCGTTTGGATTACGCGCTCGTCGTGCCCGATAAACCCTGTCCCGGTGCCGGCGTGTTTACCACCAATCGCTTTTGCGCGGCGCCCGTGCAAGTGAGCCGTGCCAACCTGGGCGGTGCCGACAAGGGTTACGGTATCATCGCCGGCGTTTCGGTCAACTCTGGCAATGCCAACGCCGCCACGGGTGAGACCGGCCTTGCATGCGCGCGCGAGACGTGCAGCATCGCATCGCAGGTCATCGGCTGTGAGCCCCAGCAGATTCTGGTTGCCTCCACGGGCGTGATTGGCCAGATTCTACCGATCGACACGTTTGAGACCGCCATTCCTGCTGCCTACGAGGCGCTCTCCGCCCACGGTGGCGCCGATGCCGCTCGCGCCATCATGACGACTGACACGCACTCCAAGGAGTACGCCGTGTCCTATGTCAGCGAGGCTGCGGGTCATGCGGGCAATGTCTATACGGTAGGCGGAATGTGCAAGGGCTCGGGCATGATCATGCCCAACATGGCCACCATGATCGCGGTTATTACTACCGATGCCCCCGTCGAGCCTGCGGCACTTCATGCCCTGCTGCTCTCGACCGTCAAGCAGACCTTTAACAAGGTAACGGTCGATTCCGACACCTCGACCAACGACACCTGCATCATGCTTGCCTCCGGCGCCGCTGCCGCAGATGCCGAGCCTATCGTCGAGGGCTCCGATGCTTTTGACGAGTTGGCATTTGCCGTGCACGAGGTGTGCGAGAGCCTGGCGCGCAATATCGCCGCCGATGGTGAGGGCGCATCCAAGCTTGTTACGGTCAACGTTACCGGCGCCGTGAACGACGAGGAAGCTGATATCGCCGCCCGTGCCGTCGCCAACTCGCCGCTCGTTAAGACCTGCATCGCCGGCCACGACTGCAACTGGGGCCGTGTTGCTATGGCGCTTGGCAAGTGCGGCGTGAAGTTTAATCAGGAAGACGTTTCCATCGACATGATGGGCATGCCTGTCTGTCGCGACGGTCTGACTGTTCCCTTTGACGAGGACGAGGCTCTACGACGTTTCGAGGCGCCCGAGATCGTGATCTCGGCCGACCTGGGCGCAGGCGACGCGGCAACGACCGTGTGGACCTGCGACCTCACGCATGAGTACATCTCCATCAACGGCGATTACCGTTCCTAGATTCCAGGCACGCTGCGCATCTTGCCGCGATTGCGGACAGCGGAGCACGGCGCGATAACGATACGAAAGACGAGGCAGATTATGAAATTCGCACGCGATTGTCGTTCGAGCGAATCCAACGAAGCAACCGCGCAGCTGCTGTTCGAAGCGCTGCCGTGGATTAAGAACCTGACCGGCAAGACGGTTGTTATCAAATATGGCGGAGCCGCCATGGTTGATGAGCAGCTGCGCCGCGACGTGATGAGCGACATCGTTTTGCTCAAGATCATCGGTATGCGCCCCGTCATCGTGCACGGCGGCGGCAAGGCCATCAACGAGGCGCTCAGCCACTATGACATCCCCGTCGAGTTTAAGAACGGCCAGCGTGTGACCACGCCTGCCACCATGGATATCGTGCGCGAGGTGCTGGGCGGTAAGGTCAACCAGGAGCTGGTCGCAGCGCTCAACCACCACGGCAACCTGGCCGTGGGCGTGTCGGGCAGCGATGCCGGCACGCTCATCGCCGAGTCGCTCGACCCCGAGCTCGGTCGCGTGGGTAAAGTGACGCACGTCAACACCGACTATATCGAGCGCTTACTCGATAGCGAGTACATCCCCGTCATCGCTACCGTCGCGGCGGGGGAGGACGGCGGTTTCTTCAACATCAACGCCGACACCGCCGCCGGTGCCGTTGCCGCGGCGCTCCACGCGCATAAGGCGATCTTTTTGACCGATGTCGATGGCCTGTACAAGGACTTTAGCGACAAGGACTCGCTTATCTCCAACCTAACGCTCGACGAGGTTAACGAAATGCTCTACGGCGGCGAGGTCGATAAGGGCATGATTCCCAAGCTGCGTGCGGCTGTCGACGCGCTTACCGCTGGCGTGTTCCGAGCCCACATCATCAACGGCACGACGCCGCATTCGCTGCTCCTGGAGCTGCTGACCGATGCCGGCGTCGGCACCGTGATCCATTCCACCGAGACGGCTTACGAGTTCGATACGCATCCGCATCCGCTTTCGACGTTTGCTGCGCGTCTGACCGAGAACCTTGACGAGGTCGAGAAGCTTCAGACGGTCTAGCTGACTCGCAGCCGCCCCATTCCTGCACCCATAGCCCCGCGCCGTCTGGCGCCCAACGAAAGGCATCCCATGTCACTTGCAGCTCAGCAATCGCTTGAATCCCATTACGTTATGCATACCTTTGGCCGCTCTCCGGTCGAGTTTGTCGAGGGTCACGGCATGAAGCTCACCGGCGACGATGGCCGTGAGTACCTCGACTTTCTTGCCGGCATCGGCGTGTGCAGCCTAGGTCATGGCGACCCGGCTGTGCTCTCGGCGCTCGAGGCACAGACCAAAAAGCTCATGCATGTCTCCAATTACTTCTACATTGAGCAGCGTGGACAGGTCGCGGCGCTGCTGTCCAAGCTTGCTAACGACGACGTAGATGGTGCGCGCGTGCTTGCCGATGCCATTGCCGCCGGCGATGAGACCACGGCAGCTGCTCTTGGTGCCCCGGCTGCGGGCGAGCAGGTGTGGGAGACCTTCTTTGCCAACTCCGGCGCCGAGGCCAACGAGGGTTCGATGAAGCTCGCACGTCTGTACGCCAAGCGTGCCGGCAATGGTGGCAACACCATCGTGTGCATGCGCGGCGGCTTTCACGGTCGTACGCTCGAGACTATTGCGGCCACCATGCAGGATTGGCTGCAGGACAGCTTCCGCCCGCTGCCGGGTGGCTTTGTGGCCTGCACGCCCAACGATGTCGATGAACTGCGTGCGATCATTAAGCAGCTGGGGAGCGAGATTTGTGCCGTGATGCTCGAGCCGATCCAGGGTGAGAGTGGTGTGCACCCCATGACCGAGGAGTTTATGGCGGCAGCGCGCGACCTGGCACACGAAGTGGGCGCCGTGCTTATCGCCGACGAGGTCCAGTGCGGTATCTTCCGCACGGGTAAGCCGTTTGCGTTCCAGACCTATGGCGTGGAGCCCGACATCATGAGCCTTGCCAAGGGCATTGCTGATGGCGTGCCCATGGGTGCCGTCGTGGCGAAGAAGGAGATTGCCGACGTGTTTAAGCCGGGCGACCACGGCTCGACCTTTGGCGGTAGCTGCTTGGCCATCGCGACGTGTGCCGCGACGCTCTCCGCGCTTGTGCGTGGCGATTATGCCGAGCATGCTGCCAAGGTGGGTGCCTATATGGAGGCAAAGCTCGCCAAGCTGCCGCACGTGACCGAGGTACGTGGTCGCGGCTTGATGCTCGGCTGTGATTTGGATGATGCCGCGGGCGACGCGCATGGTGTTGTTGCCCGCGCGCTGGCCGCCGGTGCCGTGATCAACGCTACGGGTGCGCATACGCTGCGTTTCCTGCCGCCACTCGTCTGCGAGGAAGCCGACGTGGACAGTCTGATCGAGATCCTGTCGGGTGTTTTGGGCTAACGCGGCGCAATAACTCAATTTGGACCGAGTTCCGGACTGCGGACGTGCCCTATGCGGCATGATTCGGTCGCGCGCGCAGACGTGGTGTAAGAGTGTCCTGAGGTCCGTCGCTGCAAGTCC
>DXZR01000044.1 GCA_019419555.1 Collinsella sp.
AAAGAGAAGAGGCGGGGCATGCCCCGCCTCTTACACCACATCTCTGCGCGCTACCTTCGAATCGCTCAAGCTAGGCAATTTGCTCTCGATTTTGCTGCTACTAAATTTGTAACAGTACTCATATTTGCCACTTTTTGACCACGGGGTATCCGGAGGGGCCCTCGATAAGCATCTAACGCTACAATAACTACCACGTGGCTGGGTTTGCCGGCCGAATGTGTGATGTCGTGGGAGGGGACATGGTCGAGTTTACAAAGACGATTAAAGATCCGTTGGGACTACACGCCCGCCCGGTTGCGCTGCTCTATGACATCATTGCCAAGCATCGTAGCGACGTGTCGGTCAGCATTGGCGACCGCCACACCGACGGCCGTGACGTGATGGGCCTCATGGCGCTTTACGGCGAATGTGGCGAGGACATCGTCTTTCGCGTTTCGGGCGTAGACGAGGCTTCGTGTGTCACGTCGATCAGAAACCTCTCGCTCTAAACGCAACAATGTGACAAAGGGACAGTCCCTTTGTCACATCTCTGGGAGGCGCTCTTTGCGGCGCCTCTTTTGTTTCGTATGGGAAACTTTTTCGAAAACTGAATAGGGACCCTTTTCAAAAAGTTAACCACGTGTTAGTTTACTATAGCGAACATAGACGTGGTTAACTTTTGCTGCGTCGATGTTGAGGACGAACTGACGTTAGGAGCGCACTCATGTCTTGCGGACCGCAGATGCCGGCTTTGCCGCTCTCGATGGTAAAGGCGGGCGAAACCGTGCACGTGTCTCGTGTAAAGGGCAATCAGGACATGAAGCACCACCTCAAGGACCTCGGCTTTGTCGAGGGCAGCGAGATTCACGTGGTGAGCTCGAGTGGTGCCAATATCATCGTCACCGTGCTGGGCGCACGTTTTGGCATCGATTCCAAGGTTGCCATGCACATCATGACCGTCGGTTAGTCCGCAGCATTTCATTAAAACCGAAAGGGGGACAAGAGGATGAAGACGTTGGGTGACGTTAAGGTAGGCGAGAGCTCTACCATCGTCAAGCTTCACGGTGAGGGCGCGCTGCGCCGCCACCTTATGGACCTGGGGCTCATCAAGGGCACTTCATTCAAGGTCGTAAAGGTTGCGCCGCTCGGTGATCCGGTCGAGATCAACGTACGCGGCTACGAGCTTTCCATCCGCAAGGAAGAGGCTGCCGTCGTAGAGGTCCAGTAAGGGCTTGCGGCGTATATTTCTGCAGGTAAAGTTAGGTATTTCTAACTTAATGCAGCAACTTTAAAGCACATTATCCAGCCCGTGCGGAGAAAGCAGCGCGGGCACACAAGGAAGAAGGATTGAATGGCGGATTCTCAGATCCATGTCGCGCTGGCGGGTAACCCCAACTGCGGCAAGACCACGCTTTTCAACCTGATCACCGGCGCCAACGGCTACGTTGGCAACTGGCCCGGCGTCACGGTTGAGAAAAAGGAAGCCAAGCTCCTGAGTGACAAGAACGTCACGATTACGGACCTCCCCGGCATCTACTCGCTTTCCCCCTACAGCCCCGAGGAGCAGTGCTCGCGCGATTACCTCATGAGCGGCGAGCCCGATGTCGTCGTCCAGGTGGTCGATGCCACCAACCTCGAGCGCAACCTGTACCTGGCGCTTCAGGTTATCGAGACCGGCCTGCCCGTGGTCGTCGCCCTCAACATGGCCGACTTGGTCGAGAAGAACGGCGACAAGATCGACACCGACAAGCTGTCCAAGAAGCTCGGTTGCCCGGTCATGATGATCTCGGCCCTTAAGAACAAGGGCATCAAGGAGCTTTTCGAGCAGGTTAAGAAGTCCGCTGCTTCCAAGGGCCAGGTGCCGGAGCACAAGTTCGATTCCTCCATCGAGGACGTTCTGGACCACATCGAGAACAACCTGCCGGCGAGCGTTCCCGCCAACAAGCGTCGCTACTACGCTGTCAAGCTGTTTGAGCGCGACGCGGACGCCTGCAAGCTCATCAACCTCACCAAGGAGAAGGCCGCTCGCGTCGAGCAGCTGGTCGCCCAGTGCGAGCAGGATTGCGACGACGACGCCGAGTCCATCATCACCGGCGAGCGCTATGGCGTGATTGCCCACATTATCGACGAGTGCATGACCAAGGCTCCGGCCAAGATGAGCACCTCCGAGAAGATCGACCGCGTGGTTACCAACCGTATCCTGGGCCTGCCGATCTTTGTGGTCATCATGTTCTGCGTGTACTACATCGCCGTTTCCACCCTGGGCGGCACGGTGACCGACTTCACCAACGACCAGCTCTTCGGCACCGACGGCTGGTACGTGCTCGGTCAGGGTCGCGACGCCTATGACGCAGCTGTTGAGGCTGCGGGCGACAACGCCGACTCGGTCGACCCAGCACAGTACGGCCCCTATGTCCCGGGTATCACCACCGCGGTGCATGACGCTCTCGTGGCGGGCGGTACCGAGGACGGTGGCCTCGTCGATTCGCTGGTCTGCGACGGCATCGTGGCTGGCATCGGCGCCATCATGGGCTTCGTCCCGCAGATGTTCCTGCTCTTTGTGATGCTGTCTTTCTTGGAGGACTGCGGTTACATGGCCCGCGTCGCCTTCATCATGGACCGCGTGTTCCGCCGCTTTGGCCTGTCCGGTAAGTCCTTTATCCCCATGCTCGTGTCCTCGGGCTGCGGCGTCCCCGGCGTCATGGCTACCAAGACCATCGAGAACGAGAAGGACCGCCGCATGACGGTCATGACCACCACGTTCATCCCTTGCGGCGCCAAGTTGCCGATCATCGCCCTGCTTATGGGTTCCATCATTGGCGACTCTTCTACCACCGCTGCGTGGATCAGCCCGCTCTTTTACTTCCTGGGCGTCTTTGCCGTCATTGCCTCGGGCCTCATGCTCAAGAAGACCAAGCTCTTCGCCGGCCGCCCGACGCCGTTTGTTATGGAGCTTCCTGCCTACCACTTCCCGGCGATCCGCTCTTGGGCGCTGCACGTGTGGGAGCGCTGCTTCGCCTTTATCAAGAAGGCCGGCACGGTCATCTTTGCGTCCACCGTCGTCGTTTGGTTCCTCTCCAACTTTGGTAGCTACAACGGCGCCTTTGGCTACCTGCCTTCCATGGAGGGCATCCCCGAGGAGTTCATGGATTACTCCGTGCTTGCCATGCTCGGCAACCTGGTCGCTTGGATCTTCGCCCCGCTCGGCTTTAGCACCTGGCAGGCCACCGCACTGACCGTCTCGGGTCTCGTTGCCAAGGAGAACGTTGTCGCCACCGCCGGCTCGCTGCTGTCCGTTGCCGACGCCGGCGAGACCGACCCGAGCCTGTGGACCGCGTTCGCCGGCATGTTCCCGACTATGGGCGCTTGCGTTGCCTTTGGTGCGTTCAACCTGCTGTGCGCTCCGTGCTTTGCCGCCATGGGCACCATCCGTAACCAGATGAACTCCGGTAAGTGGACCGCGATTGCCATCGGCTACGAGTGTGCCTTTGCTTGGGTCATCGGCCTGTTCATCAACCAGTTCTATAACCTGCTTGTTCTTGGGCAGTTTGGTATCTGGACGGTTGTTGCCATCGTGCTGCTGGCTGCGATGCTCTTCCAGATCTTCCGTCCCATGCCCAAGCACGCTTGGACCGACGAGGACGAGACCAACACTGCTTCCGCCGCAGTTTCCGCTTAAGTCCGAATAAGGATTAGCCCTTTTCACGAGCCCGGGTGCCCCAGCGACACTCGGGCTTTTTGGTGCAATGGGGGACAGATTGCTCTGCTTCAGAAGTTAAGATGTGACGTTTCCGCAGATAAAACCGACCAAAATAAACCTGTCCCTTTTTGGCAGGTGGAAGATGGGGTAAAGTAAGTGGTGGTTAACTAGAGGAGGCTTGCTATGGCACCTATCGATATTGTTGTGCTGGCCGTTATCGGCATTGCGTTTGTCGCCGTGTGCGTGCGCATCTACCGTAAGGGCACCTGCGCCGACTGCGCTCAGGGTGGCGTTTGCACGGGGCATTGCTCCAACAAAAAGACCTGTGCCGCGCTTAAGGGCGTGGATAAAATCGCCGAAGACTTGGGCCGCGGTATTAAATAAGGCCCGACATCCAGGCGCCAAGCTCGCCGTCGAAGGCATGATTGCCTACCTGCGCCTCTAACTCCATCCCGCCCATCAGTTGCGGTGAAATACGGACTGTTTTGGCTGTCAAAGGCCTTATCTACTCCGTATTCCACCGCAACTTTTTGTGGGTGGGCTAGAGACGCTGCATGCGGTACCCGACACCCATGTGCGTCTGAATCATCTTAGGGTGAGAGGGGTCTGCCTCGATCTTCTTGCGCAGGGTGCGCATGAACACGCGCAGGCTCGCCAGATCGCTGTCCCAGCTCGTGCCCCATATCTCGCGGGTGATGAAGGTGTGGGTGAGCACCTTGTCGACGTTTTTCGCCAGAAGGACGAGCAATTTGTACTCGGTTGGGGTGAGCGAGAACTCGCGTCCGTCTTTCGTCGCGTATCCCGCGGCGTAGTCGATATGCAGCGGACCGTTGTCGAACGTGCTCGCTTCTGTCGACTCACTCGACGCCATCGAGGAGCGCCTCAAATTCGCACGGACGCGCGCGAGCAACTCATCCACAGAAAAGGGCTTGGTGAGGTAGTCGTCTGCCCCGGCGTCAAGTGCTGCAATCTTGTCGGAATCTTCGGTGCGCGCCGAAATGACGATAATGGGGACTGCTGACCAGCTTCGAATCTTCGTGATGACCTCGATACCGTCAATGTCGGGAAGGCCGAGGTCGAGCATGATGAGGCTGGGGCCGTGCGACACCGCATCCATGATGGCGGCCTGGCCGTCGCAAACCTTGCTCACGACATAACCGTGGAGGTCAAGCGCGGTCGAAACGAGGTTTTGAACGGTCAGGTCATCTTCGACCAGGAGGATGCGTGGCTTAGCGGCATTATTCATGAATCTCGATCTCCTCGGCGGGCAGGGTAAAACGGAAGACGGCCCCATGGGGGTGGTTGTCGCGAACTTCGATGACGCCGCCATGCGCCTCCACGATGGAGCGGCAGAGCGACAGCCCAAGGCCGATGCTTCGACGCGAATCCACGGGCCGCGTATTGCTTGAGGTGAAGAAGCGCTCAAAGATATGAGGCTTGTCGCAGTCTGCCACACCTGGCCCATCGTCTGCGACGTCCACCACGACGAACGCGCCCTCGCGACGTGCGCTGATGGTGACAGTCGAGTCCTCGGGCGTGTATTTGAAGGCGTTCATGATGAGATTCGTAAGCACCTGCATGATGAGATGGACGTCGATGCGTACCAGCAGGATGTCGTCAGTGTGCTCGATGGTGACAACACGTCCATGCGATGCTTGGGCGACATGGCTGAGGGCGGCCTCGATGACTTCGTCGATAAGCTCGGATGTGAAGTTGAGGCGAATGGTGCCGTCCTCGACGCGTGTGATGGCGAGGAGGTTCTCCACGGTATCGATAAGCCAGAGGGAGTCGTCGTAGATGGCATCGGCGAGATCGCAGCGTTGTTCGAGGCTGAGCTTCTCGTCGCTCTTCCGAAGGATTGCCGCAGATCCGGATATAGCCGTGAGGGGTGTCCTCAAATCGTGGCCGATGGAGCGCAAAAGGTTGGCGCGCAGCTGCTCGTTTTTCGCCAAGACCGCAGCCTCTTCGCGCTCTTGCGCCGCCCGGTCGCTTTCGAGCGCCAAGGCGCATTCGCCTACGATAGATAGGACGATCGAATGCTCGAAGGCTTCGATCTCGCGCCCCTCCAGGTCGATGCCGATGACACCGAATACCTTGTCGCCGGTGCGAACCGCGAGGTAGAGGCAGCGCGCCTCGGGCAGGGTCCGCGTGCTTGCGCCCGCGCGTTTGTTGTTGGTGTAGGTCCAGGTTGCAACAGCGCGCTCGTAGTCGGTGAGCAGCGACGCGGATCGGTTTTCGGTGCCAGCGGACTCATAGAGCGCCTTGCCGAGCGTGCCGTGTTCGGCGGGGTAGAAGACCACGTCGAGTTTTAGCAGTTTGACGAGTTGGTTCATGGCGACGCGGGCGCACTCCTCCGCGCTATGGGCTTGCTGTAAGAGCTGGTTCGTTTCGAGGAGTACGCGCGTTTTGAATGCGTTCTCGGCGGAGGTACGGGCATTGTCGGCGATGCGCGCAGTTAACTCGCCGGCGACCATAGCGGTAGCGAACATGATGCCGAACGTGACCAGATAGCTTCGGTCGTAGCTGGCGAGCGAAAACAGAGGCGTTACGAAGCAGAAGTTGTAAAGCACTACAGAGAGCACGCTCGATACGATCGTGCAGATACGCCCCGTCGTGGTGACGGCGGTCAGCAGGGCCGTGAGGATATAGAGGGATATGATGCTGGAATCGGCAAATCCCAGATGGCGAAAAGCCGTGCCGATCGCCGTGGCGACAAGAGAGAAGGCCAGCGTGCGAAGCGCGTCTCGGCTGCTGGGCGGCTGCAGGGCGAGCGCACGGCGGCGTCCTTTGGGCCGGGAGGGCGGAGTCGACTGGTCTGGAATGATGTAAATGTCGAGGTTCGGGGCGAATGCTATGAGCTGTTCTACGAGAGATTTGCGGCCGAAGAGGGCCTGACGGACGCTGCTGCGCTCGCCCGTGCGCCCCATGACGATCTTCGAAATACCCGACAGGCGTGCGAACTCGGAGATCTGAAACGCGATGTCGTCGCCATAGACGGTTTCCATCTGTGCTCCGAGCTGCTCGGCTAGGGCGATATTGGCTGCAAGCTTGGCGCGCTCATCATCGCTCATGGCTTGCGTGCGCGGGCTCTCTACGAACAGGGCGACGAGCTCGCTGCGAAACGCTTTCGCCATGCGTGCGGCGGTACGGACGATGCGGGGATTGGTCGGCGCCGGGGAGACACAGACCAAGATACGCTCCCTGGTGTAGTAGTTACGGTTTCCCAGCACGCGTGCGGCGTCTGTGAGGTGGCCGGTGCGATCGGCGCAGCGGCGCAGCGCGATTTCTCGGAGTGCGGTGAGGTTCTCGACGGTAAAAAAATGCTGTTGCGCTCGCTCGGCTTGTGCGGGACGGTAGACGAGGCCGGCGCGAAGGCGCTCAAGTAGGTCTTCGGGCTCTATGTCAACGAGCTCGACCTGGTCGGCATCATCGAAGATGCGGTCGGGGATTCGTTCGCTCACGACAACGCCGGTGATGGATGCAACCATGTCGTTTAGGCTCTCGATATGCTGAACGTTCACGGTCGTATAGACGTCGATGCCTGCATGTAGAAGTTCCTCGACGTCTTGATAGCGTTTGTCGTGGCGAGACCCCGGCGCATTCGTATGGGCGAGCTCGTCGACAAGGATGAGCTGAGGGGCGCGTTCGATAGCCGCATCTAGATCGAACTCGCTGAGCGCAATGCCGTTGTGCTCGATGAGTTTACAGGGCACGTTCTCAAGCCCTTGTGCAAGATGGGCAGTTGCCGGACGTTCGTGCGGCTCGATGTATCCCGCGACGACGTCGACACCTCGCCGCTTGGCGGCGTGGGCGGCTTGAAGCATCGCATAGGTTTTGCCTGCGCCAGCAGCGTAGCCAAAGAAAATCTTGAGGTGTCCCCGGCTGGTTCGAGCGTCATCGGCGACCTCGTCTTTCTCAATTGCCTTGAGGATGAGGTCTGGATTGACGCGAGTGTCCGATGCGTCGCGCTGCATAGCGTAGCCTTTCTGAAACGTTGTCCATGCGTGCATACGCGGTGAGGACGCCACTGTATGCTCGCGAGGTCGAGTATAGGCGCACTGCAGCCGCAATAGTGCTTTCTACCTGCATCTTTACGGCATCTTAAGGTCGTGAGCCCCAGCCCTCACGCCTCTTTAACACCTAGAAGCGTTTACTGTCCCCAGACGCTTGCGAGGGCAGGCGTCCGAGACATCGGACCGCGTGCGAAAGGGGCGGTAAATGGACATCCTCATTCCCATCATCGGAGTCGTCTGCATTGGACTCCTTATCTATTACATCTACATTCTGATGAGGAGTGATTCGTAAACTATGGACGCTGCGATTCAGTACATCTTGTACTTTGCCGTGCTCGTCGTCCTGGCCGTTCCGCTCGGTCGGTTCATGGCCCATATCATGGATGGTGAGCATACGTTCCTGTCGCCTGTGATTGCTCCTGTGGAGCGTGGCGTCTATCGTCTGCTTCGCATCGACGCGGCAGAGCAGATGGGGTGTAGGCGCTATCTGGCGAGCGTGCTGGTCTTTTCGGGGATCGGCCTCGCGGCTCTTGTGGCGCTCCAGGCGCTTCAGTCCTTCTTGCCAGGCAACCCCCAGCACCTGCCGGGTGTGTCATGGGATCTGTCGTTCAATACGGCTGCTTCCTTCATAACCAACACCAACTGGCAGTCCTACTCCGGTGAGACCACCCTGTCCTACTTCGTGCAGTTCATGGGCCTCACCGTGCAGAACTTCGTTTCCGCTGGTACCGGTATCGCGGTCATGTTCGCGCTGATCCGCGGCTTCCGTCAGGTCAAGGAGCAGGGTCTGGGTTCCTTCTGGGTCGACCTCACCCGCACCGTCCTGTATGTGCTCATCCCGCTGAACCTCGTGTTCGGCATCTGCCTGGCTGCCGGTGGCGTCATCTCCAACTTCCAGCCGGCTCAGAAGGCTGAGCTCATAGAGCCCGTCGCTGTCCAGCCTAATGCAGACGGCGGCTGGAGCGTCATCGACGGCGCCCAGATTGAGGGCGACACGGTCAAGGTCGACGGCAAGGTTGTCGAGGGCGCGCGCGTGGTCACCGAGCAGTTCCTGCCCCAGGGGCCCGCGGCTCCTCAGGTCGCCATCAAGCAGTCCGGCACCAACGGCGGCGGCTTCTTCGGTGTGAACTCCGCCCATCCGTATGAGAACCCCAGTGCCTTTACCAACATCATCGAGATGACCAGCCTGCTGCTGATCCCGGCCGCCTGCTGCTTCACCTTCGGTATCGGCGTCAAGAACACCAAGCAGGGCAAGGCCATCTTTGCCGCCATGTTCATCCTGCTGGTGATCTTCACCGGCATCATCGCCGTCAACGAGCATGCGGGCACCCCGCAGCTGGCCGATGGCGGAGCGGTCAATATCGAGATGACCGACGGCCAGGCCGGCGGCAACATGGAGGGCAAGGAGAGCCGCTTCGGTATCGCCACCTCCTCCACGTGGTCGGCTTGCACCACCGCCGCCTCCAACGGCTCGGTTAACTCCATGCACGACTCCTACACCCCGCTGGGCGGTTTTGTCCAGATGCTCCAGATGGCTCTGGGCGAGGTCGTCTTCGGCGGCGTGGGCTGCGGCCTGTACGGCATGATCGGCTTCGCCATCCTCACAGTGTTCATCGCCGGCCTTATGGTCGGCCGCACGCCCGAGTTCCTGGGCAAGAAGATCGAGCCGGGCGAGATGCGCTGGGCAGTTGTCCTGTGCCTGGCAACTCCGTTTGCCATTCTGGTGTGCTCGGCCATCGCCTGCATGGTGCCCGGTCTTGCCGACCAGCTCAACAATGGTGGCGCGCACGGCTTCTCCGAGGTGCTGTATGCCTTCACCTCATGCGGCGGCAACAACGGCTCGGCGTTTGCAGGTATGAACTGCAACATTCCCTGGATCAACGTCATGCTCGGCCTCGAGATGCTGTTCGCCCGCTTCATGCCCATCATCGGTACGCTGGCTATCGCCGGCTCGCTGGCCAAGAAGGGTAAGGTCGCCGAGAGCGCCGGTACCCTGTCTACCACCAACGGCATGTTCGTATTCCTGCTCGTGTTCATCGTTCTGCTGATCGGTGCCCTGAGCTTCTTCCCGGCCCTGGCGCTTGGCCCCGTTGCCGAGTTCTTCCAGATGATTGCGTAAAGGAGGGCGCAGATTTATGACTATGCAAAAAGACATGATGGGCCGCGCGGTCCGCGACTCGTTTGCCAAGCTTGATCCTCGCGTCCAGATTCAAAACCCGGTCATGTTCCTGGTGTGGCTTTCAGCCGTCATGACCTCCGTCCTGGCCGTCGCTTCCATCTTCGGTGTGCGGGACGCGGGTGTGCCCACCTACTATGTGGTCGCCATCGCGGTCATCCTGTGGCTCACCGACCTGTTCTCGAACTTCGCCGAGGCGCTTGCCGAGGGCCGCGGTAAGGCTCAGGCCGATTCCCTGCGTGCGGCCAAGAAGGATGTCGAGGCCCATCGCATCGAGTCCGTTGAGGACAAGGAGCACTTCACCGTCGTTCCCGGCACCGAGCTCACGCGCGGCGACCTGGTGATCGTGCGCGCCGGCGAGCAGATTCCCGGCGATGGCGACGTCATCGAGGGCGCTGCCTCCGTTGACGAGTCCGCCATCACCGGCGAGTCCGCCCCCGTGGTCCGCGAGGCCGGCGGCGACCGCTCTGCCGTTACCGGCGGTACCACGGTGCTGTCCGACTGGATCATCGTCAAGATCTCCAGTGAGCCCGGCCAGAGCTTCCTGGACAAGATGATCGCGATGGTCGAGGGTGCCGCGCGCAAGAAGACCCCTAACGAGATCGCTCTGGAGATCTTCCTGGTGGCCCTCTCCATCGTCTTTATCCTGGTCACGCTGGCCCTGTATTGTTACTCCTGCTTCTCGGCCGGTCTTAACGACATGGTCAACCCCACGGCCGTGACCACGCTCGTGGCACTGCTCGTGTGCTTGGCTCCCACTACCATCGGCGCCCTGCTGTCCGCCATCGGCATCGCCGGCATGAGCCGTCTGAACGAGGCCAACGTGCTGGCCATGTCCGGCCGCGCCATCGAGGCCGCCGGCGACGTCGACATCCTCATGCTCGACAAGACCGGCACCATCACCCTGGGTAACCGTCAAGCCGCCGAGTTCATCCCGGTCGACGGCGTCGATCCCGCGGAGCTGGCCGATGCCGCTCAGCTTTCCTCGCTGGCCGATGAGACCCCCGAGGGTCGTTCCATCGTCGTGCTCGCCAAGGAGCAGTTTGGTCTGCGCGGTCGCACGCTCGAGGATAAGGGTATGGAGTTCATCCCGTTCACCGCGGCAACGCGTATGTCCGGCGTGAACTACGAGGGCAATGAGATCCGCAAGGGCGCTGCCGATTCCGTGCGCACCTATGTGGAGGCAGCCGGCGGCGTGTTCTCCCAGGAGTGCGACGAGGCCGTCGAACGCATCGCCAAGGCCGGCGGCACCCCGCTGGTCGTGACCAAGAACTGCCGCGTGCTGGGCGTTGTGTACCTCAAGGACATCATCAAGTCCGGCGTTAAGGAGAAGTTCGCCGACCTGCGCAAGATGGGCATCAAGACCATCATGGTGACGGGCGACAACCCGCTCACCGCCGCGGCAATCGCCGCCGAGGCCGGCGTTGACGACTTCCTGGCCGAGGCCACCCCTGAAGGCAAGCTCGAGAAGATCCGCGAGTTCCAGCGTGAGGGCCACCTTGTCGCCATGACCGGCGACGGCACCAACGACGCTCCCGCTCTGGCCCAGGCCGACGTCGCCGTGACCATGAACACGGGCACCCAGGCTGCCAAGGAGGCCGGCAACATGGTTGACCTCGACTCCAGCCCCACCAAGCTCATCGAGGTCGTGCGTATTGGCAAGCAGCTGCTCATGACCCGCGGCTCGCTCACGACCTTCTCGGTGGCCAACGACGTGGCGAAGTACTTCGCTATCATCCCGGCCCTGTTCTCGCCGATCTATTCGGGACTGGGCGCCCTCAACATCCTGGGCCTCACCAACCCGTTGACGGCCGTGCTGTCCGCCATCATCTACAACGCGCTGGTCATCGTCGCGCTAATTCCGGCGGCTCTCAAGGGCGTTAAGTACCGCGAGGTCCCGTCCGGACAGCTGCTGACCCACAACCTGCTCGTGTGGGGTCTGGGCGGTATCGTGGCGCCGTTCGTATTCATCAAGATTATCGACATGCTGCTGACCCTGCTCGGCGTCGGCATGATGTAGGAAGGGGTTTGCATGTTCAAAGGTGTTGCATCGCGCGCACTGGGCATGTTCGCGCTGTTTACCGTTGTCTGCGGCCTGGGCTATACGCTCGTCGTGACCGGCATCGCCCAGGTTGCGTTCCCGTATCAGGCGAACGGTTCGCTCATCAAGGTCGACGACAAGGTTGTGGGTTCCGAGCTCATCGGCCAGAACTTCGATGACGAAGCCCACATGTGGGGTCGTATCCAGAACGTGTCAATTGTCGAAGGCGAAGGCGGCGAGCTCATGGCGTATGGTGCCCCGTCCAACCTATCCCCGGCGAGTGAGGGGTACCGGCAGCTTGTGGACGCGCGCGTCGAGAAGATTCGCGCCGCCAACCCCGATGCCGATATGGACGCTGTGCCCGTCGACCTGGTGACGTGTTCGGGGTCCGGCCTCGACCCGGAGATCTCTCCGGATGCCGCCGAGTACCAGGTCCCGCGCCTTGCCAAGGCCACGGGCAAAAGCGAAGGCGAGGTGCGCGAGATCATCGCCCAGTGCACCAAGGGCCGATTCCTGGGCGTCTTCGGCGAGCCCACGGTCAACGTGCTCAAGGTGAACCTTATGCTGGACGGCGCGCTGTAGGTGAGGAAGTGGCGGATGAGGGCATGACTGACTATCTGAGCCCTCAATTCCACCCCGCCCATCAGTTGCGGTGGAATACGGACTGTTTTGTCTGTCAAAAGCCTCATCTACTCCGTATCCCACCGCAACTTTTTGTGAGGGTCGGGATTGAAGGTGGAGAGTGCGAGCGAGTGCGGATACGGCAGTTGCTGGTACGATAAGTACGTTAGCAACTGCCGCCGAGCGGCTCAAACGAAAGGAAGCCTGCATGGAGTCCTCCTCCTACCCGATGCTCTTTAGCCCGATCAAGGTCGGAACGACCGAGGTCAAGAACCGCGTCTTTATGCCGCCGGTGTCTACCAACCTGGCCGATCACGGCTATGTGACCGACGATTTGGTCGACCATTACCGCGCCCGTGCCAAGGGCGGCGTGGGCCTGATCATCACCGAGGTCGTGACGGTCGAGCCCACCTATACCTATCTGCCGGGTGATATGTGCTGCTACGACGACACGTTTATCCCCGGCTGGGAAAAGCTCGCCGCGGCCGTCCACGAGTACGGCTGCAAGATCATGCCGCAGCTCTTCCACCCCGCCTACATGGCCTTTAACATTCCGGGCACGCCGCGCCTCATCGCCCCGTCCTTTGTGGGCCCGTCCTATGCCCGCGAGGCGCCGCGCCCCATCACGGTTGACGAGATCCACGAGCTCACGCATCAGTTTGGCGACGCCGCCGTGCGTATGCAGAAGGCCGGCGTCGATGGCGTCGAGGTCCATGCGGCGCACGCGCACGGCATGCTCGGTGGCTTTTTGACCCCGCTCTATAACAAGCGTACCGACGAGTATGGTGGCTCGCTCGACGCCCGCATGCGCTTCTTGCTCGAGGTCATCGCCGAGATTCGCGAGCGCTGCGGCAAGGACTTTATCATCGACGTCCGTATCTCGGGCGACGAGTACACCGATGGCGGTCTGACCCTCAACGACATGATCTACGTCTCGCGCCGCTTGGAGAAGGCCGGCGTCGACATGATCCACGTGTCGGGCGGCACCACCATCAAGCGCGGCTCCGCAATTCCCGCTGCCGGCACTCAGCAGGCCTCGCACGCCGCCTGCTCGCGCGAGATCAAAAAGCACGTCAACATTCCCGTCGCCACCGTCGGCCGCATCAACGAGGCCTGGATCGCCGAGGAGCTGATCGAGGACGGCGCCGCCGACATCTGCATGATGGGCCGCGCCAATCTGTGCGATGCCGAGTT
Source organism: Collinsella sp. (assembly GCA_019419555.1). GTDB lineage: Bacteria > Actinomycetota > Coriobacteriia > Coriobacteriales > Coriobacteriaceae > Collinsella. The sequence goes on from DXZR01000044.1 coordinate 13,725, forward strand.
CTGCAACAAGGCAGCCGCCGGTAACGCCGACGACATCCGCCCCTGCATCGGTTGTCTGCGCTGCCTGAACGGCATCATGTTTGGCAAGCGCATTTCCTGCACCGTCAACCCGGACGTGGAGCGCGACGAGGCCGGCTACGAGCCTGCCGCCGAGGCCAAGAACGTGCTCGTTGTGGGCGCTGGTCCTGCGGGCATGGAGGCAGCCTACATTGCCGCCAAGCGCGGCCATAACGTGGTGCTCGTGGATAAGCAGGACGAGCCGGGCGGCGAGATGCGCATTGCGGCCGTTCCGCCGGCAAAGCAGGAGCTCACGCGCGTGATCAAGTATCAGTACCGTCGCCTGGCCGAGGCAGGTGTCACATGCGTCTTTGGTACCGAGCTTTCTGCCGAGGACATTCAGCGCGATTACGCGGGCTACGAGGTTGTCCTGGCTTATGGCGCCGAGCCCATCGCTCCGACCTTTATGCGGGGCTTTAAGCAGGTTATGACAGCTGACGACCTGCTGGGTGGCAAGGCTTTCCCGGGTAAGAAGATTGTCATCGTCGGCGGCGGAACCGTCGGTTGCGAGACGGCCGACTACCTGGCCCCGCTGGTCAACGACCTGTCGCCGGCCAATCGCGACGTCACCGTCATCGAGATGACCAAGACGCTTGCCGCTAACGAGGGCGGCGCCGGTCGCGCGGTGCTCATCACGCGCATGCTCTCCAAGGGCGTTCACGTGCTGACCGAGGCCAAGGTGACCGAGATCACCGAGGACACCATCAGTTACGAAAAGGATGGCCAGATCCACACCATCGCCGATGCCGATACGCTGGTGCTTGCCATGGGCTATCGTCCCAACGCCAAGCTGGCCGACGACCTGGCGGCAGCCGGCGTTACCACCCACGTGCTGGGCGATGCCAACAAGTGCGGTAACATTCGCGACGCCATCGGCGATGGCTACAAGATCGCCTGCGAACTCTAGTCAACCCCTTGGCGCATGGGGGCCAGGTTACTTTGCGCTAAGTTGATGCATGTAAACCTGACCCCATTGCACCATTTGATAAAACGCAAGCGCTCGCTGCCTGCGTTTTATCAAAGAAAGATTATTGTCGAGCCTTAAATGCCTTTTGTTTGTGTGCCTTCCGCAATCATATTGCGGTTGTAGACCAGGTGCAGATACATCGCATCGTGAGCGGCGGTGGGGTTGCGCGTCTCAATGGCGTCGGCCACACCGTGGTGCGTGCGGATGGTCTCCTCGACGAACTTTTTTGCCCGTTACGTCGATAAAGAGGGGAACGGATGCCTTGAGCACACCCATCAGACGGGTAACGGCGAGGTTGCCGCCATCCCAGGGCGGCTTCATGGGGTAGCGCCCGTACGCATCGAATTTTTCCTCTCATAGATGTGCGGCACAAAGAGCCCCGAGTTCATAC
>DXZR01000045.1 GCA_019419555.1 Collinsella sp.
GCACCTGAAGAAGGTCGCCGCCGGCGAGATCGTCAACAGCCCGCGCGAGTACTAGGAACTGAGGAGATATACATATGGCAGAGGAGACCTTCTCCCCCAGGAACATCATCGTCACGGGCGGCTGCGGCTTCATCGGCAGCAACTTCGTCCACTACGTGGTCGACAACCACCCCGACGTCCACGTCACCGTCCTGGACAAGCTGACCTACGCCGGCAACCCCGAGAACATCGCCGGGCTGCCCTCCGACCGCGTGGAGCTCGTCGTGGGCGACATCTGCGACGCCGCCTTGCTCGATGAGCTGGTCCCCGGCCACGACGCCATCGTGCACTACGCCGCAGAGAGCCACAACGACAACTCCATCGCCGACCCCGAGCCGTTCCTCCGCACCAACGTGGAGGGAACCTTCCGCCTGCTGGAGGCCGTGCGCAAATACGGCGTCCGCTACCACCACGTCTCCACCGACGAGGTCTACGGCGACCTCGCGCTCGACGACCCCGCCAAGTTCACCGAGGAGACGCCGTACCACCCGTCCTCGCCGTACTCGAGCACCAAGGCGTCCTCCGATATGCTGGTCCGCGCCTGGACCCGCACCTACGGGCTTCGCGCCACGATCTCCAACTGCTCCAACAACTACGGCCCCTACCAGCACGTGGAGAAGTTCATCCCGCGCCAGATCACGAACATCATCGACGGCGTCCGCCCCAAGCTCTACGGCCGCGGCGAGAACGTCCGCGACTGGATCCACACCGAGGACCACTCCTCGGCCGTCTGGGACATCCTGACCCGCGGCCGCACGGGGGAGACCTACCTCATCGGCGCCGACGGGGAGAAGAACAACATCACCGTGCTCCGCATGATCCTCGAGGCGATGGGAAAGGATCCCGAGGACTTCGACTGGGTCGCCGACCGCCCCGGCCACGACCGCCGCTACGCCATCGACTCGACCAAGCTCCGGCGCGAGCTGGGCTGGAGGCCGGCGCACACCGACTTCGCCGGGGGCCTCAGGCAAACGATCGACTGGTACGTGGCCAACGAGTCCTGGTGGCGCCCGGCCAAGGAGGCCACCGAGGCCCGCTACCGCGCCCAGGGCCAGTAAGGAGGGGAGAGACATGGCAGACATCGCATTCGAGAAGGACCTCTCCGTCGCCGAGACCGGCATCGGGGGCCTGAAGGTCGTTGACCTCGCCGTCCACGGCGACTCGCGCGGCTGGTTCAAGGAGAACTGGCAGCGCGCCAAGATGACCGCCCGGGGCATCCCCGACCTCAGGGTCGTCCAGAACAACATCTCCTACAACGACAGCCGCGGCGTCACCCGCGGCATCCACGCCGAGCCCTGGGACAAGTTCATCTCCGTCGCCCGCGGCAGCGTCTTCGGCGCATGGGTGGACCTGCGCGAGGGAAGCGAGACCTTCGGCAAGGTGTTCACGACCGTTCTGGATCCCAGCAAGGCCATCTACGTCCCGCGCGGCGTGGGCAACTCCTTCCAGGCCCTGGAGGACGGCACCGCCTACACCTACCTGGTGGACGCCCACTGGTCGCTGGAGCTGAAGAGGACCTACACCTTCGTGAACCTCGCCGACCCGGAGCTCGCCATCGAGTGGCCGATCCCTCTCGACCAGGCCACCGTCTCCGAGGCGGACCTCAACCACCCGATGCTGAGGGACGTCGTCCCCATGGCGCCGAAGCGCACCCTCGTCACCGGCTGCGACGGCCAGCTGGGCCGCGCGGTCCGCGAGCTGGCCGAGGATCGCGGCGTGGCGAAGGACTTCGACTTCTGCGACATCGACACCTTCGACATGTCCGACCCGGAGGCCTATGCGCAGTACGACTGGTCGCTCTACGGCACCGTGATCAACTGCGGTGCCTACACGGCCGTGGACAGGGCGGAGACCCCCGAGGGCCGCGTGACCGCCTGGAAGGCCAACGCGACCGGCCCGGCGCTTCTGGCCCGCACCTGCGCCGGGCACGGGATCACCCTGGTCCACGTGTCCTCCGACTACGTCTTCGACGGCACCGCCGAGGTGCATGACGAGGACGAGCCCCTCAGCCCGCTGTCCGTCTACGGCCAGACCAAGGCCGCCGGCGACATCGCCGTGGCCGGCTGCCCCCGCCACTACATCATGCGCTCCAGCTGGGTCATCGGCGAGGGCCGCAACTTCGTCAAGACCATGAGGGGGCTCTCCGACCGCGTCGCAGACCCCGAGGACAAGCTCACGCAGGTCACGGTCGTGGACGACCAGCTGGGCCGCCTGACCTTCACGCGCGACATGGCGCGGGCCATCTTCCACGTGCTGGGGACGCACGCGCCCTACGGCACCTACGACTGCACCGGCTCCGGCGCCGTGAAGAGCTGGGCGGACATCGCCCGCGCCGTCTTCGAGGCCGCCAACGGCAACGGCGAGAAGGTCGTGCCGGTCAGCACCGCCGACTACTACGCGAGCGCCGCGGGCCCCGTCGCCCCGCGCCCGGTCCACTCCGCGCTCGACCTGTCGAAACTCGAGGCCGTCGGCTTCCACATGCCCGACTGGGAGGAAGAGCTGGGGGAGTACCTGGATGCCTTGGATTTGGGAGGTTCTTTCTAAAGATATGATTTCTACAGCATCAAAAGCTGAAGCGCCTCTTGTTAGCATCGTCGTCCCCATCTTCAACGTGGGGCCGTTCGTGCTTCCCTGCATAAGGTCGCTGCTCTGTCAGACGTATCCAAATATTGAGATTCTTATCGTGGATGACGGCTGTACCGATGACACGGTTGAGTTGATTGCTAGCGTCGTCGGGGATGATTCACGCGTCGAGATTCTCCACAAGGAGAACGGCGGGCTCTCATCTGCCCGAAATTATGGCACTCGGCTTTGTCACGGTGACTACTTGATGTATGTCGACGGAGACGATCTCATAGATCCGCGGGCCGTTGAGTTCATGCTCCAGGCGGCTTTGAGATACCATGTGTCGTTTGTCGCGGGGTCCTTTGCCAAGATGCCTCCTCTCGAGAGTTATGAAATGCGGAGTGAGCCTTTGTTCACGTTGGAGAGCGGCTGGGAGCATCTGAGGCGCCTTCTTCTGCTCGAAGGGGAGAGCGGGTCTGCCTGGGGCAAGTTGTTTTCCCGTTCTTTGATGCCCGACCTTGTGTTCCCCGAGGGTCAGCTTTTCGAGGATATGGGCGTGACTTCCGCGATTTGCTCCCGTGTAGAGACCGTCGCTGTCACTGACGCCCCTTTCTATGCGTACGTGACGAGGCCCGGTTCCATCACAACGCTTAAGAAGCAAGGCCCTAAGCATGTGAGGGATATGGATGCTGCCATTGAGGCCGTGCGGCGGGTTGCCGAGGGAAATTTTGATGGCGAGTTCGAGTGCTTCCGAGCGTATTGCATTCTGCGCGTTGCCATGCGGGTTGATCTCGATAGCTTTGCCGACAGGGCGGAGGGGCAGGCGTATTTGAGGCTTGCCCGCGACCTTGCGATGCGCGCCTCAAGGAACACCCTAGCTTCGCGCACCTGGAGACTGAGGTGCGCGCTTTTTGCGCTTTCCCCGAAGATGCATAACGCTTTCTATGCCCTTTATGCCGCGATTTCTGGCAAAGCAATCGGATAATCCCTATGAACAAAGGTTTTTAATGTGAGATTCTCGATAATCATTCCCGTTTATAACGTAGAGGAATATCTCGGACAATGCTTGGACAGCATTGCACATCAGGATTATTCCGACTACGAGGTCGTCATCGTCGACGACGGCTCGACCGACGGCAGCGCGAGTATCTATGAGCGCTTCGCCGCGGAGGCGGATGTTCCCGTCCGCATAGTCAAACAGGAGAACAAGGGGTTGCTGCTTGCTCGCCGTGCCGGGATCAAAGCCGCCAACGGTGATTATTATTGGCACGTCGACGGCGACGACGGTCTGGCGCCCAATGCAATGTGTGCGGTTTCCGGGATCATTGACGAACTGGATCCCGACGTCGTGTTGATCTGCCTTAGCGAATCTCCGACGTTCGGCTCTGTGCTCCCTGGGGGACTGCCCGGTGAACAGCGTTTCTATACCGGAGAAAGCCTTAACGATGTACGCTCTGCGTTCCTCGATGGATATATTCCTAATATGGTCACTAAAATCGCTCGAAGGTCTTGCGTCGATGCCGATTCAGATTACTCGCCTTATGGGAAGATGCAGCTTGGGGAAGATCAGCTGCAAAGCCTTTACATTCTCGATAATATGAAGAGCGCCGCATGCGTTCGCGAGCCCTTGTATTATTATCGTCCCAACGCAAGCAGCATTACTGCCAATTATCGCGAAGGCCAGATTGCCCAGTACGCCATGGTCAAGGAAGCCGTCCATCGACAGGCCGTCGCGTGGGATTCGAAATGGCCGGGGAATGGATTTGCTGAGACCGCTCTTGTCGGTTATCTGTCTAACGGTTTCTACGACATGCGCAAGAATGCTGATGGCAAGTGGTTTAAAAAGCAGTTCCAGGAGTTCAGGGATACATCGCTGTACGCGGAGGCCATCGGTCGATGCGGGGATTTGAGGCTTGAGCAGCGGATCTTCTTCACTTTGTTGGAAAAGAAAATGGATTATCTTGCGTATGTGTGCTTGGTTGCCTGCCGCGCTGCTACTCCGCTGGCGAGGAGCTTGGCTCGATGAAGATCTTAACTATCAGTTCGGGAGGCATGCCGCAGAGGACCCTATCGATGGCGGGTAGGGGGAACGCGCTCGGCATGGTGTTCTTCCTTGGCGTATGCGCTATTGTTTCGCCCCTCCTCGCCGTTTTCCTCTCCCTTCTCGTCTTTACCGGGGCCCCTACAAAGAAGATGGCGGTTGCCTGCGCCCTTGGGGTTGGGTTTTCCGCTGCGCTTGTCGCCCATGGTATCGTTTACAACCACCCTGTCGATATGACCCGATGGATGGTTGAATGCGGCTACTACGATGGCAGGAACATTCTCTCGATCGGAACCAGCCTGAACGAGGATCACAACGGCCTGCTCGTCTGGAACTTTCTGTGTTGGGTAACCGGGAATATCGGCGACCTCCGACTTCTCCAGTCGCTCGCCGCGTTTTTCGGTTACGGTCTCATCGCTTGGCTGATGATGGACAGGTGTGCCGAGGAGACGACAGATGCATGGGCTTTCCTCCCGCTCATGCTATTCATCTTTTTTGCCGTCCCGGCGCAGCCCCTGATCGGTAACGTTCGCTCGGCTCTCGGCTGCGTGATTTGTGCGGTCGCGATATGTAAGAGGCGGTCTTACGGGTTCAGGGATTCTCTGCCGTCGCTCGTCCTGATCATCGTCGCATGCCTCATCCACAATTCTATGCTGCTCGTCTTGGTTTTGTTCCTAGTTCAGCCGATTCTCGAGCGTAACCCTGTCAGGAATTCGATTATCTGCGTTGTCGCGGTCGTCACCATGATTTCCGTGGCTTCCGTACTTCTCGCGTCCCATTTGTTTGACGGGGTGCCTGTCATTACGAGCGTTCTGAAGAAGGCGAGTTTCTATACCATCGGCACGGAGTGGGATCAAGAGCAGGCGGACAACCTTCTCAGCAATCTGAGCCATGTGTTTTCGTTGCTGCTGCTCGGGGTCCTGCTGCTTAGGATCTACGCCACGAGACAGCATGATGGACGAACGGCGCTCGTTCTTGTTTTGACGATGTGCGTCATCGCGATGGAACTCACCCTCGTTAACGTCGGCAACCGCTTGAAGTTCATTCCGATCTTGATTGGCTCGACATATCTGCTTAACAACAAGGGAAGGGGCCATGCGGTTGATTCGCGATGGCCGATTCTTGCCGATGCCGTTTTGATGTTGCTCGCTATTGCCGTCTGGTTGATCTCCATTGCAAGCTTCATCCCTTCATTCAACTATGTCGAGGTCATGAAGAGCGCCGTTTTCTATCCGCTTCTCCTTTTCTAGAGGTTAAATCCATGTATCAAACTGTCACGGCGCCTCTAATCACGTTTGTTGTCCCCGCTTATAACGCCGTTTCTACCCTAGAGGCAGCCGTTCGCTCGCTTTCTGAGCAGACGTCCGACGATTGGGAGGCCATCATCGTCGATGACGGATCTGTTGACGGTACGGGTGAGATGGCCGATGCGCTCGCGCGGGGCGATGATCGCATTAAGGTTCTTCACCAGGGGAACGCCGGGGTCTCCGCTGCGCGCAATGCTGCTATCGCGGCCGCCAGTGGGGAATATCTCGCCTTCTTGGACGTCGATGACACCGTCGTTCCCAACTTCGTGGAGAAGGCGGGGTCCCTGCTGGGACGCAGGCCTGTCCGCCCCGATGTCGTCGCGCTTGCGTACCGTGCTCTTCCCCGAGGCACGGTCTTCGGGTACGGGCGGTTCCTCGGGAACGCATCGGAGTTCCTCGAGCTATCGCTCGGGAACAGATACGCCACTTTCCCCTGCTGGCTCTTCCTCGTTTCTGCTCGGCTCATCGCGGCGAGTGGGGTCCGGTTCACGGTCGGGAGGCGGACCGGCGAGGACCAGGAGTTCATCCTGAAGCTGCTCTGCTGCGCCTCTATTTGCGAATCTGTCGAAGACAGCGATGTCTACTATCTCTACCGCATGCCTTCCGGGGGCTCGGCCATGGGCCTTAACCTGGAGGGGCAGTTCGATTACCCCCGGGCTATGCGAGACGTTCTCTGCTTCGCCGCCAAGCCTGACGTAGGGATGTCTCCCGATGGCTTGGAGGCAGTCGACCGACTGCTTACTGACAGGTTTGTAGGGGCCTGCGCCTACGCTGCGGAGACTGCGTTCTCCAACGGCGCTTCCGATTCTGATGTCCTTTCCTGGTTGACAGATAGCCTGAAAGGATTTGATTGCCACGGGGCTCTTGAGAACGGCTGTTGCAGGAGCGAGAACCGGCGGTTTCTTCGCCTCTGGCTCGGCTGCAGCGGCATGATTCCGCTGTATATCCGCTTCGGTTTGTACATCCGGTCTATCGGCAGAACCATTAAGTACTGGATTTCACGCCGAGGCACTCGTTAGTTATCTTTGATTGGAGTTTCATTGAACGACAGGCAGATATATATTCTCAGCATTTTTGACCCCACCAACTACGGGAATAGGCTGCAGGCCTGCGCCCTCGAGGCCGCCGTCGCCTCTCTTACCGGCAAAGAGGTTCTTTCGGTCGATTGCCGCCGCCCGGTGAGTAAGCGCGGGGTCTTTAAGATCATGGCGGACCTCAACAGAGTCCGAATCGAGTCGAAGAAGGCGCCCGCCGAGAGGAGGCGGCGTTTCCGAGTTTTTCAGGATGAGTACTGTGCGCCTGTCGTTGAGATTGCCGAGAGGGACGTTCGTAGCATCACTGGTCCCGTCGTGATCGGCTCCGATCAATGCTGGAACCCCGGGTGGGGATTGGGTGCGAGTAAGTTTGGCGCCCAGTGCGCCGTGGGCGTCGACAAGAAAATGGCCTATGCCGCTAGTTTCGGCATCGGCATGTCGGACATGCCTGAGGAGTGGGGTCGGCGCTACTCCGAATGGCTTGGCGGAATCAAGGACATCGGTGTTCGGGAGTTCGCGGGTGCTCAGATTGTCCGCGAGCTTACTGGGCGGGATGTCAAGGTCGTTCTTGACCCTACGATGCTCCAAACTGCCAAGTGGTGGTCCGAGATAGAGGAGCGCCCGATTATTCCGGGCATCGACCTGGAGGGGCCTTTCTGCCTTAAGTATGTCTTGGGAGACGATACAGCTTCGGCAAAGATCGCGGAGCGATGTGGCCGCGACGGCCTGGGGCTGGTGGACTTGACGGATATCCATTTGCCGGTCGGCCCCGCGGAGTTCGTGTGGCTTATTCACCACTCTGCTCTCGTTTGCACTGACAGCTTCCACGCTACAGTTTTCAGTCTCCTTTTCCACCGGCCTTTTGTGATTTACGAACGGCAGGGAAATGCTGGGAATATGTCCAGCAGGTTCGATACCCTCCACGCTTTGTTTGGGATTAACTCCAACCGCGCCGGTAAGGATTGCTTCCGCGAGCGCTGCGTCGATGAGTTCGATTGGACCGGCTTCGAGCGAGAGCTTGAGGAGAAGAGGAATGATTCCGTCGCATGGCTTCGCGCTGCCCTTGCCAGCTTATAGGGTGGTTATGTCCAGTGAAATCTGAAACTCTATCTTCGGGAGATACTGTCCATGGTTAGTCAACGCAAGGCCGGGGCGATTCTCGGGTACGCGAACATCATCGTTAAGAATCTCGTCAACCTCGTCTATACCCCGATGCTCCTCGCTTTCGTGGGTCAGGCGGACTACGGCGTTTACCAGACTGCGAATTCCTTCGTCTTCTCCCTAACGCTTCTGACGTTTGGTTTCTCCGAGGCGTATATCCGCTTCTATACGCAGAAGAAGGCTAAGGGGACGGAGGAAGACGTCCGATCACTCAATGGCATGTACCTTGCGCTATATGCGATGATCAGCTCCATTGCACTGGTGTTGGGACTGCTCTTTGCTGCGAACGTTGGGCTATTCTTTTCTGGCAGCTTTACGTTCGACCAAGTCGGGCTTGCGGGCGAGCTCATGGCTATCATGGCGGTGAACGTGGCGGCGGTGCTGTTCTCGACTGTGTTCGACGCATACATCATGGCCCACGAACAGTTCAAGTTTCAGCAAAGCCGTCAGATGTTCACCACGTTAGCGACACCGGGTATCGCTTTTGTCTTGCTCAACTTTGGTATGGGCGCGGTCGGTGTAGCGCTGGCTCAGCTCGCAGTCACCTTGACTCTGCTCGCCCTCAACATGCATTATGCTGTGTCGAAGCTCGGTATGCGATTCAGTCTCAGGAGGTTTGACGGAGCCCTGTTCCACGCGGTCGCAGCTTTCTCGGCCTGGATATTCGCCAACCAGGTTTGCGATTTAGTTAACCAGAGCGTGCCCAATATGATGCTCGGCGCGCTCACGAACGCAGTCACTGTATCTGTTTTCGCTGTGGCGCTGCAAATCCGTCAAATCTTTTACTCGCTCTCGACAACAATGTCGAGCGTATTTGTGCCCAAGATCAATAGGATCGTCGCTGAATCGGATGACAACGGAGTGCTAACTCGGCTCATGACGCGCGTAGGGCGCTACCAGATGTTCCTCTTCTGCTGGGTGTACTGTGGATTCGTCCTGCTTGGACGATTCTTCATTACCAAGTGGGCGGGTGAGGGCTTCCTTGATACTTACTATCTCATCTGTGCGATGACGCTGCCCGTGGGCGTGCCGCTTTGTCAGAACACGGGAATCGAGATCCAGCGCGCTAAAAACAGGCATAGGGCGCGTTCAGTGGTTTACCTCTGTATGGCTTGTCTCAATGTTCTTTTTACATGGTTTGCCTCGCCCGTTCTCGGATACTGGGCGCCCGCTATCGCTTACATCGCGAGCATCGCCTTGGGTAACGGTCTCTTTATGAACTGGTACTATCAGGCGCGTATCGGACTGGACATGGCTTATTTCTGGAAGAAGAACCTGCCTGTGGTCTTGGCTTCCGCTGTGGTCTTGGCCGCATGCATGGGGCTGGCTCTGCTGCTGCCCGTGACTAGCTGGCTGCTTTTCCTGGCTTGGGGCGTCGTCTACACCGTGCTTTTCGCTGCCGCAATGTGGCTCTTCGTTCTCGATTCAAGCGAGAAGTCGTCGATCGCGGCTAAATTGCCCTTCCTGCGTTAGGAGGTTTTTTTTATGCTTAAGTCCCTTCCGAAGATCACGTTGCTGGGAGATGCGTGCTGTGGTTGCGGCGCCTGTGCCGCGAGGTGCCCGAAATCCTGCATCGGGATGATTACCGACGGCTGTGGCTTCCCCACGCCAATGGTCAATTTAGATGTCTGCATCGGCTGCGGGGGTTGCGATTCGGTGTGTCCCGCAATGGGGGAGCGCCCCAAGGATGGCGCGCAGTCCGTTCTCTGGGCGAAGTCGAGGGACAGGGGAGAGAGACTTGCCTCCTCTTCGGGTGGGGTCTTCGGGCTGCTCGCCCTTGACGTTCTTGCGGATGGCGGCGTCGTGTGCGGCGCCGCTTGGGATGAGGGCTGCAGACATGTGCGGCACGTGCTCGTTGAAGACGGGTCAGATCTCGATTCCGTCATGCGTTCCAAGTATGTGCAGAGCTCGGTCGGCCGCAAGGCCTACGAGGGCGTGCGGGAGGCTCTGCGCGGTGGCAGGCGAGTGCTCTTCTCCGGCACCGCGTGCCAAGTTGCGGGCATGAGGTCCTACCTTGGGAAGCTCGCCGACTCAGACGGTTTCCTCTCGGTGGATGTCATTTGCCACGGCGTCCCCTCGCCGCTCCTCTGGGAGAAGTGGGCAGCATATAAGGAGGTCGGTGTGGGCGCGGCGCTGCGCGCGGTGAACATGCGGAGTAAGGCAACCGGATGGCTGTCTTACTCCGCATCATACGCGTATGCGCATGATGCGGAGAAAGATGTCGCGAGGGCTTCGTCCGCGGCGGCCGACAGCTGCATCTTCGTGGATGACTGGTACATGAAAGCGTTCCTTGCTAATGCTAGCTTAAGACCCTCGTGCTTTGCTTGTCGTGTCAAGCGCTCGTGCGGCTCAGACGTCACGTTGGGGGACTTCTGGGGGATCCAGTCGTCGCACCCTGAGGTCGACTACGAGGGCGGGGTTTCCGCGGTGCTGTGCAACACCTCAAAGGGCCTTGCTGCAATTGAGAGGCTTAAGTCTGGAATTGAGTGGGGCGAGTCTTCCCTCGAGAAGGTGTTGCCTGGCAATCCTAGCCTGGTTAGGCCCGTTGTGCCTTATGAGAGACGCGGCGAGTTCATGGCCGACCTCGAGTGCGGGAGAGGAATCGATGAGATGATGGCTGTGTATGGCTTTGAACCCTCCCTCGCCCAGCGCGTACGTAGCAAGCTCGGGGGAGTCAAACGAAGGTTAAAGAAATTGCTGGGGAAGGCTTAATGAACTGTGACAAAAATATGTCTGTTGGTGATGGAACTGTCATGGCTGAGGACAAAATCGTGTTTACTGGATGCAAGCATGCATATCTCGTCATGGCTCATAAGGATGACGAGACCCTCCGTACGCTTCTGAGGACCCTTGATGACCCCCGGAACGATATCTTCATCCACATGGATGCTAAGAATACCGGATGGGATGAAAACAGAGCGCTGGCTTCCATTGATAAGGCGGGAATCTTTTTCGTTCCCCGTATTAGCGTCACATGGGGAGGCTACTCGCAAATCGCCTGTGAGCTTGGCCTGCTCAACGCCGCTGTTGACAAGGGGCGTTACACCTACTATCACCTTTTGAGCGGGCAAGACCTTCCCATCAAGAGCCAGGATCGGATCCATTCTTTCTTCGATTCCTGCGGGGGCAAGGAGTTTGTTCGTTTCGAAAACCACAATAGGGACTATGGGAGTAGGATCGGCGGCCATGTAATCTGGAACGCCTTCGGGAAGAGCAAGACCCAAATTTTTTGCGAAAGGTGGACAGTCTTTTGGCGAGGCTTCTGCAACTCTATAGGAAGCCTGCTGAAGGCCTTAAGCTGATGAAAGGCGACAACTGGTTCTCTATAACTGATGAGCTCGCTCGATACATCGTAGAGAACGCTTCTCTGGTACGGTCAGTTTTCTGGGATTCTATGTGCGGTGACGAATTGTTTCTGCAGACCTTTGCCTGGAATACAGGCAAGCGGTTCGATTTCTATCGAATGCCCGGGGAGGACAATACGGACGGCATCATGCGCATGATTGATTGGGGCGAGGACGAGTCCCCGCGAGTGTTGTCTATGGATGATCTAGATTCGATTTCGGATTCAAAGATGATGTTCGCCAGAAAGTTCGACTTCGAGATCGATTCCGATATCGTTCGAGCGGTTGAACAGCTCGTCTGCTAATCCTTCGTGCCTTCTCCGTGCCGGTCCGACAATGGGTTTCTGCCAGTTGCTGCCAGCCTCCAGCTTTGCGCTGCCGAGCCGTTCGACTCGTACAGCTGGACGTTGGCGCCGCTCGAGAAGTCGGCGCAATCCACGTCGAGCGCTAGCCCCGACGCCGCGCACATGATCTCGTAGGCGCCCGCGCACTCGTCGTAGGAGATCATGAACCGCTGGGCCCCCGAGCCGTTGGCCTCCCATAGCTGGGCGTTGGCGCCGTTGGACCTCGAGGCTTCTGAGATATCGAGCATCGCCGTGCCCAGCCCTCTGTTGCAGATCATGTATTCGCCGTCGGGGACGCTCTGCACTGGCTTTACTTGAGCGGCTTGATATTTGGCAGTGCAGTCGTACTTTACTGTCAATGTGCTGTTCGGCAGAGTAGCGACATTGGAGGTTGCGGCCAGCACAACCTTGGCGCCTTGGACTTTCCACCTCCTCTGATTCATCGCATACGCAACAATCCCGTTCTGAATCCCCGAGATGCTGGGCGGAAACAACTGGTTGTCGGCGTCAATGGAAAAGCTCTCTTCCCTGGCATCTAGGTGCTGCTGAATGCGGTCGGCATACTTCTCGACCCATTCATCTGCCTTGCCGTTTCGCACAAAGTAATTGTTGGACAGGTCGGTTGAGCGGTAGGCGTAGCCGTCCTTTTGGTAGTTAGCCGTGTGGTCGGAGTGGGCGATTGTCATGAGCTCGTCGGTCAGGCCAAAGTACAGATGGCGCTGGTCTAGGTCTCCGTACCAGTTGTCGCTGGTGTCGTCCCAGGTTAGGTCCATCTGGCACCATTTGCCTTCGATCTTTACGGCGTTCCAGGTGTGGCCGTTTCCGGTGATGCGGCCGTTGGCGATGCCCGCGGCGTCAAGGAGCTTGGAGTAGATGCGCTGGTAGCTCTCGCAGGTGCCCTGGTGGCGCGTGAGGCCGCTTTCGGCCGAGCACCAGTTGAGGCCGTGGTCGTACTCCAGCTGGTCGAGCGTCCAGTCGTGGAGCCACAGCGCCATGTCGTATTCCGAGCCGTCTGTCTGTTGCCTGCACTGGGCCACGGCGTTGTTGACGATCTGCGTGACGCTCGGGCGGGCGGCGTCGTTTACGGTCACCTCCGCCGTGGTGCGCAGGTAGTAGATCCCCTTGTCGTTTTGGGGGTCGTATCTGTCGTTGTCCATAAAGTAGAAGTGGATGCGGTACGTGCCCGATGCCGTGAAGTCGAAGGTAAAGTCGTGGCCCGCGGTGCCCAGGCTGTAGTAGCTGGCCCATGCCGGGCGCGACGGGTCGCAGACGCTTTCATGGCTGCCGCCGTCCCGGTAGGTGGGCACGTCCATGCGCGCCTTGGCCTGGGACGAGCCGTTGGTCTGGGTTATGTGGAAGGTCGTCGCGGTGCCCGCGGGTGCGTCGTTCCACGAGACGGTGAAGGTGACGCCGTTTTGGGTTGCCGTTGCTGAGTGGGCGTAGCCGGTTTGTGACGTGGTGGAG
>DXZR01000046.1 GCA_019419555.1 Collinsella sp.
GCTTTACTCGCTACTGCGGACAGTCCTGCGCAAGACGGACAGCACATTAAGTGCTGTCCTTTGCGTGCGGAACTTGTATCGAGCAAAGCGTCGGGCCGCTCCTAGTGCGGTTACGTGGTTGTTTGCAGCTGGTAGGTTAGGGCCACTTGGTTGTGGCCTTGATTCTGCTGCAAGTGGATAAAGGCTGATATTGTCAACGCGAGGGGCTCATTCTTTTTGGTGGGCCTCTTTTTCTGTTATGGGGGACTTTGGTTTATGCCTAAGCGTTCTGGGTCGTATTCTGTGCCGTTCTCGTTTGAGTTGCTTTCGTTTGATGAGGCTGTGGGACTTGCTGCTGATACGGGGCGGATTTCTGGGGATGCTGGTCCTTTGCTCGAGACGGTTGTCGATATGCTCGATGAGCTGGGACGCCCGGACGAGTATTTCGATTGCATTCAGGTCGCCGGTACCAATGGCAAGACTTCGACCACGCGTTTTTCGGCTGCCATCCTTCGTGGTGAGGGGTTAAAGACCGCACTGTATACGTCTCCGCAGTTGGTGCGCTATCCCGAGCGCATGGAGGTTGATGGGCGCGTCGTGAGCGATGAGTCGTTTGCCCGCGGCGTTTCTGCCGCCGTCGAGGCGGGGCATCGCGTGAATGCTCGTCGTGTGGCGGCGGGGGAGCGCGCCTATACCATCACGCCGTTTGACCTGCTGACGGCTGCCGCGCTGGTGGTGTTTGCCGAGGCTGCAGTGGACGTTGCTGTGCTCGAGGTCGGCATGGGCGGCCGTTGGGACGCTACGAGTGCGACCGATCCCGTCGCCGTTGCCATTACGGGCATCGGCCTCGACCACACGCGCATCCTGGGCGACACGCTCGAGGCCATTGCGGGGGAGAAGGCTGCTGTCATCAAGCCTAGACGTCTGGTTGTGCTGGGCGAAGGCACGCATGAGTTGAGCGTTCAGCGCGTGATGGACGCCCGTTGCCGCGAGTGTGGCGTTGTGCCGCTCGTGGTGAACCATGCCACAACCAAGGTCCCGGCACACGTGGGCGATACGGTTGAGTTTAGCTGCACCACGCCGCGTGCGATCTATACGTCGAGCATGGTCAAACCGGCCTATCAGCCGCAGAATGCCGCGTGCGCGATTATGCTGTGCGAGGGCTATCTGGGCCGCGAGCTCGACCACGATGCGCTCGACGCTTCGCTTATGGGCTGCCCCACGCCGGGTCGCTTTGATGTGCTGGGAACTGATCCGCTCAAGCTGATCGATGCCTGCCATAACCCCCAAAGCTGCGAGAACTTTGTGAGCGCACTGGACGAGATCGACCCGTGCGTAGAGAATCGGCCCACGTTGCTATGTGCCGCGCTGGCCGACAAGGACGTGGCGGGTATCGTTGATGTGCTGATCCCGGCCTTCCCGCGCGTGGTCGTAACCCAGACCGATTCCGATCGCGCCCTGCCGGCAGAGGAGCTCGCTGCCCTGGTGGACGCGGACAAGCTTGCGGGCGTATACCCCAGCGTATCCGAGGCCCTTTCGGCTTTCGATGCCGCGGGCGAGCCCTTCGCAGCCGCCGGCACCATCACCCTAGCCGGCGAAGTTGCCGGGCTGCTGCGCTAACCCATCCCCTCATCAGTTGCGGTGAAATAGGGACTGTTTTATGGGCTAGAAGCCTTAAACAGTCCGTATTCCACCGCAACTTATTGAGGGGCTATTGGGTAAAGGCTAGTCTAGGCGGACTGGATCGTGGGGGTAAGCGTTGAGAATCTCGACGCCGGTCTCGGTAACCAGGGCCAGGTCCTCGATGCGGACGCCGGTGCGGCCGGGGAGGTAGATGCCCGGCTCGATGGAGAACGTCATGCCTGGCTCGATAACCTGTTCGTTGACCAGCGAGACGTCGCCCGGCTCGTGGTCCTGAAGACCGATCGAGTGGCCCAGGCGATGCGTAAAGTACCGCCCATAGCCTGCGTCTTCAATCACATCGCGCGCGGCGCGGTCCAGGTCGCACATGCGCACACCCGGTGCGATGAGTGCCTCGGCGGCCTCGTTGGCGCGGCGCACGATGTCGTAGATGCGCGCCGTCTCCTCGTCCGGATCGCCCCAAAAGAACGTGCGCGTCATGTCCGAGCAGTAGTTGCGATGACGCCCGCCAATGTCGAACAGCACTACGTCGCCGCGCTTGAGCACGGTGTCGTCGGGCTCGTGGTGCGGGTCGCCGGCATTAGCACCAAAGCTCACGATGGGCGGAAAGCTAAAGCCCTCGCAGCCGTGCTTGCGATACAGGCCGAGCATCTGGTCGGCAATCTCGCGCTCCGTCACGCCTTCGTGGACGAGCTTGATAACATCGGCCATCACGGCATCGTTAGCGGTCGAGGACGCGCGCATAAGCTCCTGCTCGGCGGCATCCTTGTAGGTGCGCGCGGCGGTGACGGCAAAGTCGCCCAGGAAAAACTCGCTCGCGGCGTGGCGATCCATAAGGGGCATCAAAAAGCCGGAACGCATGACGGTGTCGATGCCGAGCGGTTTGGTTGGATCGACCTCGCGAACGATGGCGTCGGCTATGACGTCGGTGTCGGTGTGGTACGCGACGCGGGCATTGTCATACTTTGGCAGCTGATGCAGCGCGTTGACTAGGATCACCGGCTCGGCACCGCGCGCGAGTAGTACGCCGCAAAAACGCTCGAACATATCGGCATAAAAGCCGGTCAGGTAATAGATCGACCACGGGTCGTTTACGAGCAGCTGCGCACCGGGGTGCTGAGCCTCGAGCGCATCGAGCACGCGCGCCACACGCTGGTCATCGACATGTGCCATACATCGTCCTTTCGTTAGGGTGCCACCATGGTATCCCAAGCCCGGCAGATAGGGACGTTCCTTTTATGCCGGCACCTTGGGACACTCCTTTGCATCCCATGCGGCCCTCATAAGCTGCGGTGAAATACGGACTGTTTAGCGGCCTGAAGCCATAAAACAGTCCGTATTTCACCGCAACTGCGGAGGAGGACCGGGCGGATGGTGGAGTAGCTAAAAGTGCCCCGTCCCTAATTAGCTACTTGGGCTCGGTCGATGTCCATGCTGGCGATTAGGTTGATTTTGGTGTCTAGGAGGTTCTCTAGCACGACGTCGCCCATGCGGATGGGGGCTTTGGCCACTAGTCCGCGGATGAGGGCCATGGCTTGGGCGTGGAGCTCTAGCGGGATGGCTTCGGCCGTGCGCACGGGGAGCAGGGCTTCGTCGCCGCCGGAGACGGCCACGGTTGTCGTTAACACGCGCATGGGGCAGGTGAGCTCCTGATGTGCGAACTTATCACCGCGCGGGCATCTGTTGCCGGTCACGGAGTGCACCTCTACCAGGGCGCCGGCTGCGTCACGCTCCACCTCTACGGTCAGGAGGCACTCGGATGGACAGGTGGTGCAGTTGAACTTGAGCGTCTCGATCGCGTTCGTGCTCATAGTTTATGCCTCCTCAACGGGGTCGACGGACAGGACAATCTCGCTGACACCTAGGTCGAGTGCACGTTGAATCACCTTTGCCGGCAGCGGAAAACTTTCCATGACGCTCGGCTTAAATGCACGTACCTTGCCTGCGAACAATTCCTCGCCGCCAGCGAGAATGCGCACGCGGGCGGCGTCGACCGGTCGGCGCACACGGAAGTTGAGTTTGGTGAGTGCCACAGCTGTAATGCGTCCCGGCAGCGCGTATCCCGCGATACCGGCAGGGGGAACCGTGAGATTGCAGCTCGTCCCCACAGCACCCGCCTCGACATCCGTGCCGTTGCCCAACGCCCACGCCGCCGCAGCCGCGCCGGCCCGCTCGGACTCGGTCGTCACGTTGTCGGCCAGGTCGTGTACGTGTAGCACGTTGCCGCAGGCAAAGATGCCCGGCACGCCCGTTTGCAAGCTCTGGTCCACCACGGCTCCGCGCGTGCGTGGGTCAAGCTCTACGCCAGCGGCAACCGAAAGCTCGTTCTCGGGAATCAATCCCACCGAAAGCAGCAGCGTGTCGCACGGAACAACGCGCTCCGTCCCGGCAATGGGCTCCAGGCGCTCGTCGACCTTACTCACCTCGACGGCCTCCACGCGGTCGTGGCCGATCACCTGTGTGACGGTGGTGGACAGGTGCAGCGGAATTCCAAAGTCGTCCAGGCAGTTCTTGACGTTGCGGCGCAGACCGTTGGCGTACGGCATGAGCTCGTACACGCCCTCGACGGAAATCCCCTCGAGTGTGCAGCGGCGTGCCATGATCAGCCCGATATCGCCCGAACCCAAAATGACGGCGCGCGAGCCGGGCTTGAGGTTTTCGATATTGATGTATCGCTGCGCCAAGCCGGCCGTAAACACGCCGGCGGGACGGCTACCGGGAATCTTGATCTCGCTGCGGGTGCGCTCGCGGCATCCCATGGCAAGGACGACCGCACGCCCGGTGAGCTGCAGCATACCGGCACGGCTCATGAGCGTGACGGTATGGACTGCGGCATCTCCCGCACCCTCGTTCACGCTCGACGCGCCCGCGCCCTCGCCCGAATCGATTCCAAGTACCATGCTGTCCAAGAACAGCACGATGTCGGTCGCGCGCACCTGGTCGATAAAGCGCTGCGCGTACTCGGGGCCGGTGAGTTCCTGCTTAAAGTGCGACAGGCCAAAACCTGGGTGAATGCACTGGCGGAGGATTCCGCCCAGATGCTGTTCGCGTTCAACGATGGCCACTTGCGCGCCGGCCTTTTGCGCGGCAAGCGCGGCCGCCATACCGGCGGGGCCGCCTCCGATAACGACCACGTCGAAGGCCTGCGTCTGCACCGCCTCCGTAGCTCCTGCCTCTGCGCGTTCGTCGCGCATATCAAGCGTCGCCATCCTAGCGCACCCCCTTCAGCGGTCCCTCAACCAGCCAAGATCCGGCATCCTCTAACAGCACCTCGCTGGGGTCGCAGCCCAGCTCGCGCGCCAGGATCGCAACCACGCGGCTCTGGCAAAAGCCACTCTGGCACCGACCCATGCCGGCGCGGCAGCGGCGCTTGACGCCCTCGACCGAAACTGCGCTCGGGCGGCGCCGAATCGCGGCCACAATCTCGGCCTCGGGCACCGTCTCGCAGCGGCAGACGATCTGCCCCCACGCGGGATTGGACTCAATGAGCTCTTCCTTGCGTGCGAGCGGCGCGCGGTCAAAGTCATCCGGCGCGTGGCGGATCGGGTTCCAATCGGCACGTTCACGCAGGGCCACGCCGGCGTCGCGCAGCACCTGCTCCATGCGCTCGGCAATGGCCGGCGCGCTCGCCACGCCCGGCGACTGAATGCCCGCCGCCTGGAACAGCCCCGGCACCACGGCCGACTGTCCAATAAAGAAGTCGTTCGTACCCTGAATGACCGGACGCCCGCCGGCAAATGCGCGCACCACGCGGCGCGTATCCAGGTCGGGCACCAGCTTGCGCGCACCGTCCAGCAGCGCGTTGACGTCGTCCGCATAGGTCTGCGTGTCGCCTGGCTCGCGCACGGCGGCGGTCGCGGTAATCACGGTGTTGCCATGCACGGTACCCGTGACGATGACGCCCTTCGATATCGGCGTCGGCACCGGGTAGAGCGGCATCAGCGCGCGCGGTTCCTTGTCCAGAACCACAATGTTTCCCTGGCGCCAGACCATCTGGAACTCCTCGGCGCCGGCCATATGCGAGATGTCCGCGGCACCGTTGCCTGCGGCGTTGATCAGATAGCGACAGCGCACGTCGCCGGCGGGCGTTGCCAGCGTAAAGCGCGCGGCTTTGTCATCCGAGCCGGCAACATCAATGGCCTCCACTGGCGCAGACCGCATAAACGTCACGCCGTTGGCGACTGCGTTCTCCAGCGCGACGATGGCCACTTCAAACGGGTCGACGTTACCGGTCGAAGGGCACCACAACGCGCACGTCGCCTTAGCACTCGCGCGCGGCTCCAGCTCGTGGATGCGCTCGGGGCCGACAATCGACAGCTCGGGCACGCCGTTGGCAAGGCCATTCTGGCGCAGCTTCTCCAGGTGCGCGCGGTCTTCGTCGTTAAACCCCAGCACCATCGACCCGGTGCGGCGGAATAAAAAGCCGAGTTCCTGAGACCATGTGCCATATAGCTCACAACCACGGGCGTTGACCTGCGCCTTTACGGTGCCTGGCGCCGGATCGTAGCCTGCGTGCACCAGGCCGCCGTTGGCCTTTGAAGCCCCCAGCGCGATATCGTTTGCTGCCTCGACCACGCAAATGGACAGGTCAAACCGCGCGAGCTGCCGCGCGATGGCGCATCCGGTGATGCCCGCGCCGACAATCGCGATATCAAACGTTTCTGTCACAGTGCCTCCCAGACGAGTTGACAGGCCGTCAATAAGACTATCCTACGGTTCGCACACCCCCAGTGCGGCGGCAATGCGGCGAACAGCCCCGCAACACCCGCCAACGGCAGACGAGGGGAGACCCGGCAACGCCGACAAGTTCGTCTGAAGACAACTACGGCAACCGTTCGTCTCGATCTGTAACAATTAGATGAGGATTTGGGTTCCAGATGTTACAGATTGAGACGTTTGCCAGGCGGCCCCTCTGTTTATCTCGATCTGTAACATCTAGACCCGGATTCCGCTCCTAACTGTTACAGATTGAGATGTTTGTGTCCGCGCCAGCCCCGTACCCAGCCGTAGTCCCATATAAACAAACCCCGTGGTAAACTTGACCGGACTGTTAATATTCCGAAAGGTACCCGTAATGTCCAAGTACATCTCCGAGCTCATGTCGCCGCAGCTTATGGGCGTCATCTATGCCTTTGTTGGCTTTATCGTCGCCCTGTATGTGCTGTCGGTCGTATATGTGTTCATCGACGCTCGCCGCCGCGGCGCCAGCGCCTACGTGGCATGGGGCATCATCGCCCTCATCCCGTTTGTGGGCCTCATCGCCTACCTGGTTCTACGTCCGCACTCCTACGCGTCCGACCGCGAGGAGCAGGAGCTGGACATGGCCCTGCGCGAGCGCCAGCTTGCCCAGTACGGCACCTGCCCGCAGTGCGGCGCGCCCATCGAGAAGGACTTCGTCGTCTGCCCGGTGTGCGATACCCAGGTTCGCAATGTCTGCCCCAGCTGTCATCGCCCGCTCGATGCGCACTGGAAGGTCTGCCCCTACTGCCGAACTCGCATCCAGTAACGCATCCATCGCCGGGCCGGCCGCAAGCCACGGGCACCGCGCATCCCGCGCAACCGCCCCGCGCCACGGGCACGCCGCAAACCACGCGCGCCCCGCAGCCTCGCCCCCACACGATGAAGCATGCGTAGAAAATCGCCCGCCGTGCCATTAAGGTGCGGCGGGCGCTTGTATACCAAGGCAACCTGCCTATAATGATGCAAGTCAAAAACGCCGAGCGCATCGCGCGCACTTGCATCAGGCATCCGAGAGGAGAAAACATACCCATGAAGGCACTCTACAATGACGGTTCGGTGGCCGAGCTCCCGCAGGACGAGGTCACGCATGTCATCCGCCACTCCGCCGCGCACATCATGGCGCAGGCCATCAAGCGCCTGTACCCCGAGGCCGACTTTGCCTACGGCCCCGCGACCGACAACGGCTTCTACTACGACGTCGACCTGCCCGAGGGCGTCAAGATCAGCGAGGACGACTTCCCCGCGATCGAGGCCGAGATGAAGAAGATCGTCAAGGAGAACCTCAAGTTTTCCGTGTACGAGAAGCCCCGCGCCGAGGCCATCGCCCTTATGGAGGAGCGCGGCGAGAAGTACAAGGTCGAGCACATCGGCGACCTGGACGACGACGCCCGCATCACCTTCTACCAGCAGGGCGACTACATCGACATGTGCGTCGGCCCCCACATCTGCTACACCAAGGCGCTGAAGGCCTTTAAGCTCACCGGCGTCTCGGGCGCCTACTGGAAGGGCGACAAGGACAACAAGATGCTCACCCGCATCAACGGTGTCGCCTTTGCCACCAAGGAAGAGCTCGACGAGCACATGCACATGCTGGAGGAGGCCAAGAAGCGCGACCACCGCAAAATCGGCCGCGAGATGGACCTCTTTATGATGCGCGACGAGGCCCCCGGCTTCCCGTTCTTCCTGCCCAACGGCATGATCCTTAAGAACACGCTGCTGGACTACTGGCGCGAGATCCACCACAAGGCCGGCTACGTGGAGATTTCCACGCCGCTCATCATGAACAAGCAGCTGTGGAAGACCTCGGGCCACTGGGACCACTACAAGGACAACATGTACTCCACCGTCATCGACGACGAAGAGTACTGCATTAAGCCCATGAACTGCCCGGGCGGCGTGCTGGTGTACGCCTCCAAGCCGCATTCCTACCGCGAGCTGCCCATCCGCGCCGGCGAGATTGGCCTGGTGCACCGCCACGAGCTGCGTGGCGCCCTGCACGGCCTGTTCCGCGTGCGCTGCTTTAACCAGGACGACGCCCACCTGTTTGTGCGTCCCGACCAGCTGACCGACGAGATCGTGGGTGTGGTCAACCTGATCGACTCCGTGTACCAGAAGTTTGGCTTTAAGTACCACGTTGAGCTTTCCACCCGCCCCGAGGACTCCATGGGTTCGGACGAGGACTGGGCGCGCGCCGAGGAGGGCCTGCGTACCGCTCTGGAGAAGCTGGGCATGGACTACGAGGTCAACGAGGGCGACGGCGCCTTCTATGGCCCCAAGATCGACTTCCACCTGGAGGACTCGCTCGGCCGTACCTGGCAGTGCGGTACCGTCCAGCTCGACTTCCAGATGCCGCTTAACTTTGATCTGGAGTACGTGGATGCCGACGGCACCAAGAAGCGCCCCATCATGCTGCACCGCGTTTGCTTTGGCTCCATTGAGCGCTTCATCGGTATTCTGATTGAGCACTTTGCGGGCAAGTTCCCCACCTGGCTGGCTCCCGTGCAGGTCAAGGCACTTCCCGTCTCTGAGAAGAGCCGCGACTACGCGCACGAGGTATGCGCCAAGCTGGAGGAGGCCGGCATTCGCGTGGTCTGCGACGATCGCGACGAGAAGATCGGCTACAAGATCCGCGAGGCCCGCAGCATCGACCGTGTGCCCTACATGCTCATCCTGGGCGAGAAGGAGGTCGAGGCCGGCAACATCTCCGTCCGCGATCGCTCCAACGAGACCGTTCAGATGAGCGTTGACGAGTTTGTTGCGAAGGTGACCGAGGAGATCAAGACCCGCGCCTAAGGCAAGCAACACAACAATTAACAAAGGCGACCGTCCACAAAGGACGGTCGCCTTTTTCATGCCGAAATAAGAAAAGCCGCTGGTTGAGCGGCTTTTTTTGTTGCACAAAAAGGTACAGGTTTTTGTAGAGGGGTATGGAGATGCACCTACTGGCAGTACATTTTGCGTAATCTGGGCAAACGCTGAATAATTGCTAATATAATGTCGTCAGTTGAAAGATACAAAAACCTGTACTTTTGCGACTGCGCCTAGCTGCGAGCGAGAAGCCTGTTCTAAACGCCCCTGCATTTGCGTGCATCGCAAAGCCAAAAGAGGGGGCGAGAACATGGAACAGACGGCACGGCGCCAAGAGCAGCTGCCGGGCGCTTTTAACGGCGTCACCACCAACAGCCAACACGGTCGCGTCCGCTGGTATCTGGTCCACACCCCCAACGGAAAAGAGCGCGAGACCTGCGAAAAGGTCCGCCGCATTATCCCGCACAACCTTATGCAGGACGCTTTTGTAATGCAAAAGGAGTTCTGGTTTAAGCGGGATGGTGCCTGGTCGCTCCAAACCAAACCTATGTACAAAGAATACTTCTTTGTCGCCACGCACGATGCCGCCGCACTCGATAGGGCTTTGGCCCAGTTGAGCTTTGGCTGCCGCATTGCCGGCAGCAGGGAGCGGGCCTATGTGCCCATGCCGGACGACGCGCAGGACTGGTACCGCAGCGTGCTCGACGACGACGGCGTTGTGCGCAACAGCGTGGCCCGTATAGAAGACGGCGTGCTGTACATAGAGCAGGGGCCCTTGGTGGGGCAAGAAGCCCGCGTAAAGAGGATCGATCGTCATAAGCGCTGGTGCCTGGTGGACGTGGGCGAAGGCGACTCCGCTTTCAGGGAGCTGCTTCCGCTGGACGTGCCCAGCAAGACGTAAGGGGACGTTGCGCCAGCAGTTAATTCAAATTTTGAGTTCATAGATGGGGGGGGGTTCCTGGGGACAGGAACGTATGTTTTATTGTGGCTGAAAAAGAAGTAACAGAGAGCTGTGTATCCGTGGGGGACGCACTGGCTATTAAAGAGATTAAACCGAGCGGTACGCTTGGCTACCGCTTTATTAAGAGGCTGTTTGACCTTGTATTCAGTCTTTTGATGAGCGTACTGCTGCTTATCCCTATCGCCATTGTGTGTGCGCTCATCAGCCTTGAATCGCCTGGCAGTCCTATGTATACGCAAGAACGAGTTGGCAAGGGCGGAAAGACCATCAAGATTTTTAAGCTCCGCAGCATGGTCT
The DNA here is from genome assembly GCA_019419555.1 of Collinsella sp. Lineage (GTDB taxonomy): Bacteria > Actinomycetota > Coriobacteriia > Coriobacteriales > Coriobacteriaceae > Collinsella. Next base: position 10,427 of record DXZR01000046.1, read on the forward strand.
CCGACGCTGGCGAAGTACATAAGTACCTTAGCCCTGAGCAGCTACATCAGTGGGAAGTTGAGCGCAAGGTTGACGATGACCCCCGCATTACCAAGGTTGGTCGGTTCATCCGTAAGTGCTCAATTGACGAGATGCCGCAGTTTCTCAACGTGCTGAACGGCGATCTTTCCGTCATTGGGCCGCGCCCCATTACACAGGATGAGCTCGAGCAGCATTTTACTGATGAAGAAAAAGCTGAGTTGCTTTCTGTTCAGCCTGGCATTACGGGCCTGTGGCAGGCGACTGATCGTAATGCCGCTACCTTCGAGAGCGGTTTGCGTCAAAAAATTGAACTAAATTACGTGCGCAATCGCTGCTTTCGCATGGACTGGAAGTGCTTCACTGGCACCTTCAGTGCCATGTTCGGCAAGAAGAAGACAGGGCGATAGATGGATATTTCTATCATCATTCCGACTCTTAATGCTGAACATGAAATTGAGGCGCTTTTAATTGCCCTTGATCGCCAGTCAATTCAGCCGAATGAGATTTTGGTCGTCGATTCCGCATCGGAAGACAAAACTATTGAGTTGGTCCAGAAGCACAAAAGAGTTCGCTTGCTGGAGATTGATCGCCAGGATTTTAACCACGGCACCACAAGAGACATGGCGCTGAATGAATCGAGTGGCGACTTCGTCTGTTTTCTCACCCAAGATGCTGTGCCCGTTTCCGATGACTACTTGAAGCGGCTTGTTGCCCCTATGGTTGAAGACTCGAATATCGCCCTTGTTAGTGGTAGGCAGCTTCCCAAGGCCGATGCCCGTCGTTTTGAACAACTTGTACGTTGTTTTAACTATCCTGACTCACCATCCGTGCGTTCGAAAGGCGATCTCGAAAAACTTGGCATTAAGACGTTTTTTGCATCTGACGCCTGTTCTGCCTATCGACGGACCGCATATCTCGAATGCGGTGGATTCGATCATGTTAATACCAACGAGGACATGCTCATGGCCGCCAAGTTTATCGCCTCGGGTATGAAGGTCGCTTACGAGCCGCGTGCCGAGGTCTATCACTCGCATAACTTGACGCCATCCCAACAGTTTGCCCGCAACCGTGCCGTCGGTTTCTTTCTCGAAACGCATGCGGACGATCTCATGCAAGCAAGTGAGATCGGTGAAGGGGGCCGGCTCGTCAGGTCAGTCTCCTCTCAGCTTCTTCGGGAAGGTAATTTTGGCGAGTTAGTTGCCTTCGGAGTTGACTGCTGCGCCCGTCTCCTTGGAAATCGCGCCGGTCGCAGAGCCGCAAGAATTGAAAGGTCATAGCCAATGAAAGGCATCATCCTCGCCGGCGGGTCCGGCACGCGCCTGTACCCGCTCACGC
>DXZR01000047.1 GCA_019419555.1 Collinsella sp.
TTGCCGCGCCCCGCAGTGCCCGCTTCCCCCGAGAACAATTATCAGTGCAGGTAGAGCCCTTGCGCAAAAGCCATGTGCTCGCGATATTGCAAAAAGTCTACTCACTTAGCTGGCAACTGCACCAAACGGCTGGGCAGAACGCCCATTTCCTGCATTTTCTTGCCTGCGAACGCATCGATGCGACGCTACGCCATAATAGTTGGCGGACAATCGCGAGAGAAAGCAAACACATGGCACAGACCACGACAGATACCGCCGTCAGCACCGTCTCCGGCGCCGGGGCCGCCAGCTCATTCTCGGGCGGCACGGGAACCGAAGCCGAGTTCGGCTCGCTCGGCGCGCTCTCCCCCACCTGGTGGGAGCCCGAGGACGGCAGCGAGCCCGAACCATGGCTCACGCCCGACCAGGCCTTCGAACGCTTCTTTGAATGGACGAGCGATCGCGGCATTGAGCTGTGGGATCACCAAGAAGAGGCCCTCATGGACCTGGCAGCCGGCGATCACGTCATTCTGGGCACTCCGACCGGATCGGGTAAATCGCTCGTCGCGCTGGGCATGCTCTTTATGGGCATGGCGCAGGGCAAGCGCTGTTATTACACGGCCCCCATCAAGGCTCTGGTCAGTGAAAAGTTTTTCGATCTGGTACAGGTGCTCGGCCGCGATAACGTCGGTATGATCACCGGCGACACGCATATCAACACCAAGGCACCCGTCATCTGCTGCACGGCAGAGATCCTTGCCAACGACGCGCTGCGCGAGGGCGAAGATGCCGATGTTGGCTGCGTCGCCATGGACGAGTTCCACTACTTTGCCGACCCCGATCGCGGCTGGGCCTGGCAGGTACCGCTGCTCACCCTGCCTCACACGCAATTCATGCTCATGAGCGCCACGCTCGGCGATGTCACTGCCATCGCCGCCTCACTCGAGGAACACACCGGCGCTACCTGCGACTTGGTCGTCGATGCCCCGCGCCCCGTGCCGCTGAGCTACGACTATGTGACGACCTCGCTCGAAGGCACGGTCGAGCTCGCCATGCGCCGCGGCGAGGCCCCGCTCTATATCGTGCACTTTAGCCAGGATGCCGCCCTTGCGACGGCACAGTCGCTCGCCAATTTTGGCATCGCCAGCAAAGAGCAGCGCGAAGCCATCAAAGAAGCGGCAAAGGGGACAAGCTTCTCGACGGCCTTCGGCAAGATCCTCAAGCGCTTGCTCGGCTGCGGCGTCGGCGTGCACCATGCTGGCATGTTGCCGCGCTATCGCCTGTTGGTCGAGCGCTTGGCGCAGCAGGGCCTGCTGCCCGTCATCTGCGGTACCGATACGCTCGGCGTCGGCATCAACGTACCCATCCACACCGTGGTGCTCACCGCGCTCACCAAGTTCGACGGTTACAAGATGCGTCGCCTGCGCGCCCGTGAGTTTCATCAGATCGCTGGTCGCGCCGGTCGCTCGGGCTTCGATACCGAGGGCATGGTGATCGCCGAGGCACCCGAGCACGAGATCGAGAATGCCAAGCTTATGGCCAAGGCGGGCGACGACCCCAAAAAACTCCGCAAGATTAAAAAGAAGAAGGCCCCCGAGGGCTTTGTCACCTGGAACAAGCAGACCTTTGAGCGCCTGATCGAGACGCAGCCCGAGACGCTCAAGCCGCGCCTGCGCATCACGCACTCCATGGTGATTAGCGTGGTCGAGCAGGGCGGCGATGCCCGAGCCCGCGTGCACGACCTCATCGAGACGAGTCTGCAGACTCCCGAGGAAAAGGCCAAGCTCGAGGTTCGCGCCGACGAAATCTTCGCCACGCTCATCGATTCCGGCGTCGTCGTTCGCACCGAGGTGCCGCCCGCACCCGACGCCCCGACTGACGCCGCACCAGACATCGACTATGCACTGACGGTTGATCTGCCCGAGGACTTCGCGCTCGACCAGCCGCTCTCGCCGTTTTTGCTTGCCGCATTGGAGCTGCTCGATCCCGAGAGCGAGACCTATACCATGGATCTAATCTCAATGGTCGAGGCAACGCTCGAAGATCCCAAGCAAGTGCTGCGTGCACAGGAACGTGCCGCACGCGATCGCGCTATGGCCGAGATGAAAGCCGACGGCGTCGAATATGAGGAACGCTTGGAGCGCATCCAGGATGTCACCTACGAAAAGCCGCTCGAGGATTTGCTCGATGCCGCCTTCGACAAGTACTGCCAGGAAGTACCTTGGGCCAACGACTACCAGCTCTCGCCCAAGAGCGTCCTGCGCGACATGTTGGAGAGCGCGAGCGACTTTAAGGGCTATATCCAAAAGCTCGGCATCGCCCGCTCCGAGGGCATTCTGCTGCGCTACCTAGCCGAGGCCTACCGCTCCCTCGATCGCACCGTGCCCATTGAGAAGCGCGATGAGCGCTTGCGCGACATCATTTCGTGGCTCGGCTTTGTGGTACGCTCGGTCGACTCGAGCCTGGTGGACGAGTGGGAGAACGCCGGCAACCCGGCGGCCCTCGACGCCGCGCCGCCGCAGGGCATCGACGAGGTCGTTGCGGACCGTCGCGGCTGCACGCTGCTGGTGCGCAACGCACTCTTCCGCCGCGTGACCCTTGCCGCCCGCGAGCACGTTCGCGACCTGGGCGAACTCGACGAGGACTGGGGCATGAGCGAGGTCCGCTGGCAAAAGGCGCTCGATGCCTACCATGAGCAGCACGAGGAAATCCTCACCGACGGAGATGCCCGCAGCGCCGCGATGTTTACCATCGACGGGAGCGACGAGAAGACCGATCACGTGTGGCACGTGCACCAGATTTTTGCCGACGAGGATGGCGACCACGACTTTGGCATCATGGGCGATGTCGACCTGGATGCCACGCAAGACGGCGGCGAGGTCATCTTCAAAAACTACCGCGTCGGCTTTATCGAGGACCTGCTCGAGGACTAGCCGTACATACTGGAACGAAGCGGGGCCGTTGGCAGTATCGCCAGCGGCCCCGCTTTTGCACTATACGCTATCCCCTACTCGGCATCCTCGACCTCATACGAATCCGCCTCGGCGGGCTCATCGTTTGCCCCTGTCGCAGCCCCGCGCGCCTCGTCAAACGCCGCCTTCATGGTCTTGTTGCCCCAGGTGAGCTTGCGAATGGTAAGATCGTCGGCCTTCTTGTTGGCTAGACGTAAATTGTTCTCGGAGGACAGCAATGCCTCCTTGGTTTTCTGCAGATGGCTAATCGTCTTGTCAATCTCCTCGATCGCCGTCTGGAACTTACGGCTCGCAAGCTCATAGTTGCGGCCGAAGTCGTTCTTGAACTTCTCCATCTTGGCCTCGAAGTTCGTGACGTCGATGTTCTGCTGCTTGTACTCCGCCAGCTCCTGCTTATAGCGCAGCGAACCCATGGCGGCGTTGCGCAGCAGCGTGATCATGGGAATGAAGAACTGCGGGCGGATCACGTACATCTTCTCATAGCGGTAACTCACGTCGACTATCCCTGCGTTATAGAGCTCGCTTTCGGGCTCGAGCAGTGTGCAGAGCACCGCGTACTCACAGCCTTTCTGGCGACGATCGTGATCGAGTTTCTTAAAGAAGTCCTCGTTTTTGTGCTTGGTCGCGGTCTCGTCGTTCTCGTTTTTCATCTCGAACATAATCGAAATGACCTCGTTACCGCTTGCGTCGCACTCGCGGAAGATAAAGTCGCCCTTGGTACCCTCGGACGCATCGTTATCTTTCTCGAAGTACGCGTTGGGAAACGCCGTCATGCGCAGACGGTTAAACTCGGTCTCGCAGTGCTGCTCGAGCGACTCGCCCACCATCTTGGTAGACAGGCGGACCTTCATGTCCTTAAGACGCTCAATCTCTTCATCCTTGTAGCGAATCAGGTCATCGCTCGCGCGCTTGGCCTGCGCAAGCTCGAGCTCGTGTGCTGCCTTGGCTTGCTCCTCGCGAGAATCGCGCACCGCCAGCTCGCTCGTCAGCTTGGCACGTGCCTCATCGCGCTCTCGTTCCGCCGCGGCGACCGCCTCTGACAGGTTCATTTTTGCCATCAGTTCCTGCTCGCGCAGCTGGGCACGCAGGCCCTCGGCCTCTTGCTCGGACTGAGCCTTTGCGGCGGAAAACTTCTCTTGCACCTTCGCGCGATAGTCAGCAAGCGCGCGCTCGGCCTCGCTGCGAGCGGCATCGAGCTCACGCTGCGACTCTGCCGCGGCAGCGGCAAGCGCCATCTCCTGGGCCTTGTCCGCCGCGGCAAGCCTGGCCTGCAGCTCGGCAATCTGAGCGTCGCGTGCAGCTAAATCGTTTTGAGCAGCGTTGCGCGCCGCCGACTCGGCAAGCTTTGCTTCGTCGTCCTTGCGTCCAAGCTGTGCACGCAGGCTGTCAATCTCACGCTGGAGCTCGGCGTTCTCCTTCTGAGCATCGGCGCGAGCCTCAACCGCCGCTCGCTGGCTTGCGCTCTCACGCTCCGCGGCAGCACCCTCGAGCTTGGCGCGCAGCTCGGCAAGCTCGGCATCGCGCCTGGCAACCTCCTGCGCCAGTTCCTGAGCCGCGGCGTTTTTCTGCTCAACGAGCTGAGCGTTGCGCTGAGACTCCGCCTCCTGCAGAGCAGCCGTCGAGCGCGAGCGCTCAAGCTCCAGTGCCTGCTCGCCCTCGCGCTGGACTGCCTTCACACGCTCATCCAGGTCGCGCGAAAACTCAGCATCGCGCACTTGTTTGACGATATCCGCATAGCCGGACGCATCGACCTTAAAAACTTCGCCGCAATGCGGGCACTTAATCTCGTTCATAGCAGCTCCTCGATGGACGCAAATTTCAACCGACTACACTCTACCGCGCCGCACGGACAAAAAAGGCGCCGCCGCCATAATGGCAACGGCGCCAAAACCACCACAAAGCCACCTGCCCCCCCCTTGTGGTGGTTTGAGGGCTACAGCCTAAAGAAGCTAAGAATCTGATCGCGGCTTACGGGCTTGTAATCGTTGGCATCGAGACCGACATCGTAGCGAAAGATAGGGCGCTCGCGATCGCGGTTGCGTGCGTTGGCGCGGTCACCCCTGCTGTGGATATGCCCATGCAGCATAATGGCGCCACGTGCCTTGCCGTTCCAGCTGAGCATGGGGTAGTGGCTCATAACCAGACGATGGCCCTTGGCATAGCCGGGAGCAATCTCCAGGTAATCGCGCACGTTTTCCCAAATCTGCGGTACGTCGGAATCTTCCCAGTCGCCGTCATGGTTACCGCGGATGAGCGTCACGTTCTGGCATTCGATACGCTCGCGCAGGCGCACCGCCTCCGCCAGGGGCAAACGATAGGTAAAGTCACCCAGAATATAGAGGCGGTCGTCCGCAGCCACGCACTCATTGATGGCATCGATGACCTTGCGGTTCATCTCCTCGACCGAGTCAAACGGCCGGTCCATGTCGTGCAAGATATTCGTATCGCCCAGGTGCAGGTCGGCGGTAAACCACATCATCGTCTATGCCCTCATTTCGCAACGTGCTCAACTCGTGCTAAGTATACAGACGTAGCGATGCGGCGGTTATCCAAAGAGCCCGCCGAACAGTCCGCGGCGGCGCTTGTCTTGCTTTTTCGAAGCGTCACCCTGAGTTTTCTTGTCCTGCCGCATCTTACGGTCCTGTTCCAGCTCATCGTCATCGAGTAGCACATCCCACTCAAACGGATCATCTGCCAGATCAAACAGGTCATCGTCATCAAACATGGCAGCCTCCATTGCCGACTAGCGAGCATCCACCACGTAGAGCCCAACGCGCACCTGATGCCACGGGCTGCGCTCGGGGGCAACCTGTTGCACACGGGCCTCAAATACGTCCTCGTGGCCGTAATACATCATCAAGGACAGTGGGCCGACCTCGTTTCCCGGAACATAGCCAAGCTTGGTGTTGCCGTAATAAATCGCAACCGCCTCAGGGTCATGGGGATTATCGCGCTCGTCACACAGCGTCAGCTTATCGCCCGCTTTAAGATCGCCCAAGACCAAGGCGCCATCGGCATACTGAAATCCTGCAATGTGAAATGACAGAAGAACACGCGAAGGCTCGTACATAGCAGCTCCTCTAACGGCCGGATAAACCGGTGTGTAACCTTATTGAGAAGTCTACGGTCCCGTGCGGACACAAATACATCCTGTCTGCGTCCTTCAATCGTTTGCCTCAACGCTTGCGCGACAGAACGCTTGCAGATAAGATAGGAACACGGATGGCACCCGTTGCCGCGGGTCTTGCCAACTCCGATACACGTTTTCATCGTGAGAAGTGGCCGTCTTCGCTTACGCGGGGGCGGCTATTTCATTCGGCCGATAAACAGACCGAGTTCGATAGCCGCAATCAACAACGCCAATAACGAAATAACATCGCTTACGTTCATACCAAATCCCTTCTAAAGGGAGTTGGCCCATCCGTGCTCCATAACAGTAGTCTAACGCAAAATGCAGGTAATAGGAACACTTGTTCGTATTACCTGCGCCCTTTTCTAATGCACAAACATGCGCACGAATTTGTGCTTCCAGCTTGCGTAGGGCGCATACCGAAACGGCACGTCCAGCCAGGTTGCCTTGTTCACGATACTCTTCTTGTGGCTAAACGTATCGAAGCTCTCGCGGCCATGGTACTGTCCCATGCCGCTCGCGCCCATGCCGCCAAAGCCCATATGACTCGTAGCCAGATGCATGATGGTATCGTTAACGCAGCCGCCGCCAAAGGGCACGTAGCGCACAAAGCGCTGCTGAACCTCGCGATCCTGACTAAAGATATACAGGGCCAGCGGCGTCGGACGATCCGTAATAAACGCTTCGGCCTCGTCAAGGCTCTCAAACGTCAGCACTGGCAAAATGGGGCCGAAGATCTCCTCCTGCATCACGGCGTCATTGGGGGACACGCCGTCCAAAATCGTCGGCTCGATCTTGAGCGAGGCCTCGCGCGCGGTACCTCCCAGCACGACCTTATCGGGATCGATCAGCCCGCGCACGCGCGCAAAATGCTTGGCGTTGACAATATGACCGTAGTCCTCGTTATCGAGCGGATACTCGCCAAACATACGGCGGACCTCCTCCTTGATGAGGCCCAGCAGCTCGTCGTGCACGCGCGTATCGACCAGCAGGTAGTCGGGCGCCACGCAGGTCTGCCCCACGTTGAGCCATTTACCAAAGGCGATACGCCGTGCCGCAACCTTCAAGTTTGCCGTCGCATCCACGATGCAGGGACTCTTTCCGCCCAGCTCAAGCGTCACAGGCGTAAGGTTTTTACTTGCGCGCTCCATAACGAGTTTGCCGACCGGAACGCTACCGGTAAAGAAGATCTTGTCCCAGTGCTCATCGAGCAGCGCTTCGTTCTCGGCGCGCCCGCCCTCGACAACCGTCACCAGGCGCGGATCAAATGCCTCTTCACAGATTTGCCTGAGCACCGCGCTCGATGCCGGAGCATAGGCGCTCGGCTTGATGACCACGGTATTGCCCGCGGCAAGGGCGCCAGCGAGCGGCTCGAGCGTCAGCAAAAACGGATAGTTCCAGGGCGCCATGATGAGCGTGACGCCATAGGGCACGGTTTGCGTTTTGCACACGCTCACGGCGTTAGCGAGGTCGCACGGACGCAGGCGCGGACGACTCCATCGGGCCACATGCGCAATCTGATGTCGAATCTCGGAAAGCGATGTGCCAATCTCGCACATATAGGCCTCGTCATGCGACTTTCCCAAATCGGTCTTGAGCGCATGAGCGATATCGGCCTCGTGGGCCCGCACCGCATCGCGTAAACTCACGAGCGCGCGACGTCGAGCATCGACATCAAACGTGGCGTGCGTCTTAAAGTAGGCGCGCTGATCGCCGACGATGCGCGCAATTTCCTCGGTGTTCATGGCACCCTCCTAGTTCTCGTCCTCAAACATACCACCCGCGACGACCTCGTACATATGCTCGAGCTCCGAGCGGTCCATCAAAAGTGGAACGGGGTACAGGGGATTGGCCTCGGCATCGGCATGGGCCGCCATTTGCGGAATATCGGAGCGGCGAATACCCGAGACATATTTGGGGATTCCCAGGGCCTCGTTCATGCGGTCGACCCAATCGATAAAGGCCTCGACCGCAAGACTGTCCTGCGCGGTAGCCGGCGCAATGCCCGCCATGCGAGCAAGATCGGCAAGCTTGGGGGCGGCGGCGTCACCATAAGCGCGAAGCATGTGCGGCAGGATGATCGCGTTGGCCAAGCCGTGCGGAATCCCGTAACGCCCGCCCAGGCTGTGTGCGATGGCATGAACGTATCCAACATAGGAGCGCGTAAAGGCAACACCCGCCTTATACGCCGCCGAAAGCATATTGCGACGTGCACGCATGTTGTCGCCATGCTCATAGGCCTCGAGCAAATTGTCATTGATGAGCTGCACCGCCTGTCGCGCCATCTTGCGGGTATAGGGCGTGGTGCTTCGCCCGATAAAGGCCTCGACGGCATGCGTCAGGGCGTCCATGCCCGTCTGCCCCGTAATGGAGGCGGGCAGACCGCGCGTAAACTCGGGGTCGTGCACCGCAAAGCGCGGGATAAGCACAAAGTCGTTAATGGGGTACTTGTAGTGCGTCTCATCATCGGTAATTACCGCCGCAAGCGTGACCTCGCTTCCCGTACCTGCCGTGGTGGGAACGGCGATGAGCAGCGGCAGGCGACGATGAATCCGCAGCAGCCCGCGCATCTTGTTGATGGGCTTGTTTGGCTGCGCGATGCGTGCTCCCACGCCCTTGGCACAGTCCATGGCCGAGCCGCCGCCAAAGCCAATAATGGCCTGGCAGGCGCTCTCGCGATACAGCGCCGCCGCTTCCTCCACATTCGAGACCGTGGGGTTCGCACGCGTTTCGGCATAGACCGTAACGCCGATCCCCTTGGATGCGAGCGCGCACTCGAGCGGTGCCGTAAGCCCCAGGCGAGCAATACCGGGGTCCGTCACGATAAGAACCTGCTGTATCGAACGCTTTTGAAGCACCGCGGGCACATCCTCGGCATGCTCCAAAATGCGTGGCTCGGTATAGGGCAGCACCGGCAATGCGATGCGAAAAACCGTTTGATACGTTCGGCACCAGGCGCGGCGGGCTAGATGCATAAAAGAAACTCCCTCATTTGTTGATTGGTCAACATTTGCTCGACCGATTGTACTCAGCGGCGGTCAAAGACGGCCTGCCAATCGTTAATCAATCAACATCTTCATATCTCAAAATTGTTTTATTAAAAATCATTCCTAATAGGCTTCACATTTGGTTGCATTTATGGATAATAGAACTCGTCAAGACGCACGTCCGGAGAGGGCCCTTACGGGACCGGACAAGCGCCCCATCGCCATCGATCGAAAGGATCGAATCATGAAGTTTGTTTGCCCCGTTTGCGGTTATGTGGAAGAGTTCGACGGCGACCAGCTGCCCGAGGACTTCAAGTGCCCCCAGTGCGGCGTTCCCGGTTCTCGTTTCCTGAAGCAGGAGGAGGGCCAGCTCGAGTGGGCTGCCGAGCACGTCGTGGGTGTCGCCAAGATGGAGGGCGTCTCCGAGGACATCGTTGCCGACCTGCGCGCCAACTTTGAGGGCGAGTGCTCCGAGGTCGGTATGTACCTGGCCATGGCTCGCGTCGCTCATCGCGAGGGCTATCCCGAGATCGGCCTGTACTGGGAGAAGGCTGCCCACGAGGAGGCCGAGCACGCCGCCAAGTTCGCTGAGCTCCTGGGCGAGGTCGTGACCGACTCTACCAAGAAGAACCTCGAGATGCGCGTTGAGGCCGAGAACGGCGCCACCGCCGGCAAGACCGATCTTGCTAAGCGCGCCAAGGCCGCTGGCCTCGATGCCATCCACGACACCGTGCACGAGATGGCTCGTGACGAGGCCCGCCACGGCAAGGCTTTCGCCGGCCTGCTCAAGCGCTACTTTGGCTAAGCCAACCGCCTGAGACATAACCTCTAGCTTGATGAGGCCCGGACCATATTGGTTCGGGCCTTTTTCGTGCCTCACAAACTTGTTAACTACCTGAAATAGGACCGCCTTCGGCATAGGTTTCTCGTCAAAAACTAAGTGAGTAGACTTTTTGGAACTTGCCGAGCACGCCATCCATATTGCTTTATAAAGCCGCAGGTAAATGACTTGTTTCAAAACGGCCTGGTCGCCAAAGTGCTAAAAGCCTACTCACTTAGAACCGCAGCCGTCCACGATCGAGCCATTTTGTGTCTAGCGGGCATCTTTCCGTCGATTACTCCCAATTTTGTCCAGTCAACGAATAGTTCAGACCGGAGTAATGCCTCAGCCCTTTGCTCATCTGAGCTTTTATCACGATATTCAGCATCGAGCATCCTGCATACGGTCTTAACGATCGCGCGGAATCTACCCTCATCGGATATCTGTCTGTGTGTCAGGAGAAGTACATCGTAGCCCATGGCCTGAAGGGCCGTCATGCGGTCAGCGTCACGCAAGCCATCCCCTGCGCGTCCGTGCGAGGCCTTTCCCTGACATTCAATGGCCACCTGTCGCCTACCGTCCGGTGAAGAAAGAAGTAGGTCGATATATACACGGGACTTTCCCACAATCGCTCGAGCATTTGTGTTTAGCATCACTTCAACATTAAGCTCTATGCCGCAAAAACCTTCGCCTCCCAGGGATCGCGGCAGTGCAAGTAGCAAATACGCCTCGACCTCAAAAGGCGACGCGGCACCCAATGGAACGAGTTGCGATACCGCCATAAATCTATTGCCGTAACGCATCCCGCAAACATCTGAACAAAAACGGTCAAGGTCTCCGCCCAAAACCAAAGCGTCTCGACGCCATAAATTTGAGGCGGTGCCGTCCTCGGACGGGCAGCGCGCCCAACCGAACGTTGTCGAAATCGCACCCGAATCAATTGCACGCGAAAGCTCCGTCTCAAGTAACGCCGGCAGGGCACACACCGCAAACAAGCCACACATCTCCGCCAATACCAAAAGAAGCTGAAGATCCGTCAGATGCCGTGACATGATGAATGCCGTCAGTAGAGGAGACGTAATCAAAAACCCATGCTCCGTTTCCAGTACGGATTCCCTGGGAAGCTCACCAAGAAACAGCCGCTGCCTAATGCTGGCAGGACAAGTCCGTTTGTTTCTTGTCTGAACCAATGTATACAACGGAAAACCGAGCGCGACCGCAGCCGTCGGGTTGCGGGCGAGATCATATCGCTGCCGGTCTTCTTCCGGTCGTGGAAGCGGCGGACACAGAGCGCGGACCTGAGGGGGCAAACGCCAGTACCTAAAAGCCGATATGTCACAAAGTAGATCTTTCATAGGCACAGGAAAACACGAATTTCAACCCAGTCAGTCACGCATTGGCGCGAACGCGCCAAAAATGGTGCCGAACGGACTGCCAAGTTTTCAACAGCCCTCCCCAACTGGCCAAAAGCTTGCCGAGAGCTGGACGAAGTTCTGTTGAAAACCCCATTTTTTCTCATGCAGAAGCTTTGCGCGGTCGCGCGCGCAGACGTGGTGTAAGAGTGTCCTGAGGTCCGTCGCTGCAAGTC
>DXZR01000048.1 GCA_019419555.1 Collinsella sp.
AGTTCATACGAGCTCGGGGCTCTTTTCGTTTGGATTTCAGACGTATTGACAGACGAAAACAGTCTGCGTCCGGTATTGAGCCATACGAAAGCGAAATTTCTGCGTCTTAATTCCGTACGCAAATCAAGACGAAAACAGTTTGCGTCTTATATAAATCAGTACGCAAACGGTTTTCGTCTTATAATACGGTTATGAATGGTACGAAACGAGGGGGTTGTGCATATGGTTGTTAGAGAGAGCCCTACAGTCGAATACAAGGAAAGCGTTACGCCGACGTTTCTTAAAACGGTGAGCGCCTATGCAAACTATGGGACGGGCAAGATTGAGTTTGGCGTTGATGACGAGGGCGTGGTTGTCGGCCTTGCAGATCCGGTCGCAGAGTGTCTCCGCATCGAGAACATGATTAATGACAGCTTGGACCCCGCTCCCCGTTACACGCTCGAGCCCGATGAGAAACACGGGACCGTAATCCTTACGGTTTATGAGGGACAGGACAAACCCTATCGAAGCAAGGGAAAGGCCTACAGGCGAAACGATTCGGCAACGGTGGTGGTCGACCGGTTTGAGTATGGCAGGCTGACGCTCGAAGGCAGCAACGTAACGTTCGACGCGCTCACGTCGGCTCGCCAGGACTTGAGCTTTCATACGCTCGAGCATAAGTGTGTTGAACACCTCGGCATTTCCGAGCTAACGTCGGATATCTTGCGTACGCTCCGCTTGCTCGGCAAGGATGGCTATACCAATGCCGCGGCGATTTTAGCGGATAAGAATGATTTTCCAGGCATCGACTGCGTCCGTTTTGGCGATACCGAGGATGTGATCTTGGATCGCGAGGCGGCGACAAATGTATCCGCAATTGAGCAGGCGGACAGGGCGGTGGCTATGTTTGCACGCTACTACCGTTATGAGCGTATCGAAGGGATGGAGCGCGTCCAAACCGATCGAATTCCTCTTGAGGCATTCCGCGAAGCTGTTGCAAACGCTTTGGTGCATCGGACGTGGGACGTTCGAGCGAACGTTCAAATTGCCCTGTACGATGATCGTGTCGTTGTGACCTCCCCTGGATCGCTGCCCGCCGGGTTGACGACGGAACAATACCTGTATGGGCAGATATCCGTGCTCAGAAACCCCATCGTTGCAGAGGCCTTCTTAAAGCTGGATTACATCGAGAAATTTGGTACGGGAATCGCGCGCATTAGACGTGCCTATCGCGATTCGATCAATCAACCAATTTTTGATGTTCGCGGCGGCATGGTGGCCGTCACATTGCCCGTTACCGATGCCTTTGAAGGGTCCGAGGAAGAGGTCCAGGTTCTCAAGGCCTTGTCGGGCGGGCGAATTATGTCGCGAAGCGAGATTGAAAAACAGACGGGGCTGAGCCGCATGCGGACGTTGGCGGCACTCGAATCTCTGCTTGAACGGAATGCAATCGTAAGGCAGGGAACCGGGCGGGCCACGAAATACGAGCGCTCATAGTCCAAAAGAGCCATGGTACAAGACGGGCCCCAAGCCAGCGTTGGCTTGGGGTCCGTTATATCCCGGATGGTAACGGGCCGATTATTGTCAAGTTAAAGCAAAGTACAGCGACGTACAGCAAAGTATAGTGAGATATAGCAAGCCGTATAGCGCGCCTTGATTTTCAACCCTTGATTATCAACCGTCCGTATTTCACAGCAACTTATAACAGGCTCGGGGTGCCAATTTGGGGTGCAGTAGTGCTGCGCCACGAAAAGGGCCTATCTACTACGTTTAAGCCGCAGGGGTCAACCATAGTCGGTTTTTTCGAAAATCGACAAGCTATCTACCTGCGGTTTTGTTTTCACGGTTTTCGGTATGGCCGAGGCTATCCGTGTTAACGTAGTAGATGGGCCACTTTTGTGGCAAGGGGGGCCGATCTGCGGGCCAGGGTAGCTAAAAGAGCCCCGTCCCAAAAAGACTGATTGGGAGCTGGGGCGTGTCGATGCGATAGTATTACGTGGTGATATTCGACAAACCGTGGGCTTCATTCGAGGGCTTTATGGAACAACACCAGCATTATCAGAGCCTGCAAGACCAGGCATACAACGCGCTGCGCTCCAAGATCATCTATGCCGAGCTCAGGCCCGGCACGCGCCTTTCGGCAATTGGTCTGGAAAAGGAGACGGGGATCGGGCGCACGCCCATTCGCGAGTCCTTTGTGCGCCTGCGCGAGCAAGAGCTGGTGGAAACGCGTCCCAAGAGCGGCACCTACGTCTCTAAGATCAGCATGGAACACGCCGAGAATGCCTGTTTCTTGCGCGAGAAACTCGAGAGAAGCGTACTTATTAAATGCTGCTCTGCCGCCACGCCCGAGCAAAAGCAGCGGCTCGAGCAGATTCTTGCCGAATCCGAGTCGCTCGACCATAGCGAAACGCGTCGCTTTTTCGATCTGGACAACCTGTTCCATGAGACGTGTTTCGTGATTGCTGGCCGTCACATGCTGTGGGATTGGATGAAGAGCGTCAACACGCATTTTGAGCGATACAACTGGTTGCGTATGGTGTCGCAGGATCTGGATTGGGAGCCGATTCGTCGACAACATCGTCGGATTCTCGAGGCCATTAAGAGGGGCGATACCGACACGGCGAGCTATCTGGCCGAGACGCACTTGCACCTGATGCCCGAGGAGCAGGGCCCGGTTATCGCCTTGCATCCCGACTATTTCGAGCTGTCCAAAGACTCGTCTATCTAGCCCATCACCGCATCTGCTCGAGACGCAAAAACGATGCCGCTCACCTACAGCGTTTTGCAAGCGAGATTTTTAAAAAAATGCCTAAAATGGCTCAGACTGCCGACAATTGGGAAACGGGGTGCGCTATGGCGCAGATGAGAATCAAGGACATTGCCGCCGAGGCGGGCGTGAGCCCGGCCACGGTTTCGCGCTATCTCAACAACCGCCCCGGGCAGATGACCGAGGAAACTCGCGCGCGCATCGCGGCGGTTATCGAGCGCACCGGCTATCGCCCACGTGCCGCCGCGCGCAATCTGCGCAGCTCGCGTACCAACCTCATCGGCGTGATCCTGGCCGACATCGCCAATCCGTTCTCCAGCGCCATGCTCGAGGGCCTTTCCGTCAGCGCCGCCGCGCGCGGCTGCTCGCTCATGACGGCCATTAGCGGCAACGACCCTGCCAAGGAAGCAGAGTCGCTCACCAGACTTATCGATGCCGGCGTGGACGGCCTGGTCGTCAACACCTGTGGCGGCAATGACGAGGCAATCGCCGCGGCCGCGGGGCGCCTGCCCGTCGTGCTGCTCGACCGCGATGTTGCCGACGGTGGCATCGATCTGGTGACCTCTAACAACCGCGAGCTGGTTGCCGGCCTGGTAGACGCCTTGGCCGCTGCTGGCAGCGAGCGCCTGTGCCTGCTCACCGAGGCAAGCGATGACAGCCCCGTGCGTCGCGAGCGCGCCGAGGCCTTTGCCGACGAGCTCTCGCGCCGCGGCCTTGCGGGTGAGGTCGTCACCCTGGCCGACGGTGGTGCCACGGGTGTCAGCCGTCTGGACGGAGCTATCCGTGACTATGCGGGTAAAAAGCTCGGCCTCATTGCCGTCAACGGTCTGGTCTTCCTGCGCCTGACCGAGGCGCTGGCACAGTTGGGACCTTCGTTGCCGGCTGGCCTCAAGATTGCGACGTTTGACGATTACCCCTGGAACCACGTGCTCTTTGGCGGTGTGACCACGGCCGCGCAGGACACCCTCACCATTGCCGAGCGCGTGGTCGAGCGCCTGTCCGAGCGCATCGACGTCGTTACCACTACGGTGGGCGATGCCGCAAAGCTCGCCCCCAAGCGCATCGAGGTCCCCGGCCACATCGAACACCGCGCTTCGACCTCGCGCTAGTCTGTGTGATAATATATAGACAATGTCATACAGGAGGTATCTATGGCTGCGTCTGTGCTGAGTGTGCGAGTGGACTCGTCAATTAAAGATTCATTTGCCGAGCTGTGCGAAGAACTTGGCATGACTTCGTCTGTTGCAGTCAATATGTTTATGAGACAGATGCTGCGCGAGCGTTCGCTGCCGTTTGTCCCTTCACTCGGTAAAAGCTCTGCGAGCGGAAGCGTCGCGGCGGGCATTTTGGATACCGCTCAGATTGAGTCCGCTGTCCGTGAGGCAGCCAGCCCGATTCCCGCCATCAAAAGCGTGATTCTTTTTGGCTCGTATGCTCGTGGCGACGCGCGTGCCGATAGTGATATTGACTTGCGTCTCGAAGTCGATCGCGAGCAGGGCTTCGGTCTTTTCGCGTTGTCGGCGTTTGGCGAGGCGGTGCGCAAAGAAACCGGGAGGCAGGTTGACCTCGTCTCGAGTGATTATCTTGATGACGACCTTGCCGCGGTAATCGAGCGCGAAGGAGTGACCCTTTATGATCGCGCGTAAGTCAGACAGCCTTCGCGCCCAAGAGGTTTTGGAGGCCATCTCCGAAACGAACGAGCGCATCGAGGTTTTTGATATCACCGAGGACCAGTTTCTGCATGCGAATGACGTGCGGACGAGGGCGTTGGCGGACTCCCTTTTGATGTGTGCGCTTAGGGTGACGGAAGAAGCGGGCAAGTTGTCGGAACGCTCGCAGCGGCTTCATCCCGAAATTGAGTGGCGTGGAATTATCGGCATGAGAAATTATCTTGCGCATGATTACGGCAATGTCGACCGCTCGGTTGTTTGGGATGCAGTGACGATGGAGTTCCCTGCGTTGGAACGAGCCTGTAGACAAATTGTCTCCGAATCTGAACGCTAGCCGCTCGTTCGCAACTGCCTGTTCGCACACGTTTTTTGAGCGCTTGATACGCTTTAACCCTGCGGAAACATTTTTCTGCGATAGTATCTGCGATATAGACCAGTCGAAACCCGCCCGAAAGAAAGGGGAGCGACATGAACCAGCAGAACATCGATTACGTACTCCGCTCCGTAGAGCAGCGTGACATCCGCTTTGTGCGTTTGTGGTTTGTCGACATTCTCGGCCGCCTCAAGAACTTTGCCATTAGCCCCGAGGACCTCGAGGTAGCTTTTGAGGAGGGTATTGGCTTTGACGGCTCCGCCATCGAGGGCTTTGCCACGCCCGAGGAAGCCGACATGCTGGCGTTTCCCGATGCTTCGACCTTCCAGATCCTGCCGTGGCGCCCGAGCCACAACGGCGTCGCCCGCGTGTTCTGCGACGTGTGCACTCCCGATTGCAAGCCGTTTGCCGGCGACCCGCGCGATGCCCTGCGCCGCATGTTCCGCAAGGCCGAGAAGGCCGGCTATCTGCTCAACGTGGGCGCCGAGCTGGAGTATTACTATTTCCCCGACGAGCACACCCCCGAGCCGCTCGACAACGTGGGCTACTTCGATCTTTCGGTAAGCGATGCCGCCCGCGACCTGCGCCGCAACACGGTCCTCACGCTCGAGAAGATGTCCGTGCCCGTGGAGTACACCTTCCACGCCGCCGGCCGCTCGCAACACGGCATGAGCCTGCGCCACGCCGAGGCCTTGAGCATGTCCGACGCCATCACCACGGCCAAACTCATCATTAAGCAGCAGGCTTACGAGAGCGGTTGCCACGCCTCCTTTATGCCCAAGCCGTTGGCGGGTGAGGACGGCAGCGCCATGTTTTTGCATCAGTCGCTGTTCGACCACGACGGCAACAACGTCTTTTGGGGCGAGGACGACGAGAAGTACCACCTCTCCGATATCGCCAAGCACTACATGGCCGGCATCCTGGCGCACGCGCGCGAGATCAGCGCCATCACCAACCCCACGGTCAACTCGTACAAGCGCATCACCACGGGCGGCGACTCCGTGCCGCAGTACGCCACGTGGGGCCTGCGCAACCGCGCGAGCATGGTCCGCATCCCGGTCTACAAGCCCGGCAAGCAGCTGTCCACGCGCATCGAGCTTCGCAGTCCCGATCCCATGGCCAATCCGTACCTGGTCAACGCCGTCACGCTGGCGGCTGGTCTGGACGGCATCGAGCGCAAGCTGGAGCTCCCGCCCGAGGCAACGGCCGAGACGCTCAAGCTTACCGACCGTCAGATGGTCGAGGCCGGCTACACGCCGCTGCCGCGTTCGCTCAAAGAGGCGCTCGACGTGTTTGAGGACTCGCAGTTTATGAAGGATGCCCTCGGCGAGCACATCCATAGCTTCTTCCTCAAAAAGAAGCGCGACGAGTGGCATAAATTTGAGTCTACGATCACCGAGTGGGAGATCAAGCACTACCTGGCGAACTCCTAATCGCGCTGACTTGTTCCAGTACGATTGAGCTCATTTCCTTGGAGGCCGATATGTCCGAAAAGAGTGCCCTGTTCATGGCGCGCACGACGCGCTTCCACGAGTTTGCCCGCAGCTTGACGACCACCCTGGGTGTCGAGGTGAGCCTGGCCACCCCCGATTCGCCGACAGCGGCGCACGACTTTGACCTGCTGATCCTCGATTCCGATGGCATCCGCAGCGACCGCATCGATCAGATTGCCAAATGGCTCGACGACCGCGGCGGTGTCCCCATGTTGGTGATCGTCGACGACGAGGCGCTCGGTACCCTGCGTCTGCCCAATCACGCGCATGCCGACTTTGTATGCCCCACGGCGACGCCCAACGAGCTTAAGGCTCGTGCGCAGCGCCTGATGGGCGAGGAGGAGACCGTCGCCGCCGACGATGTGCTCAACATCGACAACCTCGAGATTAACCTGGCTACCTACCAGGTGACGCTCGATAACGAGCCCATCGACCTGACGCTGATGGAGTACTCGCTGCTGAGCTTTTTGGCGACGCATCCCAACCGTGCCTACAGCCGCGAGGTGCTGCTGCACCGCGTGTGGGGCTTTGAGTACTGCGGCGGCACGCGCACCGTCGACGTGCACATTCGACGCATCCGCTCCAAGGTGGGCCCGCAGATCGCGGCGCACATCACCACCGTCCGTGGCGTGGGTTATCTGTTTAAGGACTAGATTTCCACCACAAAGGGGACAGGCACCTTCGTGGTGGTTTTGCCGCATGCGTGGATCCCTTTCTAGTTTGCAGCAGAACTTAAGCCTTCCTAAAAGATTGCGTTCTCATACACGTTCGCCCGCATATTGGGGTACAACTCAACGTGAACAATGATGGCCCGCCACATGTTTGGCGGGCCTTTGGTTATTTGACGAAAGGATCGCAGCTATGAGCGAGTACGATTCCCAGCGTCCCCAGGATGCGGGCAACGCCGGCGAGACCCAGCAGCAGCCGCGCGTGCAGGTGGAGTCGACGCCTGCCGGTAGCAACATTCCCTACGTGCAGGCTTACGACACGCAGACCGGAAAGCCGCTGGGCAGCCAGCAGGTTGTAAACAAGCACACAGTGGTCAAGACCAAGACCAAAAAGTTGCCGATCTTTATTACGGCACTCGCCGGCTGTGCCTGCGGCGCCCTGCTGGTCATTGCGCTCATTATGAGCGGCACGCTCGATATCGGTGGCGGCAAGAATGCCGTGACGGCGGGTGCTTCGGGTTCATCGACGCAAAAGATTACGATTGATTCCGAGGACACCACGCTGCCCGAGTTGTCCGACTCGTCGGCAGACTGCGAAAGCGAGCCATTCTGGC
>DXZR01000049.1 GCA_019419555.1 Collinsella sp.
CCTCTTTCACGTCACCTTGCTCGCTTAGGGGCGTTTTCGCTTTCCGTTCTCTACCTGCGGCATTGTCGTTGCCGGCACTTGTTCGGCACTTGGGGACGTTCTTTTTGTGCCGGCAGGTGGGGACACTCCTTTGCTAGAAGATCTGGCGCAGGTCTCCTCGGTTGAGGGCTTCGTTGAAGAGGTGCTTGAACACCACGCTGCCGTGCAGGCCATCGTGTTCAAACTCGTTCGTCACCCAGGCATGCGAGTTGCCCACGCGACTGAGCGTGTCGAGCTGCAGACCCGAATCCACGTACATGTCATCGAAGTACACGGCGGCCTGGAGTGGCACTTCGTTGCAGGCCAGGCGCTGCGAGTCGTAGATCTTGTCCCAGCTGGTGTCTTCCATCAGCAGGTCCATGGCGGGCTTGAAGGGCTTGAGCTCGGGCATCTGCTCAAACATCCACGGGAACATGGCCTCGCCGGTAAACATGAGCGGGCGCGCGAGCGTGTCGAACTCGGCGCGGTGTGCCTTTTCCTCTGCCGCGGCCCAGCGAATGGGCATGGTGTCGCCGTCGGCGTAGATGAACTCCTGCAGCGTCCAGTACAGCGGATTCGTGCGTGTGTTGGTGCGCTCGAATGCGCGCATCAAAAAGCCGTCGGATACCGAGGAGCCGCAGCTCAGCGTGCCATCGCCATCAACAAACGCGTGGTCGATAATCCAGTGCATGCGCTCAAAGCTCGGCTTCATACCAAAGTCGCTGCCCATGAGCTGTAGGCGCTCGACCGTCATCGGCGAGCCGTCGGGCAGCACGGGCTTCTGTGCCTCGAGCGCATCGGCCAGGGCTGCCACGCGCTCGACGTCGGCGGGGTAGCGGTCGTAATACTGCTGCGTCTTGGCGGCCATGCGCGGGAAGGTGTGCGCGTAGACCTCGCTGGCGCTCGCCGGCACGTGGGGGATGCCGCCGCAGGTAAAGCTCGCCGCCACGCCCTCGGGGAAGAGCGACAGATAACTCAGCGTCAAAAAGCCGCCGTAGCTCTGGCCGAGCGTGACCCAGGGCTTACCGCCAAAGCCCACCAGGCGCAGGTACTCAAAATCGCGCACGATGGAGCTGACGAGGTGGCGCTTGAGGAAGTCCGCCTGCGAGCGTGCGGCATCGGAGCCGGCCGCCGTCGCGCGCTCGCCCAGAGCCGCGATCGTACGCCCGTCTACACAGCTGCTGCGCCCCGTGCCGCGCTGGTCGGGAAGGACCACGCGGAAGTGTTTGACGGCTTCCTCAATCCAGCCGTCGCTCGTGGGTGAGAGCGGACGCGGGCTCTCGCCACCAGGGCCGCCCTGCAAAAACAGGAGCAGCGGCAGATCGTCGTTGATGCGGTCGGGCGCGCAAACCACGCGGTAGAAGAGCTTGATGCTCTCGGGCGCGCCGGCGATTGGTGCCGGCATAGCGCCGCGGCGCATGGTGTTGCCGACGGCCAGGAGCATCGGCTCCAGGCCGCGCCAGTCAAGGGGGACGTCGATGCTGTGGTCCTCGACATAGAGGCCGGGGACGTTGTATGAAGTGATGAGGGCCATGCGGTACTTCCGTTCGTTGCGGTGTTTCGGGTTGACCAATTCTACCGCCGCGGGCGAGGCCATGCGCAAATCGGCTACCATGGTTGCAAACTTCTAGGAGAAAGGGCCGCCCATGTCGGTCGATATAGCCACGTATGTCCACGATCTTGCCGTTGCCGCCAAGGCAGCGTCGGTCTCGCTTGCCACGGCGAGCGATGAGCAGCGCCAGGAGGCCGTGCGCGCCATGGCCGCAGCACTGCGCAACGGTGTCGACTCCATCGTCGCCGCCAACGAGCTCGATATGTCCGCCGCGCGCGATGCGGGCACTTCGGCCGGTCTGCTCGACCGTCTGCTGCTGACGCCTGAGCGCGTCGAGGGCATGGCCGCCGGTTTGGAGAAGCTCGCCGAGCTGCCCGATCCCGTCGGCCGCGTGCTCGACCACCGCGTGCTTGCGAGCGGTGTGGACCTGACCCGCGTGAGCGTGCCGTTGGGCCTGGTCGCCATGGTCTACGAGGCGCGCCCCAACGTGACGGCCGACGCCGCAGGCATCTGCATCCGTACCGGCAACGCCTGCATTCTACGCGGCGGCTCGCTGGCCTATCACTCGTGTGCCATGATCGCCGAGCTGCTGGCCGATGCGCTCGAGGCCAAGGGCTTCCCGCGCGAGGCCGTGTCGATGATCGAGTCCACCGACCGCGAGGCCACCGGCGAGCTCATGAAGCTCCGCGGTATTGTCGACGTACTCATTCCGCGCGGAGGTGCAGGCCTGATCCAGCGCTGCGTGCGCGAGTCGCTTGTGCCGGTGATCGAGACGGGCACGGGCAACTGCCACATCTACGTGCATGAATCCGCCGACTTTGATAAGGCGCTCAACATTATCGTTAATGCCAAGACCCAGCGCGTAGGCGTGTGCAATGCCGCCGAGTCGCTGCTGGTCGACCGTGCTGTGGCCGATGCGTTTTTGCCCGCGGTCGTGACCGTGCTGCATGACCACGGCGTGCTGATTCACGGCGACGAGGCAACCTGCGCCGCATGCGCCGATGCCGGGCTTGTGGAGGGCGATGACTACGTCGCCGCGACTGAGGAGGACTGGGGTCGCGAGTACCTGGCGCTCGAGATGAGCGTGAAGGTCGTGGCAAACGAGGACGAGGCCATCGCACACATCAACCGCTACGGCACGATGCACTCCGAGGCCATCGTTGCCGAGGATACGGATGCTTGCGAGCGCTTCCTCGATGCTGTCGATGCCTCGGCCGTGTACTCCAACGCCAGCACTCGCTTCACTGACGGCGGCGAGTTTGGCCTGGGTGCCGAGATCGGCATCTCGACCCAAAAACTCCACGCCCGTGGCCCCTTTGCCGCCGAGGCCCTCACCACCTACAAATACAAGCTCCGCGGCACCGGCCAGGTCCGTCCCTAACGCCCGCGCAAACAAAAACCACCACAAAGGTGCCTGTCCCCTTTGTGGTGGTTTTAGGTGGCGTTGACGGTTAGGCCTGGAAGGTATCTCGGTCGGGGGCGAAGGACTGCATGGCCGCGATGGTGCGGTCAAAGAGCTCGGGGAGCTCCCAGCCCAACATCTCGGCGCCCTGCGAAATCACGTCGCGCGAGCAGCCGGCGGCAAAGCGTTTGTCCTTGAACTTCTTCTTGAGCGACTTAGTCGTAAAGTCCATAACGCTCTTGCTCGGGCGCATGATGACGGCAGCGCCGATCAGGCCGGTGAGCTCATCGCAGGCAAACAGGATCTTTTCCATCTGCAGCTCGGGCTTGGGCAGTGAGGTGTTGAAGTCCGACGTGTGCGTCTGGATGGCGCGAATGAGCTCGGGAGACGCACCTTCGCCCTCAAGAATCTCGGCAGCATAGATGGTGTGGTTAATGGGGTCGTCCTCATGCTCCTCCCAATCCAGGTCGTGCAGCAGACCGACGATGCCCCAAAACTCCTCGTTCTCGGGGTCGAACTCGCGCGCAAAGTAGCGCATAGTGCCCTCGACCGTCTCGCCATGGGTGATATGGAACGGGTCCTTGTTGTGCTCATTGAGCAGTTCGAACGCGCGGTCGCGGGTGATTCCGGCGGTAAGCGGCTCTGCCATAAGAGACTCCTTGTGCTCGTGGGTATCGATAAGAATGAATACTACTAGAACAAGAAAACCACCACAAAGGTGCCTGTTCCCTTTGTGGTGGTTTTTGGCGCGGATGGGTTAGTTGAGGGCGGCTTGGGCTAGGCGGGCTTCGGCGGCCTCCTCGGTGACGCCAAGGGCCACGGCGAACTCCTCGATGGAGCGGCGTTTGGCCTCCTTGAGTACGCGCATGTAGTAGGAGCTGGGTTTTTTATCAGCTTCCTCGGCCTGGCGAATGCGGTGCATCATGGTCTTTGCCACGCGGACCGTCTCGGGCGCGCCCAGCTTGAGCTGCTGCTTAAAGTGTGTCTCCTCAAGCGAGCTGTTGCGCTCGGTAAAGGTGTCGCACTCCAGCTCGTCATAGTGGCTCAGCAGGTGCTCGGCATCTTGCTGAGAGATGGCGGCGTGCAGACGGTCGGCCTGCGCCACGGGGTACATGAGGATCGTCTGCGCATGTCCCTGCTTGGTCTCGAGCAGCAGCATGGGCTGCGGTGTGTCGTCCCTAAAACCGACGACGGTGCAGACTCCCTGGCCCGGATGAATGACGTGTTGACCGATTGAGAACATGCTACCTCCAACTTATACGAATTTACGTATGTCTAGAATAACACGCTGACGTGCGCAAACCCGTACTTTATGCAGGAAAAGCACACAACTCTGATAGGTAAGAGTATTCGATAACAGACGCAGCTCATTCACACCTTTATGCATTTTCAACGCCTGCATAATCTGCAGGCAGACCGGCATCTTTGAGTGACTCCATACAAGCTGTAGTCATTTTTGTGCATATGCAATATCTATTAGCTTTACCCTGCGACAGTGCCCGTCGCTTGTGATAGAGTGCTACAAACTCTGGCTTTTGCCCTACGAGTGACCAAGAGCTCGGGGGCTTTAACACAAGGAGGATCTATGCCCGAGAAGATTGAAGAGCTGGTACGCGCTGCGCTTGCTGCGGCCCAGGAGGCCGGCGACCTTTCCGCATTTGAACTTGACGATTGCGCTATCGAGCGACCGGCTGACACTTCTCATGGCGAGTGGACCTCTACCATGGCCCTGAAGTCCGCCAAGCTGGCCCACTGCGCCCCGCGCAAGATCGCCGAGGCCATCGTTGCCCATATGCCCGAGGACCCCGCGATCGAGAAGGTCGAGATCGCAGGCCCCGGCTTCATCAACTTCTACCTCTCCGTTGCCGTCAAGAATGCCATCTTTGGCGAGGCTCGCGAGAAGGGTATGGACTTCGCTAAGTCCAACGTCGGTGGTGGCCTGAAGACCCAGGTCGAGTTCGTTTCCGCCAACCCCGTCGGCCCCATGCACATCGGCCACGGCCGCTGGGCCGCGCTGGGCGACTCGCTCTGCCGCGTTATGGATCACGCCGGTTACGACATCCAGCGTGAGTTCTACATCAACGACCACGGCTCTCAGATGAACACCTTCGGCAACTCCATCAGCACGCGCTATATGCAGCTTGCCGACATCATCGCCAAGCAGGGCGTGGATATCGACGAGGCTCACAAGCTGCTGATCGCCGACCGCGACGCCTTTGTTGCCGACGAGAACGACGAGCATCCCGAGACCCATCCGTATCAGGACAACTTTGCCGAGACCCTGGGCAAGGACTCCTACGGCGGCGACTACATCATCGACGAGGCCGCCGAGTTCTGGCGCACCGACGGCGATAAGTGGGTCAACGCCGATCCGCAGGAGCGCATGGAGAGCTTCCGCGAGCGCGGCTATGTAAAGATGGTCGACAACATGCGCGACCTTTGCCATGCCGTTAACTGCGACTTCGATCGTTGGTTCTCCGAGCGCTCGCTGTATGTGAAGGACACCGAGGGCGAGACCGCCGGCACCTCCGCCGTCGACCGCGCTTTTGAGAAGCTCGACAAGATGGGCTATCTCTACACCAAGGACGGCGCCCTGTGGTTCCGCTCCACCGACCTGGGCGATGACAAGGACCGCGTTCTGATCAAGTCCGACGGCGAGTACACCTACTTCGCCTCCGACGTCGCCTATCACTGGGATAAGTTCCAGCGCGTCGACCACGTCATCGACATCTGGGGCGCCGACCACCACGGCTACATCGAGCGCGTCCGCTGCGTCTGCGACGCTCTTGGCTATCCCGGCAAGTTTGAGGTTCTGCTGGGCCAGCTCGTCAACCTGCTGCGTAACGGCAAGCCCGTCCGTATGTCCAAGCGCAAGGGCACCATGGTGACCCTGCAGGAGCTTGTCGACGAGGTCGGCTCCGATGCCGCTCGCTACACGCTCATCTCCAAGAGCTCCAACCAGATGGTCGACTTCGATATTGAGGCCGTTAAGAAGCGCGATAACTCCAACCCGGTCTATTACGTGCAGTATGCTCACGCCCGCGTGTGCTCCATCCTGCGCCGTGCCGCCGACGTTACGCCCGAGCAGGCTGACGAGATGGGCATGAAGGCCGTCGCCGCCAAGGCCATCGGTGAGAACGTCGATTACTCGCTGCTGACCGACCCGACCGAGCTCGCCCTTTCGCGTAAGCTCAACGAGCTCACCGACCTGATTGCCAGCTGCGCTCGCGACCGCGCCCCGTTCCGTCTGACGCACTTTGCTGAGGAACTCGCCGGCGACTTCCACAGCTTCTACGCTGCCTGCCAGGTTCTGCCGAGCGAGGGCCGTCCCGTCGACCCCGAGCTTTCGCGCGCCCGTCTGGCCGCTTGCGACGCCGTTCGCGTGACGCTCGCCCTGGTGCTCACCCTCGTTGGCGTTTCCGCGCCCGAGCAGATGTAAGCTACGGATCATTTGACCGTGTAGGTTCGGCTTTGCTGAGCCCTATAAGCCCGATCTCCATGCGGAGGTCGGGTTTTTTGCGTTTGGTGAGACTATTTGGTTTGCTGGGAAATGCTACCAAATTGCAACTATACCGGTTTACGGGGCTGAATCGCCAACTGGCGACCATGGTGCCAATAGTGAAATTAAACCCGCAGGTAGATGGCTTATTGTTTCTTGATAATGCAGGGTATGGTTGGCTTGCAGCATCCTGGCCCCGTAATCCGGCGTAGTTTTGAAAATTGTCCCTTGGGGACGGAGGAAAACGGATCATTTTTGTCTCGAAGAGGGGTGGCGGGATACCGTCCGTCACGAATTGGGCTCATCTCCTACGTTTGGACGCATATCCCGAACCATGCCGAAAAGTACGATATTAAAACCGACGCTCCTATAAGTTGTCAAGAGGCAGTTTGCGGGAGCGTTCTCTCC
>DXZR01000005.1:0-43897 GCA_019419555.1 Collinsella sp.
ACTTGCAGCGACGGACCTCAGGACACTCTTACACCACGTCTGCGCGCGCGACCGATTCGAAGAGGTTGAAAGCCGTCAAACGCCCTTTAAAGGGAGTTAGATAAATCGATTTTGAGCCCATTTTCGCTCAGAGCAGGCCGAAAAATATGGCACTTCTTTTGCAACAGTACTCATATTTGGCATTTTTTGACCACGGGGGCCAAGACCATGCCCCAAAACACAAAAGGAGGGGCCTCGTAAGGCCCCTCCTTAGGAAAGGGAATCGATTTATTCCACAGCCGTAGATTAATCCTAGCCGCTACTCCATCATATCGAGGACGGAAGGGCGAAGCTCGTTCTCGGCGGCCTCGGGATCGGTCTCGCGCAGGCGGTTGATGTAGCGGTTGTACCACATCACGGCAAGGCCCAAGAAGACAACCACGCCGCCAACGTTGTAGACCAGCGTCAGCCACAGCGGCTGATCGAGCGGAATGGTGCCGCAGATAAGCACGAAGCAGAAGACCACAAGCAGGAATGCAGCAATGACCAGGCCAAAGGTGCGCGAACCCATGCGGAAGCCACGGGGAGCAGCGTCGAAGTTCTTGCGCAACATAAAGTAGGCAAGCAGGATCAGCAGCGGCGGGAGCAGAGCGGTGGCAGCCGTCATGTTGGTGACGATCATGAGCAGGTCGTCGAGGTTACCGGAGCCCAGGGCCGGGATGATCAGGATGGGGACGACGATGGCGAACTGCAGCCAGGCAGCGCGGGCAGGAATGCCGTGCTCGTTGAGCTCGACGATCTTGCTACCAAAGACGCCCTTGGGGATCTCGGTGAAGAATACCTTGATGGGAGCGGAGGTCCACATCATGAGGGAGCCCAGCGTAGCGGCGAGTAGGATCAGGCCGATGACGCGCGTAGACACTTCCATGGGAATGCCAAAGTGGGCAAAGACAGCGCCGAACACGTCGAAGATGCCGGTGGAGATGGCAACGCCGCCCTCGGGGATGAACAGGTTAACCAGCAGCGAAGCGCCTGCATACAGAAGGCCGATGGTCAGGCCGGCGATAACGACGGTGCGCACGAAGGCCTTGACGCCGCCCTTAAGGTCGTTAAGGAACACGCCGACGGACTCAGCGCCGCCAACGCCCTGGATGATCCAGGCAAGCGTACCGAAGAAGCCCCACGCAGTTGCGAAGTTGCTCATGTCGGGAGCCATGTTAGCGGGAGTAGGAGCCGTAGCGAACTCAACGCCGCCAAAGGCAGCAGCCAGGGACAGCAGGATGAACACGGCGGTCAGGCCGAGAGCCGCGGTCGAACCGAAGGAGGAAATGGAGCCGATCCACTTAGCGCCCTTGGTCGAAACCCACGTGGCGATAGCAAAGACGACGATCTCGATAATGGTGATCCACAGCTGCGAAAGCTCGGCGTTGGCACCAAAGAACACGTAGCTCGCGTAGATGATGACGTTGGGCAGGACGGACGCAAAGAAGAACAGGTTAACGAACCAGTAGCTAAATGCCGTCAGGAACGCCCAGCGACCACCCATCGAGGTCTTGACCCAGGCGTACACGCCTGACTCGGAGTCCTTGTTAAGGCCGACGAACTCGGCGGTAACCAGGGTATAGGGGACAAAGTACAAAAGCGTGGCGAAGAAGAACGACGGCGCGGCTGCCAAGCCGATAGCCGCATTGTTGTTGATGATGTTCTTGATACCGAACACGGCGGCAACCGTCATGCCCAGCAGAGCGAACGAACCGATCGTTCCTCGTTTTTCAGAGCTCATAAGCCCTCCCAATCATCCGTTATATCTCATCTAAAACCGTCCGGACTGCAAGTGCAAACACGGACGGCGCACCTGCTAAGGGGAATGGGGAAAAGGGAGTCAACAAAGCCATCCCCCTTAACGGCGCGAAGCAAACGTCCAGGTGGACGAATACTACTTGTTGGGGAAGGAATATCCTTCAACCGTCACGTGCAGCACCACGACGCGGGGATCCGTGGCATCGGACACGACACGGTATGCCTCGTCAATTTCGACGACGGCAACGCCGCCGGCGGGAATCGTCACGGTCTCCCCCGTACCCTCAAAGCGCTCGCGATCATCGATATCGCTGTAGGCGCAGGTGCAGGTGAGGCCTCCCTTGGGGGCAACCTCGACGGTCAGGTCGCCGTCGAGCGGAGCGAGCACGGCATGGTAGCGACGGTGACCGACTAGATCGGCGGTAGCCGCCTCGTGGGCGTTCACCCACCAATACACCAGCGAGTCGCCGATGGAGTACGCCACATCGTGCTGCAGTTCAGAAACGCCGTCGAGCGCCTGTCCGGTACGCATCCACTTCTTGACGGACTTCATCTGAGCGTCGAAATCGGCGCGCGAGTTAAAGACATGCATGACTTATGCCTCCTTAATGGGTGCCAGTGCCTGAGCCAGATCGGCAGACGTCAGCGGTCGCAGGGACACCTCAAAGCTGAAGCTCTCAAAACGGGTGCGATAGGAATCGAGCACCTCGGAACCCCAAGAGTTCGAACCAAGGCCGAGCAGCTGGTCGTTGATGTTGACCGTAACTGTGTCGCCCTTGACAAGGTCGTAGACGTGCTTGGCGTTATCGATGGCCTCGCAGCTATAGGGCCATGCCGAGAACGAGAATGGGTTGGAAGCGGCGTCGGCCGGACGGGTCACCAGCACGCCGTCGCCGTGGCTGGAGCGCAGGGCAACCCAGCGGGTACCCTCGCGGTTGGCGCAGTCCTGAGGCATAACGTAGGGCGTGAACATATCGTCGACCGTGGTGCGGTAATGACCGACCGGGTTGGCGCGCAGCGAGTCCGGATAGTTCTCGCCCGGGCCGTGGCCATACCACTCGACGGCGCGATCGCAACCGGGGACCTCGAAGGAGATGCCGATGCGCGGGATGATGTCCGAATAGTCACCGTAGGGCTCGCCGGAAACCTTGAGGTCAACGCGTCCGCTCGGAAGCACGGTGTAGACAAGCTCGACGCGCATGCCGAACGCGCGGACGGGAGGAGCGATACGCTGGCTCACGGTAACGACGACCGCATTGCCGTCCTGCTTCCAAGAAACCTTGCGGGTAGACGTCTGCATCACATCGATGAAGTTGTCCTTCCACAGTGAGTCATACTCCTGGGCGTGGTTATCGACGAGCGGATGCCAAAAACCAACCTGGGGACCGGAGGCCATGACGTCGCGGCCGGATGCCTTCCACTCGCTCACGGTACCGTTGACCTTGCTGAAGGTCAGCTCGCCGTTGAGGGAGCGAATACGAATCTCCTGCTCGGTCTCCTCGACCGTAAGCTCAGGACGAGTGGGGGCGGCAATTGCCGGCGCCGGATGGTTTGCGATGGCAAACTGGCTTGCACCCAGTTGGAACATCGGCTCGCACCAGGCGTGAGCCGCCATGGTGTAGGCGTGCACGGTCAGCAGGGTCTCGCCCACTGCGGCCTCGCGAATCACCAGCGGAAGCTGGACGGACTCGCCGGGGGCAACCGCACCGGGCATGAGCGTCTTGCGGCAGACCACGTCGCCGTCCACCAGGGTCTCCGCCGACAGGCAGACATCCTCGAGGGTGGTAAACCAACGCTTGTTGGTGACGGTCAGCTCGCCCGCCTCGGCATCGTAGGCCATGCGAACCGGGCAGATGACCTGGCCGTACTCGGTAAGGCCCGGGCTCGGCTGCTGCCAGGGGAACACCATGCCGTCGATGCAGAAGTTGCTGTTGTTGGGGTAATCGCCGTTGTCGCCGCCATACATGTCGTAGGCAACGCCGTCCTCGGTCACAGCAGCCAAACCGTGGTCGCACCATTCCCAAATAAACTGGCCTTGGATGCAATCCCAGCGATCGAAGACCTCCTGGTACTCGGACAGGCCTCCGGGACCATTACCCATGGAGTGGCCGTACTCGCAGTTGATGCGCGGCTTGGGGAACGGATGCTCGCCAAAGTCGTTCATCTGCGACACGCGGGAGTACATGGTGGAAATGACGTCGACGGTATCGGCGTTGCGATCCTCCTCGTAGTGGACCGGACGACCGTCGAGCTCGTGAGCTTTGGCGTACATCGCGCGGATGTTGCAGCCATAACCGCTCTCGTTGCCCATCGACCACATGATGATGCACGCGTGGTTGCGTTCCTGCATCACCAGGCGCTCAACACGGTCAACGTAAGCCGGCTCCCAGGCAGGGTCGTCGGTGACCAGGGCGATATTGCCGATATTCTCGAAGCCGTGGCTCTCCATATCGGTCTCGGCGACCAGCATGATGCCGTACTCGTCGCACAGCTCGTAGAAGCGCGGATCGTTGGCGTAGTGGGACGTGCGCACCGCGTTGATGTTGTGCTGCTTCATGAGCTCCAGGTCGCGGCGCATGCGCTCGAGACCCACGGCGCGGCCCTTGTGATCGTCGTGGTCGTGGCGGTTGACGCCATGCATCTTAAAGTAGGTGCCGTTAAGGTAGATATGATTGCCCTCGACCGTCACCTCGGCAAGGCCTTGGCGATGCGGAACGTACTCGCTGATCTCGTCGCCGTCGTAGACCTCAAGCGTAAGGTCATAGAGGAAGGGGTCCTCGGGGTTCCAGAAGTGGGCATCGGCAACGCTGCACTCGGCATGGCCGTCGACGCACTCGCCCGTAGCGACCACATTCTGGCCATCGCTGAGCGTATACACGACGCGACTTGCGCCCTCGGCAACCGTATCGAGCGTGATCAGAGCGGCATCGCCCTCGCGGTGCGTGCGGAACCTAAAGTCGACCAGATGCGCGGCGGGACGCTGCATGAGGTACACATCGCGGAAGATGCCCGATGCCCACCACATGTCCTGGTCCTCGATGTAGCTACCATCGCTGTACTGCAGAACCTTGACCGCAAACAGGTTGTCGCCCTCGACGAGCGCGTCGGTCACGTCAAACTCGGCGGACAGGCGCGAACCCTTGGTCATGCCGATAAACTTGCCGTTGACATACAGCTCGCCGTAGCTCTCGATACCGTCGAAGCGAATAATCTCGCGAGCGCCGGCAGGCACGGCGGGAAGTTTGACGATGCGCTGGTAGACGCCCGTAGGGTCGTCGGAGGGAACGAACGGCTGATCCACCGGGAACGGAAAACCCTCGTCGGTGTAGGCAAGGTTGCCATAGCCGTCTACCTGCCACAGGTGCGGAACCTCCACGTGATCCCACTCGGGCTTGTACGTGCAAAGTGCTTCGTTGGAGACGGCCGCGGGGCCCTCAAAAAGGCGGAACTGCCACGAGCCGGACAGCTGGACAAATCCGCGCGACAGCTCGCGGCTGTACGTAGCGGCGAGATCGGCAGTCTCATAACCCATAAAGTACGCATGGGGTGCCAGGCGGTTCCTGTGGGTGAGCGCTTGGTTTTCCCAATCGTTAATGGCGTCCATGGTGATGCTCCTTCGTCATCGTAGTGCTTCTTTGTGCAACCGGTTGTCCTTATCTTACGGGCGGTACAAAAATCTGTGCAACCGGTTGTCCGCCGAACGGTCGATTTTGTCGGATTAACGGTGCAACCGGTTGTACAACCATGCTACTTATGTCACCCTAAGCTTAGGTGCACAGCACGGGGCATCGTTCTTGAACTCACAGGCAACTGTCGCGCCTGCCTATGTCTCGCCCATACATGCCGTGCTCAGTCGCAGTTTGATTGCAAAACGACACCGGTCACCGGATACCATGGACGCCGTTCACGCGCGCTATAGTTATCTGTATCCGCATTAGCCTTTATCGATAGCCCACCGACCCAATTGCACAGGAGACGCCATGACCCAACCAGCACGCACCGCACCCACGCTTGCCGAGGTTGCTGAAGCTGCCGGTGTTTCGCGCTCCACGGCATCGCGTGCCCTCAACGACTCCCCCCGCATTAGCGAGGAAACTAAAAAGCGCGTCCGCGCGGCGGCGAAAAAGGTTAACTTCGTTCCCAACGCACGCGGCCGGGCGCTCGCCGTCGGACGCACGGAAATTATCGCCGTACTGGTTACCGAGCCTTTGAGCGAGCTGTTTAGCGATCCCACCTACAGTGAGTTTTTAAGCGGCATTACCGAGGAACTTTCGGAGTCGTCTTACTTGCCCGTGATCTTGCAGGCATCTTCCTCGCATGAGCGCAACCGCGCACGCGAGCATTTTGAGCGCCGCTCGTTTGACGCCGCCATCGACGTCTCGCCCTACAAGGGCAGTGAGCTGCTCGAGGTGCTGCGCGAGCTGGGCGTACCCACTGTGTTATGCGGCCAGCTCGAGGGCCATCCCTATCGCGACGTGTTCTCGACGGTCTACTCCGACGACGAAGAGGGCGGACGCTTTGCGGCGCTCGCTATGAAAGATCGCGGACGCAAGGACATCGTTGCCGTGCTGGGGCCGCAGGATAACCCCGCCGTCATCGACCGCCTTCGCGGCTACCGTGCAATTTTGGGCGAAAGCCTTCCGGATGAAAATGTCATCTATACCGGATGGAGCAGCGGAGACGGCTACCAAGCCACGCGGCGGTTGCTCGCGCGCGAAATACATGCCGACGGCGTGCTATGCGGATCGGACCGTATCGCAACCGGCGTTATCGCCGCATTCAACGAAGCAGGAATTAGCGTACCCAAAGACGTTTCGGTCGTGGGCTTCGATGACCACGAGGTCGCAGCTCGCAGCGTCCCCGCGTTGACGACCATTCGTCAGCCGCTTCGCGAGGAAGGCCGCATGGCCGCAGGCATTGCGCTCGATATGATCAATGGCGCCGTGCCCACCACCACCGTCATGCACATGCAGCTCGTTCAGAGAGACTCACTGTAGGAAACTGGGCCGGGCTTTCCGCTAGGCTGCTTTAGCGGAAAGCCCGACCCATTCCGAACGCCGATTCTGGGATGTACTTTCCGCCAGAAGCTCAACCGGAAAGTGCGACCCGTTATTTGGCTGGATTCTGGGTCGCAGTTTCCGCGACGCCCGGTCATCCCAAGCCCTCACAATCTCGGCGCATAAAAAACGAGGAAAGGCACACGTCCTTCCCTCGTTGCAAGCAATATGTAGCCGCTCGCCTACATCAAGCGCAGGCTGACGTCCTTGAGCTGGGCGCCGGAAACGGCACTCGGAGCACCCGACATGAGGTCGGAGCCGCTGGCCGTCTTGGGGAACGCCATGACGTCGCGGATGGAGTCGGAACCGGTGAGCAGCATGCACACGCGGTCCAGGCCCAGAGCAAAACCACCCATCGGGGGTGCACCAAACTTGAGCGCCTCCATGAGGAAGCCGAACTGCGACTCGGCTCGCTCCTCGGTGAAGCCCAGGAGTTTGAGCATGGACATCTGCATCTCGGCGTTGTGGATACGCATACCGCCGCCGCCGGCCTCAAAGCCGTCCATGACAAAGTCGTAGGTGCAGGAACCGGCCGCCAGCGGGTCGGCCTCGATCTTGGCGATGTCGGTCTCGGTCGGCAGCGTGAAGGGCTGATGCTCGGCAGCATAGGCCTTGCGGTCCTCATCCCAGTGGAACAGCGGGAAGTTGACGACCCACAGGAAGTCGTGGCCCTCGCGCTTGATCTCGAGCGCATTGGCCATGTGGGAACGCATGCCGCCCAGGATCTCGTCAGAGAGCAGGCGTGGGCCGGCGGCGAACATCACAAGGTCGCCGGGCTCGACGTCCATGCGCTCGCGCAGAGCGGCCATCTCCTCGTCCGAGAAGAACTTGACGATGGGGCTGTTGATGGAGCCGTCCTCGCGGAAGGCGATCCAGGCCAGGCCCTTGGCGCCAAACGTGGAGGCCACGCCGGCGAGCTTATCGATCTTGGCACGTGCCCAGGCACCGGCGCCCTTGGCGTTAATGGCCTTGACGACAGAGCCTTCCTCGTTTGCAGCAGTCGCAAAGACCTTGAACTTGGAGTTGGCAAAGATGTCGGTTAGGTCGACCAGGTGCATGCCATAGCGGGTATCGGGCTTGTCGGAGCCATAGGTGTCCATGGCCTCCCAGTAGTCCATGCGACGCAGCGGCGTGGGCATCTCGACACCCATGCGGCCGAAGGCATCGGACAAGACCTCTTCGAGTGCGCTCATGACGTCATTCTGGTCCACGAAGGACATCTCGATATCGACCTGAGTGAACTCGGGCTGACGGTCGGCGCGCAGATCCTCGTCGCGGAAGCACTTGGCAACCTGGTAGTAGCGCTCAACGCCACCGACCATAAGCAGCTGCTTCAGGAGCTGCGGGGACTGCGGCAGGGCGTAGAAGTTGCCCGGCTGAATACGGCTGGGAACGATGAAGTCACGAGCGCCCTCGGGCGTGGACTTAAACAGGGAGGGCGTCTCGACCTCCATGAACTCACGGTTGTGCAGCGCCTCGCGAATGGCAAAGGTAAAGTCGGAGCGCAGCTTGAGGTTGGCCATCATCTCGGGACGACGGAGGTCCAGATAGCGATAGCGCAGGCGGGTGTCCTCGCTGGTCTCGATGCCGTCCTCAATCTGGAACGGCGGGGTGACGGACGTGTTGAGCACCTCGGCGTGGTCGGTCAGGACCTCGATCTCGCCGGTCGCGAGCTTGGTGTTGGTGGTCTCCTCGCCACGGGCGCGCACGACGCCGTGAATCTTGATGGGCCACTCGGGACGCATGGTCTCGGCAATCTTAAAGGCATCGCCGTCGGAGTGCTCGGGGTCGAAGGTGAGCTGCGTGATGCCCTCGCGGTCGCGAAGGTCGCAGAAGATAAGGCCGCCGTGGTCGCGGCGACGGCTCACCCAACCGGTGAGGGTGACCTCTTCGCCCACGTTCTCGCGGCGAAGCTCGCCGCAGGTACGGGTGTGCATGGAATGCTCGTCGATGGGACGGGTCTGGCTCATACCAGTGATCCTCCTTTATGGATCTGTGCCGCCCCGTGTCGTTCCGGGCGGCGTCGTACAGATTTGCCCAGCCTGCGTAAACCGCGCAGCCAGACATGGCGTTCTATCTTATCGCACCTGTGTCGATGTGCCGCGGAAAAGTAGCTCCTGCCCAAAGACTTGACGGAGACGAA
Organism: Collinsella sp.; assembly: GCA_019419555.1. Classification (GTDB taxonomy): domain Bacteria; phylum Actinomycetota; class Coriobacteriia; order Coriobacteriales; family Coriobacteriaceae; genus Collinsella. The sequence goes on from DXZR01000005.1 coordinate 8,980, forward strand.
ACAATTGACGCACCGCGGCACCCGCCCGCGCTCGTCACGTGCGACAATATGCCCCAATAAAACAGCACTTGGAAAGGCCCGTCATGACTGCACGCCTCATTGTTATGGATATCGACTCCACCCTCATCAACCAGGAGGTCATCGACCTGTTGGGCGAGGAGGCCGGCGTGGGCGGGCAAGTTGCGCAAATCACCGAGCGCGCTATGCGCGGCGAGCTGGACTTTAAGCAAGCGCTCGAGGAGCGCGTGGGGCTGCTTGCCGGCTTGGATGAGAGCGTGTTCGAGCGCACTTTTGAGCGCGTGACATTTACCCCCGGCGCGTTAGAGCTTGTGCGCTCGGCACACAGCAAGGGCTGGAAGGTCGGCGTGGTAAGCGGCGGCTTCCACGAGGTCGCTGACAAGATCGCAGCCGCCGCGGGCATCGATTTTTGCCTGGCCAACCGCCTAGAGGTCGTGGACGGCAAGCTTACCGGTAAGTTGGCTGCCGAGATTGTGACCAAGGAGTCCAAGCTCATCCAGCTGCTGGACTGGGCAGTTGAGTGCGGCGTCGACATGGCCCACACGGTCGCTATTGGCGACGGGGCAAACGACATCCCCATGATCCAGGCCGCGGGCACGGGCATCGCGTTTTGCGCCAAGCCAAAGACGCGCGAAGCCGCCCCGTTTGCCATCGACGAGCGTAACCTGATGCTCGCCATGGACATCATCCTGCGCGACTAGCCGATCCGTCTAACAATTGAATCAGTCCGTCCTATAGTTTCCGAACAATTTTGTCTTAGTGTTCGGAAACATACCCTTTGAGTGCTAGACTTTGCGCCGTCGAAGGGAACATATATGGATAAGCGAGATCTTGAGCAGCTGCTGAGCGACGTTGCCGGCGGATCAGTCACCCCTGCCGACGCCCTCACGCGCATCCAGACGGCTCCGACCGCCGATTTGGGCTTTGCGCAGCTCGATCTTTCGCGCGGAGTGCGCCAGGGAGCCGGCGAGGTTGTCTACGGTGCCGGTAAAACCGCCGAGCAGATTGCCGCCATTATCGAAGCGCTGCGCGATGCCGGCCAGGAGCGCATCCTAGTCACACGCTTGGATGCCGAAAAAGCCGCACGCACCACGGAGCTTCTTGGCAACGACATCGACCTGGGATATATCCCGGACGCCCAGCTCGCCCTGGTGGGTGGCAAGCCCTCCCCCACCGGCAACGGACACATCGTCGTCGCCTGCGCCGGCACGAGCGACCTGCCCGTCGCCGAAGAGGCGGCACTGACGGCCGAGTTCTACGGCAACGAGGTCGATCGCCTCTACGACGTGGGTGTCGCCGGCCTGCACCGCCTGCTCGCTCATGCTGAGGAACTTGCCCAGGCGCAGGTGGTCATCGCCATCGCCGGCATGGAAGGCGCCCTGGCGAGCGTTATCGGCGGTCTTGTGAGCTGTCCGGTCATCGCCGTCCCCACCAGCGTGGGCTACGGCGCGAGCTTTGGCGGCGTGGCCGCACTGCTCGCCATGCTCAACTCCTGCGCCAGCGGCGTTTCAGTCGTCAACATCGACAACGGCTTCGGCGCCGCCTACCAGGCAAGTCTTATCAATCATTTGAGCGCCGGCACGCCCTGCGCCCGTTAAGGAGCATTCTATGTCCAACCATCAGCACACGCTTATCATCGACGGCACCTCGGGCATCAGCGGCGACATGACCGTCGCAGCCCTGCTCGACCTGGGCGCCAGCGAGGAGCACCTGCGCGAACAGCTCGCCACGCTGCCGGTCGGCGGCTTTGAGATTGCCGTCACCCGCGTAAACAAGCATGGCATCGACGCCTGCGACTTTGACGTTCAGCTGGCAGAGGAGCTCGAGAACCACGACCACGACATGGCCTGGCTCTACGGCAACGAAGCAGCTGCCGAGCACACACACGAGCATGAGCACCACCATCATGATCATGGCGGGCACGAACACGAGCACTGCCACGAGCATGACCATGAGGGCCACGGTCATGGCCACGAGGGTCACCATCACGCCCACCACCACCGTTCTTTGGCGGACGTCACCGCCATCATCGACGGCTCACAGCTAAGCGATGGCGCCAAGCGTCGCGCCCTTGCCATTTTTTCCGTACTCGCTGCTGCCGAGGCCAAGGCTCACGGCAAAACGCCCGACACCGTCCTGTTTCACGAGGTGGGCGCCGTCGACTCCATTGTCGACGTCTGCTCGGTCGCCATCTGCCTCGACGACCTGGGTATTGAGGACATCGTGGTCGAGTCGCTTTCCGAGGGCCACGGCACCATTCGCTGCGCCCACGGCCTCATGCCCATTCCCGTCCCCGCTGTCGTCAACCTGTGCCAGGCGGGCAATATCGCCCTCACGCCTGCACCGGTCGCCGGCGAGCTCGTGACGCCCACGGGCGCCGCCATCGTCACTGCTCTGCGCACGTCCGACCAACTGCCCTCACGCTACCGCATCGAAGCCGTCGGCTACGGCGCCGGCAAGCGCCCCTACGAGGGCTGCTCCGGGACGCTCCGCTGTCTGCTCGTTGACGCGGACGCATAGCCATGGATGCCCGCAAGGCCAAAAGCCGCGCCGCGATCGTCGCGGCGTTCTCCGAGCTGCTGCGCGAAGAGGACTACGGCAAGATCACCGTCGGCGACATCATCGCGCGCGCTCACGTAGGCCGCGCGACATTCTACGGCCTCTTTAAGAGCAAAGACGACCTACTGTCCAAGCTCGTAAGCGACATCTGCACCCACGCCCTCGACGACGATGGCACACCGCTCGACGACCCACTCGTGCAGGTCGAACATATCCTCAACAACCTCTGGGAGCGCCGCCAGGGCGTTCGAGCCCTCGTAGCCGGCGCCGGCTCACGCGTCTTCGCCGACTGCTTACGCAAGACCATCATGTCACGAGCAGCCGAAACCGTCCCCACCGACCCAAACGGCCCCGCCGCCACCATGGACCGAAGCTTCCTACTACACCACATAGCCTCAAGCTTCGTAGGAATGGTCCAATGGTGGGCCTGGCACAACTTTCAAGCAGATAAGGCCGAAGTAGCCAAAGACTACCTCTCAGCCATTAAGCCTCTCTTCAACTAAGTAAACCCCTCATTCCAAAGCCCCGCCCCCAACCCAAAGCGCGATACATCCCAAAGTGTCAGCAGCAGCCCAACGTCCCCACCAGCAACAAGCCCCTCCCATCCAAATTCAGATATATATGTTGGGTTGCTTGCACGAACGCAATAAAGACCCCGCAGCTGCCCGCATGGGGTAACTTCCCAGCGCATTCCGCAGGACGCAAAAAGGCTCGCCGCACGAAGTGCGCAGCGAGCCTTTTTGCATGTCCGAGGACGCGCTGGGAAGTTACCCCATGCGGCCAGCGGACAACTATGTAGCCTCAGACTAGAACATGCCCAAGAAACCGTGCACAAACAGCGCGGCCAGAGCGGCACCGATAAACGGTGCGATGCCAGGAACGAGCAGGCCGTACTTCCAGTTGTTGTCAGCCTTGTTCTTAATCGGCAGCACCTGATAGGCCATGCGAGGACCAAGGTCACGAGCCTGGTTCATGGCGAAGCCGGTGATGCCGCCCATGCCCATGCCAACAGCCCAAACGATCAGACCGACGCAGATGGCGAGCATCAAAACGTTCTCGCCGGCGCGGCTAGCGGCAGCAAGGATGGCGCTGATGAACACAAAGGTGCAGATGGCCTCGCAGAAGAAGTTGCGAGCATAGTTCGTGCCCTCGGTAGTAGGGTTGGTCGAGAAGATGTTGCGCTGGGCAATAGGGTCGACGACGCCCTCGGAAGCCTTGAACTCATCGGCATACATCAACCACGCGATCACGGCACCCGCAAAGCCGCCGAGCATATCGGCAATCATGAAGGGGATGCAGCTGCTCCACGGCACCAGGCCTACGATGCACTGGGCAAGCACCATGGCGGGGTTCATGCACACGGCGCCGCCAAAGACAAACAGGCAGACCGAGATGCCAAAAGACCAGGTGGTGATGGCAAACATGTGACCGGAGCCCTGATACTTGGTGCCCTTGAGCACGGTATCGCAGTGCACGCCCACGCCAAAGATGATCATGAGGGCCGTTGCGCCGAATTCGCAGAGGAGTTTGGTAAGCATAAAACCTTATCTTTCTTGTCGGTTATAAACGATTCGTTTAGGCCGCGTACTAGTGCTGAGCGACGACAACGCCCAGGCCATCGGGAATGACGGCCACCTTGGCATCGGCACCCTTCATCTCAAAGGCGAGCTTGAGCGCCTCATCGAGGGTGTTGACCGGCGTCATGTGCATATCCTTGATCATCTGGTGATCGCACAGGTCGGTGACCATGATCACAGGGTGATGCGCCAGGATGCGGGCAAAGATCTGGCTCGTCCACTGGTCGGGCAGGGTCTCGTCCTTAGGACGGTCGATGCAGGCGCGCTCAAACTCTGCCGGATCATTGTCGGCGATGTTGTGATAGAAGCCCTCGCCACCGTGACCGTCGGCACAACCGGCGACATCGATGATCACGCCGCCCTCGGGAAGCGTAGCCTCGGCAGAGCACATGCCCTTCACGGCCTGATAGATGTTCTGGTCGAGCGGGTAGCCGCCGTTGGTGGTAATGGCAATCTCGCACTCGACGGGCTCAACGCCGGCAAGGCTCTTCACGAACTCGCAGCCAGCCTCGTGCGCCTTGTGGATGTCGCCGGCAAAGGAGCCGATGACCTCGTGCTTGCCGTTGAGCACCACGTTGAGCACAAAGGCAAGGTGAGCCATCTCGGCAGCAGCAAACATGTCCTCGCTCACGTGGTTGTGGCACAGGTTGCCGGCACGCGAGTGGGAATCGTTCACAAACTGACCGTTGTGGTTGTACATGATGGTCTTGTAGCTGGCGATACCAGGCAGGACGGACTTGCGGCTACCAGAGAAACCGGCAAAGAAGTGCGGCTCAATAAAGCCCTCGGCAAGCAGCAGATCGCAATCGGCAGCAATCTTGTTGATGATGCACTCGCCGCCAGAAGGCAGGGTGCCGATCTTTTTCATCATGCTGTCATCGGTCGCGACGTGCATAACGATTTCCTCGTTGGCAACGATCTCCTCGCCGTACTTGTTGACGAGCTCCTCGTGCGTCGACGGACGATGCATACCCGTAGCAACCAGAATACGCACGCGAGCCTCGGGCGCAGCAGAATGGATGTGATGCAGCAGAATAGGCATCGTCACACGCGAGGGAACGGGACGCGTATGATCGGAGCTAATGATGACGATATCCTTCTTGCCAGCACAAAGCTCCTCGAGCGAAGGCGAGCCATAAGGATTGGCAAGCGACTCCTCTACCAGCTCTTCCTGCGATTTCGTGGTCTTAAACTCGTTTTGATGACCTTCCATCACACCCGCGAAGTTCTTATCCTCGAGCTCCAGATGCAACGTCTTGTGGTCAAACGGCAGTTCACATTCAAACAATGACGAGCGCCCTCTTCCTTTTCAACTGACACACTAGATAAACCGTTGGAAGGATACGCCGCTCACCGAAAAACACCACCGTCCACCGACTCATTAACACAACGTTCATATTTGCCCCATAACAAAACGGCCGCGACCCCAAACGGGACCGCGACCGCCTGTCAAAGACACTATAGACAGGATGATTTACGCAGCGCCGAGGCAAACATCTAGCCCGAGACGTACGCACGTAAGCCATTTTGCATAAATGCGTTAATTAATTGCATAAAATGGCGCATGGATTTCTAGCCGTAACAGGGTGGTACCCTCCGGAGCGTGCATTTTTGCGAGTATTCAGCATCGCGGGATAAGATTTTGGTGTCAAAAGTCTTTCAAAAGGTAGATAGTCCTCATGACTCGTCCCATCTGGATAGCATGCGGCGAGAAACCAGCCATATATGAACATCGCCAAAGCCCAATCGTCGTGCAAAAGCATCAACAGGGGCCGCGAACGTCACCCATAGCCTTATGCACCAATCTTTGGCTGCTGAAAACTCCGTTTTTTGCACGTCGTCCCAAGCACCACCCTCACCCAGCGGCTGATCCGCCGTAAACCGAGGACGAAAGGACCCGATGGGTTTCCCTCTGAATGCACTCCGCAGCACGAAGCCCCTTCCAAACGCGCGAAGCGCGCCATTAATTCCCCCAGCCAGTAATCCGCCGAAGACCGGACATCGCAGGGCCCGCCATCAGTTTACTTTTAGGCACACTCCGCAGGACGCAAGAAGCCCTCGCCGCACGAAGTGCGCAGCGAGGGCTTCTTGCATGTCCGAGGACGTGCCTAAAAGTAAACTGATGGCGGGCCCGGACGACTACAGGGCTATCGATTACCCCGTGTTCTGCAGTCCTGCCGAGACGCCGGTCACAGTCGAAAGAATCAGGCTCATGTACTCGGCCTTCTTCTCCTCGGCCATCTCGTCCTGGTTCATACGCACCTCGCGAAGGGCGCGGACCTGGGCGATGGACAGGGCGTCGACGTAGGGGTTACGTACACGGACGGCGCAGCCGAGCACGCGACGGCGCTGCAGCGGCCACTCGTCACCGACGATGGCAAGGACCCACTTACGCGTGAGCTGCATCTCGGTAAAGACCTTCTCGGACAGATCCTGGCGGTCGCCCAGGTGCAGATACATCTTGGCGATGCGCTGGTCGGTCTTGGCGATCGACATCTCGATGTTGTCGATAAAGGTGCGGAAGAACGGCCACTCCTGGTAGGCAGCCTTGAGCTGGTCAAGATCGCCAAGCTGCTCGCAGGCGGTGCCCAGACCGTACCAAGCGGCCAGGTTAATGCGCGCCTGGCTCCAGCTGAAGATCCACGGGATGGTACGCAGGTCATCGAGCGACTTGGCGCCCAGACCGCGCTTGGCGGGACGCGAGCCGATCGGCAGCAGACCGACCTCGGTCAGCGGCGTCACGGTCGAGAACCACGGTGTAAAGTCCTCGGTGTTCAGCAGGTCCAGATAGCGTTCGTGGCTTGCAGTGTTGAGCTTCTCGGCCATATCCCAGAACTTCTGCGTGGTCTCGGTGTTGGTCTTCTCGACACTCGGGGCCGACTGCAAAAGCGTTGCGGCGGCAACGGACTCAACATGGCGCTGAGCCAGCGTGCGGTTGCCGTAACGGGCAAAGATGACTTCGCCCTGCTCGGTGAGCTTAAAGAAGCAATTGACCGAACCCTTGGGCTGCGCCAGCACGGCCTTGTTGGCCGGGCCGCCGCCACGGCCCACGGCACCGCCGCGACCGTGCATGAGCACCAGGTCGATATCGTTCTTCTCTGCCCACTTGGCAATGCGCTCCTGCGCGGAGTGCAGCGCAAGCATGGCCGTGGTAGGACCGGCATCCTTGGAGGAGTCGGAATAGCCCAGCATGACCTCCATGCGGCGGTTGGTCTGGGCAAGGCGCTTTTGCACCACAGGCAGCGTAAGCATCTGGTCGAGCACGTCGACGCAGCCCTCGAGGTCCTCGAGCTGCTCGAACAGCGGGATCACGTCGAGCTCGGGGACATCCTCCTCGTGTGCAAAGGACAGGTGGGCAAGCTCAAAGACGTCGGCCACATGCTGGGCGCTCTTGGTGAACGAGATGATGTAGCGGTGCGCCATCTTCTTGCCGTAGCGCTTTTGGATGGAGCCGATAGCGCGGAAGGTATCGATGACCTCGCGCGTCATGGGCTGCAGGTCGCCATGGATACCGTTCTCGTGGATATCCTTGAGGGCGCGGGCGTGCACCACGGAGTGCTGACGGAACTCCATCTCGACCATGTGGAAGCCGAAGGACTCGACCTGCCAGATGATGGTTTGGACCGGGCCGTAGGCAGCACGGACGGCACCGCAGGCGGCCAGCGAACGCTGGACGACGCGCAGGTCATCCAGGAACTCGTCGGCGCTGTGGTACATGGTGTCGGTGATACGACGGACGGTGGCGTTCAGGCGGTCGGCCATGACGAGCATGACGGCGCGATGCGGCTCGTGCTCGGAGATCAGCTCGGCGCGGGCCGTGTAACGAGGGCTCATCTCGACCTGATGGTTCCACAGGTTAATGAGCTCGGCCGACGGCTTGCTGTAGGTAGCCTCGAGCGTAAGGTTGCGGCCGATGTGGCGGCACTTGTCCTCGAGCTTGAGCACCATGTGCGTAAAGTACTTGGCGGCGACCTCACGGCTCACCTTGGCGGTGACGTTGGGGTTACCGTCGCGGTCGGAACCGATCCAGCTGCCGGGATGGAAGAACGCCGGGCACAGCGGCGGCACAGTACCGGCCTTGTCGCCCAGCACCCAATCGTCAAAACGACGATAGATAACGGGGATAACGTCGAACAGCGTGTTATCGAAGATGTCGATGATGGTATCGGCTTCCTCGACCGGCGTGGGCTTCTTGAGCGCGATGGGGCTCGTGCGAACCAGGGCGTCAATCTCCTGCAGCATGTGGCGCTCGTTCTCCACCAGGTCAGAGCCGCCCAGACGCGGACGCTCCTCCAGCAGGTTGGAGATACGGCGAATCTTGCCCTCGACGGCCTTACGACGAGCCTCGGTGGGATGTGCGGTAAAGACAGGGTGGAACTCAAGCTTGCCGAGCAGCTCGTTGGCACCCTCGACACCCATCTCGTTTACCAACTGGTGATAGGCGACGGTGAGTTCGTTAGCGGGATCGACCTCGGTATCGGTCGACGCACCGGCCTCGCGCTCGCGCAGCTGCGCCACACGGTAGTTCTCCTCCGACAGGTTTGCCAGATGGAAAAAGCTCGTAAAGGCGCGAACGATGACCTGCTGCTTATCGAGCGGCAGGCTGTCGATCAAATCGACGACCTCACGAAATGCCACGGCAGTGGGCTCGTCGGCGGTGGGCACGCCCTGCTCGTCGACGGCTTCGTCGGCAGCGCAGGTACCGGGGTTGCCGGCATTGACCACAATCTCGGCTGTCAAAATCTTGTCGAACAGGTCCGCGATCTCGGGATCATACTCGCTAAGCACACGGCGCTCCAGGCGCAAGAACAGCGCCAGATTGTCGCGCAGCTCCTCGGGGATCTCGATCTCGGCGAGACGCTCCCTGGACTCGGCATTCGAGCCGATTCGGTTAACGAGGCGGTTGACCACGGCAGCGACGCGCGCCGCGGCTTCGGGTACAGACTGGTTGCTTAGGTTCTCAGCCACGTTTCCTCCCATTCCTCCTTCTATGCACGTAACATGCGGTATTCATTATAGGCGCTTGAGAAATACTTTCGACACTGATTGCGCTTTACCACACAAAAGTATTTTCTGCATTGCAAAGGTTTTTGCCCTAAATGGTCGTATTTCTCGGTGGGCGGCATACGTAAACGGGGGCATTCCGCATAAAAGCGAAACACCCCCGTAACAATCGCTCTCCATGAGCAGGGCACGTTAGCAGGCCCGAAGCTCAAAAAGATGCGCTACAGGCGCTCGCGAACCGCCTCGACGACGTTGTCCAGATCGACCAGTACCTCGTCGTGGCTCTGCATGTCGCGCACCTTGACCTTGCCGGCGGCAAGCTCGTCGCCACCCAGGACTAGGATGAGCTTAGCGCCCACCTTGTCGGCCTGCTTAAACTGGGCCTTAAGGGAACGGCCCTGATAGTCGGCCTCGGTCACGATACCTGCGGCGCGAAGCTCCTGCGTAATGGCAAAGACGTTCTGGCGCAGCTCCTTGCCGGCATTGGCGACGTAGACGCACGGGACCTCCTCGGCACCCAGGTCGCTGCCAAAGGCCTGCAAGGCCAGCAGGGCGCGTTCAAAACCGACAGCGAAGCCGACGCCTGCCGTGGGCTTGCCACCCTCGAGCTCGACCAGGCCGTCATAACGACCGCCGCCACCGATGGAGCCGACACCGGCGCCGGGAGCCTCGACCTCAAAGACAGTACGGGTGTAGTAGTCCAGGCCGCGCACCAAGGTGGGATCCTCGACATACTCGATACCCGCCGCATCCAAATAGCGCTTGACCTGCTCGTAGTGCTCACGGCACTCGTCGCACAGGTTGTCGCCCATCAGCGGGGCGTCGGCCATGATCTCGCGGCAGTGGTCGTTCTTGCAGTCGAAGGCGCGCAGCGGGTTGAGCTCGGCGCGCTCGCGGCACTCATCGCACATCTCGTCGGCGTGATCGAGGATAAACTGCTTGACCTGCTCGCGGTAAGCCGGACGGCACTGCGCATCGCCCATCGAGTTAATAAGCAGGCGAAGCTTGGAAAGGTCGAAGCCCAGGCGCTTGTAGAACTCCATGAGCATGATGATGCACTCGGCGTCTGCCGCCGGATCGGGAGCGCCGAGCCACTCGATGCCCACCTGATGGAACTGGCGCAGGCGGCCCTTCTGGGGACGCTCGCCGCGGAACATGGCCTCGGCGTAGTAGGCCTTAAACGGCGTGGAGCCCTGGGGCACCAGGTTGTTCTCCACGACGGCGCGCACCACACCGGCTGTGCCCTCGGGACGAAGGGCCAGGCGCTGCTTGGGCTTGAGCTTGGTATCGGTGCCCTCGGTAAAGACGCGCTCCAGGTTGGCGCCGCTAAACACGCGGAACATCTCCTTGCGCACGACGTCGGTCGACTGGCCGATGCCGTGGACAAAGACGTCCACCTGCTCGATCGCGGGCGTCTCGATGGGTTTAAAACCAAACGGCTCGAACACGCCGGCAGCGATCTGCTGCATCTTTTGCCAAGCGCGCATCTCGGCGCCGATAAGGTCGCGGGTTCCCTCCGCCTTCTGTGCCTGCATGGGCAAACACCTTTCTTTTGTATCGCGTCATAGGTAGTGGACATTATACGGCACAAAGCAGCAACGCGGCGGCGTGTCTGACCGAACGAGGGTATGGGGACTCGTTCGGCCAGACCCGCCGCCGCGGTTTGTGATCCCTTTTCCTCCGTCCCCTTCGGATTACGTGATCCCTTGGGGACGGAGGAAAAGAGCTCATTTCGTAGACCCGTGGCTGCCCTGGAAACCGAATGACAGTACGGGCATCCATTCGGCTTCCAGGGCAGCCACGGGCAGAACAGGCAAACAGGAATAGGCGGCGACCCGCTACTCCCCCGCCACGCTTGCGCGCAGCTTGGCGGCGATGGGCTCGGATGCCAGCAGGAACACGAGCATGACCACGGAGCACGCCAGGCACACAATCCAGGTGCTCGCAAAGGAGCCCGTGGCATCGAACAGCACGCCCGAGACAATGGCGCCCACGGTGCCGCCGACCATCTCGAGCGAGGTAATGGTGCCCGTGACCTTACCCAGGTCGGCCATGCCAAACTGCTTGGACGCGGCGATGGTAGGCGTGATGGTGCCCATGCACGTTCCAACACCAAAGCTCACAGCGGCGACAATAGGACCGAGGTCCGTCGTCGGGAAACACAGCGCCACGCAGGCGATAATGCACGCAACGGAGCCAAGGATATTGCCAAAGCGCAGGCCAAAGCGGTCATAGATCGCACCGAGCGAAATCTTGGCAATAACGACGGTGACCATGTAGGCCGAAAGTACGGTACCCGCCCACATGGGATCGTGGCCGCCCGTGACAATCTTGGCACCGTTGACGGTAACACTCGTCATGTTGGTAACCTGGTTGGGCAGGATGGCGCCATTGACCAAGCCCATAAAGAGGAAGGCGACGACAAGCAGCCAAAATGCCGGGCTCTTCTTGATACGAGACCAGCCGACGCTAACCTCGGACGCCGTGTGCTCGTCCTTGTCGCCAGCCGTCGAGACGGACGGATCGCCCGGGTTCTCGCCGAGCGGCTTCAGGCCGATCTCGGAAGGCTTGGTGCGGAAGGAATAGTCATGCAGTTAACGAAAATCGTGTAGCACGTGGCCATGATCACAAAGCTGGAGGCCACCACGAGCCAGCCGGGGAAGAACTTACGTTGCTGGGACATGGATTACTCCTTGTGGTCCGCAATGTATCCGAGAGCGACGGCGGCATAAGCCGCGGCGCCAAGGGGAAGCTCGGTATCGCTAAAGCGTGCCTTGGGATGATGCTGAGCAAAGTGCTCGTCCGTATCAGTCACGGCAGCGCCCACGGTAAAGTACGCACTCGGGATCTCGCTCGAGATCAACGCGAAGTCCTCGCTCGCCATGGCGTGGAACAGCGGCAGGAAGGCAGCCTTGGGCAGCACCGCGCCCACGTAGCCAAGCGACGCCTGGGTCATATCGCTGTCGAGCACGAGCGGCGGAACGTCCGAAAGCGTCTCGATGGCTGCCGGCGTACGATATGTTGCGGCAACGCCGTTGACGACCTCCGCGATACGCTCCTTGAGATGAGTCATGAGCTCGACATCGAAGCCGCGCAGCGTTCCCTCGAGCACACAGGTGTCGGGGATGACGTTGGCCGCCAAGCCGCCAGCGAACTTACCAACGGTAAGTGCGACTTCCTTGGCCGCTGGCACCTCGCGGGAGATAAGCTCCTGGAGCGCCAGGTGCACATGGACGCCGGCCGTGATGGGGTCGATGCAGATCTCGGGGCTCGAGCCATGGCCGCCCTTGCCCTGCAGCGTGATGCGGAAACCGTACACGCCCGAAAGCGCCGGGCTCCCATAGAGCACCAGGCCGAGCGGCGATTGGCTGTTGACGTGCATGGCAAAGGCAGCCTGGGGGCGCGGGTTCTGCAGCAAGCCATCGGCGATGGCAGCGCGGGCTCCCTCAAAGGTCTCCTCACCCGGCTGGAACAGCAGTTTGACGGTGGCATTGGCGTCGACAAGCTCGGCCTCGCGGGCCTTGAGCAAACGGGCCGCGCCGAGCAGCGCCGTCGCATGCATATCGTGACCACAAGCGTGCATGCACCCGTTGGTGGAAGCGAAAGGCTCGCCCGATTCCTCGACAACGGGCAGGGCATCCATGTCGCCGCGAAGCATGATAACCGTACCGGTTTGCTCGTCCGCGCACGTACCATTGCCCTGAGCAGCCGCGGCCGCACCGGCACCGATCAGGCCAACAACACAGGAGCCGTCGACAAGCGTGGTATGGGGAATGTCCATCTCGTCCAGACGTGCCTGGATATAGGCAGACGTCTGCGGAAGATTGTTACCGAGCTCGGGCGTCTGATGGAGATCGTGGCGCCATGCGGCAAGCTCACCGGCAAATGCCTGGGCTTCTTTGACCAGACCATCGCCGATAGCGGTCTGCGCCGCTGCGGTAGCCTGAGGCGCTGGTTGCGGTTGAAGATCGGACAGAGCTGATGCCATAGATGCCCTCCAGTAACGTTTTTGCAGCACGCACTTTGACAGCGTAAAGTGCAAGGTACAACTGTAAGGGCATGACATAAAAAATGCCGCCCCGGGAGGGCGGCGCAACAAGTTGTTTACAAATGCGGGTGTGATTTTCGGCGCAAGAAATCGAAATGCGTCTCGCTCAAGATAATCGACAAAAAGATGAGCGCAAAGCCGGAAAGCAGGCGCGAGGTGAGCGCCTCCCCCATCAACAACACCGAGAACAGCACACCCGAGGGCGACTCCATCGAAAGAAGCAGCGAGCCCGTCGAGGCCGGGACGTGCGCCAGACCGACGTTTTGGACGAGCAGTGCCACGCACGTGCAGCCCACCGAGAGGAAGACCATCACGCCGATAAAACTCGGCGTCCACACGGACAGAGGCGCCTGAGTCTCGAATAGTAGCGACGTGATTAAGCTCAAAACGCCATTGCCCACAAACATCCAAAACGTGATGACGTTGATATCCATCTTGCGGCCATACTTGGCGGTCACCGCCATCTGGATAGCAAAGAAGACCGCGCCGCCCAGCGTGATGGCATCTCCAGCATTGAACTCGACGCTATCGAGTGCCACCAGGCCAATGCCCGCCAGGCACAGCAATGCAGCGCCCAAGTTGTAACGGGTAAGCCTTTCTCCGCTCAGGACATAGCTCGCAAACGGCACGAGGATGCAATAGGTACCCGTCAAAAACGCGCTCTTGCCCGCCGTGGTCTGTGCCAGGCCAATCGTCTGCAAACCGTACGCGCCCCACATAAGTGCGCCCATACCAAGCCCGACGATAAGGTTGCGAACATTAAAGTGTGCGATGATGCGTTTGCGGAAGATGGCGAACATAACCAGCGAAGCCGGGAGAAAGCGAACGTAGACCAGCTCGAACACCGGAATGGTGTCGAGTGCGTCCTTCATAGTGGTAAAGGAGTAGCCCCAGATAATCGCCACCGAAAGCAGTAGAACTTTCCAGAACAACGGCGAGCGTGCGCCGGCACCCCGGGGAATACCACCCGCGCCCAAATCCTCACGGGCTACAGGGCTATCGGGCATGTTTTCGATTTCGTTGGCAGCGTATTGGGCCATGGAACATCCTCGCGCTCAATCTGGGCGTGGTGTCCGCACGCGCGTGACCGCATGCCGCCTCATGGTCAAATAAAAACGGGCGCACCGGACCCCCGGTACGCCCCGCTACTGTAGCAACAACCAAGTAACCCACGCAATTCACTACGCTAAAGCGTCGGTACAGAAAACCTCGATGTTCCGGCAACGTCAGCGAAAACGCCCCTAAGCGAGCAAGGTGACGTGAAATGGAAGGGCGCTGACCTTCTGGTCGCGCCCTTGAAATTGAACGTCAGATTGCCGCTTAGGGACGTTTGCAGCGTCGAGCCGTTACGCGGTTTGGTAAAACCGCGTAACTAAATAAGCTTCGTGCTTTCAAGCTTTTCGATGATCCAGTCGTTGGCTTTGATGACCGGGCGGCGGAAGACGACGCCAAGGGCCAGCGACGGAATCAGGTAACTCGCCAAGATACCCAACTCAATCCAGTACTCCATATGGTAGGCGCCGGCCATGGCGGCATGCATGGCGTTGATGCCGTGGGTAAACGGCAGGAACGGGTAGATCGCCTGGAACACGGGGCCGGTCATCTCGATGGGGAACGTGCCGCCCGAACCGCCGACCTGCATGACCAGCAACACGACGGCGAGTGCCTTACCGATATCGCCAAACGACACCGTAAGCGTGTAGACGATATTGGAGAACACGAGACTCGCGATCCAGCCCGCCAGCACAAATTGCAGCGGGTTGTCGCACTGGATGCCAAAGAACAGGATGTCGCCCGCGCACACGAGCGTTGCCTGCAGCAGCGCCAGACCGCCAAAGAACAGGTAACGGCCCAGGTAGATCTCGTGCAGGCGCACGGGGATAAGCTCGTTGATGAGCTCATCGTCAACCGACACCTTCATCATGGCCGCCAGTACAATCGAGCCGACCCAAAGCGACAGAATCGTGTAGAACGGTGCCATGGCCGAACCGTAGTTGCGGATCGGATAGACCGGTTTGCGGTCGAGCGCGACGGGACCGGAAAGCGACACGGCCAGACCCTCGGGATCGTTGCCGATCATTGTCTTGATCGTGGCCAGATCGTCCGACATAAGGGCACCGTCGAGGTCGTCCTTAAAGGCGCTGATCTTGTCCGACGCCTCGCCCAGCTGATCGGAAGCCTTGTTGACCAGCCTTGCGGCCTTAGAGAGACCCTTTGCCAGCGAACCAGATGCGTCGGTCAAGCCGTCTACGGCGCTATCCAGGTCGCCCGAGATGCTGTTCAGCGAATCCAAAACGCCCGAAATGGTCTTCTTGAGCTCCTTGGCCTTAACCGAGAACGTGGAATCGTAGTCGGACTTGGCGCCCGAGATACCCGCCTTGGCATCGGCGATGGCCTGGTCGACCTCGGCACGCGAATTGTTGACCTCCGCCATGCTGCCCGAAAGGGACTTTGCGGTCGCCGTCAGGTCCTTCGCATTGTTACGGTACTCCGCGGCAATTCTGCCCAGCGACGTCGCAGCGGACTTGAGGCCGTCTTTGAGCTTGTCATCACTCACCTGGTCGGCAAGGTTGCGGAGCCGATCGGCCATCGCATCGATATCGTCAGCACGCGTATTGAGCGCCGCTGCGGCTTCGTTGAGCTGAGACACCGTAAGGTCAACATGCTGATTCGCGGCATCGAATGCCTTCGCAAGCTCGGCGGACACGTTGTCGAACGAGCCCGCGCTTCCGTCAATCGCCGCGTCAACGGCATCGCTGGCGGCCTTGAGCGCTTCCTTGGAATCATTGATTCCGTTCTTGGCGTGCTCCATCAGCTGCTTCGTCGACTCATCAACGGTGCCCGTCTGCTTGAGCATGCCACCCGCCGATGTCAACGAATCGGACGTAGAGCTCAAAATGCCCGCGAGTGACGTCGCGCTCGCCTGAACGTCCTGCAGGTCCTCGACCGAATCGCCCAGTGTAGAGGACAGATTGGCGATAAAGTTGCTCACCTGGTCGGTGCTCATATAGTCGAGCAGGCTGGACACGGTCTTAAGGCCGATAGTCGTAATGGTCTTGGTAAAGGTCTCGTTGACCTGGCTCTGGACGGCGCTCGAGCCCTTCTCGGTCACGATCTGTGCGATGGCGTTGGCCTTCTGGTTCTCATAGAACTCGATATCGGCGTGCTTCACGTCGGTCGAGAAGAGCGTCATCATGTCTGCGCTAAAACTTTTAGGGATAACAACGGCCGCATAGTATGCGCCCGACTTAACGCCCTCAATCGCCTTATCGCGGTCGTTGAGGACGACCCAGTCGAAGTTCTCGTTGCCGCGCAGGGTGGCGGTTACGTTTTCGCCCACGTTGACCTCGACGGGAATCAGATCGCTCTCGTAGCCCTCGTCAGTGTTGACCACTGCAATTTTAAGGTTGCCGGTATTGCCGTAGGGATCCCAGCTTCCGGCGATGTTAAACCACGCGTACAGGCACGGCACGATGATCAGGCCCATCACAACAACCAAGCCGATCACGGAGCGGGACACGTTTTGGACATCGCGCTTAAACAGGTGCAGGATGTTTTTCATTTATGCCTCACCTCCTTTAGAGTGCTTGCCAAGCGGGGTGGTGTCCCCGTCGTTTCCGCTTACGTTGTCAACGTCGTCGACATCTTGAGCCTTACGATGCGCACCGATATGCGGCAGACGGCTCGTGGGCTGTTCGCTGTCCTTGGTGCCCCGCTCGCTGGCGTTGAGACCAAACATGCGACGGGCAGCAGGGATGGCAGCCGTGTGCTCGCGCATCTCGCGGCGAAGGTCCTCGTCCGAAAGCGCCGAGATACGCATCTGGGTATTGAGGCTCGCACGGATGTACTCGATGTTGATGAGCCAGCCACAGATGGCGATAACCGAAATGATCCAGATAACGAGCAGGATAATCTTGCCGTTATTGTCGATATCGAGCACCGTCGAGAGCACAAAGAGCAGGACCTGCACGCCTACCACGGCAGCAAAACCGCCCTTGATGTAGTACGGGTAGCGATGCTCAAACGCCACGGCATGATCGAGCAGCTCGCGACGGTACGAATCGGAATCGAGCATGACGCGCATGGCCGTGCGCAGCGAATAGCGCTGGCGCGGCAGGTCGTTGGACTCGCAGATCATGAGGCCCGTCGTGGAAAGCTGCTTATCAAAGAGCAGGTTAAGGTTGAGCAGCAGCGGACGCAGCTGCAGGCCGATAAAGAGCGCCACGATCAAGAACACGCCCAGAATGCACAGGTTGAACAGGTAGTTGAACGAATACATGCCGCCGACCGTCTCGCGCAGCAGATTGATGCCGTAGGTAAAGGGCAGCAGCGGGTGCAGCCACTGGAAGAAGCCGGGCATCATCTCGATGGGGTACATGCCCGACGAACCCGGGATCTGCACGATGACGAGAATGACGCCGATAGCCTTGCCGATATGCTTAAACGTGGTGGACAGCGCATAGATGATATTGACGTAGGTGAACGAAATGGCGATGCCGCCCAGCACGAACAGCAGCGGGCTGACGCACTGCACGCCAATCACCAGATCGCCTACCGTAACGATGATGGCCTGCAACGCGCCCAGGATCACCAGGAGCAACCAGCGGCCAAAGTAGCCCTGACGCGCGGTAAAGCTGCCGATGCCTTCGCGATCGACCTCGAGCTTGTAGATGGCGATAAGCACGTAGCCGCCCACCCAAAGCGCCAGGTTGGTATAGAACGGGGCAATGCCCGAGCCGAAGCTCTTAACCGGATAGATCGACTTGGACGCGAGCTCAACCGGAGATGCCATGAAATCTGCCACGTCATTGACATCGACGCCCATCAGATCGGCCAGCTCGCCCATGGACTCGGAGGTCTGCAGCGCCGCGATGTCATTGGCGGCGGTTGCAAGCTTGTCCTGGACCTTGGCAAGGGAGGCGTCGGTTTGGGATAGCGTGGTCTTTGCCTGCTTGAGCGTGGCGTCGAGCTGCGCCAGCGTGCCGCGCGCGCTCGCTATCGTGGGGGTCATACCCGACACAATGCCGGTCAAATCGCCCGAAACGGCGGCAAAGGAATCAAGCGCGCTCGAAGCCTTCGGAAGTGCGTTCTGACCCAGATCGGTCTGAGCCTGACCGAGGTTAGCCGTACCGGTCTGAATTGCCGCGTTGAGTGCGTTGCTCGCGTTCGAGATTGCCGTAGCGTCGTTTGCCATGGCGCTCGACTGTGCAGAAAGGCCATCCTTGATGCTCTGCAGCTTCTGGTTTTGCTCGCGAAGCGAATCGATGGTCGATACAATGCGCGCGTCAATTTCCTCGGAACCTGTCGACGCGTCATTAACGAGAATCTCCAAGTGTCCGATAACGACCTTATTGTGATCGATCGTCGCCTGGAGAGACTCGAGCGAGTTGTCGATGCGGGTGGTCGTAGATGTGACCGTACCCGTTAGCTTGCCAATCGCAGCGTTCGCGGAGGCTGACGTCTTGGTGAGTGCAAGGCTACCTTCCGAGAGTGCCTTGGAGAGCGAGGTGATAGAGTTGCCCGCCGTGGCGCGAGCCTCGCCCAGCAGGTCGTTGCCCTGGGAGATCGCCTGCGTTAGAGAGGGCGCCTGCCCCTGCAGGCCCGCCAGCGCAGCATCGGCCGAAGCAATCGAGCTGCTCGTCTTGTCGATGGCGGTGTTCATGTCGCCGATGGAATCGCGTACTTCGCCCAGGGTATCAGACGCCTCGGACACCGAGCCCGCCAGCGAATCCCGGGTCTGGGTCGCCTTGTCTTTAAGGTCGATGCCAGCATCTTTAGCAATGCCCGCGACGGTCTCGCCCACCGTGGAGACAAACTCCGAGTTGATCTGCTCCTCGATGGTATTGGCGCCAGTGTCGGTGACCTTGGGCGCAATAGCGCTCTTCTTCTCGTTGACGTAGTACGTGAGCTTGGGCTGATGGTAATTGCCGTCGAGCATCGAGACCAGGTTATCTGAGAAGTTCTTGGGGATTACGATGGCCGCATAGTACTCACCACTCTCGACGCCCTCTTTGGCATCGGCGGCCGAATCGACGAAGGTCCAGCCCAGCTGATCGTTTTCCTTGAGCTGGTCGACCACCTTATCGCCCGCATTGAGCTCGCCCACTAGGTCGTTCTGGGTGCCCTGATCGTTGTTGGCGATAGCGATTTTAATGCCCTGGGTGTTTCCATATGGATCCCAGTTAGCCACGATGTTGTACCAAGCGTACAGCGAGGGGATAACGCACACGCCCAGGGTAACCACCAAGGCGACGGGGTTCACAAGCAGTCGCTTAATGTCGCGCTTGAATATCGCAAAGGAGACCTTTGCATCGGATAGTTTGCTGCCGAGACTCACGCTTGGACCATCCATCCTGTCGTTGAATCAAATCGTACTATCAACAACCATTGTACGTAGGCGCTTTAGCGTCTCGAAGCACAATGGTATTGAGTTTTGCGGGTAGCAATATACTACGAAGACGAATTAACGTACAGTTGTACAGTATCTTTAATTTCAGCAGGTCACAAAACCACAACCCGCACAAATCTAGCAATCCGATTAGTCGTTGGGGACGTTCTTAAACGACTAGTCAAACAAGAACGTCCCCAACGGCTAGTCATTTAAGAACGTCCCCAATGACTAGTTTGAACCACGGTAACGTCGATGTTTTGGCAATGCCAGCGAGCGGGCGCCAGAGCGAACAAATTGGCATGAAAAGAGGCCGGCATAGACCTTCTGGTCATGCCGTCCTCTTTGAATGACAAGTTGTCGCTCTGGCGCCCGCGCAGCGTCGACCGGTCCGCCGTTCGTTAGAACGGCGGAACCAAAGGCGCAGCGTCGAGTGGTTACGCGGTTCGTAGAACCGCGTAACACCCTAGTTACATCAGCTCGCAGACAGCCGCCGCGAAGGCAACGGGGTCCTCGGGGAGAATGCCCTCGACCAGCAGAGCCTGGTCATAGAGCAGACCGGAGTACTGCTTGATCTTGTCGGCGTCGCCTGCCTTCTGGGCAGCGACAAGCTTGTCAAAGACCGGGTGCTTGGCGTTGAGCTCGAGCACGCGCTGGCTCTTGGGCATGCCGTCGGGCGCACCCTCGGGACCCTTCTGGAGCACCTTCTCCATCTCGAGCGAAAGCGGGCCTTCGGTGGTGATGCAGGCGGGGGCATCGGTCAAGCGCGCGGAGACGGCAACTTTCTCGACCTTGCCACCGAGCGCCTCCTTCATAGCACTAAAGAGGTCCTCGTTTTCCTTGGTGGCGTCCTCGGCCTCCTTCTTTTCGTCCTCGGTCGCCAGATCAAGATCGCCAGTCGCAACGTTCTTGAGCTCCAGGTGACGATCCTCGACCTCGGGCTCGGCACCGTCGGCAACGGCCTTTTCGGCAGCCTCGCGGGCGGCGTCGTCCTCGTAGATCTTGGGCATATCGGCGGCCACGTACTCACGCATAGCCTGGAACGTGAACTCATCCACATCCTGCGTCAGCAACAGCACGTCATAGCCGCGCTCGAGCACGCCCTTTACCACGGGCATCTTGGCCAAGCGCTCACGCGAGTCGCCGGCGGCGTAGTAGATGGCCTTCTGATCCTCGGGCATGCCCTTGGCATACTCGGCCAGGGTGATCATCTTCTGCTCCTTGGCAGACCAGAACAGCAGCAGGTCGGCGAGCTCGTCGGCCTTCATGCCGTAGCTCGAGTAGATGCCGTACTTCAGACCGCGACCAAAGTTCTCAAAGAACTTCTCGTATGCCTCGCGGTCGTTGTCGCGCATGTCCTCAAGATCGGCAGTGATCTTCTTCTCGACACGCTTGGCAATGGCCTTGAGCTGACGGTTCTGTTGCAGCGTCTCACGCGAGATGTTGAGCGTCACGTCGGCAGAGTCCACGACACCGCGCACAAAGTTGTAGTAGTCGGGCAGCAGGTCGTCGCACTTCTCCATAATCAGCACGTTGGAACTGTAGAGCGCCAGGCCCTTCTCGTAGTCCTTGCTGTACAGATCGAACGGGGCGCGACCCGGCACAAACAGCAGCGCATCGTACTCAAGCGTACCCTCGGCATGGAAGCTGATAGTGCGCGCGGGATCGTCAAAGTCGTGGAACGTGGACTTGTAGAACTCGTTGTAATCCTTCTGCTCAACGTCGGAGCTGCGCTTTTTCCAGATCGGCGTCATGGAGTTGATGGTCTCGAGCTCCTGGTAGTCCTCGTACTCGGGCTTGTAGTCGTCGCCGGCGTCCTCGGGCTTGGGTTTCTGGCGGCTCTTGCTCACCATCATCTGAATCGGGTAGCGCACATAGTTGCTGTACTGCTGAATCAGGCTCTTGAGGCCCCACTCGGTCAGGAAGCGATCGTAGGTCTCGGCCTCGCCGTCGGCGTCGAGCTTCTCGTTCTCGCGCAGCGTCAGGATGACATCGGTGCCGTGCTCGGCGCGCTCGCCGTCTTCGATGGTGTAACCCTCAAGACCATCAGACTCCCACACGTGAGCGGTGTCCTCGCCATAGGCGCGGCTGACAACCTTTACGTGGCTGGCAACCATAAAGGCAGAGTAGAAGCCCACGCCAAACTGGCCGATGATGTCGACATCGGAGCCCTGTTGCTCGGCGTTCTCGGTCTTAAACTCCTCGGAGCCGGAATGGGCGATGGTGCCCAGATTGCGCTCGAGCTCCTCGGCGGTCATGCCAATGCCGTTATCCGAGATGGTAATGGTGCGGGCGTCTTTATCAAAAGAGACGCGAATAGCCAGGTCGCCCTGGTCGAGCTTGACACTCGGGTCCTGCAGGCTCTTAAAGTTGAGCTTGTCGACGGCGTCGCTCGCGTTGGAGATAAGCTCGCGCAGGAAGATTTCCTTATTGGTGTAGATGGAGTTGATCATGAGGTCGAGCAGTTTTTTGCTCTCGGTCTTAAATTGACGCATGTGCAGTCCTTTCGCGCTACCCCCGTCCGCAAAAACGGCCCAGTTGCCCGAGCCGCATCGCAGACCTGCTATGTCCAGACTTAGATTTTATAACCCATTAGCGCGCATATATACATACGGAATCGAAAAACTGTATGTCCAAACGCTCTGATGCGCCAATTGCCAAGGGGTGTCCCCGACTGCCGGCAGGAAAGGAACGTCCCTATCTGCCATCTACGCGCTTGGCCATCCAAACATGGGGCTGGCCCTCGTCTTCGTAGTCCACCGGGGCAATCTGCGTGTAACCCGCCTTGGCATAGAGCGGCAGCACGTATTCCTGCGCGTGCAGCTTAATGAGCTTGGCGCCGGCATCACGCGCGCACGTATCACTGGCCTCGACAATCTTGCTCGCCAGACCACGACGACGCATAGCCGGCAGCACGGCGACGCGCCCCATAATGTAGGTCTCCCCCGCTGCGACGCCTTCGTCCAAGTCGCACGCCGGCGACACCGGAGCCTCTGCGTCAGCCGCGCGCTCAAGCTCTTCGGGAAACACGCGCGAGCAACCGGCAAGCTCGCCGTCTACATAGAGCGTCACATGAATGCAGTTCGGGTCCTCGTCGATAGCGTCGAACTCATTCTCGTAGCCCTGCTCGTCCATAAAAACGACGCGGCGCACCAACGCCGCATCATCAAAGCATCCCGTCTTAAGTTGGATATCCATGGCTGCCCTTTCATTCAACGCGAACGTTAGGGACAGATTTTAGCGAAAATGAGCTCCGCGCACGCTAAACTTCGCGCGAGCCTTCGCCAGGCAGTCGTAATGACCCACATTATGGGCATCGCTCGCGATGAAGCTGTACAGGTTCTGATCGAACAGGCGCTGGGCCGGCTTTTTCTCGCGACCAAAGCGACCACCGGCAATAAAGTCCGCCGAAGCCTGCAGCTTGCAGCCCATATCGACCAGGCGTTCCGCCACGCTTACATCCTTTTGAACCGCACGATAGCGCTCAGGATGAGCGATGATCACCTGGTAGCCACGGCACTGCAAATCGTAAATCGTGTTCTCGTATTCTCTAAACGCATACGCATCGGCATGCGTCGAAAGCTCGAGCAGAAACTCGTTGGTCCCATCGAAATGCAAGTGCTCCGCGGCATCGATACCAAGTTCAACGAGCTTTCGATGGTTGACCTCGAAGCCCATCTGGAGCGGAAAACCGTCAGCGTTATCGCGCAGCAGCTCAAAGGCATCCCACATCTTGTCGTAATCAAAATAGGGATCACGGCAGTGAGGAGTGCAAACGATTCTGGTTACACCGGCCCGCTTGGCAGCCTCGAGCATCGCCAAGCTCTCATCGAGATCGGCGGCGCCGTCGTCTACACCCGGCAAGATATGGCAATGAATGTCACGCATAGGTCGGCCCTAATCAACTAAACGTTTGCTCGGTTGGTGAAGATGCCCTTTTTGGAAGTGCCCTGACCGTCGGAGCCCTTCTTAACCTTCTTACCGTCCTTGGTGTAGTAAGAATAGTAGTACTCGCTGGTCTCGGTCTCACAGTAATTCATGACGGTACCGATGAGCTTGACCTTCTCGGACTTCTTAAGCTGACCGATGGCGTTGAGCGCCTCTTCGCGCTTGGTAAAGTTCTCGCGCACCACGAACAGCGCGCCGTCGGTCAGGCTGGCAATCTCGGCAGCATCGATGAAGGTGCCAACCGGGGGAGCATCGAAGATGACGTACTGGAACTTAGCAGACAGTGCCTTGACCAACTTGGAAAAGCGGTGAGAGACGATGATGTCGGCAGGATTGGGAATATGCGGCTCGGCATCGAGGAAGTAGAAGTTCTTCTGACCCGTCTCGACAATTGCCTGGTCAATGGAGATCTGCTCGGAAAGGACCGCATAGAGTCCACCGCGGGAGCGGACGCCAAGCATATCGGCAAGGGACCTGCGGCGCATATCGCACTCGACCAGGAGCACGGACTTGCCGCTCGTGGCGATTGCCTGAGCAAGGTTAATGGAAACCGTAGACTTGCCCTCGTTGGGAATCGAGGACGTGACGGTAATGGTGCGAATGGGGTCGTCCACGCTCGCAAAGCGGATGTTGGCCAGAAGGGTCTTGGCGGCATTCTGTACAACGAGCTTATCGGTGTTCTTTGCCTTAGCCATGCCTATTTACCACCTTTCATAGCCGGAATTCGGCCAACAACGGGAATGCCCAGGAGCTCTTCTGCCTCTTCGGCACCGCGGATGCGGGTATTGAGCATGTCTGCCAAAACGACATAGGCAACTGCGATAAAGATGCCCGCGAGGAACGCGACAGCAACGTACAGCATACGCTTGGGACCGCTGGGGGCTTCGGGGGTCTTAGCCTCGTCGATAACGTTGATGCTCTGGGCAGCGCCGACGTTCTGAGCGAC
Organism: Collinsella sp.; assembly: GCA_019419555.1. GTDB lineage: Bacteria > Actinomycetota > Coriobacteriia > Coriobacteriales > Coriobacteriaceae > Collinsella. The sequence continues at coordinate 33,468 of DXZR01000005.1, forward strand.
CGTACTCACCGAGCTAGCTATGGCCTTTGCGACCTTAGCCGTCTCCTTGGCATCGGTGCCGGTAACCGAAAGCGTAATGACACGCGTGGTGGTCTCGGAGGAAACAGACACTTTGTAGTCATCCAGATCGGTGAGGCCCAGTTCATTGGCGGCGCCGCTCTTAACGCTATCGCTATCCAGCAGCGTGGCGATATCGTTGGAAAGCATCTGGCTCGCCGAGAGATCGTTGTAGCTCATCTGACCGCTATCGTCGGTCTTGGCGAGAATGTACATGCTCGTCGTCGCGGTATAGGTGTTGTCCATCGCAACGAAGGACACGATGCCCATGGCGATCGCGCAGACCACCGGAAGGGTGATGACCAGCTTGAGGTGCTTTTTGAGCAGCTGGAACAGTTCGAGAAGGGTCATGCAGCTTGCCTTTCATTTCCCCAGTTCGGATTGACAAAACTGTCCGTATGTTATCGCATCTTTTTACCGAGACCAAACTCTATACATAAGAAACAGGCTCTCCTGTAAAAATGACGGAAGCAATCGTAAAATTGCACAACAACGCCGCACCCGAAAGTCAAATGCGGCGTCTGCATCAATATCTATGTTGTGTCGCTATGCGAATGGCTCGTCCTGCTGTATGGGAAACGCCACCGTAATGGTGGTTCCCACGCCCAACTCGCTCGATAGATCGAGCGTGGCGTGATGATACAGGGCCGCATGCTTGACAATGGCAAGCCCCAGGCCGGTTCCGCCGCGTGCCTTGGATCTACTCTTATCCACGCGATAGAACCGCTCAAATACCTTGCCCTGTTCTTCAGGCGCGATACCGATTCCCGTGTCGGCGACCGCGAGGAACGGATGGCCTTCGTCGTTGGTGCCGCACTGCAGCGTAACCGTACCGCCGGGTCGATTGTAGCGGATGGCGTTGCTTGCCAGATTGTAGATGAGCTCGTCAATCAAGCGCGACACGCCTTCGATGACCACAGGCTTGGTCTCATGACTTATCGTCACATTCGCCTGACGGGCGACCTGTTCAAGACGCTGCTCAACCGTGTAGATGGCACGCGAGAGCTCAATAGGCTCCGTGGACCCAATGGGCACCGCCTCGCCCTCAGTTGCACGCTCGGCCTCGTCCAAGTTAGACAGCGTAAGGATATCGTTGACAAGCGCTGCCAAGCGGCCCGCCTCACGATAGATGCGACCGCCAAAGTTGCGCAGGTCATCCTCGCCCTCAACCATGCCGTTTGCGATGAGCTCGGCATAGCCCGAAATCGCCGTAAGCGGCGTCTTGAGCTCATGAGTGATATTCGCCGTGAACTCGCGGCGCATACGGTCGTTGTCCGCTAGCACCGCCATTTGGCGCTTGAGTTCCTGGCGCTGCGACTCGATACGCTCAAGCATGGGGACCATCTCGGCATAGGCGTGCTCATAGCTACGGCGCGGGTGGTCCAAATCCACCTCTTGCAACGGCGCGATGATGGCACGGGACTCGCGGCGCGCCATGAAAAACGAGAGTACCGCACCCGCTGCTGCGATAAGCAGCATCGGCGCCACCATCGACAGCAAAATCGCCGCAACGCCAGGCTGGGCCTGCGCCAAGCGGACAACCTGGCCGTTATCAAGGGCGACGGCGCGATACAGCATAATCTCGCCGAGCGTAGAGCTTGCGCGCTCCGCGGAACCCGAACCACTCTCAAAGACCTCGATGACCTCGGGGCGATCGCCATGGTTGGGCAGTGTGGAAGGCGACGCCTCGTTGTCGTAGGCAACCGATCCATCCTTGTTAATCAGCGTGATGCGTAAGTCCTCGCGATCGAGGCTACGCAAGAACGGGATGGGCTCCTGCTGCTCGTCGAGGGCGGCAGCAATGAGCTCGGTTTCCTGCGCCAGATTGGCACTCGTGGCATCCGCCAAGGTGTTTTGCACAAAGAACGCACCAAGCACCGTAAACGCCACGATAACCGCCATGGCGCAAACAAAGATCGTCACAAAAACGCGGTGCGATAGCGTTTGTTTTCCCTGGGGGGCGAAGACCACGGGTTACTCCTCCGATGCGGTGGACGCGGTGTCGTCACCTTCGGCACCATCACCGGCAGAAGGCTCAGCCAAGCGGTAGCCCACGCCGCGCACGGTCTCGATGGCGCTGGCATGCTCGCCCAGTTTTTGGCGAAGCGTCTGCACGTGCACGTCAACGGTGCGCGAACCGCCGTCGAAGTCCCAGCCCCACACGCTCTGCAGCAACGACTCGCGGGTAAAGACCACGCCGGGCTTGCGCATGAGATACTCAAGCAGGTCGAACTCGCGCAGGGTGAGCTTAAGCGGCTCGCCGGCAACGGTCACCTCGCGATGGCTGGGCGAGAGCACGATGTCGCCCACACTGAGCACATCGCTCGCCTGCTTGACCATGCCGCCGCGACGCAGCAGTGCGCGGCAACGGCTCGCAAGCTCCATGAGCGAAAACGGCTTAGTCAGGTAATCGTCGGCACCGCCATCGAGCGCCATCACCTTGTCGAGCTCGGTGTCCTTGGCAGTAAGCATCATGATGGGCACCGTCGCCGTCAGGCGGTCGGCGCGCAGGCGACGCATAATCGCCAAACCATCGGTATCGGGCAGCATGATGTCGAGCAGGACGGCATCGGGTACCCGTCGCGCCACGGCGGCCTTAAACTCGCCGTCGCACGAAAAGCCCTCGGCCTCGATTCCCTGCTTGCGCAGCGCATAGACCGTCAAATCCCTGATGTTGTCATCGTCCTCGACGTAGTAGATCATGTTGAACCCCTTTGCGGCCGGCATGACCGCATCTTAACCCTAAAGGTACCTTTACGAGATGGTATCAGCCAAAACGTCCCGTCAAATAATCCGCTGTGCGCGGGTCGGTCGGATTTTTGAAGAGCTGAGCGGCGGGCGCGTGTTCCACTAACTCACCCAGCAAGAAAAACGCGACCGAGTCCGAAATACGCGCCGCCTGCTGCATATTGTGCGTAACGACCACCAACGTGCAGGTCTCCTTGAGCCCGCAGGCAAGCTGCTCCACCACCAGCGTCGACACGGGATCGAGGGCGCTCGTGGGCTCATCCATCAGCAGGATGTCGGGTTGCACGGCAAGCGCGCGGGCGATGCACAGGCGCTGCTGCTGCCCGCCCGAAAGGCCCAGCCCCGACTCCTTGAGCTTGTCCTTGACCTCATCCCACAGAGCGGCTCGACGAAGGGAATCCTCGACCAGCTCATCCAGCACGGCGCGATCGCGCACGCCCATGCCACGGGGGCCGTACGCGACGTTGTCGTAAATACTCATGGGAAACGGGTTAGGGCGCTGGAACACCATGCCCACGCGCTGGCGCAGACGGCAGATATCATAATCGTCCATGATATCCTGGCCATCGAGCGCGATCTTGCCCTCGATGCGGCAGTCCTTGATGCCGTCGTTCATGCGGTTAAAGCAACGTAGCAGCGTCGACTTGCCGCAGCCCGAAGGACCGATAAACGAGGTGATCTGCTTGTCGCGGATCTTGATGGACACGTCCTTGAGTGCGCGGTGGTCGCCATAGAACACATCGAGGCCCTCGACGTCGATGCGCGTCGGCGAGGCGGCAAGGTCCTGCGCCGTGGGGCGCGTCGCGTCTCCGACTTCGCGCTCGTGCGCAGCCTCGGCTCGCGCCTCCATTAGCTCCTCGAGCTCCGTGGGCTCCATAGCCACACCAGCCGTCATACCGCATACCTCCACGTCGATATCAATTCAGCAGTATCGATAGTAGGAATCGCGGCTCATACGCACGTGAGCACATTGTCAAGTGTTTGTAAGGGCACGCTGGCTATGCCGCCGGCAACTCGATGGTAAATATCGTGTGCTCGGGTGTCGATTCGCACGCAATGGTGCCGCTGTGCGCCGCAACGATCTCCTTGGCGATGGCAAGGCCAAGCCCGGCGCCGCCGCGATTGGTCGCGCGCGCCGCATCCAGGCGATAGAACTTCTCAAAGATCACCTTGAGCTTAGCCGCCGGAATCGGATCACCCTGATTGATAAAGCGAATTCGCACTCCACCGTCATCTTGGTGCCCAGTCTCAATCGTGATGGTCGATCCTTCGTAGCTATAGGCGATGGCGTTTTTCATGATGTTGTTGAACACGCGAGCCATCTTGTCGCCATCTACGAGCACCGTCAGGTCCTCGCGCACATCAACTTGGACATCTTTGTGCTGCTCGTTGAGAATGGGATAAAACTCATCGGCCACCTGTGCCAGCAGCAATCCCAGGTCGACGTAGCCGCGCGTGAGCACAATATCGTGGAAGTTAAAGCGCGTGATATCAAAGAACTCCTCAATAAGCGCGTCGAGTCGGTGCGCCTTGTCGAGCGCCACGCCCGTAAAGTGCGCGCGCTGCTCAACCGGCAGGTCGGGCGCCTCCTGCAACAGCGAGAGGTAGCCCACCACGCTGGCAAGCGGCGTGCGCAAGTCATGCGCCAAGTATGTGACCAAGTCGTCCTTGCGATGCGACTCGTCGCGTAGGGCTTGCTGCACCTTACGCTCGCGATCGCGCGCGCGGTTGAGCGCACCCTCGACCTCCAGGAAGTCTCCGTCGATGTTGTCCCAGGCGTCAGGATGATCGATCAGGCGGTCCTGGATACGGGCCGCAAGCACGCGATCGGCATGCTGTTCTCCTTGCTCGTAGCCTTGGTAATACAGCGCTCGGCCGCAAAAGAACAAGACGCACACGGCAAGCGCCAGGACAAAGCCAAGCATGTTGAATACAAAGCCGGCATCGAACAGCACCGGTCCCTTAATGCCACCGAGTGCCACGGTGCCAATCGCCAGCGTCATGACCCACGCGGCACCGCCGATTACCACGCAACGACGCACGATTTCAAAGCGATCGATCAGCAAGAAGCCGATGAGTAGCACCGCCAAGATACCGGCGATGTTATCAATGCCGATTAGCAGCAGACTCAGCAAAAAGAGCAGCACCGTCGCAAGCGCGCGGTTATCGACGACCGCCCTCACGTATTCAAAGAGCCGATCGGGCACCTCGAACGCCTGTCTATCGTCTTTTGTCATATCAAGATCCTCACAAGCGAACAGCGTTATTCGATGATGTAGCCGACGCCCCAGACGTTTTTGATAAAACGCGGCTTCTGAGCGTCGTCACCAATCTTTTCGCGCAGGTGACGAATGTGCACCATCACCGTATTGTTGGAGCCGGGCATAAAGTCCTCGTTCCACACCGCGCGGAACAGGTCCTCCACGGGCACTACGCTGCCGCGATGCTCGGCCAGATACAGCAAGATGGAATACTCGATGGGCGTGAGGCGCACCGGCGCACCGTCCACCGTCACGGAGCGAGCGTCACGGTTGATCTCGAGGCCGTCGAGCTGGAGGGTCGGCAACTCGGTCGCCTGCGCGCGGCTACCGTAGCTGGTGTAGCGACGCAACTGAGCATGAACGCGCGCGATGAGCTCCAGCGGGCGGAACGGCTTGACCACGTAATCGTCCGCGCCAAGCGAAAGGCCTTCGATCTTATCCTGCTGGGCATCGCGTGCCGTCAACATAATTACGGGATAGGTATGGCTGGCACGGATGGTACACAGCAGCTCAAAACCATCGATATCGGGCAGCATGACATCCAGCAACGCCAGATCAAACTCCTGCTCCAAAATTGCCTTGGCCGCATCGGCCCCGCTATAGGCAATCTGAACATCAAAGCCCTCTTTTGTAAGGTAGATACCAACCAGGTCGGCGATGGCCTTCTCGTCATCAACTACCAAAATGCGCTCGTTCATGCGTACTCCTCTCGCGCTCCATTATGCCCGAGGGGGCGCCCGTCACACACAACAAGCGTGGGTGATTAAGTCGGCCTTAAGCACCCTTGTGCCCGTTCGGGCGCGGATGTGGGCCGCGCACGCACGCGATGATCGCCGATGCCGGCAAACGATATACTCTAGTTCCAGAAGAGACCATCCCGTCGAAAGCGAAATCTGTGAAGTCCCTCACCTCTTTTACAAAGCGCTCAGCCCAGCTTGCCGCCGGCTTTGTCTGCGCTATCGCCCTTGCCGCTGGCGTGCCCACCGTCGCCGGCGCCCAAGTGCTCACGACCGACAATGTCTGTGGCAAAACCGCCGATGCGCGCGGCATCACGGCCGAAAATCTACCCGATATCGATGCGACCAATGCCTTCGTCATGGGCAAAGACGGCACCGTCTACTATGGGCGCGGCGCCGATGAGCAGGTCAAAATCGCCTCGATCACCAAGGTCACGACCGCAATCCTAACCGTTGAGAATTGCAAGATGGACGAGAAGGTCACGGTGAGCAACGCCGCAGCCACCGTGGGTAATTCGACCGCCGGCTTGCTCGAAGGCGACGAGCTTACCGTGGAGCAGGCGCTGCGCGGCCTGATGATTCCCTCGGGCAACGACGCCGCCATCGTGCTCGCCGAATATGTGGGCAAGAAGATCGACCCTAAGACCAAAGACGCCGAGGCCACATTTGCGAAGGCCATGAACGAGCGCGCTAAGAAGCTCGGCTGCACCGGCACGGTCTTTGAGAACCCACACGGTCTGGACTTTGATGAGTGGGCTGGCGATATGCACTCAACCGCACACGACGTAGCGCTGATGATGCAGGAGGCCATGAAAAACGACACGATCCGCGAGGTCGTAGCGAGCGAGGATTCCTGGATCGAGGTCACGGGCGCCGACGGCACCGACCATTCGCATTCCATGGACACGCATAACCTATTGCTGGGCCAAGATGGCAACATCGGTGGCAAGACCGGCACTACCGACGATGCAGGCTATTGCTTTACGGGTGCCTACAACCGCGATGGCGACGAGATCTACACCGTCGTTTTGAACTCCACCACCACCGACCAGCGCTTTACCGATACCGCAACCCTTGCCAATTGGTACTACGGTCACAAGGTGACGGTCGCGATCGCCAACACGCAGGAAAAGACCGCCAACGGCAACCCGCTTATGGCGCGCATTGGTCAAACCGACTGGACGGATAAGACGATCGACGCCACACTCGCCGATCCTACGGCGCAAGCGACCGTGTTTTCCCTTGCCGGCGAGGTGACCGAAAAGGTTAGCTACGACGATCTTTCGGGCGCGGTGCATGTGGGCGACAAGGTGGGCAGCATTACGCTCAAGCAGGACGGCACCAAGATCGCCGTCATGGATTTGGTTGCCGACGAGGAAGGCTCGGGGCCGAATCCCATTGAGTGGCTACTCGTGAAGCTCGACCGCCTGGGCCGCCGCATCGACAACCGCCCACTCACGGCAGAAAGCGAGACCGTCGCCAAGGCGCCCGAGGTGTAAGGTCGAAGAACAATATACTCGCTGAAAGGAGGTGTCCGAAAGGATGCCTCCTTTTTTTGAGGGTTCGAATCCCCAGCCGCCATTCTTGATAATAAAAAGGGCCCCAAATGGGACCCTTCTTCAAATTCGTACTGGCGGAGAGCTGGGGATGTCCGGGCATGCTGCGCATGCCCTCCGGCTTCAAAGCCTGGCGGCTTTTCGCCCACGGGCTACAAACGCTTTCGCGTTTGCTTAACGCCCGTGCCCTCTCGGGTTCGAATCCCCAGCCTCCTTTCTCCGCACAAAAAAGGGCCCCAAATGGGACCCTTCTTTCAAGTCATACTGGCGGAGAGCTGGGGATTCGAACCCCAGATGCCCTTTTGGGGCATACTCGCTTAGCAGGCGAGCACCTTCGGCCTCTCGGTCAGCTCTCCGTAACAGCCGTTTTATAGTAACCAAACAGTCGAAGTTGGGCAAGAGGGAATTTTCTAATTGTCCAGTGGCCTTTCCTCCTTGCAGTTTTCGCTACTACCCCAGCGAGCGATTGAGGGAGCCGAGCTCATCGTTGCCCATGGTGCGCCACATTTGGAAGATGCAGCCACGCGCCAGGAAAAAGAAGCCGTTGTCGACCAGCTGCACGGCAGCATCCGCCAGCTGGTTGGTCACAGCGGGCACCGGCGGTAGCTCGAGCCCGGCCTTGCGGATGGTTTCAACCGCATCCTCGAACGTCGGCGGCTCATTGACACCCATCTCGTTCATAAGGCCCTGCATTTCCTCCAGCGCGTTGCTACCTGACTCCTCGCCGCGCGGCACGAGGCGGTAGCACGCCAACGCGAGCTCGAGCTGATCGCAATTCCAATAGGCAAACGCCAAGCGATAGAACAGGTAGCCGATTGCAGAACGATCGCTGGCAATACGTAGGCCGTGGCGCGCCACCTCGATAATCTCGTCAAAGCGCTCCAGGCGCGCAAGCACGTTGATGAGCGCAAAGTGCGATTGCATGGACGAGCGCGCCAGATCGTAAAGATGGCGCACCTCGGGCAGCGCTCGTTCAAAGTCCTCTTGCTCGGCGTAAAAGCTGCAGATCTCGTGCTGGGCAAAGTACAGCGCATCGGGCGCACGAAGGATTCGCACAGAGCGGTCTTCTTCCAACACCGGTAGCACCATGCGTACCAGCTGGTTATCACAAAACTGCGTTTGAACCGGACCTGTCGCCAAAAGCTCGGCGACGGCGCACTTAGCCTCCAACTCCTCGACAAGACGGGAAAAACCTTCAAAAGCACCCGTACGGTCGACTTTTGCCTGCTCGCGCAATTCAACAACACGGGCCACGTATGGGTCATCGTCCTCTTCCATGACCTCCAACTCGTCAGCCGTATCGGCAAGCAGCAGATCGCGCAGCGCCGGCGGCAGCGTGCGATGGTCATCACGCGGACGAGCATGAACCTCCGCAGGTTCAATCGTCTCCGGAACAGTTGACTCATACGCCTCAAGCACACGCTTGCACGGCATATCGTCCATGTCCATGCTCTCAAGATCCTTGGCGACAGGCACGCAATCGGCCAGATAGGCCGCGCGCCCAAAGAAATACGTTGCGACAACGCGCTCGCCCTGCTCACTGTCGGGAGCAGCAATCTGCACATAGCAGCGCGTGATGCAGGTGCCCGCGGCAAAGCACGCCGCCGCAAGCGTGAGCGCCACGCGCGCATCGTGCTCCGCGGCCCAGATCGCACGCGTGTCCTCTTCCAGCTCGCGCCAGGCGTCATCTTGAGCGTCGTATTCACGTTGCGGCATGGCATCCACGACAGAGTGCCCAAACCGAACGAGCATAATCCCCTCGGCAACGTTTGCCCGATAGGTATAGTCGAGCCGCGTAATCACGTTGAGCGTCTCGACGATACGCGCGAAGCGGGTGCGCACGTCCCACTCACCGCCCGGCTGACACGCCACCGTCCCCGGTTTGCCCCACGGGTTATCGCTTGAGGCCGTATCGAGCAGTCGGGGAACATCGTTGGTCGTCTTGGCGATATGCCACGCATCAAAGAGCGCGCAGCCCTCAAGGCTCGGCGAGGATGCCGCGGGAACCAATCCGGCCCCGATGCGCTCAAGGATGCCGGAGAGGCGGTTGAGACGGCACTCGATGGCGAGCAGCGTGTCAATTTCGTCCTGGTCCAGCAGACTACGATCAAAATTGAGATAGAAAAGCTTTGAGCGATCAATGCGAGCCAGGCTCATCTCGGACTTAGCGGCGATGGTGCGCAAGCGGGGCAAGTCAATTTCGCTCATAAGGGCGGCGGCATAGCGCTCGATACCGCTCGGATTCTCGGCATGGTCAACGCGGTAAAGCAGCGTCTCGATAGCATCGGGGAGCGGTGCCGTGTTAAAGCCCAAAAACACCTCGACCGGCTCGGGCAACTTTACGAGCTTGATCTTGTCGACAACGTTTTGCATGTCCGCATCGAGACCGTCGACGCCCGCCGTGTTCGCAATAGCGCTTTCGGAGTTGGCAAATATCACGTAGCGCAAGAACATCGAGGCCATGAACTCGCCGTAAGGAAGGGCGCGGGCCGAATTCCATGTCGCGTGGTCGGACTGCTCGCGCATGGGGCCTTCGGGAGAGCCGGAAGTTTGTGCGCACGCGTGCATTGCACCGTTGGCTTCCCTTACCATAATCTCACCAATACTGGAATCCGACTCGTCAAGGACCAGTTCCATGTCGGGATCGTTGGGCAGCGGAGCCTCGCTAACGGGGCGGTCCACCTTGTACACCTCACCCGAAACGCTTACGTAGCCCAAAAGCGACACACGACTTTTGCCAACGAATTCGACGACATAACAAGATTCATGCTGATCCTCGCCAAAGAGTTTCCAGACCACACCATATGAGCGTCCCGCAGGCTGCTCGGGCATCGCCGGAAAGCGCTTCTTGGGATCGAGAAACCTGAGCTTGTATGTCGGACGCTCTGCCACGAAATATCACCCTGATCGGTCGCTTGAAGAAGGAGTGGTCGCGAATAAGTCGCGACATCTACTCGGAATCTTACACGAGTCGACAGGAAATCGTCCCTTTGGACGAAAGCACTCAAGCTGACGCAAAAGAAAAGCCCCCGTTGCCGGGAGCTTTAATCTCAAATGGTGCGGCGTATAGG
>DXZR01000005.1:43997-55269 GCA_019419555.1 Collinsella sp.
ACCTATGACGTTCTGATTCGTAGTCAGACCCTCTATCCAGCTGAGGTAACGCCGCAACGCACAGATTATTATGCACGCGAGCCCCCGATGGGTCAAGCGACAATTAGAAAAAATTTTACGGAGTGATAATTAAGTTGTTCGTGCCTCGACCGAGGTTCGAATCCATGCGGTGTTGCCATAAAAGAAAAGCCCCCGTTGCCGGAGGATTCAAGTTCAATTGGTGCGGCGTATAGGATTCCGCGCATCCGCTCCGCGGATCCGCGCCGGCTTCGCCCGCCTGCCGGCGTGCTCGCCCGCTCGCTACGGACGCTCCGCGTCCGCTTCACGCTCGCGCCTCGACCGAGGTTCGAATCCCTGTCTGGTCTCCAAAAAAGAAAAGCCCCCGTTGCCGGAGGCTTCAAGTTCAATTGGTGCGGCGTATAGGATTCGAACCTATGACGTTCTGATTCGTAGTCAGACCCTCTATCCAGCTGAGGTAACGCCGCAGCGCAAGACATATAAAACCACTTTAGCTTATTGGAGTCAAGCACAATTTCAAACTTTTTTGTGGAACGCAGTCTTGTCATGCTGCTCCGCATATACCGCCATTCCCCGTACGATCGATTGGCTTTTCGATCACGTCAAACTTAGCATCAAGTTCCCTCAGGAGCGATCTCACCCGCTGGGCACAATCATAATCGGCAAACGAGATGCTCAACATGCGAGCAACCTGATTAGATGTCTGGACCCCATAGAAATGCTCTAGGGCCACAAGCCCCTCGTGCGCCACAAACGTCTCAACCACATGAGGCGACTCCTCGTAGCACCATTGCGTCAACGGCCCCTCGCTCGTCTGTCGAACCACCAGGCCACCCATGCCAGACGGCTCACACGTCACAAGCAGGTACTCCCCGCCCTCGTCGCTCTCAAACAAAACCACCCGATCATCAAACAGCTCCATCGCGTCCCCTTTCTCTCGCTCTTATTTAGCAAAAGCATAGCAGGTAGATGGCTGCATACAGAACAGTTGTTCGTGTGTTTTCTATTGAGCTGTCCGCACAGCATGGTATGGACCTGCGCACGAAATAGGGCGCCCCCGAAGGAGCGCCCTTGCATATCGCCTATGCAGCCAAGTTACGCGACCGGCTCGATCTTCTCGAGGCCGCCCATGTAGGGACGCAGGACCTCGGGGATCGTGATGGTGCCGTCGGCGTTCTGGTAGTTCTCCAGAATGGCAGCCATGGTACGGCCAGCCGGCAGGCCGGAACCGTTGAGGGTGTGCAGGTAGCGCGAACCCTTGAAGTTCTCGGGGTCGCGATACTTGATGTTGGCGCGGCGAGCCTGGAAGTCACCGCAGTTGGAGCAGGAGCTGATCTCCTTGTAGGCGTTGTAGCTCGGCAGCCAGACCTCGATGTCGTAGGTCTGACGGGCAGAGAAGCCCAAGTCGCCGGTGCACAGGCTAATCACGCGATACGGAAGGCCCAGCTGCTGCAGCAGGTACTCGGCCTCGGCGGTCATGCTCTCGAGCTCCTCGTCGGACTCCTCCGGCTTAGCGAACTTGACCATCTCGACCTTGTCGAACTCGTGCTGACGGATGATGCCACGGGTATCGCGACCGGCGGAACCGGCCTCCTCGCGGAAGCAGGGGGTGAAGGCGGTGTAGCGGCGCGGCAGGGTGTCGGCGTCGAGGACCTCACCGGCGTGCAGGTTGGTGAGCACGACCTCGGCGGTGGGGATCAGGAAGTTGTCGCCCGAGACGTGATAGGCGTCGTCCTCGAACTTGGGCAGCTGGCCCGTGCCGAACATGGTCTGACGCTTGACGACGATGGGCGGCCACCACTCCTTAAAACCACGGCTGGTGTGCGTATCGAGGAAGAAGTTGATGAGGGCGCGCTCAAGACGGGCGCCGGCGCCACCGAGAACGGTGAAGCGGCTGCCGGAGAGCTTGTTGCCGCGCTCGAAGTCAAGGATGTCGAGGTCGGTGCCCAGATCCCAGTGCGGCTTAAAGTCGAAGTCGAACTCGCGCGGGGTGCCCCAACGACGGCGCTCGATGTTCTCGTCCTCGTCCTTGCCGTACGGCGTGGCCTCGCAAGGAATGTTGGGCAGGTGAGCCATGAAGTCGTACTGCTCCTGCTCGAGGGCGGTGCGGCGCTCGGCCAGACCGTCAATCTTCTCGTTGACGGCGCGCACGGCCTCCTTGGCGGCCTCGGCCTCGTCCTTCTTGCCCTCCTTCATCAGGGCGCCGATCTTCTTGGACTCGGCATTGCGCGTGGCTTGAAGTTCCTCAACCTCGGTGATGACGGCACGACGCTCGTCGTCGAGCTCAAAGAACTTCTCGCGATCCCAAGACGTCTGGCGGTTAGCCATGGCGACATCGATGGCATCGGGGTTCTCGCGAACAAACTTGATATCAAGCATTAGATCCTCCGGCGATATACATTCCATTTAGGTTGCAACCTTGTACATGTATGGGCAAGTATATACTTATGAGCGTTTACGACCCAACTCAACTACGCAAGAAGGCACCCAATGGACGCAGTTTTTTCCTTTTTGTTTGGCACCCGCACCGGTTTTGCCATCCTTTTCGCCGGCGGCATCCTGCTGTTTGCGATTATTGCCTTTGTAATGGAGAAGCGCACCCATAAGATGTATGTCGACCGCGGCCCCAAGTCCGAGGACGAAGAAGACAGCTTCTGGGACTAACCTGTCAAAAAGGGACAGGTTTATTTTGGTCGGTTTTATCTGGGCAAACGCAAGTGCCCCGCAACTGGAATTGAGCCAGTTGCGGGGCACTTTTCGCTAAAAGGACAAAACCGCAGGAAAAACCTGCCAAAATAAACTGTCCCTTTTTTGGTCGGTTTTACTGGAGGGTTGCGTCGATTGCCTTGACCAGGGCGCTGCGCATGCCGGCGTCCTCGAGTGCAACGACGCCCTTGATGGTGGCACCGCCGGGCGAGCATACGGCATCCTTCATCGCCGCAGGATGCTGGCCAGTTGCAAGCTGCAGCTTTGCCGTACCCAGCACCATCTGGCTCACAATGCGATAAGCATCCGCACGCGGGATACCGTGCTTGACCGCCGCATCGCCCAGGGCCTCGATTGCCATGGCGACAAACGCCGGAGCGCAACCACCCACCGTGCCGCCCACAAACAGCAGGCTTGTGTCGAGCTCGACGACAGCGCCAAGCTTACCGAGCAGGTCGAGCACCACAGCACGCTGCTCGTCGTTAAGCGTCGAAGCCTTCTCGCAGGCGATGACGCCCTCGCCTACCGAAACCGGCGTGTTGGGCACCGTCGAGATATGCGCGACGCCCGGCAGGACCTGCTCCCACTTGGCACTGTCCCAGGTCCAGGCAACCGACAGAACGACCTTTTTGGCAAGAGCATCCTTGATCGGGGCGAATACCTTCTCGATCATGTACGGTTTGACCGCAGCGACCACGATATCGGATGCGGCGACAACCTCGGCGGCATCGTGGCAGGCGACCATGCCGCGCGCCTCGCAGCGCTCAACCAGCGCGTCGTAGCGACCCGCGCAGGCGCACATGTCGCTCGCAGCTACACCGGCAGCGATCCAGCCATCGGCCATAGCGCTCGCCATATTGCCAAAACCGACAAATCCAATCTTCATATCTCATAGTCCTTTCAGACACATTCCTCAAAACGAAAGGTATTGTCCCACGCCATTGTTTCGTATTGCCGACCTATTTGTGATACGGCTCGCCACGACTGATCTTGCAGGCACGGTAAATCTGCTCTAGCAGCACCACACGCGCCAGGTTATGCGGCAAGGTAATGCGTCCAAAGCTGAGCATCTCGTCGGCGCGGGCGCGCACCTCATCACTCACGCCGTCCGAACCGCCGATTACAAAGGCAATGTCGCTGCTGCCTCGCAGCATAAGATCGTCGAGCCTCGCCGAAAACTCCTCGCTCGAGCGCTCCTTGCCCTCGATAGCCAGCAGGATCAAATGCGCTCGAGATGGCAAGGCGGCAAGAATCGCCGCCCCCTCCTTGTCGCGCGCGGCATCCACGCCGCCCGCCTTAGCCGGGTCGATATCGGCCACCTCGCGGATATCCACCTTGGCATAGGCACCTAGGCGCTTGGTGTACTCAGCGCACGCGTCCTTCCAAAAGCGCTCCTTGAGCTTACCGACGCAAACGACGGTGTATTTCACGCGCGTCTACTCCTTCGAATCGTTTTGAACTTTGCCGGCGGCCAGCATCTGCTCGAACATCGAGGCCGACTGCGAAAAGTCGCTCGGCAGCACGACCGTCGAGGTTTTACCCGTGCGAGCGAACTCCGTCATCATCTCGGACCACTGCGTAAACATGAACAGTTGGTTGGCCTCGTCATTGCCGACACCCGTCTCCTGGATAATCTCGAGCGAATCTTTGATACCCAGTGCGATGGCCTTGCGCTGGTTGGCGATGCCCTCGCCCGCCTTTTCCATTGCCTCGGCCTCGGCGGTCGCCTCGGTGACGCGCTTGATGCGGTCTGCCTCGGCGAGCTCCTGTGCCGCAGCGCGCTTGCGCTGGGCGGCGTTGATGTCGTTCATGGAGTTCTCAACCTCGGTCGGCAGTGCGATTTTGGTGATGAGCGTCGACACGAGGGTGAAGCCGTAGGCGGCCATCTGCTCGGAAACGGTAGCGTTGACATCCTTGGCGATGTCATCCTTCTTGGCAAAGACCTCATCGAGTGTGTAGACAGGAATCGAAGAGCGCAGGGCGTCGGTGATGAAGTCACGCATCTGGTCGACGGGCTCCTGCAGCATGTAGTAGCTCTTGTAGATGCCCGAATCTGCCGGGCCGGCGCCCATGTCGTAGCTCACGTGGTACTGAGCGGAGACCTCAAGACCGATGGTCACGTTGTCCTGGGTCTTAACGTCGATGCCAAAACCGTTTTTCATGGTGCGCAGGCTCACCGTGGCGGCCTTGCGGTCGATCACGGGCACCTTCACGTGGAAGCCCGCGTTGACGATACGATTGAACTTACCCAAGCGCTCGATGATCACAGCGTGCTGCTGCTCAACGACGTAGCAGGCGTTGGGAAGCAACAGCAGCAGGATGATGATGGGAATCAAAAGGCTCGTAAGGGCAGCGATGATACCGGAAAACAGCATGGTCTCTCCTCTGATAGGCACACGTTGCCATTAGGATACCCGTCCAAGGAGATCGTGCATAACAAAAAAGCCCCCATTGCTGGGAGCTCTTTCATTTAATGGTGCGGGCGAAAGGACGTCCGCGTATCCGCTTCGCGGATCCGCACCGGCTTCGCCCGCCTGCCGGCGGACTCGCCAGCTCGCTAAAAACGCTCCGCGTTTTCTTGACGCTCGCTCCTTCACAGGTTCAAGTCCCCGCGATGGGCACATAACAAAAAAGCCCCCATTGCTGGGAGCTCTTTCAATCAATGGTGCGGGCGAAAGGACTTGAACCTTCATGGGGTTGCCCCCATACGGACCTGAACCGTACGCGTCTGCCAATTCCGCCACGCCCGCGTGCAGGAATTAGAATAACGGAGCGCCACCGCGAACGCAAGAACTATTTTTGAAAAAGTTTGCAGGCATTTTCCCAAGCGGCATGCGCGATTGTTTCGGCGTCCTCACCAGTGCGATCGATACGGTCGTTAACCAGCGCGTTTGCCGTAATGGAGATCATTGCGGGCTCGCATTCAAGACCGCGGATGGGCTCCGGAGCCATATACGGGCAATCCGTCTCGAACAAAATTCGATCGAGTGGGGTTGCCGCAAATGCCTCGCGCACGTCGTCGTTGCGCTTAAAGGTGGCCGCACCACCATAGGCGATATAGCAGCCCAGCTCCACAAAGCGCTCCATCGTGGCGCGGTCCTCGCCAAAACAGTGCAGCACACAACCGGTCTGGGGCACGCCCACCCCACGAAGCACGTTGTAGGCGTCCACGTGCGAGGTACGCTCCTGGTCCATGTCCTCGTGACGCAGATGCAGCTCCACCGGCACGTTACGACGCACGGCAAGCTCGAGCTGGCGCGCCATGCAGTCAATCTGCACGTTATGGGGTGCCGGCGCGATATCGTCGTCATAGTCCATGTGGTAGTCCAGACCGATTTCGCCAATACCGGCGCACAAAGGGTCATCAAGCGCAGCAACAACCTGCGCGTGAATGTCGTCGGTATAGTCCGGCGCGCCATACGGATGCACGCCGGCAAGATACTTGATCTGCGGGATATCCTGCATCGGCAGAATTTCGCGCACGAGCCAGTCGCTATAGTCCGTCACGCTGCGCTTGTCGGCGATGGGGTCGAAGACCGTCACCAACAGGTCGATGCCTGCCGCCTTGGCACGCACGAGTGTCTCGGGCACATCCTTGCCCCAGAACGAAAGCAGATGCGCATGTGTGTCGGCAAGCGGTGCCAAGGGCACGGGACAAGCAACCGTCTTCTTTTTCTTGGTAAACGTCACGCGTTCGGCATTAAGCGTCATGGGAAAGCTCCCGAGCCAGACACACAAAGTCGGCGACGCCGAGCGTCTCGGCGCGCGTGGTGGGTGCGATACCGCAAGCCTCAAAGGCGGCATCGAGCACGTCCTTGGCAAAGCCGTTGGCGCTCATGGAATTGCGGATGGTCTTGCGACGCTGAGCAAATGCAGCGTCAATCACGCGGGCCACAAATTCGCGATCGAGTCCTTCGGGCACCACACCGTCAACACGGTCGATACGCACGACGGCCGAGTCCACGTGTGGCGCCGGCATAAAGCAACGCGGCGGCACCTCAAAGCGACCCGTTACCTGCGCATACAGGCCAAGCTTTGCCGTATAGCCGCCATAGGTCTTGTTGCCCGGCACTGCGGCAATGCGATCGGCAACCTCCTTTTGCACCATGACGACGGCGCGCTTGAGCGCCGGCATCGTCTGGAAAAATTGCAAAATGATCGTCGCCGCCACGTTATAGGGCAAGTTCGCGACAAATACCGTCGGCTCACCGCCCGCAGCCTGCTCAATCTGCTCCGGCGTCACCTTGAGCGCGTCGCCCATGATAAAGCGGAAGTTGGCATAGTCGGCGGCGTGGGCATCGAGCACCGGCTCAAGCTCGGGATCGGCCTCAATGGACGTAACGCACGCCGCTTCCTGCAGCAACGCAAGTGTCAACGTACCGCAACCTGGACCCACCTCGAGTACGCGCTCGTCACCTGCAAGCTCGGTAAGCTCGCAGATACGTTCGATCACATGATTGTCGATTAGAAAGTTCTGGCCCAGGCGATGCTTGGTCGCAAGGCCAAACTCCTCCAGCAGCTCCCTGGTGGCCGTGGGGTTTGCCAAAGGCGAAGTTGCCATGGTTGCCTCCTTAGCATGATGGCGGCGTCTTGAAACAAAAGGGCATGGACCGTGGCGGCCATGCCCTTACAGCTAAACAGCAAATTGCCGATATGGCGCTCGCGCGGTCTCTACGCCAGACGCGGGAACAGCGGATCGCCCTTCTCGACGGGCTGACCGCCGGCAAGCAGGCCCCAAGTGCAAATGCCCTTGAGGTCGTCGCTCGCGGCCTCGCCCTCACAGGACAGGCGGCGCAGGGCCTCGGCAGAGGTCTGAGGCATGAGCGGCATCAGCAGGTGAGCAGCAATGCGGATGGCCTCGAGCAGGTTGTAGATCACAAACGCCAGCTCGTCAGCCTTGGCCTCGTCCTTGGCAAGTGCCCAAGGCTCGGAGTCCTCGATGTAGTGGTTGGCGGCGTGAATGAGCTCCATGACCTCGTCCTTGGCTCCGCCGTAATCGAGCACGTCCATCTTGGCCATGTAGCGCTCGACCAGACCATCGGCGATCTTTGCCAGCGGGTTATCGAACGCGTCGGCAGACGCCGGTTTAGCCGGGGCGCAGCCGTCAAAGTACTTTGCGCTCATGTTGAGCGAGCGCGAAATGAGGTTGCCCCAGCTGTTGGCCAGATCGGCGTTGTAGACCTGCTCCATACGATCGAAGCTGATGGCGCCGTCGGTGCCGGGGACCACGTCGGTCATAAAGTAATAGCGGTAGCCCTCGACGCCCAGCATGTCGATAACATCCTGCGGAGCGATGGCGTTGCCGCGGCTCTTGGACATCTTCTCGGCCTTACCGGTCTCGGCATTGCGCACGGTCAGGAAGCCGTGGGCAAAGACGTGCTCGGGCAGGGCCTCGCCGATGGCCATGAGCATCGCGGGCCAAATGACGCAGTGGAAGCGGATGATGTCCTTACCCACGATGTGGAACTGCGCGGGCCAGCGATAGGCCAGCTCGGCACGGGCCTCGTTGGTGTCGACACCGTAGCCGACGGCCGTCATATAGTTGAGCAACGCATCGAACCACACGTAGGTCACGTGACCCTCGTCAAACGGGACCTGAATGCCCCAGTCAAAGCTCGTACGGCTCACGGAAAGGTCGTTAAGGCCGCCCTCGACAAAGCTGCGTACCTCGTTCATACGGAACGCAGGCTCGACAAAGTCGGGGTGCTCGTCATAGAGCTTGAGAAGCTTGTCCTGGAAGGCGGAAAGCTTAAAGAAGTAGGACTCCTCCTGCACGCGCTCAAGCGGACGGTGGCAGTCGGGGCACAGGTGCTGGCCAACGCTGCCGTACTCCTCGTCGCCCTTCTGGACCTGCGTATCGGTGAAGTAGGTCTCGTCAGGCACGCAATACCAACCGTCGTAGCTGCCC
Source organism: Collinsella sp. (assembly GCA_019419555.1). Lineage (GTDB taxonomy): Bacteria > Actinomycetota > Coriobacteriia > Coriobacteriales > Coriobacteriaceae > Collinsella. The sequence goes on from DXZR01000005.1 coordinate 52,630, forward strand.
TTATACAGATAGCCGGACTCCTTCATGCGCTCCCACAGGTACTGCACGGCATGATGCTGGCGCGGCTCGGTGGTGCGGATGAAGTCGTCGTTGGAGATCTCGAGCTTGCTCCAAAGCTCCTTGAAGTGCGGAGCCTGGCTGTCGGTCCACTCCTGCGGCGTCATGCCATGCTTGGCTGCGGCCTCGGCGACCTTCTCGCCGTGCTCGTCCATGCCGGTCAGGAACTTGACGTTATAGCCGGCGGAACGGCGATAGCGAGCCTGAACGTCGGCGATGATGGTGGAATAAGCCGTGCCCAGGTGCGGATCGGCGTTGACGTAGTAGATGGGCGTCGTGATAAAGAACGAAGGCTTGCTTTGATCCATGGGGTTTGTCCTCCAGAAAAACGTTGCATACAGAGGATGATTCTAGCGCAAGGGCTGGATATCCTCCATCTATTGCATATCGAGCACTATGGCATAGACATCGCGCTTGCGGCGCGAATACTTCTGAGACAGGCGCTTGGCCACCGCAGACGCGGGCTCCCCCTCCTCGAGCGCGGCGCGGATATCCTCGCGCAGGGCCTCGTCGGGATCCGCTGCCGCGGCGCCAACCGGCACGATACCGGCCTCCTCATCCTCGCTCGGCGGCGCGATGACCAGCGCAATCTCGCCCCTTACCTCGCCGCGAGCACGCAGCTCCTCGGCAAGCTGGTCAGCGGGCCCGCGCAAGACCTCCTCGTGCAGCTTGGTGAGCTCGCGGCAGACGGCAACCTCACGCTGGGGAAAGACCTCCGCCACGGCCTCGAGCGTCGCCACGATGCGATGTGGAGACTCGTAGAAGATGAGTGCGCCGGGCACCACGGCAAGGCGCTGCAAACGGCGCACACGGTCGCCGTGCTTGCGGCCCAAAAAGCCCTCGAAGAAAAAATGCTCGCAGGGAATGCCGGACGAAACAAGCGCCGTGACGCAAGCAGAGGGCCCAGGAATAACTTCGACGGGCACATCGGCCTCACGCGCCGCCTCGATCAGCGCCTGGCCGGGATCGGACACGCTCGGCATGCCGGCGTCCGAGGCAAAGGCGAGGGTCTCCCCCGCCAGCAGACGGTCGACCAGGCCGGCAGCGCGGCTAGCGATCACATTCTCGTCGCAACGGACAAGCGGCTTGGAAATGCCCAGGTGCATCAGCAGCTTTGACGTCACACGCGTGTCTTCGCAGCAGATGACATCGGCAGCGGCAAAGGCCTCGCCAACGCGCGGGGACAGGTCACCCAGGTTGCCGATGGGCGTGCCGACCACATAGAGTTTGCCCGTATGGGCGCTGTTTTGCGTCATATCAACCTATTCAATCATGCCGCGCTCGAGCGTACCGAGCGCCGCGCGGGCGTCCCATGCTGCAATGCGCTTCTCGGTCTTCCACGTTTGAAAGAACCAACCGGCAGCCGGCGCAAACGAAGCCAGCTGGTTGGCGATAAACACGCGCTCGTAGGCATTGCGGCCCTCGGGCGTAACCGACGAGTTGGCAAAGATCGCCGCGCCCGACCATTCGCCCACCAGCACGGGGAACCCAGTCGAAATCGCTTCTTTAAGCTCGCGCTTGTTACGCGAAATCGCCGTCGTCAGCCCGCGAGGGCTCGTGATGTCGAGCGCATACTCGTCGCGGTAATGGTACAGGTGAAGGTCCATGTAGACGTTCTTGTACTTGGCGCCGCGCATAAAATGCTTCCACTCGCTGGGATGCCCCGACGACGAGAAGACGACGATTTTATCCTCGGGCATATACGAACGGACGAGCTCGTAGGCATCGCGATAGAAATTGCGCAGGTAGTGAGCAGGAATGCCATCCGTCATGGTGAAGAGGCTCTTGCGAACGCTCATCTGCGGCGTGTCCAGCAGCTCAATGCCCAGCAGGCTCTCGGCCTCGCCGTAGCGATCGGCCAAGCGCTCGAGCACGTCGAGTGCGACATGACGGCCGTTGGTGGACGAATGCCACTCGGCGACAGCCTCCGGCGTGGTGGGCGAATCGTTGGAATCGCCCTGGCCACCGGGCACGGTTGCCAGATCGAGCAGCACGCGGATATCGTACTTGGCAGCCCACTCAATCGCGCGGTCGATGTAATCGACAACCGATATGTAGGAGGCATCGGACTCCTGTGAGCCAAAGGCATACCAGGGCACCGGCAGACGCACGGCATTGAGACCGATCTGCGCCATGCGGCGAAAATCGTCCTCGCTCACAAACGTCTCGTAATGACGACGCATGCGCTCGTTGTAAGCGGCGGTACCCATGGCCTCCTGCAGCTCGGCTGCGTTGGATGCGCCGGTCGCCGCGTACAGCGACGGGGTCACCCAAGGCTCGGGAATAAACCAGCCAGAGAGATTAACGCCGAGTATCCTCTCCATCACTGCCCCCTTCGGATCATGCAGGTCGAACCCGCATCGTATTGCATAGGATAAGTATCGTTTTGAGTATACCCGCGTGTGCGGACAGGCGACCGAACGGTCTGCAAAGTGACGCGAAAGTGGGAGGAATGTCTGGGGCGGGCGGGCTCGGAATGGTGCGACGAGGTGTGTACGCGCGCCAAAGGCAGGCACCGGAAAGTGTGTCCCGTTCTGAGCCCTTATTCTGGGACGCAGTTTCCGCAGAACCCTACATAAAAGA
>DXZR01000005.1:55369-93815 GCA_019419555.1 Collinsella sp.
AAAGGACCCCTTTGCAGAGGTCCTAGTCAATTCAAGGTGGCGGGGAAGGGAATCGCGTCCGCGCGCTGCGCGGACGGACCGCTGCGGCGCTTACGCGCCTTGCGAGCTACGCTGGCAAACGCTTACGCGTTTCCTCAGCTCCGCGCCCTCACGGGGTTCGATTCCGTGCGAGGTCTACATAAAAGAAAAGGACCCCTTTGCAGAGGTCCTAGTCAATTCAAGGTGGCGGGGAAGGGAATCGAACCCCTGACACGAGGATTTTCAGTCCTCTGCTCTACCAACTGAGCTACCCAGCCATTTGAGGTGTGCCTTGTTTCAAGGCTTGATTAGTATAACCAAGGACGCGTTCCGGTCAACCGAGAATTTTAAAAAAGTTTTTGAGCACAGCCTCGGTTCTTTAAATCGGCACGTCAGAGGCATCAGCCGGCAGCAAGAAGTTTTTCGCTCAGAGCCGCACGGGCAAACTCACTTGGCGTCATCCCCTCGGCAGCCGCCCGTCGACGAATGGCCTCCTTCATTCCCAGAGGAATCTTGACTGACAGCGTTGCCGTCCCCTCACCTGAGAGTGGGGGCCGTCCATGCACGATCCCACCAACGGTGTGTTCGCCATCCGGAAACTCTCCGCGCTCGTACGACTCGCACCACGCGTCAATCATTTCATCCGTTACAACCTGACCATTAGCGGCCGTATACGTCTTGCCCATCATCGACCCCTTTGCCGAGCCCGTTCAATCTCCTGCCAAAATTTCTTCTGGACTGGAGACAAGGCATGAATGATAAGCCACCCACGGAGAAGCTCGACCGCGACAAGCTCCACGCTTCGTCCGTCTGGGAGCCATCCAATCGCAAGCCATCTCGGCGGCTCGTCCTTCGACTCGCGACGAATGCACTCAGTAACCGCAAGCCAAGCGCTAAGCACCTGCTGTTCTGTCAGGTGCTTTTTAGCGTTGGGATGGATCTCAACATCCATGCATCTTCTCCTCCATCTTACCCAATTTCGTATGACGAAAGTCCGCTGTCGCCAATTCTTAAGCCGGCACGCGTTGGAGAGCAGGGGTCGAAACAATGATTGAAGGACGCTCTAGTACGGCCCAGGCGCCGGGGCAGGAGCACATACGCCAGGGACGTACGTTTTCGTAGCATACGAGGACATAGCCACGTGCATCGATAAAGGCGATATCGATGGGATAGGCCATAAAACACGTATGGACCGAAGAGCAGCGTGGAAATGCCATGACGAGCGGCAGACCGTTGGCGGCAACCGGACACCGTCCCAGCATGCCGCGCAGGCGCACGGCAAACGACTCCGCCACCGCAAACTCGGCCGGCGTCCAGCCCAGCCTATTGAGTGCCCGCGCGTAGGCGATGTAGGACGAGACCGCGGTCACATGACCACCCCCGGACGCCATGGATCGACCGTCACCGCGCGCTCGTGCGACAACGTTGTCGGCGCCCCCAGCGGAACGCCAGCGATGCTGAGAGAAGTCGGCCACGGCTCATAGTGCATGGTGCAGGTGTAGGTCCTAAACGTACCGGATAGGGAGAGCAGGCCACCATCCGATGCCTCCGCGCCTTGCTCGCTCGACACTTCGATCTGCAAGTCATAGCCTTCCATGGCATTCAGAATTTGAGTCCGGACCGTCGCCGAGGCATCGACAGAGCTTTCGTCGCCCTCCCCGCTCGGCGCCACGGCGTGCGCCAACACGATGTCGGGCACCACGCGGTCGAAGCGCGCGACAGCGCTGGCATAGATCATGACGTTGTATACGATGAGTGCCAGCACCAGCAAAACGGGCGTAACCACTGCTATCTCCACCGTCGCTTGGGCGCGCTCCTCGCGCAGACGCATGCGGATACTCATTACGACCCACCGCCCAGAGCGCCAACCAGCGTGGCGACATCGACGGTGAGCGGGATGGAGCCGCCGCCGGGCAGAGGAATCTCCGCAAGCGTGAACACCGTACCGCTGATGGTGCGTTCGACTTGATATTCCAACGCCTCGCAAAGCGCCTTGGGATCGGTCACGCCCAACGGAATACTTCGCAGTTTGTCTTGCGCTTGAGAGAGACCAGCAATGTCAGACCCCGGGCTCTTAATGACGTTGGCGGAATCAGTCAGCACCGGCTTTCGCAGGCGCAAGTCGCACGGTTCCAAACCCAGCGCCGCCACGGACGCCGAAACGGTATCGCCGAGCCACGATGCGATGGAGCCCAACGCGCCGCTGCCCCCTCCTAGGCCTTTAATCATCTCGTCCATAAGTTCGTCGGCCGAACCTTGGATGTCTCCGTATCCCACAAGCAGCCGTCCCCAGACATCCATGACGCCATCGAGTACGCCGGCAACGCCACCCGAGCGTTCCTTCAATGTCGAGAAAAATCGCGAAAGCACGTTGTTTTGCGCCGTCGCCTCATCGGGCGCCAGCACCGCGGCAGAGATGGCACCGCGATCGCCAAGCCTGACTGCCGTGTTAAACGAAGAGTTGAGCTCATCGGGGCTCGAGATGGCACCCGAAACCGCAAAGGCAACCACGCCGTTGCGACCGGGCGGAGCGATACGCGGACGCTCGCCCGAAAGCGCTTTAATGGCCTGGTCAAACGCATTGCTCGCACGGTCGGCCTCATCCTCGGTCTGACGCATGAGCTCAAGCTCTTTGTTCCGACATTTGACGTATTCCTCCAAGGCCTTTTTGAACTCGTCGAAGTGATATTCGAAGCCGTTTTCGATAGAGGTTGAAGGCGCCGCAACAGCACCAAGCGACAAAACGCCAAAATGGCATTTGCTGCATTTATCCTGTCCATCGTAATCGGCAACCGAAGCAAATCCGCTCGGCGTCCCTTTCTTATAGTTAGGGCAGGTCGTCCCGTAATGCAGATACGCCTTGTCATCGTTCACGCTAGTCGGCCACACCGCATCGGTATAGAGTTCCGTCGCCCGAACCTCATCAGAGTTGCGCGGCAGCAGCGGAATATAGGAGGAAACCCTGTCTCCGTTCTCGGTTATATGCGCCCGATCGACCTCCGCGCTCGCATAGGTATAAAACGCCTTACGCGCCGCAGACTCTGCCTTCATCTCGACACTCGAGCCGTGGGGCTTCTCATTTGTCAGACGCCAATGGTAGTAGTCCTTCGCGCGATCAAGGGCAACTTGGGGCTCCCACGTAACGCTCGATGAGTAATGCGGATTTTGAACACCGGAGAGATCCGTTAGGCTTTTCGCACGCTCCCACATGCAAGAACAGCTGCCGACCGAGCCCTTGTCAGACCCACCACAATCCGCCAGCCAAGCACGCTCTTTAGCCTTCGCCGTGTCCTCAGAAGCCTTCCGCAGCTCCTCGGCCGCACCCTCTAAATCATCTGATGTGTCTTTAATGGTATCGGTCGAGATCTCTGATCCTTTGAGCGCAGCGAAGTCAGACTCGGATGTCCTGGGCACGGCAAGCGCCGTACCGGTATAGGTCACACTATCGGTATCCTGCGCCGACACCGTCTGCGTGGCACGCGCGGCGATCAGATACGGCAGAGCCGTCTCGATTTTCTGTAAGCCTTCCGATGCGCTTTTGGCAAACTTGTTGCGCGTTTTAATGATCTCAATCCCGGTGTCGACCATATTGCCGGCAACCGGCTCGGCACCCGGGATGAGGATGGCGACCAGGCCCGTCCCGATCGTGGCAAACCCCGCCAGCCCCAGACTCAAGATGCTCGCATCAACCACCGTGGCAGCCGTGTGATAGGACGACACTACGTTGGCACCCGCCAGCGCGCCACTATCAGCCGCCACCTGAGTATCCCCGGCACGCGACATGCTCCATATCGCCGCGGTCGACGAAAACAACAATGTGAGCACCACTAGGATGACCACGGCAGAAGAAAGCGTGGTATAGGCGCCATCTTCGATAAACAGATCGACACCGGCTCGACCCATAAAGCCGCCTCGCTTGCGATGGCAGCTCGGACGGTGCGTCAAAACGCGTCTAGACCAGAAACGCTTAATCCCATGCAGCAATCCACGAATCATAATCTCCCTCCAGCCATTCGGGACGCGATTGATACGAGACATCGACCTTGAGCTCAACGTAGCCGCCCTCGGCGGTACCACCCATAGCCTGCGCAAACGCACCGATCACAGGCAACGGCTTGACCTCGCCGGAAACAGACACGGACGAAACGCCGCCGGCACCGGCCCGCCCCAACTCGATATTCCACGACAGCGGCCCGCCGGCATGAAAAATCGAGACGTTGGGCACCGCGGCAAGTCTGCGGCGAGTGAACTCCTTAAGGTCATCGTCGTCCTCCACCGTCGTCGTGGTCATAAGCCGCGCGGTCTCGGCGGCGGCAGACTCCATGACCGCGCGCGTATAGAGCAGGCACACCGGTTGCAGCGCGAGAAGGATGAGTGTCAGAAACGTCGGCAGCAAAAAAGCGGCCTCGACCGTAGACTGCGCCCGGTCCTCGCGCGCGGCATCAATACAACGCGATGTCCTTAGCGGCCGCAGCGGCGTCGATAACCGACGTCGAGGCAACGCCATGAGATGCCGCCCGCTCAACCAGCGCCGCCAAGCGCCCATCGGTGCCGGCACGCCAAAGTCCCGCGATCGCCAGCACGATCGATAACAGCGCCACCGTGACGATGGCGTATTCGACCGTCGCCTGGGCAGATTCCTCACGCAGGACATCATGCATTTCACGATCCCTCCTTTGAGTCCGTTGCCTGCGGGCTCAGGCGCACGGCGCGCAGACGACACGAAGCATCGCCAGCATCCGCGGCAATTGTCACCATATCGACCCAGCCGCGTCCGTCGCGCACGATGGCGCCCCACACGTTTCCCTTGATGTCGAGATAGCCGCTCAGAGCAAGTTGCGCCGTGGGTACCTCGCGATAGGCACGCAGCATATCCGCCGCCGCTTCGGTCATCGGTCGGTCCTCGGACCATGCAAGCCGGACCGCAATCGCGTTGCCCTCAGGCGAATCCGTCGCAGTGCCAGACCGCTTGTCGAGCGTCCGCAGAAAGGTTTGCGCCGTGACAGCGACATCCGAATCGTCCGCATCTCGCATCTCATCTTTTTGAGACGCCACCGCCGAATCTGAGCCCAAATCGGAGGCGGTCCCAGGACGCTGCTGCCGCGCGGCGTTAAGCCCCCAAAGCACCGCCGCTATCGCCACGGTCAGGCAAGCAAACACCAGCAGCACCCCGATGGGGCGCTCGCCCTCTACAGGCTGTTGATGCCCTCGCTGATCGCATCCCATAGCTCTTTAACCTTGCCTTTAAATGCAACGATGGCAATAATCGCGATCACCACAAGTACGCCCACTAAAATGGCGTACTCGGTGGTACCCTGCGCGCTCTCCTCCTGCAACAGCTCCTTGGCATGCTGGCGAGTGTGAATCGCCCGGCAAAAAGCCCAGCTCCAAGCCTTGTCAGCAACTTCGACCATCGTGTTCATGTATTCCTCCCTACATCATCCCGCCTGCTCCCAGCAGCGGGCCCAATATGGACAGAAGCAACGCCGGCAAGATGAGCGTGCCGGTGGGAATCAACAGCTTGACGGGCGCACGCTCGATCTCGCGCTCGACCGCGGCGCGATGAGCCGCACGGATCTCGCGACTTTGAGCGGCCAGCGTCTCGGCAAGTGGGGCACCCAGGGCGAGCGCCTGCCCCACCGTGATGGCAAAGGTCTCGAGCGCTCGCACGTCCAGGTCGCGCGCGGCGGCCAACAACTCGTCCTCACGCGTGCCCACGCCCACCTGCCACGCCATGCAGGCGCGCTCAAGGCGAAGAGCCAGCACTGACCGGCGGTTGGCGCAGAAAATCTCAAGCGCCGCATCAAACGAAAGACCGGCCGAAAGACCCAAGCGCACAACATCGATCATCTCGGACACTTCGCCGAGCGACACTCGCGCCGGGCCGCCCGCTCCAACCGCGCCCTTCACTCGCGCGGTCAGAGCATCGACCACCGAGCGACCCGCGGCAGCGACCAGCACCGCCTCGCGCTTGCAGGCCCCTGCGATCTTGCGTGCATCCGCCCGATCAAAACCCGTCGCGACAAATACACTCAGGGCGCACAGGCAAGCCGCAACTGCAACCGAGGCGCTCATAGCTCCACCCGCATAATGCGCCGGATAACCACCAGGGCAACGGCGTTGAGGGCAAGACCCAGCACCACAGCGCCCGCGCCGGCAGGCGTCGCAAGACCGCGACGAAAATCTGCCGAAAGCAGCGCCAACACCGCGCACATGCCCGCCGGCATCGCCGCGACCATATGCGCAGACATGCGAGCCTGCGACGTCTTAACATCCAGGCGGCGCTTGAGCTCAATGCGCTCCCCCACCATGCTCGACGCCTCGGACAGTAAGTCGGCAAGCGGAGCGCCGGTGCGCTGAGACACCTTAAGCGCCAAGGTCACAAGCGAAAGACCGGGGGCGTCGATACGTACGAGCAAGTCATCGAGCGCGTCGGTCGCCGAGATGCCGCAATCGATCGCCGCCGCCACCCGCAAAAACTCGGTATGCACTGGCTCTTGCGCATGAGCGCCCACAAAGCGCATGCCCTGGGCCAGCGAATGTCCCGAGGCAAGCGACATGGAAAGTGCGGTAAACGCCTCGGGCATCGCCTCTTCTGCATCGTGTTGCTCGCGCCGGCTCTCAAAGCCATCCCGGGCGGCACCAACGGCAAACGGAGCAACAAGTCCCAAGGCAAATCCGAGGGGCGATAACGACACCATCGTTAGTAAAACGCAGCAGACACCGCTCGATAGCAGCAGAAACGCCAAACGTCCCGAAGCATCTTCGATCACGAGGCCAAGGCGATGCGCCGGAGCCAGCGATGCCCACGAACGGGCGATCTTTTTCAGCAGATCGTTTTCCACCAGCTCACGCGGCAGCTTCTCTGCCACCGTCTCGAGCGCCTGACGTGCCAGCTCCGCCGGCGGTACCTGCGGCACACGAGGTTCCGCCCCGCACGCCGTCGCGACAGAAAGCCCTGCCAAGCCCCCTACGACGAGGGGCACAGTGATCTCCATTCGTCCACCTCCTCTTGTGTGAGCGTCCCCGACCGCAGGCCTTCTGCGATAAACGGCGGCTCGCGGTCAAGCGTCCAGGTGCGCTCGGCGGCATCGAACGTCACATAGCGCTCGAGCTCTACGCCGCCCGATGCGGCGCGTCGCACCCCCGAATACGAGGAGACGAAGCGCCTGCCATCGGCGTGGCGCTCGGACATCACGATACCGTCGAGTGCCATGGCAATCTGCTCCTCGATGAGCTCGCTCGGCAGATCGATGCCATAACGTGCAAGCAACGTCAGACGCACCACGGTCTCCTGTTCTGAACCCGCATGAAGCGTGGTGAGCGACCCGTCGTGGCCCGTGTTCATGGCCTGCAACATGTCGCAGCACTCGGCACCGCGCACCTCGCCCACCACGATGCGGTCGGGGCGCATGCGCAGGGCATTAGTCACCAGGTCGCGGATCGTCACCGCGCCCTCGCCCTCAATTGAAGCCTCGCGCGCCTCTAGGCGCACCACGTGCGGATGATGCGCAAACTTGAGCTCGGCAGAGTCCTCGATCGTCACGATGCGCTCGCCGGTGGAAATCTCACATGACAACGCGTTGAGCAGGGTGGTCTTACCAGATCCCGTGCCTCCCGCAACCGCCAAGTCCTGTCGCAGCGACACCGCACACGACAGCAGCTGCGCATACCAAAGCGGCAGCGATCCCAACCCCACGAGCTCGTCCAGCGAGCAGATACGGTCCGAGAACTTTCGGATGGTGAGAATCGGTCCGTCAATCGCCACAGGCGGAATCACCGCGTTGACGCGATAGCCCGTTTTAAGGCGGGCGTTGACGATGGGGCTGCGCTCGTCGATACGGCGGCCAAGTGGCGAGATAATGCGGTCGATAAGCACACGGATCTGCTCATCATCCTCAAACGCATGCTCGATGGGGTACAAGACGCCGCCGCGTTCAAAGAAAGCCGAGCGGCAGCCGTTGATCATGATCTCGGTAACGGTGTCGTCCTCGATGAGCGGCTGCAACGGCCCCAAGCCCACCACGTCATCCAAAATCTCGTCGATGATGGCCTCGCGCTCGGGCGTCGCGAGATCGGTCGGCTCCTCAACATTGAGCGCCGCCTCCACCGCAGGACGCAATTCCGAGCGGGCAAGTGCCGGGTCGATATAGGCGCTGATACGCGCCACTTCGTCGTAACCCATGCGGTCCATCACGGCGCGCTTGGTGCGTCGTTTCACGGCGCGGCGACGCCCCGCATCTACAGGCGCTGCCGCCGCCGCAGCGCCGGCAGCCTTAATCCTCGTTTGCAGGCTCATCGCTGATCACCCTCGTGCGACCAGGGAAGGCGGATACGCGGGCGTTCGGTGCGCATTGCACGGTCGGCGACCATATCGCTCCAAGGGCCGACGGCGCACCCCAGTTCCACGAGCATCTCGCGCGTGGCCTCGCGCACGCTGGTCGCAAAAGCGCTGGTCTGCCCCACTGCCTCGTCAGCACGCCCAAACGCCATGAGCGCGGCGAGATCCTGCCCGCCATCGGCGATACGAATCTTGGAGCTCAACGCACAGGCAATCTCAAAGCGCATAGCGACGTCCTCGTCTGCCCCGCGCGCACCGAACCGGTTGAACACGGCGCTCATACGCGTGCGCGGCACACCTACTCGACTTGCCAGTTCAATGACGCGCGACGCCGATGCCGCGGACGACACCGCCGCATCGCCAACGACCAGGCAACGGTCGCTCGCCGCCACCGCAGCCGCCACGGCGTCGCCCCAAAAGACCGAGGTATCGATAAAGACCACGTCGGATTCGCGACGCAGGACATCAAGCAGTAGCTCCACCGGACGTGCCATGAGCTCGGCTTGCTCGGGCGCCGCGACGGGACCCCAGAGCGTAACGCCCGGCGCCACGCGCATCGATGTGGCTACGATATCCGGCTCGGTGAGCGCGCCCGCCGCCGATGGCTCGATAAGTGCCGCCATATCGCGCGGAGCATCGACGCCTAACAAGTCGTAAAGGTTTCCAAACATCAGGTCCAGGTCGAGCACGGCGGCACGCAAGCCCAACAGCGACGATGTGTGTGCCATGGCGGCAACGATCGTCGACTTGCCGCAACCGCCCGAACCCGAAATAGCGCAGATGACTGGAGCTCGATGCGGCGGAGCGGTAGCGTCTGCCGGCGGCATCGGAGGCGGCGGGGCGGGCGTCGGTGACAGCGTCCCCGTCTCCCCCGCCGCAACCACGTGCTGCGTCCAAGCCGGCATGGCTGCTTGTTCGGTCTGCGAGGCAGGCTCGTTCTGCGCAATCTGCTCATGCTGCATCAGCGACAACTCGCCGCACCCGGCAAGGCCCTTAACTTCGTCGAGTTCATCCGCCAGATTCACGCCGTGCACGTATCCCATATCTACTGCCGGGGAGTCGCCAGCATGCTGCGCCGGCCCTCCAGCGTCATCGTATACAAGGGGGTTCCGGGGGCGCCGACCATGCTCGGCTTCCGCTTTTCCATAATCATCAACACGCGGGCCTCTTGTAGCGCGAGGCGCCCCGGGTTCCCTATCAACAAAAGCATCGGGCTCAATCGTCATGCGCCGATCGGAATCAACCGCTCCCTCGCCCGCGCGCCCGTTGCCGCATATACTGTGTGCAGCGATGACCTCGGTCGCCCCCGCGCGAAACAGCCCCTCGATATCCGACGGATCGAGCGCTTCTATCAACACGACCACGCGACTCACGCGGCCTTCGGCCGTCAGGCGCGCAACAGTCTTGCGCACATCTTCGGTATCAAACAGAGACGCCGCGATGATGGCAGCCCCGCGGCGCGACGGAAACGCCCGCGCCATGGAAACCAGCCCGTCCAGGTCACCCACGCGAAGCACCTGTGCACCCGCATCACGGCCCTCGACTTCCCGCTGCAACAGCCCGTAATCGCCGCACGCGCAGCACGCAAGCCAGATCGCCTTCATCACTCGTCGCCTCCGCTCTTTTTGCCGCGCGCCGTGGCGGGAATCGTCAAGCTGACCGTTCCCTTGCCCGAGGCTCCCAGCAGTTCCTTGACGTCTTCGGGGTCAGCCGCCAGCGTCACCCATTCGATCTTGCCCTCGCGCGTGGCACCGGAATCCTCACTGGTATCGATCACGTACGCGCCGCACAGCCGATCGGTCACGCCGTCTTTTTGCACATACACATCCACGTAGCTGCCCACGCCCGTAGCACCGCCGACCGAGTGCTCGGCATCGACCGCCACCGAAACGGCGACCTTGCCCTTAGGCACCTCGAGCTTGCGGCTCTCGGCCTTGGTGTAGACATTGCAGATCACGGCGTTTTTGGGAATACGCGAAGTCGTCACGTCGCCGCGCACCTGGCGCAGCTCGGTCGCTGCGTCACGCGGCAGCAGGCTCGTCAGCCATTCCTGGGTTATGACATTGGTCTCATCGAGGGTCTCGCCCACATCGATATCGCGCGCCGCGACGCAAACTTCGACGCGATCGCCACCGTACTTGGCCAAGGTCTCAGCCTGGACCTGTTCGGCTTGCGAGCGGATCGACGAGCCGTAAACCATGCAGAGCAGAGCAGCGAGCACGCCCGCGACCAGACTGATGGCGATGCGCTTGTTCTTGTTCACGGCCGCTCCTCTCATGGCAGTGCCGGGCGAATGCCCGTACCACCATTGTCTGGGCGGTCAGAGTGCAAAGCGGCGCAATCGCAATCTTGGTTTTCGATGTCAAACCAATCGCTGACCAAAAGCTGACCAGCCCGTCAAGCTCGTGGCAAGGTTTTGGTCAGCACGTCAGCAAACTGCATGTTTCGAGGCTTTTCCACAGCAAAAAAGCCGTCTCCCGAACAGTTGGGAGACGGCTGTCATAGGAAAAATCAATTACAGATGGACATCGGGATCGAGCATTTGAGCACTCACGCGCATGGATGACGCCAGGTTTTGGAACGTTTCCAGACGCAGGCTATCGATCTGCCCGGCGTCCTCGGCCTCGCGAACGGCGCAGCCCGGCTCATGGACATGCGTGCAATCGCCAAACCGGCACGCGCGCGATGCCTCGACAATCTCGGGGAAAGCGCGCGCCAGACCCCGCTCGTGACCCACGAGCGGCAGGCTACGCAGGCCCGGGGCATCGGCGATCACGCCGGCGTCGCCCGGCAGTGCCACCATCACGCGCGCGACGGTAGTGTGACGGCCCTGATCGTCGCGTTCGCGCACACCGCCGGTCGCCAACGTATCGTGGCCCAGCAGCGCATTGAGCAGCGTCGACTTGCCGGCACCCGACTCGCCCAGAATCATGGCGCAGCTCCCGGCGGGCACGCAGGCACGGACCTCGTCCAGGCCGCGGCCCTCGGCAGAGGACGTCACGATCACGCGCACGTCCGGACCCACCAGGCGGCGCACGCGGTCCAGATCGCGCTCGAGTTCCTCGGCATCGCAGCGGTCAGCTTTGGTGAGTACCACCACCGGTTCGGCATCGCAGTCGAGCGCCAACACCAGCGAGCGCGCCACGCGGTCGAGCAGCACCTCGCCGGCACCGAGCGCCTGCACGATTAGCACGCTATCCACGTTGGAGCAGAGCACCTGACGCTCCCCGCGGGCACGGCCGCGCCAACGCTCAAAGCTCGTACGGCGCGGCAGCACGCACTCAATCACGCCCATATCGTGCCCGGGAGCGCGGCGCACCGCCACACGATCGCCCACGGCAGGCAGCAGGACCTCGTCCTCGCCGCGTGACTTGGCAAACCCCACAGCATGCTCGGCACGAAACGTGTCATCGGCAGTCGCCACCAGTGGAAACCCGCGATCCAAGCGCACCACGGCGCCAAGCTGCATCTGCTCGGGCTCCTCGGCATGTGCGCAGAAATCATCAAAGGCAGCCTGCTGGGCTTCATCGACCGGCAGGTCATCAAACGCCGGAACATCCTGCAGCGCGTCGAGCCCCGGCACGCTTGCCAGCAGCTCCTCAGCAGGTGCGGGAGCCTCGGTCGCGAGCTTCCGACGACGATCGCGCTTAGCCCGCGCCCCCGTCGTCTTTTTCTTCGCCTTAGCCTTAGCCTTAGCCACAAACGCCTCCCAGCACCAAAAATCACAACTGAGCAGGTATTTTCCCACAAAAAAGAGTCGGTCGAGCAAATGCTCGACCGACTCACACACTTTCCCTCAGCCTTTATCATCCACACGGGAGAAAAGTCAGCAACGTCACCGCAGGGCCCGCCCGCCGAGAGGGGTTTCCAAAGGGCACATCCTTTATTCAAAACGAGCGGCCGAGCAATTGCTCGGCCGCTCACCTTCTTTCCCTCAGCCCTTTTTCATCCGCGCGGGAGAAAAGCCAGTAAGGATACCGTAGGGCCCACCCTGGGAGTGTTTTCTTCTGAGCGATCCCGCAGCGCGAAGCGCGAGGACCAGCGAAGAAGAAAACACGCAGGGGCGGGCCCGGACAGGTTAACTTACTCCTTCTCGACCGCGCGCATGATCGCCTTGTAGATCTCCATCAGCGGGATGATCAGGAAGGCCAGGCCCAGGGCAGCGACAACGCCCTTGAGCTCAAGCGTCACGGGGCCAAAGAACATCTCGGCAAGCGTCGGCTGCACGGTCACGATCACCGTCAGCACCAGTGCCAGCGCGGCGGAAGCCCACAGCCACTTGTTCTGCTTCTTCATGGTGAACAGCGACGCACGACGGCTGCGCATATTGAAGCAGTGGAAAATCTCGACCATGTTGAGCGTGATGAACGCCATCATCACGCCTTCCTCGTCGGCATTGCCGGCGATCATATCGGCGATGTGGATGTAGCCCATGTCAAAGTACACGCCCACAAAGAAGCTCGCCAGCACCAGCGCGGTGATGATTAGGCCCTGGACCACGCAGTCCAGACCCATATGTCCGGCAAAGACACCGTCCTTGGCGTTGCGCGGCTTGCGCTTCATGATGTCGCCCTCGGCATCCTCCATGCCCAGCGCAAGCGCGGGGAAGCAGTCGGTGACCAGGTTCACCCACAGCAGCTGCACCGGCTGGAAGATGGTAAAGCCGATGAGCGTGGCGATAAACACCGAGAACACCTCGGCAAGGTTGGCCGAAAGCAGGAACTGGATGACCTTGCGGATGTTGTCGTAGATGCGACGACCCTCTTCGCAGGCGCCGATGATGGTAGCGAAGTTGTCATCGGCAAGTACCATGTCGGCGACGTTCTTGGTGACGTCGGTACCGGTGATGCCCATACCAACGCCAATGTCGGCGCGCTTGATGGACGGGGCGTCGTTGACGCCATCGCCCGTCATGGCCACGATCTGGTCGCGCGACTTCCAAGCCTCGACGATGCGTGTCTTGTGCTCGGGCTGGACGCGGGCGTACACGCCGTAGTCCTCGATGTGCGCGTCGAGTTCCTCGTCGCTCATGCGATCGAGGTCGGCACCGGTAATGGCATGGCTGCGATCGGTGACGATGCCCAGCTGCTTGGCGATGGCCACGGCGGTGTCGATGTGGTCGCCCGTGATCATGACGGTGCGGATACCGGCATCGTGCGCCTCGCGGATGGCGTCGGCGACCTCGGGACGAACCGGGTCAATCATGCCGGACAGGCCGCAGAAGACCAGGTCATGCTCGAGCGCAGCGGGACTGCAGTCGGCCGGGACCTCGGTGTAGGTGCGGCTTGCCAGCGCCAGCACGCGCAGGGCCTCGTCGGCCATGGCCTTGTTGGCGGCCACGAGCTCGGCACGACGTTCCTCGGTCAGGGGGACAACCTTATCGCCCTCGTAGATATGGGTGCACAGGCCGATCACCACGTCGGGCGCGCCCTTGGTGTACTGCTCGTACTCGCCATCCAGGGTCTCGACGACCACGGACATCATCTTACGGCCCGAGTCGAACGGGGCCTCGCCCACGCGCGGGTGCTCGGCAGTCAGGCCAGTAAGACCAGCCTTGCCGGCATCGTTGACGAGCGCGCACTCAGTCGGCTCACCAACGGCCTCGCCCAGGTCCTCGTCCCACTGGGCATCGGAGCACAGCGCCATACCGGCCAGGAACTTCTCCTTAGGCGCAGCGAGCTCGTGCTTGACGACGGTCATCTTGTTTTGGGTAAGGGTACCGGTCTTGTCGGAGCAGATGGTCTGCGTGCAGCCAAGGGTCTCGACGGCAGAGAGCTTGCGGATAATCGCCTGGCGCTTGGCCATTTTGGTCACGCCGAGCGAAAGCACGATAGTCACGACGGCAACCAGACCCTCAGGGATGGCGGCGACGGCAAGCGAGACAGCGACCATAAAGGTATCGAGCAGCGCGGTCGGGTCGGTGAGAACGTTGCCCACGCCGTGGCGGATGATGTCGACGCCAAAGATAACGACGCAGATGACGATAACCATGATAGTGAGGATGCGGCTGAGCTCGGCAAGCTTCACCTGCAGCGGCGTGAGCTCTTCCTTGGCCTCGGCCAGGGCGCCGGCGATCTTACCCATCTCGGTGTTCATACCGGTACCGACTACGACGGCGCGGCCACGGCCGTATACCACGGTGGAGCCCATGTAGCACATGTTCTTGCGGTCGCCGAGCGGCACGTCGTCGGTGCCGGCGGCGAGCTCGATCACGTTGGCATGCTTCTCGACGGGCACGGACTCGCCGGTAAGGGCGGCCTCCTCGATCTTCATCGTGGCGCTCTCGAGCACGCGGCAGTCGGCCGGGACGGAGTCGCCCGCCTCGAGCATGATCACGTCACCGGGCACGAGCTCGGCGCTCGGCAGGTGCACGAGCTTGCCGTCGCGCAGCACCTTGGACTGCGCCGCGCTCATCTCCTGCAGGGCCTCGAGAGCCTCCTCGCTTTTAGCCTCCTGGACCACGCCCAGCACCGAGTTGACGATAACGACGAACATGATGATGGCGACATCGGCAAAGTCCGCCTCGCCCTTGACCATGCCCGTGAGCGCGCTGATGACGGCGGCAACGATCAGCATGATGACCATGGGGTCGGCCATCTGCTCAAAGAAGCGCTTCCACAACGGCGTCTTCTCGGCTTCCTCGAGCTTGTTAGGGCCTGTCTTGGCGAGGCGCGACGACGCCTCGTCGTTGCTCAGGCCGAGGTTCTCATCGACACCTTGGTCGCTGAGTACCTCCGCCGCGGCGGACAGGTATTCCTTTTGCATATAGAGTCCCCTCCTGGGATTCGGGCCACTCAGCAGATTGATGCCCGATCATAATTCCCAAGAGAAGGGCAAGGGCTCATCAAGGCTGCCGTGCTGAGCGGCAGTTGATAGTGGAGCTATGGTACCCCAAAGCGGTGCGTCTAGCCAAAACATTCCAATTGGAAACACGGCTCGAGTGCAACGATGCAGACCGTGTGATGCTCAACATTGATAAAACGTTTTTTCTTCGGCGCATCGTCAAACTGAAATATCGCCCAGATAGCAGCGGTCAGAACGGTTGGTAAAGATTTTTCATATACCGTTTTTACCGCAAAAAATGAACTTCTAATTCGGCATACGGTCGATTTTTGGGGGTATTCGGTCGTCATTTCGTTATAATCATCTCAGTTTTATTTCTTATGGTTTATCTATCAGCGCAAGACGATGTCAGATGGAGGTCTGAATGTACAAGCGCACTAAGATTGTATGCACCATGGGTCCCGCCTGCGATAGCGACGAGACCATCCGCGAGATGATCAAGGCGGGCATGAACGTCGCCCGTTTTAACTTCTCGCACGGATCCTACGACGAGCACCACGGTCGCATCGAGCGCGTCCGTCGTATTTCCAAGGAGCTCGGTCTGCCCGTCGGCATCCTGCTCGACACCAAGGGCCCCGAGGTCCGCACCGGCCTTCTGGTCGACGGCAAGAAGGTCGCCGTCAAGACCGGCGACAAGATTGTCGTCACCGCTCAGCCCACGTCCGAGGATTTCCACGGCACCTCTGAGCACATCTCCCTCGACTACCTGGCTCTGCCCTCCGAGGTCGAGAAGGGCTCCCTTATCCTGATCGACGACGGCCTGGTTGCCCTCGAGGTCGAGTCCGTCGACGGCCAGGACATGACCTGTGTCGTTAAGAACGACGGCCTGATCGGCGAGCGCAAGGGCGTCAACATGCCCAACGTCAACATCTCGTTGCCCGCTATCACCGAGCGCGATCGTCAGGACATCCTCTTTGGCCTGACCGAGAACATCGACTACATCGCCGCTTCCTTCATCCGTGACGGCGAGTCCGTCCGCGGCATCCGCGAGCTTTGCCGCGAGAACGGTGGCGAGCACGTGACGATCTTCCCGAAGATCGAGTGCGCCCTGGGCGTCGAGAACTTCGACGAGATCCTCGAGGCTTCCGACGGCATCATGGTCGCCCGTGGCGACCTGGGCATCGAGATCAAGCCCGAGCTCGTTCCGCACATCCAGAAGGAGATCATCGCCAAGTGCAACGCGGCCTACAAGCCCGTTATCACCGCTACGCAGATGCTCGACTCCATGCAGCAGAACCCGCGCCCGACGCGCGCCGAGGTTGCCGACGTTGCTAACGCCATCTACGACGGCACCGACGCCGTTATGCTCTCTGGCGAGTCCGCTGCCGGTAAGTACCCGGTCGAGGCCGTTAAGATGCAGGCCAGCATTGCTCTCGAGACTGAGAAGTACCTCCCGGCTCACGCTCCGCTCGAGGTTCCGGCTGACGCCCACGGCACCCGCGTCGTCAACAACGTTGTGGGTATGTCCGCTGTGAACATGGCTACCACCGTTGGCGCCAAGTGCATCACCGTGCCGACGACCACCGGTCGTACCGCTCGCCTGATCTCGCACTTCCGTCCCAACATGCCGATCTGCGCGTTCTCCCGCCACGAGTGGGCCGTCCAGCAGATGATTATGTACTGGGGCGTTATCCCGCACCAGGCCGAGATTACCCAGGGCACCGTCAACGGCACGATCGTCAAGGCGATCGAGACCGCTAAGGAGCTCGGCTACGTCGAGGCCGGCGATCTGACCGTCGCCACCGCCGGCGACCCCCGCATGAGCGTCCAGCTCGAGGACAAGGTCTCCTCGACCAACGTCGCTTACGTCGCTCAGGTGCGCTAAATCGTACTTGCAAGCACACTTGCATTGCAAAGGGCCCGGAAGGCATTGCCTTCCGGGCCCTTTTTCTGTGCGCCGATGCCTACCGCACGGCATGACACGCACCCATTTCTTTACCAAAAGCGCGAAATCCGCCCTCCGAGGCCCAAAAAATAAAGCCCCAAGCGCTAAAAGTGTTCGCCCGGTGGCAAACCCACACCTCACACAGGGCTGATAAATCGTTTTAGCAAGAACCAAATCGACCTGGTTTTCGGAAGTATGCGGCAAATTCTGGAACCTCCGAGCACACCCTGTTTTTTCGCAACAAAATGCCTGATAAACTAGCCTCAAAAGCCAGGTCCGCTCATAGGGTTCAGATTTTGCCGCATACTTCCGGATTGACGCTGGCATCACTCGCTTCAAAGAGATGATTTCGGCCAGGAGGGCATTATGGACCTGACGCTTTGTGGGCAATCCGCCTTTAACTACTACCGCATCCCGCCGCAGGTATTAGGCCTTTACCCCGCCATTAGCCTTGGCAATATGGATCGCAGATGTTGTGGCCTCGGAAGTCATGCAGTTGTAAAAGACCTGCTTCACGCACCACTTCACAGGCTTGTATTCACTCGGGCACAATCCGGGTCGCGAAGCCTGTTTAAATCGCACCTCCTGACCCAAGAACCACCTCCGGGGTCGTTTAGGCAGACTGAACATGGGTTTGATGTCACGTCACCGGAGTTCACGCTGCTCAACCTTGCTACGCAGGTTTCACGCAACCAGTTACTCATGGCTTGCTACGAGATGTGCGGCTCCTTTGCAGTGTTTAAGCCCTGCGAGCGAACGCAACAACAACTCGATGAAGCTATTTCGCTTAAGTTCATTCCACCCAACTGCGGCTGGGAGCGAGTTAACGACACCAAGGGCAATGACACCAACTTGTGGAAGCGCACGCCGCTTCTTACCGCAACGGATATCGCCGCGTTCGCCAAGCAAGCCGCAGGCCTGCGCGGCGTCAAACAACTGTGCTGGGCGGCCGAGCACATGACGGGGCAGGCCGCCTCGCCCTTCGAAGTACAGACCTCCATGCTTATCTCGCTCCCCCGCGACGAGGGCGGCCAGGGCATCGAGATCGCCAACAACGCGCGCATCCCGCTCAGTGAAGCCGCACGTTCGCTGTATGACAAAACCTGCTGCTACGCCGATATCCTCGTCGAAAGCGCCACCGACAGCATGGGCGTCATTCTGGAATGCCAAGGCCGCTCTGCCCACGACAGCGAAGCCGCGAGCCTCTCCGATGCCGAGCGCGCCACCGCACTCACAAGCATGGGCTACGACGTCATCCAAATTACCTATGACCAGATCAAGGAGAAGAAGAGCTTCGACCACATAGCCGAGCTCATCCATAAAAAGGCCGGGCTTCCCCACATCCCAAAGACCAAACAGGAGCGCATTGCCGAAGATACCTTACGGCAAGAGCTACTTGTCGATTGGGTTGAGCTATTCGCTGCCGGGCCGGCCAGCTAGCAGCTAGCAATCAGGGGCAGAGCAGGCACATCGGGCGATTCGACACGGGCGGCAAAACCCGCCTCGGTCAGCTCGATCACCTCGGTAAACGTCGCGTCGAAGAACTCCTCGGTCAGCAGGCGGTATGGCGGATGGTCGGGCTCACCGGGGTTTTCTCGCACGATCTCGTGCATAACGCCGATGGTCTTGAGCACATACTCCTTATGGATGGGATACTGCCCAAAACGCGTCGCCGCAGTATACAGGCGATCGGTCGCGCGCGGAATCGAAACAATGCCGAGCGTCTTGCCAAACCAGTCAAAGTCGCCTTGCTTTTTAATGCGGAACTCCTCACACGGCTTGCCGCCGTGCGCCTCAAGGTACTGATTCACGCGCGTATTCCATACGGTATCGGCTACCAGATGCGACCAGACACCCAGTGTCAAATCGAGCAACGACTGCGCCACATCTTCGGATGCAAGCGAGAACTCACAGGCGCCGGGACCGGCAACCGGCTCGGCATCCCTGTAGCGCTGGGGATAGTGCACGCGATTCAGTCGCTCGCGCTCCTCGACAATCGAGGTAGCCGCGGCTGGCGCACCGGTGGGCGAACTTTTAAGCAACGGTGCCACATAGGTATCCCAGAACTCATGCTCACGAGGCTTAGGGATAGGCTCGGGCTTTGCAAAGTGCGTAATGCGGTACGGGATGGGATCGGCGATACCAGGGACCATATAGCCCACGAAGATATCCGGAACCACGCAGCCAAACAAAAAGGCATTGCGGTCGCGCACGCTATTGGCAAGTGCACCGGTGCGCTCCAGCAAACGCTCCGTCTGAGCGATATGAATGTTCCAACTTGGCATAGCCACCCCCCATAAAAAACCTGGATAACTATACCATCACGGCAAAGCCGCGCGGGCGGCTACGCACGCTCTACGCAGCAACTAGTCCGTAGCACCGCTTTCGGTTCCATACGACGGCGAAGGCGCCTCGACCACATGGTGATATCGATCGATATAGATTGCACGGGCACCCAGGCGTCGCACCAAATCCTGGTGATGCGTGCTCATCAAGACCGTCTTACCCGCCGCGACGTAGGCCAGCAAGAAGTTGACCACGATGTCGCATGAATCCTCGTCGAGCCCATTGGTGGGCTCATCGAGCACTAGGATATCGGGGTTCATCGATACAACTGCCGCCAGCGCCACACGCTTCTTTTGCCCGCCCGAGAGCTGATAGGGAGAGGCGTCGGCAAGGTCGGCAACCTGGAACAGCCCCATGGCATCGCGCACGCGGCGCTCGAGCTCGTCTGCCGGCAGCCCCATCTGCGCGGGACCAAAAGCAACTTCCTCGCCCACCGTGGCGCAAAACAGCTGGGCATCGGCGTTTTGGAATACGAAGCCCACGCGCTGGTGGAACTTCTGAGCAGCAGCAGAATCCTTCAGATACGCCGCATCGACCACGTGCCCGTCAAACAGGTATACCCCTGCGTCCGCGAGTTCAAGGCCGTTAATAAGACGCATAATCGTCGTCTTGCCGCAGCCGTTGGGACCGAGCAGGGCAACGAGTTCACCACGATCGACCTGCAGCGACACGCCATCGACAACCGTATACCCCGCATAGGAGAACACCACGTCGCGCAGCTCGATGAGCGGAACGGCCTCGGCGCCGCCCACACCGTTCGTGCCCGCCGCACTATTCATATCGATCGTCAAAACGTCGCCCTTCCCCATTTGCATCCCCAGTCGGAACCAGCAGCGCCTACAGCACGGCGCACAACACTGTCAGCAGCGCCACGCCGGCCGCATAGGCCGCATCGCGCCAGCCAAACCTGGCGCGCGCGGGAGCCGGATACGCACCGGCAAAGCCGCGGCAAAGCATAGCCTCGTCCATCGCGCGGCTGCATTTCATCGCCTTGATAAAGGTCATGCCCATGATACCCGCGATCGAATCGGTACGCGAAAATCCCTCGGGCGCACGGCCAACGCTGCGCAGCATGACCGATTCGCACAGATCGTGCGCCGTACGACCCAGCACCTCGATGTGCTTGAGCGCCATATCAAACGTAAAGATAACTTCGTCGGGTAGATGCAGCATCTTGAGCGCCGCCGACATGCGGCTCCACGTGAGGGTCCACGAAACACCCAGCACGAGCGACACGTTAATGAACGTCTTAAGCGCAATTTTGAGCATGGCACCCGCGGCAGAAGCGCCCAGCAGCAGGGCAGGCAGTGCCAGAACCACGGCAAACCCCGCGGCAGCCAACGCCGGCACAAAGGTCGCGCGCAGCCCGCGTACAGGGCGCACGGCAACGAGCACCAGCGCGATAGCCGCCATCAACATGATGTACAGCGGGCTCTGCGTCAGACACACGCACAGGACGCAAAAGAACATCCCCACCAGGCGCACCGGAGCCGAAACGCAAGAAAGGGCGCGGTCGACCATCGACCCGCCCTCGTGCGCGCCCCCGCCCAGGCGAACCCGCTCAAGCAGGCTCGCCAGGTGCAGGACGTTCTTTTGCATCACGCGATGACGAGCGCCCGTGGGCTCGTAACGCTGCTCGACCGCAAGCCAGCTAGGCAGCTCGACCATCGCCATGAGCACCGCTTTCCTTGACCGTCAGCGAGATCAGACGGAATGCGATGGTGAGCACCGCCACGCCAATCACGCCGGACAGGATATACATGGCAGCCTGACCGGCAAAGCCGAGACCCTGCTCCTCGGAATAGGCCTGCAGGTAATCACCCGTAGGCAGCGCATCGGCAAAGGTCGGGGTGTCGAGACCGACCGAAGCCTGCAGGCTGTCGTCGCCAACCTCCTGAACGGCGGTCGCGGCGCCCTCGGCGTCCCACTCACCCCAGGCGTCACCCGTGGCCAGCAGGCCCAGCGGCGTGGCCACGACAAGCACGGCAACCAAGATGAGCGTGGGGACCAGCGAGGTCTTCTTGGCAGCAGCGCCCTCGGCAGCAAGCTGTCCATCGGCGGCCTCGGGGCCGACGATAACGCTCGGCGCCGTCTTCTTGATAAAGCCGTAGATCGCGGCAGTCGCCACGCCCTCGACCACGCCGGCTACCAACATATGCGGGATCATCATGGCCGGAATGGCAATGGACAGCGGGAAGGGGCAGTACAGCGGAGCGCCCGAAGCATTCGTGAAAAGCATCGGCTGAATACCAAACTCGATTGCTGCGCACAGGGCCGCCAGGCACAGGCCGACCCAGCCGCTTACGATGGCCGAAACCGAGGTGCCCCAGCTCTTGTCGTGCAAACGGCTGTTAAGCGCGCGGAACACGATGGCTGCGGCAAACGGCAACACGAAGGCCATGTTAAAGCAGTTAGCGCCAAAGGACAGGATGCCGCCGTCGCCAAACAGCAGCGCCTGCAGCGCCAGCGCGACCGAAACCGCGATAGCCGCGGCCTCGGGGCCCAGCAGCAGCGCGATGAGTGCGCCACCAACGGCGTGGCCTGTGGTGCCGCCAGGCAGCGGCACGTTGAACATCATGAGCAGGAAGGAGAACGCGGCGCAGATGCCCAGGAACGCCATGTGCTCGCGATCGAGCGTGGCGCGCACCTTCTTGATGCAGTGGATCCAAACGGGCACCATCGCCACCGCCATAACGGCATCGGTCTGCGGGGACAGATAATTATCTGGAATGTGCATGTACGCCTCCCGGTTATCGGCGCACGGAATTGCAACGCCGCTTGAATCACCTTTCCAGTGTTACGTAATGTCAGATTCGTAACACGCCGCGGGCTATCATAGCAAAACGGCGCACTGCCGACAAAGCAGCACGCCGTTATGTAATGCGCGTGTCATATATGCAGGCTCAACGGTGCCTTATACCGGGCACAGCAGTCACGTAGGACTCGGCAGCAGCCACCGCTGACCCATACCCCAGCGCAGGACCTAGCCGCGGACCTCGCCGTTTACGCCCTTGCACACCTTGGTGACGATCTTCTGGTGCGCTTTTTCGACCTCTTCGCTGGTGAGCGTGTGGTCGTCGGAGCGATACGTAAGCGCAAAGGCCATGGACTTCTTGCCCGCACCGATACGGACGGGATCGCGGTAGACGTCGAACAGGCGCACGCCCTCGAGCAGCTTGCCTCCGGCGCTGGTAATACGGCGCTCAAGATCCTCGCAGGTCACAGTGTTGTCGACCACGATAGCAAGGTCGTGCTCAACGGCCGGGTACTGCGAGAACTCGCGGTAGTTCTCCTGGTTGCGGGCGCCCTTGATCAGCTTGTCCAAGTCGAGCTCAAAGGCAACGACGACCTCGTCGATGCCCATGGCCTCGCGCGCCTCGGGGTGGATCTCGCCAACCCAGCCCAGCACGGTGCCGCCGGACAGAACCTCAGCCGCACGACCCGGCTGCAGGAAGGCATAGCCCTCGCCCTCGACGGGACGGAAGCGAACCTTCTCGATGCGCAGCTGAGCAAGCAGCTCCTCGACAATGCCCTTGCCAAAGAAGAAGCGCAGCTTACGGTACTTCATGTTCCAGGACCGCTCGCTCCATTGGCCCGAGAGCACGCCCGCCACGGACTTGGTCTCCTTGGGCAGGCTGGCGTTCTCGCGACCGTGGAACAAGCTGCCGACCTCGTACAGATGCACGTTGGGCGTGCCGTGGGCCTCGTTGTAGGCCACAGACTGCAACAGGCCTGGCAACAGCGAGCGGCGCATCTCGGTCTGCTCGGCTACCAGCGGGTTCATGAGCACCACAGGGCAACCGCGACCCTCGGTGGACATACCGATCTTCTCCAGGTCGCCCGGGGCGGCAAAGCCAAAAGTCGTGGTCTCGTTGAGGCCGCAGGCGCGCAGGATCTCGCCGACCTTACGAGTGAGCTTCTGCTCGCGGGTCAGACCGCCGATGTGGTTCTTGGCAGCCGGAATGGTCGCCGTCACGCGGCCCATGCCCCATAAGCGCAAGACCTCCTCGATCAGGTCGATCTCACGCGGCAGGTCGGGACGGAAGCTCGGCGGCGTGACCATAAAGTCCTCGCCGTCGCGCTCGACGGTGCAGCCCAGGCGGGTGAGCGAGCGCTCGATAAAGTCGGACTCGATGTCGGCACCGCAGATGGCGTGCACGCGGGCCAGGCGCAGCTTGATGCTGTCGATGGTCTTGGGCGCGGGGAACACGTCCACATAGCCGGGAGCGACCTCGCCGCCGGCGATCTCCTCAATCAGCGCGCAGGTAACGTTGGCAACATCCACGCAGCCGGTCTCGTCAACCTGGCGCTCAAAGCGAATGGAGGCGTCGGAGATCAGCGAAAGGTCGCGGCTGGTGTGCGAGGTGCGGCCGGCGTTGAAGCAGGCGCTCTCGACCATCACGTCAACGGTATCGTCCTCGATCTCGGAATCCATGCCACCCATAACGCCGGCCAACGCCACGGGGCGCTCGCCGTCGGTGATGAGGCCCATGCCGGCGTCGAGCACGCGCTCCTCGCCGTCGAGCGTCGTGAACTTCTCGTCCTGCTGGGCGGCACGAACCACCACACGACGGTGGCCATCGCGCTCGGCAAAGGTGTCCAGGTCAAAGGCGTGCAGCGGCTGACCGGTGAGCATCATCACGTAGTTGGTGATGTCGACGATGTTGTTGTGCGGGCGCACGCCTAGGGCGTTGAGGCGCTTGACCATCCAGTCTGGCGACGGGCCGACCTTGACGTTGCGCACGATGCGGGCAACGTAGCGGTCGCACAGGCCCTCGTCGGCGATCTCGACGGAAAGCTCGTCGTCGGTCGCGCGGCCGGTCTCGACCTTGATGGCGGGCAGCTCAACGTGGAAATCGCGGTCGAAGATGGCGCCGGTCTCGCGGGCCATGCCGATCATGGACAGGCAGTCGGGACGGTTGGGCGTGATCTCACAGTCGAGCACGGTGTCGCTCGAGCCCACGTACTCGGCAAACGGCATGCCGCAGGGCGTATCCTCGGGCAGGATCATAATGCCGGAGTGGTCGCCACCCAGGCCGAGCTCGCGCGCGGAGCAGTTCATGCCCATGGACACGACGCCGCGAAGCTTGCTCTTCTTGATCTTGACGTCGCCGGGAAGCACGGCGCCAATCATGGCCGTGACGATGTGGTCGCCGGCCTCGAAGTTCTGCGCGCCGCAGACGATCTGCAGCGGAGCGGGATTGCCGTCGGCGTCGAGATTCTTGTCGCCCACGTCGACCGAGCACACATACATGTGGTCGCTATCGGGGTGCGGGATCTTGGTGAGCACCTTGGCGGTCACCACGTGGTCGAAGGACTCGCCCACGGTGTCGATCGCCTCGACCTCGGTGCCGGTACGGATATATTCGTCCGAAAGGGTCTTGGGATCCTCCGGAATATCGATCATGGTCTTGAGCCAGTCGTAAGAAACGCGCATCTAACTGGTCTCCTTTCATAAATGCGGCTTTGAGCCGGAAACTGCAACTAAGAAGAAAGCGTTCTAGAACTGGTTCAAGAACCTCATGTCACCAGTCATCAACGTGCGCAGGTCGGGCAGGTCGTAGCGCAGTGCCGCGACGCGCTCGGCGCCAATACCAAAGGCGAAGCCGGTGTACTTCTCGGGGTCGATGCCGCAGTTGATCAGGACGTTGGGGTCGACCATGCCGCAGCCCAGGATCTCGATCCAGCCGCTGTGCTTGCAGAAGTTGCAGCCCTTGCCGCCGCACACGTGGCAGCTCACGTCCACCTCGCAGGAAGGCTCGGTGAAGGGGAAGAAGTGCGGGCGATAGCGCGTCTTGCGATCCTCGCCAAACATGCACTTAACAAAGTAGTCGAGCGTGCCCTTAAGATCGCCAAAGGTGATACCCTCGTCGACGACCAGGCCCTCGATCTGGTTGAACTGCGGCAGGTGGCAGGCGTCGGCCGTGTCGGGACGATAGACGGTGCCCGGGCAGATCATGTAGATGGGCGGCTTCTGCGACTCCATGGTGTGGATCTGCACGCCCGAGGTCTGGGTGCGCAGCAGCACGTCGGACTCGCCGTGGGCGTGAGCCTCGGGGTGTGCGACGCTGCCGGGGTTGTTGTCGACCACGTAGAAGGTGTCGCGGGCCGAGCGGCTCGGGTGATCCATGGGGGCGTTGAGCGCGGTGAAGTTGTAGTAGGAGGTGTCGACCATGGGACCGGACTCGACGGTGTAGCCGATGCCGCAGAAGATGTCCTCGGCCTCCTCGATGATCTGCTTGATCAGGTGCTGGTGACCGATCTGCGGACGGATGCCCGGCAGCGTGATATCGACGGCCTCGTGCTCGAGTGTGTGCTTGAGGGCGGCGGCCTTCATCTCGGTGGTGCGCTCGTCGAGCATGCCCTCAATCAGCTGGCGCATCTCGTTGGCGCGCTTGCCCATCATGGGACGATCCTCGGGGGCGAGCTTGCCCATCATGCGCATCAGGCCAGTGATGCGGCCCTTGCGGCCGAGCAGCTCAACGCGCGCGGCCTCGAGCTTTGCGGCGTCGTCGGCGCCCGCGACGAGCTCCTTGGCCTCTTCCTCGAGTTTGACCAGATCATCAATCAGACTCATGTCTTCCCTTTCGTCTCTCGCGCTCCCCGCTTGCCGAGGCGGCTGCCGCCGTCTGACGTTGCGAAAACGCGGCCCGGTTCGGTAACAAAAAACCGCCCTCGGGCATGTGCATTGCCCAAGGACGGTTGAATTCCGCGGTACCACCTTGTTTGACCCGGCGGATGTCTGGCCCGCCGCGCCCACTCTTTGCCCCTTGTCGCGAGGCTCACGGCTTCCCTACTGGGGCTTCGCCGCCGCTGGCCGCGTGCCCGTTGAGGTCGCTGCTCGGGAGTGAACGCTTGGCCCTTGTCACCGCAGAAAGGCTTGCAGCCCATGACCTTCCCTCTCTTGCCGGCGACGCGGCGGGCAAAACCCTCTCCGTCAACGCATTGGGCTATAGGATACCACATTGTGTGGGCGTATCGCCGCGTTCCGTTTTGTTCGTGCTGGGTACAAGGCAGGTAGCTGTGCAAACTGGCCGTGCGCCCAGCCGTGGCGTTCGGCTCGCGAGATCAAGGATATGGTATGGAAAAGAAGCACGATAAGAAGGCCAAGCCCGCAGCGGGCAAGACGCCCAAAGGCATGAAGGTCGATAAGGCCGTCAAAAAATTCCGCAAGCTCGAAGGCAAACTGTGGACCCGCGAGTACCTGCTCAAGATTGCCGAGTTTGACGGCGCGACCATTGCTCCCGCCAACGGTGCCGCCGCCCGTGCCGACGCCATGGGCACCCTTGCCGGCGAGCACCATAAGCTCCTGACCAGCGAAAAGTCTGTCGAACTTGTACGTTCGCTGGCACGCGAGACCGTCACCGGCGGAAAGATCGACGACCCGCAGCTGCTTGACGAGATTCGCGTGCTCGGCCGCGACCAGCGCGAGGCAAGCGTCATCCCCACCGAGGAGGCCGAGGCCTGGACCAGGCTCACCTGCGAGGCCGACGCCGTGTGGCACAAGGCCAAAGCGGCCAACGACTGGGCGAGCTTTGAGCCCTATGTGGACAAAATCGTCAGCCAGCTCAAGCATCAGGCCGAGCTCATGGACCCCAAGCGCGACCCATACGACGTGTGGCTCGACCAGTACGAGCGCGGCCTTTCCACCGAGAGCTTCGATGCGTTTTGCGACGAGGTTAAGGCCACGGTCGTGCCGCTCGTGCACGCCATCGGCGAGCGCGGCCAGCAGCCCGCTGCAGACTTTTTGCACGCCCGCGTGCCCGAGGCCGCCCAGCGCGCCATGAGCTTCGACCTGATGAAACTCGTCGGCCTGGACCTGGACGACACCACGCTTGCCTTTACCGAGCATCCGTTTAGCGAGGGCTTCTCGGTGGGCGACGCGCGCATCGCCACGCACATCTACGAGGACGATTGCATCTCCAACGTCTACAGCATCATCCACGAGGCCGGCCACGCCATGTACGAGCTGGGCGTGAACCCCGCCTACGCGCGCACGTGCCTGGAGGGCGGCACCTCCATGGGCATCCACGAGAGCCAGAGCCGCTTTTTCGAGAACACCGTGGGCCGCAGCCGCGCCTTTATGGGACCGCTGCTCGAGGTGCTGCGCCGCCACGCGCCCGAGGTCTACGGCAACGTGGACGAGGACACGCTCTACCGCGCCGTGAACATCGCTCAGCCGTCGCTGATCCGTACCGAGGCCGACGAGCTCACCTACCCGCTGCATATCATGGTGCGTTACGAGATTGAGCGCATGCTGTTTGCCGGCGAGGCCACGGCCAAGGACATCCCCGCGCTTTGGAATCGCTTTATGGACGAGTACCTGGGCATTCCCGTTCCCGACGACACACGCGGCTGCCTGCAAGATACGCACTGGAGCGGCGGCTCGTTTGGCTACTTCCCCACGTATGCGCTGGGTAGCGCCTACGATGCCATGTTTGTGCCGGCCATGTGCCGCGACGGCGTCGACCTCAATGGCGCCTGTGCGAGCGGCGATCTGGCGCCCGTCCGCGCCTGGCTGGGCGAGCACATTTGGCAGTGGGGCCGCGCCAAGGACGCGCCGGAACTCATCAAGGGCGCATGCGGCATGGCGTTCGATGCCCGCTACTACTGCAGCTACCTGCAGGACAAGTTCACCACGCTCTACGAGCTGTAAGGCATAACCGACACGTCAACGCAAAGGGGACGCCGCGGAACCAATCCGCGGCGCCCCCTTTCCACCTAGTTGTTTAAGAACGTCCCCAATGACTACCTTACAGAGCCTCGAGCGCGTTGGCGATGCGCTTCATGGCGGCATCGGCGGATGCTTGGTCGGGCGCCTCGGCCAGCACGCGGATAACCGACTCGGTTCCGCTCTTGCGCACGAGCACGCGGCCCTCGCCTGCCAGCGCAGCCTCGGCCTCGGCGATGGCGTTCTGCACGCCCATGTTCTCGAGCGCGGCGTCCTTGTCCGCCACGTGCACGGCCACCTGCGCCTGCGGCAGCAGCTTGCACGGAGCCGTGAGCTGCGAGAGCGTCTCGCGCTCGGCACGAATCACTTCCATCACGCGCAGCGAGGTCATAATGCCGTCGCCCGTGCGCTCGATATCGCCAAAGATCGTATGGCCCGTCTGCTCGCCACCCAGGCTGTAGCCGCCCTCGCGCATCTTGGCATACACGTGACGGTCGCCCACGCCGCTGGTCACGGCGCTCAGACCGGCAAGCTCCAGCGACTTGACCAGGCCAAAGTTGCTGGCAATCGTCGGCACCACGGTACCGCCCGAGAGTCGCCCGTGCTTGTTCAGATACACGCCGCACACGTACAGGATCTGGTCGCCGTCTACCACGCGACCGCGCTCATCCACGGCCAGGCAGCGGTCGGCATCGCCGTCGTAGGCAAAACCCACGTCCAGGCCCTGCTCCACCACATGGCGCTGCAGACGCTCCATATGCGTGGAGCCGCAGTCGACGTTGATGTTAAAACCATCGGGCGCGGCGTTGATCACGCGCACGTCAGCGCCCAGCGAGTCGAACACCGGCTTGGCCACCGAGGAAGCCGAGCCGTTGGCGCAGTCGATACCGATCTTGACGCCCTGCAGCGAAAAGTTCACGCTGGCGATGAGCGAAGCAATGTAGCGGTTGCGGCCCTGCATGTAGTCCACCGTGGCGCCGATGTGGTTGCCCGTGGCCAGCGGCACCTCGCTCTTGCCATCGATGTAGTCCTCGATGAGCTCCAGTACGTCCTCGTCCATCTTAAAGCCGTCGCTGTTGACGAGCTTAATGCCGTTATCGCAAAACGGGTTGTGGCTCGCGCTGATCATGATGCCGCAATCGAAGCAGCCCTCCACGGTCTGATGCGCCACGCCCGGCGTGGGGATCACGTGCAGCATATAGGCGTCCGCACCGCTCGCGACCAGACCGCTCACCAGCGCCGCCTCGAACATATAACTCGAGCGACGCGTGTCCTTGCCCACGATGACGCGTGCCTTGCGCTCGCGGTTGGCGCCGTAATACCAGCCCACAAAACGGCCAATCTTATAAGCATGCTCTACCGTCAGCCCAACGTTGGCCTCACCGCGAAAGCCGTCGGTGCCAAAGTACTTCATGCGCTCTCCTTACAAAATAGGGGCGGACAGATTGCCTGTCCGCCCCAAAATGGTACTCGATTATCTGCGCTACCAGAAAAACCCTACGCCGACGCGCTGTCGCGAGCCGCCTGGCATGTAGGGGTCTGACGCAGCGTAAGAGGCTTGTCCCCCGCCTCGGCCGACGTGGTCAGCGTATACGTGATCGTCGTCGTCTCGCCAGCATGCAGGTCAACGGTGCCCGAATAGAAGGGGATTCCATGCCACGTAGCGGCACCAAGACCAAACTGGGTACCCTCAACCGTAAGGTCACTGATGTTGCCACCCGTCGGGGCAAACAACGAGACATTCAGACGCTCGTCGTCACGCGCGGCATCGGGCGCGCTCGCCGCAACGTAGTCGGGCAGCTTGCCAGCCTCCTCCTGCGTCATGATGTTCGTCAGGGTAACGGTGATGTGATAGGAGCACGTGCCGTCGCCGTTCTTCACGCCCTGACCAATCTGAGTGTCGGCGTTCAGATACCAGTCGAGCTTGGAGAAGCTCAGGTTGTTAAAGTAAACGCCGGCAACGTGATCGGCACTCGGATCATCCGGATCGGGCAGCGAAGCGTCAATGCCCGTCTCTTTGATGGCATTCTGCTCATCATCGTTTCTCATCCACGCGATCAGGCGGCCCCCTTCGGCACCGCGCTCAACGGCGCTGACAAGCTTCGTAACATCGACATCGCCGATACCGCCAAGGACCTTGTCGAAGGCAGCGCTGGCGACGGATGCAAAGATGCCGTCCGACTCCTCGACCGGATAGTTCCAGTACACATCGTGCATGAGGACCTTTGCGGCGTTGGTGCCGTCGACAACCGTTCCGTCGGGCAGTGACACGTTACCGACCAGGCCCAGCAGATACTGCAGGAACACCGGGTCGATACCGATGACGCCATCAACGTCCTGTCCATACTGGGACTTCCACAGCGCGGCGACACGCTGCGAGTTGCGGGGCCAATCAGGCGAATAGGTATTGCCCGAGTTGTACAGGTTGCTGTGGTTGCCGAACAGCGCCTCATCCTCTTCGTCGACGCTCTCGACCGCCTCATCCTCGCTGAGTCCAATGCGGGGAACAAACTCGCCAATCGACATCTGACCGTCGGTGACCGAAATCAGGCCCTGCGAACCGCCAAAGCCGCCGCAGGCACGAATCTCGACGTTGTTCATGGCGTACATAAGGTAGTTGCGCGTCTGGCCGTTGGCGCCGAGCATCTGGGGAAGGACGGGGGCGACCTTCTCCGCCGCGTCAACCGCGCCGTTGAGGGTGGCAAAGCCGTCCTTGGCCTTATCGACCAGCTCGGTCACCTGGGAAATATGAGTATCGCCAATGCCCTGGACCTTCTCGTTGGCGCTCTTGAACACCTTCGAGCTGCTGGAAAGCGAATCGGCGACCGCCTGCAGCGCGGACACGTTAATCATGCCGTCCTGGAACAGCTTGCCGGGCGTAGCCTGCGAAAGGTTATCGGCCATGGGAACCAGCGCATTGCTCGAGACATCGGACAGGGCGTCAATCATGGTGCGGGCCGCATTGATATCGCTGCCATACACCGGGATAAACGAAGCCGCCGTCCACAGCGGGCTCGAGGTCTCCGCCTTCATGCTGTTACAGAGCTCATCGATCTTCTTCGCGTCGTCAGGCAGCGTCGAAAAATCGCCCGACGTGACCTTGTCCTTAAGGCCACCGACGATCTCGACAGCCTCCTTCGCTTCGCTCTTTACGGTCTTTGCCGAGTTAAGCAGCATAAAGCCGCTTGCGCCAAGCGCAACGAGAAGCACCGCGACTACAGCGGCAATAATGGCGCCGGTGTGACGCTTTTTGCGCTCGCCCTTGCGATGGCGATGACGGACCAGACCGTCAGAGGTCGAACTCGACGAAGCATCGCTACCGTAGTTCAAGCCAAAATCGTAATAATCTTCCTTGGAACCCGAGCCCGCAAACTCGGCACCGCTATCATCCAGGCGGGCGAACGTGCCTGTCTCGGAGGCGCCGGTGTAAATCGTGCCGAGGTTACCCGTAAGCCCCGCGCCACCGGCAGAGGGAGTATTGTTGTCGGCCTTGCCGGCATTAACGTTGCCGGCGCCATTCGCGGCGTTGGCAGCACCTGCGTTGTTCGCAGGTACCGAAGGAGCCCCGCTCGGCTGCGACGCAGAGGTTGCACCGCCCGCAAAGACATTTCCTCTTGCACGGCCGGTCTTTTTTGCCTTTTGAGACTGCTCGTACAGAGCGGTAAACATCGCCGTCTCGCCCGGGGACACGCGCTTACCGGAACCGCCCTGTCCAGCGCCGCCCGGCGTGCCGGCCTTACCAGCCCCGTTCGGACGCGGCGGAACTGCAGGGCGGCCGCTATCGCTGCCCTTAAAGTGATTACCAGCCATAAAGAAATCCTCGCAATTGAGTCGCAATGAAAAAGTCCATAACGTTACTAGTTTATGGCATTTTGAGCATCGACAGCTAAACTCCAGACACGGACATCAATTGGCGAAAATGCGGCACAACACCTTTTCCGTCTTGGCAGCGGCGCTAGCTACACCGTGAGGAACATCATCACGATGATCATGACAAAGCCGATAAGGTCGGTCGGCAAAAACACCGTCCCCAGCATAACGGCGCTGGTGATGGTCGCCGAAACCGGCTCCACAGTTCCGATGAGGCTCGCGCGCACCGAGCCGATGTCCTTAACGCCCTGCATATAAAGCATGTAAGCAAAAAACGAGCCGATAACCACGAACACCGCGAGCGCCTCGATGCCGGCAGCGTCGAGCGCCGGCATATGCGCCCAGGGCTGCACGAAGACGCACGAGACCACGCCCGCCGTGAGCATTGCCGAGCCCGTGACGATGGGGCTGCCGTATTCGGGCAGGATCTTGGCGGGAATCACCGCCATACACGCGGCGCTGACCGCACACATAAGACCTGCTGCCAGGCCAAGCGGCGAGATATTCAGGCTGGTGGGGTCGCCGCCGGTGGCGATTAAAAAGGTTCCACCCAGAGCCAGGCCAATGCCGATGACTTCGCGAGTACGCGGCATACGGCGATCGGTCACGCAGGCGTAGCCCATGATGATAACGAGCTGCAGGCACTGGAGCACCGTCGCGGTTCCGGCGTTCGTCAGGCGCACGGCCGAAAGATAGCAAAACTGGTTGAACAGCAGGCCAAAAGCGGTAAAGAGCAGCAGCTGCTTGCGATCAGCGGGCGTCGTCCAAAGCTTGACCAGGCGTGCGCGGTCGCGCGTGACAACCACAGCCATAAAGAGCAGGCCGGCGAGAATCTGACGCACGCTCATAAGCCACAGCGTATCGACATGGTAGGTATCGAACAAAAAACTCGCGCTGGTGCCCGAGAAGCCCCAAAACGAACCGCCCACCAGCGTAGCCAAGACGCCCGTGATCATCTTGCGCGTCGAAGCGCTGTTCAGGCGGTCGCGCCATGCGCGACGGGTGTTGCGGCTGAGCTCGTCGGTGCCCTCGGGCACATCAATGTTCGATATATCGGTCATCGGCACCGAAGCCCCTGCGCCTTCGACCTGCTCGACACACTCTTTGCTCATTCCACTCCCCCGAAACAGCCTGGAAACAATTCGACTTACCTTACCACGGCGAAGGCACCAGCTGGAGGCTTGTCCGCTTATCGGTAGGACAATTCCGCAGACGTCTTTCCATAGCTCGATACCGCAATGGCCTTGCATTATGCGACAGTCAAATCGCGGCAGCAGGCTCTTTTGAAATGGATATGACAAAGCCCCCGAATTCCACAATGTAAGCGATTTTTAAAAATGTTCTTGCCACCGAGTTCAGGCTCCGTTATATTATCCCTTGCGCGCTTGCGCACCCTTGATCGGGCGTTTAGCTCAGGGGGAGAGCGCTTCCCTGACACGGAAGAGGTCAGAAGTTCAAATCTTCTAACGCCCACCAAATGTTCGCAGCTCAGAGGCTATGTCCTCTGGGCTGTTTTGTTTTTTGTCGCTAAATCCGCTGGCAGTTCCAACCGTCATCGCAACGTAACAACAATTCACCTGACGAATGGCAGCCAAATATATTCAATACCCCAACATCAACAATAGCCAGGCACAAAACTGCGCCGCAAGCTGCTCCAACCGCCCAACTGGTCAAAAGCCGACCATCTACTTGCCAATTTATCTAACGGCGTAACCAAGCAGTCCGCGCCGCAACTTCTCAACAAAACGCCGCGATGTCTGCGCCCTGCGGTATCCTTGAGCCACTCGCACCTGCAGCACCAAGGAGCCGCCATGCGCACCGAGCTCGATGTCCCCTTTTCGCACAAAGAAGAAGCCAAGGCGCTGGGCGCCAAATGGGACCGAACCAAGAAGATCTGGTATGTACCTAGCGGCGTCAACCCCGAACCCTTTGCCGAGTGGCTGCCCGGTGTTGACCGATCCGACCTCTCGGCGCCGTATATATATCTAGTACTGGGCAAGCGCGAGTGCTGGAAGTGTCACAAAGAGACCTCGGTCGCGGCCTTCGGCATTCCCTATCGAACCGATAACGACGAGAGCATCGCCATCGCGCACGCACCCAACGAAGCCGGGCACATTGCCATCGACACGGCCAACGCCAACGCACTCGCCATCGTGCCCGCTCTTGGCTGCGCGCCGGGCGAGATCCGCGACTACCTTCATAAGCGCTGCGGCTACAAGCCCGTAGGCGCGCGAGCCTCCAAAGCCCCGTCGCTCGGCAACACGTGCACCAGTTGCGACGCGCTGCAAGGCAGCCGCTATCTGTTCGAGGAGCCCTCGTCCCCGTTTGCCCTCACTGCCATCAACAAGCTGCCGGCACTGGAGTTTGTGCGCGTCGAGGTTGCCGGCGTCTTTGGCGTCCCGGCCACGCGCACCGACTTTGACCAGGCGCTCTTTACCTGGGCACGCGACCATCACGCCGAGTTCCATAAGCAGCTTGGTGAGGGGATTTATTTGTAGGGGCAACATCGAGGTATCGAGGAGCAGGGGTTGATTGTTAAATAATCTCGAAACGCTACAGCCCCAGAATATGCTCCAGGTAGCCCTTGTTGAACCAGAACGATTGCTTCGTCATCCAGCGCCCGTCGGGCAGTTCGTAAGCATTCCTTGCGATGTCACCGATCTCTGTTCCATCGGCAAACTTGTAAGCCGCTTTTGACGTATGCGGGCGAACGTGAACAATTGGATTGTCCGCCATACCGGGCAGATTGTTAGTCACTTTGAGCTTTCCGCTCGCATCCCGATACGGATTGAGCTCAACGCCCTCACGTATTACCTTTCGCGTCTCATCCCAACAAGCTTTCGCTGGGCCTTCGATTTCGTTTTCTCCCATTGCCCAGAACAAACAACGATCGAGACGCAGCACGCCATCGTGGTCCTCACGGAACACAACGAAGAAAAAGCGATTGGTCTCAAGGCACGCATGAAGAGGCGACGTCTCCCAGTCTTCTTCAATCAAACGCTTGAACTCAAACGGTGGGAACGACATAGCCTGTTCGATGTGCCCCCTGTTGTTAACTCGAACAGTTCGGACGGAAATGCCTGCCTTGACGAATTCCTCGGCAGCATTGTTTTTGATTCCGAGCATACGATAAACGAGCGTTGTCCACTGCGCCTTATTGCCCGTGTACTCCAGTCCATACTGTTCGGCAATTTGACGATCGGTCTCACCGTAATGGCGCTCGATAAGTCCAGTTACGTAACTTTCGAAATCGATAGACTTGCCATCGTCCTGAACAATGCTCTCCCCGACTCGCGGAGCACCGAGGACATAAGTATGGAGCACATAGTCCATATACGAGCGCTTGAGGGAAAAGGCGCGACGCTTTGCGCGATGGCGCTCAATCTCGCCCGTATCGGTATTGAAGTATTCATAATACTGGTCCGCCCACATCGTGGCCTCAGTTGCGCCCTTCGTGCAAGCACCCAGATAAGTCGTCATGCCTTCTGAAAGCTCGTCCGCACGGCCATCCTGAATATAGGAAATGATCTTCTCGTAGTCGGCGCGAATGATTTTCATGTCCTCTTCGGGCAGACGAACCATGACCGCACGCTCAATGCGTTGGTCGTATTTATCGATGGAACGATCTCGGCCGTAGTAA
The DNA here is from genome assembly GCA_019419555.1 of Collinsella sp. Classification (GTDB taxonomy): domain Bacteria; phylum Actinomycetota; class Coriobacteriia; order Coriobacteriales; family Coriobacteriaceae; genus Collinsella. Next base: position 90,984 of record DXZR01000005.1, read on the forward strand.
ATCAACAGGATATTGCTGAGCTTGGTCTTGAGGTGAGAACTGTCGTAGTCGAGCGAAACAGGTCGGTCATAAGGAATCATGGTCAGGACAAGGCGCTCGCCAGCAGACTTCCGGCCGTTCTTGAGCACATCAAAACACGTTGCCTTGAGCTCAACGCCCGCCTCGGGAAAGTCGGGGCGATCGTCACTATTGGCCTTGTAGCCAAAGTAACGTTCTTCGATAAGAGTGCCCATACCGCCTTTGTACTTCTTGGAGCCAAAGTCCTTGGGCGCACTCTCCCCCTCCGGAGCAATACCGAGCTCGAGAATATCGCGGAACGTCATGCCATCGAGATTGGCAGCATAGCGCTCAATACTTGAGGGGTCAGAAAAATCAGTATCGTCAAGCATGCGCTTGAAATCGAGGCGCTTCTTAGACACGGGATACCTCCGAAACTCGCAACTAACCTCATGGTAGTTCAGAGCAACTACTAACGCCCAGAAAATTGAGGTCTTGATTGTCCCCTCGATCGGTTATTGTTGTGACCACCATAACCGGACACAGCAGCGATTGGAGAAACGTGTCTGAGATTAATATTGCCGAGCTTTTTGCGGGCGTCGGTGGATTTCGTTTGGGTCTCGAAGGCTATGCCGACCCTCGCCATCCCGAGTTTTATATGAAGCCCGCCGGCCCCTTCCGCACCATTTGGGCCAATCAGTGGGAGCCGCCCGGAACCAAGGCGCGTCAGTTCGCGGCCCGTTGCTACATGGATCGCTTCGGCAATGATTCCGTCGTCAACGAAGACATCAATAAGGTCCTGGAGCAGGCCGAGGCGAAAGAAATCGAAATCCCCGATGTCCAAATGGTTGTTGGCGGTTTCCCCTGCCAAGACTACTCTGTCGCGCGTCCGCTCAATCAGGCACACGGCATCGAGGGCAAGAAGGGCGTCCTTTGGTGGGACATCTATCACTTCCTCGAAATGAAGAAGCCCAAGTTCGGTCTCTTTGAGAACGTCGACCGCCTGCTCAAGTCGCCCGCGTCTCAACGCGGTCGCGACTTCGCCATCATTCTAAGCTGTCTTGCCGACCTCGACTACACGGTCGAATGGCGCGTGGTCAACTCTGCCGAATACGGTTTCCCCCAGCGTCGCAAGCGTGTTTATATCTTCTGCGAAAAGGACGCTGGCAAGGTTGATCTCGTTAATCGCATGCACAACGGCGTCATGGCTAAAGCCTTCCCCGCCATCTATCCCGACGAGATGTCCGAGCTCGACGTTTTGCCCGACCCCTACGAGAACTCAACTCGTTTTGGCGTCGGCCAAAAGACCTCTCAATTCAAGAATGCTGGCGTCATGCAGGGCTGTCATGTTCTGACCTGCGACTTTGCCGAGGACTATCACGGTGAGCGCCACGTGCTTGGCGACGTGCTTGTCGACGAGGCTGATGTCCCGGAGCAGTTCTACATCTCCGACGAAAAGCTTCCCGACTGGCGCTACCTTAAGGGCAGCAAGCGCGAAGAGCGCACTAACAAAAAGACAGGCTTTACGTACACGTATTCCGAGGGAGCCATGAGCTTCCCGGATGCCACCGACAAGCCGAGCCGCACCATCCTCACAGGAGAAGGCGGCACGGGAGCGAGCCGCTTCAAGCACGTCATCGAATGTCCCGATGGCCGTTTCCGCCGTCTTGTTCCCGACGAGCTCGATCAGCTTCAGGGATTCCCGAAAGGTTGGACCGATACGGGCATGACCGACGGCCATCGGGCCTTCTGCATGGGCAACGCACTCGTCACCGGCGTGCCCCATCGCATTGGCGAAGCTATGGTCGAAGTGTACGGCCTCTAAGGCAAGCAATCCGGAGCCGGCAGTTCACGCTGTCGACTCCGTTTTTCCACCCCACTTCCCCGTATACTGATGTAACACGTGTTTCATCCGGGCTTGTTGGGCCGGATTGTTCATGGGAGGGTCTTATGGCTGCTTCGAATCCGCCTAAGGGGAGCGTTTCTTCTTCGTCCATCAAGCCGGTTACGCGCAAGGCCGTGCGTTGCCAGCGCGAGGTCGCTTGGCTTGTCACGCAGGCGGCGGGCAGGCTTGTGGCGACCACTCAGGACGTCAATGCGCCTACGCCGAGCTTTGTGTTAGCGGCGGCGCTGGATTTTGTGCGCCAATTGGAGCTTGCCGCGCAGGATGCCAACGGCCACCTCGACTACCAGAACGTTATGGCGCCCGACCTGCAAACGTTCTGTCACATGGCCAAGTTGCCTGCCGCGCCCAATGCGCTTTCGGACGCAGGCTACATGTTTACGCTCTCGGGCGCGGACCTTATCCGCGACATCTATGCATACTGCAGCGAGCTCGCCGAGCGCCACGTCTTTGACGCGGCAGAAGTCAAACCGGGAAATGTCATCAAGCTGGTTCTCAGGCTGTTCCTGATAGACGGGTTCGGGGCCATGCCGGCGTAAGCCGAGTCTTTAGCATCACCGTCGACTGGGCAACAACCGCTTTACCTTAATGGACGCCAATCGAGGGTCGATTATTGGGTCGCCTCGTCCACTAACGCATCTATCCCACGCGCTCCGACAGTCGATACTTGCGGTTGCGGCTCGTCGCCGACGCCGTAGGTTCAAGCTCGCCCTGTGCGATGAGCGCATTGACGCGTACCCTAACCTGGGAGACGGTGAGTCCCGTGCATTCTGCCAGCTCGCGCGTTCCCAACTCGTCATAGCGCTTGAGGGCCGCCATGATCAGGTCCCCGCCATGATCGACCTGCTCAACCTTTGAGCGATAGAGGACAACCTTAAACCGGTCAAAACCAGGGCAAAACAGAGGCTCCGACAAACCATGCGCGCGCATGG
>DXZR01000050.1 GCA_019419555.1 Collinsella sp.
ACGCTCCCGCAAACTGCCTCTTGACAACTTATAGGAGCGTCGGTTTTGTTTTTGCGGTTTTCTATATGGTCGGAGGTTCGCTATCCGGCCCCGTAATCCGGCATAGTTTTGTTCGCGGCGGCTCCACCGCGCATTAAGCGCGGGGCCGGTGGGGCATTTTTGCCCCACCGGCCCCGTCTTCGCGCTATTCCGGCTTGGTTTCTACTGTGGGAGTCTTGTCCGCTGCGACTGGGGTACGGGCGGTGTCCATAGTCAGGCAGTGCTTGGGGCAGCTCTCGATGCACTCACCGCACACCACGCAGGCATACGGGTCGATCGACCACGTTCCACCCTTGCGATCGACCGCGAGCGCGCCCGCCGGGCAACGCCGTGCGCACATGCCGCAGCAGATGCACACATCCATGTCATTGACGATATGCCCGCGCAAGCGCTCGGGCGCCGCGAGCTTCTCCTGCGGATAGCAAACCGTGACCGGCTGCTTGACCATAGAACCCAAGGCCGTCTTGGCAAATGTCAGTAAACTCATGCCGCGCCTACCTTTCCGTGCAGCTAATGCAGGGGTCGATGGTCAGGATGATCATGGGCACGTTGGCAATGAGCACGCCCTGCAGTGCATGCGTCAGACCCGCCAGGTTTTGCGACGTCGGCGTGCGCACGCGGAAACGGTCCAGGTTCTTGGTGCCGTTGCCGCGCACATAGTAATACGCCTCGCCGCGCGGCTGCTCAATCACAACCTCGCCGCGCGCGCCGTCGGCCGGCGTAAGCTTGGTGCGCCCGCCAATCCCGTCGTGCGGAATCTTGCCCACAAGCTCCTTAATGATGTCCATGGCCTGCGTGACCTCGGCGCAACGCACCTGGCAGCGGGCATAGCAATCGCCATCGGTAGCAACGATGGGCTCAAACGCAGCCAGATCCGCATAGGCACCGTCGTCAAACATGCGCACGTCGTAATCCACGCCCGATGCGCGCCCAAACGGACCGACCATCGAAAGCTCCAGCGCGTCTTTCTTGCTAATCATGCCCACGCCATGCAGGCGCTCGCCGCAGCTGTTGTCGTCCAAAAACGTATGCACCAGGGCCTCGTAGTCAGGACGCATGGCATCGAGCGTCTGGACAATGCCCGCCAGCTCGGAGTCCTCGATATCGTGCTTAAGGCCGCCGATCTCGTTAATCGACAGAATCACGCGCCCGCCGCAAGTGCTCTCAAAAATCTTGAGTATCTGCTCGCGCAGGGTCCATGACCGATAGAACAGCGCCTCAAAGCCAAAGGCGTCGGCGAGCAGACCCAGCCACAGCAGATGCGAGTGAATGCGCGAAAGCTCGTGCAGAATGGTGCGGATATACTGCACGCGACCAGGCACCTCGATGCCGAGCATGCGCTCGCAGGCGCTGGCATAGCCGCAGCTGTGGCCCACGGCGCAGATGCCGCAGATGCGCTCGGCGATGTAGCCAAACTGATGCATGTCGCGCTTTTCGGTGAGCTTCTCGAGCCCGCGGTGCACAAAGCCGATCTGAGGAATTGCCTCGATGACGCGGTCATCCTCGATCACCAGGTCCAGATGAAGCGGCTCGGGCAGCACCGGGTGCTGCGGGCCAAACGGAATAACGGAGCGATGTGCCATGGACCTTACGCCTCCTTTTTCTGCTTGTCGCGGGCGGCCTTGGCGGCAAGCGCCGCGCGGACCTTGGCCGCTTTCTCGGGATCCATGGCGGCGAGCTTTGCCTCCATCTCAGCGGCCTTGAGCGCGGCCTTGGCAGCGGCATCGTCATGCTGAGTATCGGAGCCGGCAGCCGCAGCGGGCTGAGCAGCGGCGCCCGCGGCGTCGCCGGCGCTCGCAGCACCCTCCCCTGCAGCAGCCGCAGCCGCGGCGGCCTTTTCGGCCGCGGCCTTGCGCGCCTTGGCCTCGGCAGCGGCACGCACCTTCATGGCTTTCTCGCGCGCGGCCTTCACCTCGGGCGTGATAACGCTCATGGGTTCGGCAGTCGAGACCTGGTAGAAAAAGCCCTTAAAGTCAATCTGCATATCGGTGATGGCAAGACCGAATAGGTCGTGCGCCTCGTTTTCAAACGGGAATACCGCCGGATAGTACGAGCTGATGGACGGAATCTCCTGATACTGGTCGATGCCCTCAACCACCAGGTTCTCGATCGCATAGCTGCCGTCCTGCGCAATATGCTCCTGAGCAGCACGAACGTCGATAAACGTATAGACCAGGCGATACGATCCGTCGTCCACACAGCGCTCGGCATGCATCTGCACAAAGCGCGCGCCGGTACCTTTGAGCGCCTGCACATGCGGCAACAGCTCATCGATCCCGACGGTAGTGTAGATTGCCTTTTGCATTACTCGGCCTCCTTTGCAGCGGCGGGCGTCCCGGCAGGTGCGTCGCCAGCGGCAGGCGCGTCGCCGGCCCCCGCAGCCACAAACCCGTCCTCGCCCAACTCGACGCCGCCATCCCAGGCAGCGGCGCCGCCCACGGTAAGCGGGTCACCGCCGGCGCGCATCACGGCCTCCTTCTGATCAAGGATGCCGCACGCCTCCACGATGGCATCGATCACGGTCTCGGGACGAATGGCGCACCCGGGCGCATACACGTCCACGGGAATCGCGCGGTCCACGCCGCCGATCACGTTATAGGCATCGCGGAATACGCCGCCCGAACACGCGCAAATGCCGCACGCCACCACGCACTTGGGCTCGAGCATCTGGCTGTAGATCTGGCGCACGACGGGCAGGTTCTGGGCATTGACCGACCCCGTCACCAAAAAGATATCCGCATGCTTGGGGTTGCCGGTGTTGACCACGCCAAAGCGCTCCGCATCGAACAGCGGCGTGAGCGAGGCCAGCACCTCGATATCGCATCCGTTGCAGCTCGAGCCGTCGTAATGAATAACCCACGGCGAGCGCGACATTTTATGATCCATGAATGCCGCCTCCTAAATAAACACGTCGACGAGGATGGGCATAAGGTTGAGCAGGCCAAACACCAGCGCCACGCCCCATCCGAGCTTAAAGCAGCTGCGCCAGGTACTGCGTGCGAAGGTGTTGTCGATCAGTACCTCGACAAAGTACGTCGCGGCCATCACGACCAGGGCTACGACCCAGCTCACCGGGTTGTCCCAAACAAAGAACATGCCCACCCACATCAAAAACAGCACGGTCTCGCACCAGTGCATAAGGGTCATCTTGGCCAGCGTTCCGCCGCTCATCTCGGTGGCGACGCCCTGGACGATCTCCTGATGCGCGTGATGCGAGTACGAAAGGTCAAACGGCGACTTGCGCAGCTTGATGGTGAGCACCGCGAGCAGCGCGAGGAAAATGGGCGCGCTGTACACGATGATGGGGGCCGACTGCCCCGTCACGGCGATGGAATCGAAGCTGTCGGTGGCAAGGTACAGGCCCACGCTCATCAGCAAAACGGCGGGCTCGTAACTCATGACCTGCAGCAGCTCACGGTCGGCGCCGACCTGGGCAAACGGGCTTTGCGTCGAGGCGGACGCCAACACCACAAAGATCGCAGCGAGGGTCACCATAAAAGCGCACAACAGCGTGTTGGAACCCGACACAAAGATGCCGCCGCCCACCACGGTAAAGATGAGCGCGCACGCCATGTAGGTATCGTCCATGGTGTTTACGCTGGCGGGGGCCTTGCGCAGCAGCTTGGCCACATCGTAGAAAGGCTGGAGCAGGCGCGGGCCCACGCGGCCCTGCATGCGGGCCGAAAGTTTGCGGTCAACGCCGTCGATCAGGCCGCCCACAAGCGGCGCCAGTAAGGCAAATGCCACGGTGCCAATAAAAATGCCCACGACGCCCGAACCTTCAAAATACTTGCCGCGCAGCACCGAGGGCGCACTCATGGCAAGTCGCTCGGGCCCAATCCACGCGCAACACAGCAGCGCAAACAAGATAATGCTGCAGCACACGACGCTACCCGCGGGGCCAATACGCTTCTCGCCAAGGGCGTCCTCCGAGTACCAATTGCGCTTTTCGGCCTTCACCTCGTGTCCCATCGAGCCGCGGAAATGGCGATATTTGTCGGTCCCCACGCCCGAAAGGTACACGTTGACGTGCGGTTTGTTGCTCACGCGGAATGAAGTCAGCAGCACCACGGCGATAAACGCCACGATAACCACCATCAGGTACATGGCGTCCTTGCCAATAACGTACGGCACGCGGCCAAACACCATGGCCAAGTAAGGCGACACCAGACCGCTCGAGATAACCGGGAACGCCACGCAGCACAGAATCAGCAGCGCGGCGATGGTGTTGAGGGCCATCCATTCGGTCTTATGGACATTGACCTCAACGTTTTGAGCCGTGGGGTCGACGCCCGAAAGCTTGGCAAGCCACTTGCCCCAGAAGAAGAAGGTCGCGGCCGAGCCAAAGGCAAGCACCATGATCATGAGCACGTTGCCGGTCTGCGCGAACGCCACCAGAGCGCCCCACTTGGACACGAGCATGCCAAACGGCGCCACAAACATGCCCATGATGCCCAGCATCATCAGGCGCGTCAGGTGCGGCATGCGGCTGAACATACCGTCCATGTCCTCGATATTGCGGCTGCCGATATGATGCTCGGCCGTGCCCACGCACAGGAACAGCAGCGACTTTGCCACCGTGTGGAACAGGATCAGGAAGATGGCCGCCCATACGGCCTCGGGCGCGCCGACACCCAAGCAAGCACTGATGAGGCCCAAGTTGGAAATGGTGGAGTACGCGAGCACGCGCTTGGCATTGCTCTGCGAGATGGCCATAAGGGCAGCGAGCAAAAACGTGATGGCGCCCACGCTCGTGACCATAAAGCCGGTCACGGGATAGATGGCATAGAGCGGGCTCAGCTTGACCATCAGGAACACGCCGGCTTTGACCATGGTTGACGAGTGCAGCAGGGCGCTCGTGGGCGTGGGGGCAACCATGGCACCCAACAGCCAAGTGTGGAACGGCATCTGTGCGGCCTTGGTGAGCGCGGCGAGCGACAACAGGATGACCGGCATCACCAGCAGCGCGGACTGCGCGGTTCCGGCGCCGGAAAGCTCAATCATGCCCGAGATGGTCAGCGGCATGCCGTTAACGTGCAGGTACATGAGTCCGGCCAAAAACGCGATGCCGCCCAGCATGTTGAGGATGATCTGGTTAAAGGCGTTCTTGATGGCCTCGGGCGTGCGCGTATAGCCAATCATAAGGAACGAGCACACGGTGGTGATTTCCCAGCCGCAGAACAGCCACTCAAGGTTGTCGCTCGTCACGATGACGAACATGGCCGAGAGGAACAGGAACATAAGCGCCAGGAACTGCGGACGACGGTCGGGCGCGGTCTGCCCGCGCAGCGCGGCCTCGTGCTCATCATGGGCCTGGAAGTCCTTCATGTAGCCCAAAGCGTAGATACAGATAAGGCTGCCGACGATGCCGACGGCGAGGACCATGATCACGCTCATGTAGTCTAGGTAGAGCGGCGTCGCCGTGACGGCTTCGGCCGCAGGCAGCGTCATGGCCGCAAAGACGAGCGAGCCCACCAGCTGGACTATGCCGAGCACCGTGGTAAGCACGCTCTTATATTTGTGCGCGTTGTACAGGATGACGGCGCACAGAATTACGTCGATGACGGAGCTGATGATCGAGAGCGCATGCGAGGTACCGGGGGCAATCTCAAAGCTCTGCGGACCCGTGCAAAAAAACATGACGGCGACTACAACTGTCACCGCCATGATAATGCCGGAGCCTATGAGTCCCACCGCATCGCGGGCGCGGTCACCGCGCGCGAGCAGCATGCCCAGCGCCGGTACCAGCGGAAACAGGGTAAGGAAATACAGTAGCGTCATACCATCACTCCCCCATGCAAAAACGCTGCAATTGTTTAACGTTATAGCTCAATTGATGAGTAGCGGCGGCGGGTTTTCGGTCAACTGGGGAGTTTTAGGCGTACGGGGCAAGGGCACGTCCGCTTTGGAGCAGAGAGGCGGCAAGAAAAATGCGCCCCTGTGGGCGCACCATCCCGTTTGCTATTCCGCCTTTTTAACGCGCGGCTTGCGACCGCGCGGCTTATCGACCAGTGCGGACTCACCGCTCTCGCGGTACTGACGGCACCAAGCCTTGACCGAAGACTCGCTGGGAATCTTGTGCTTGATCATGGCCTCGCGAACCGTCAAGCCGTTTTCCAGACGATCCTTAACCACAGCGAGCTTTACGTCGTACGAATAGGTGTGATGATGCGAACCGGCATTGAGAACGGCGTCGGCACCGCCCACGGCATACGCGCGGGCCCACTGACGAGCCGTGGCCTGGGGAATGCCAAGCTCCGCGGCGAGGGCGCGATGACCGACCCCCTCTTGAAGGATCTCGACGGCGCGCTGCCTAACCTCGGGCGCATGCGTGCGAGTCCTAGTTGCTTCCGACATACCTGCCACTTCTTAGCCTTAACCGTTAATCTGCTTTCTTACGTGCA
>DXZR01000051.1 GCA_019419555.1 Collinsella sp.
CTGGTGATCTCCGCCTTGAGAGGGCGGCGTCCTAAACCGCTAGACGAACGGGCCACATGACATCTGCACTGCCGTGCTGCGAAGAAATATATTACGGGACAAAAAACGTCAGCGCAAGAAGAAATTCCAAATTGCCAAAAAATTGTCGGCAGGTTATGGAACACGCAGGTAAACTGGGTAGCTAATTCAAGTTGAGATGGACCAAAAGAGCTTCGCGATCGTTGGGAATGTTGTCTTCGATCACGGCGTCGAGGGCGGAGTTGAGAAGCTGACCCAGTTCCGGCCCGGGCTTGACTCCGGCACGGATCAGGTCGCCGCCGTTGATGGAGAGCATCTTGAGCGTATAGGGCTCCCCTGCCTTCAGCAGCTCGTGCGCCATCGCGCGCATCTCCTCAATCGTCTCAACGTAATAGAAGCACGACGGGGCCTTGCCAAGTGTGTCGGCACGCTTAAGGTCCATGAGCTCGTCAATCAGGCGGGCCGTGTCGACGCCCTCACCCGAAAGCGCGCGCATCATATTGAGCAGACAGGAGCGCTCGGGGCGCAGCGGCTTGTCATGGTATTTGATGAGCAGGCACACGTCGCGCACCAAGTCGTGCGAGAGCGCCAGGCGATCCATAATGACGCGCGCCTTCTTGGCGCCGAGCTCGGGATGACCGTAGAAGTGTCCGCTACCGGCATGGTCGACCGTGAAGCACTCGGGCTTGGACACATCGTGCAAAAACGCCGCCCACATAAGGCTCGACGAGGGCGCGACGCCGTCACACAGCGCGAGCTCCCCCGCCACCGTCAGCACACGGGCAATATGCACGTAGACGTTAAACGCATGATAGACACTGCGCTGATCAAACCCGCGACCCGCTGCCAACTCGGGCACGGCGGCGCAGATGAGCTCGGGATAGCGGAGCATCGCGTCTCCCCCATGACCGGTCGAAAGAATGCCCTCGAGCTCAATACCCACACGCTCACGCGCCACGGCATCGAGCAGCGGCGCGCACTCGGCAAGCGCACGCTTGGTCTCGGGCTCAATCATAAAGTCCAGACGGCAGGCAAAGCGCACCGCACGCAGCATGCGCAGGGCGTCCTCGTTAAAGCGACGCTTGGGATCGCCGACAGCGCGAATCAGCTTGCGCTCCAAGTCACCCTGGCCGTCGTAGCGGTCGACAAGCCCGCGCTCGGGATGCCAGGCCATGGCATTGACGGTAAAGTCGCGGCGCACCAGATCGTCCTCGAGCGAGGCGGCACGCTCCACACTCTGGGGATGACGACCATCGGTGTAAAAGCCATCCAGACGGTACGTGGTGACCTCGATACGCTCGCCATCGGAAATAGCCGTGATTCCGCCAAATTTAATGCCCGACTCCACAACCGCGATGCCGGCGGCCTCGAGCGCCGCTTTGGACTCCTGCCACAGGCCGCTACAGCACATATCAACATCGTGGCTGGGGTACCCCATCAGGGCGTCGCGCACCCAACCGCCCACGTACCAAGCCTCAAGACCAGCCGCCTCAAGCGCGCGCAGGACGCGCAGGGACGCATCGGACGGTTGAGTACCGTTGAGCGAAACATTGCACATGCCTATGGCCTCCTGCGACTATCAAATTGGCTATCGATTGCGTCTGCAAAAAGTCTAGCAAGAAACAGCCTCCACTGCACACGCAAGTCCGATAAACAAAAACGCATCCGTCCTAGTCTAAGACGGATGCGAAATAATCAAACTATTCAGACAAGGTGCCGGAACTAGCAGACCTGGCGAACCTCGATGTGCTTCTTATATTCGTCCACCTTGGCAAAATCACCCAGACCGGGGCACTCGACCACGTTGGCGCCAGTGGCCATCGAAAGGCGCAGGGCGTCCTCGACGCGCTCGGGGGCGTCGTGCCACACGGACAGGAAGGCAGCGAGCGAGGAATCGCCGGCGCACACAGTCGACAGCAGCTTGACGTCGAAGGTGCGGTTGGCAAACCAGATATGCTCGCCGTTGGAGAAGTACGCACCGGCGCCACCAAGGGTCAGCAGCACGTTCTTGGCGCCCTTGGCGTGCAGCTCGGCCATAGCGCCCTTGACGGACTCGTCGCCACCACCGCTCACCTTGATGCCAAAGATGTCAAGCAGCTCGTCGTCATTGGGCTTGATCAGCAGTGGCTCCAGAGCAATGAGGTCTGCCAGCTGATGGCTCGAGATATCGAGCACGAACTCGGCGCCCTTTGCCTTCACGCGACGCAGGACCTCGGCCAAGAAGCCCTCGGAAGTGTTGGGAGGCAGCGAGCCGCTGATGACCAGGCAGGTCATGTCATCGAGCGAATCGATAAGTTCAAACATCTCCTGCTCGTTGGCCTCATTGATGGCGGCACCGGCATTGACCATGTTGTACTCGGTGTCGGGACCGGCGTTGAGGAACACATTGACGCGCGTAATACCGTCGGTCCACACGGGCTTGACGGGCACGCCCAGGGCCTCGGCGCCCTTAACGATAAACTCACCCGAGAAGCCGGCGAAGAAACCCAGGATCGTGGTGTCGACACCATAGTGGTCAAGCGTAAACGAGACGTTGAGGCCCTTGCCGTTGGGCGTGTAGACGGCATTGCGGGTACGCGTGACGGTGTTGGCAGCAAGACCGTCGCAGGCGATGTTGTAGTCAATGGCGGGATTTGCAGTGAGCGTGTATATCATGAATGTTCCTTTCACGAAGCAACGTGTTAATGAAAGTATATTCCACGCATCGGTAAAAGGCTAGGACAACTCGGTGAACGGTGTGGAAGCGATGAAGTACGGCAGGACATCTCTCCCCTATGACGGAACAAAAAGGCGCCCTGGCCGAAACCGGGGCGCCGCATGCGCACGAATATGTCGCGTTTCGATTACTGACGATCGAGCTTGCGGACAGCAACGCGCTTGCTGTACTCGTCAACGTGACCAAAGTCGCCAATGCCGACGGACTCGGCAACGTTGGCGCCGGTGGCCATAGCGAGCTTCATGGCCTCCTCGACGTTGTCGCGATCCCTGTACCACTTGTGCAGGAACGCAGCGAGGGTGCAGTCGCCGGCGCAGACGGAAGAGACCAGCTTGATGTTGAACTCACGCTTGGCGTACCAGATGTCCTCGCCGTTGGAGAAGTAAGCGTCGCCGCGGCTACCACGGGTGAGCAGCACGTTCTGAACGCCAGCGTCGTGAGCCATCTTCATGGCGACACGAACCTCGTCGTCGGTGTCGACCGGCACGCCGAAGATGGCCTTCATCTCGTGATGGTTCGGCTTGATGAGCAGCGGCTTCTTGTGAGCGAGCTCCTTGAGCTTGTCGGAGGACAGGTCCAGGACGACGTCAGCGCCACGAGCCTGAGCGTGCTCCATGACCTGAGCCAGGAAGTCGGGCGTAGCTTTGGGAGGCACGGAGCCGGAGACGATCAGGCACTCGAGATCGCCCGCGGTGTCCAGGATGTTGTAGAGCTCCTCCTGGTGCTGCGGCGTGATCGGGGCGCCGGGGTTCAGGATGCCGTACTCGTGCTGGCCATCGTTGACGTAGGTGTTAATGCGCGTGATACCGTCGGTCCAGACCGGGCGGCAGAGGCAACCCAGGTTCATGACCTCCTCGACGATGAACTTGCCCGTGAAGCCAGCGAAGAAGCCGAGCGCGACGGTGTCGACGCCCATCTTCTTAAAGGCGAAGGACACGTCGAGGCCCTTGCCGTTAGCCGTGTAGCTGGCCGAACCGGTGCGGACGTTCTCGTCGGGCTCGAGCGGAGAGCTCGAAACCGTCATGTCGACAGCCGGGTTAGCGGTTAGCGTGTAGAACATTTACAGTACCCCCTGTATATGTGAGGGCCGCGTGGCCGGCCCATTCCAACCACGCGGTTACCTCTGATACCAAATTAGCGAGCTGCGGACTCGAGCAGTGCCTTGACCTCGGCGGCGGTGTTGCAGGCGAGCGCCTTCTCGGCGAGCTCGTCGCACTCGGCCTTGGTCCACTGACTGATGGTCTTACGGGCGCGCAGGATCGACGGAGCACTCATCGAGAACTCCTCCAGGCCCCAGCTGATCAGCAGCGGCTCGAGCAGCGGATCGGCAGCGGCCTCGCCGCACATACCGACCATGATGCCGGCCTTCACGCCGCTCTCGATGATGTTCTTGAGCGAGCGGAGCACGGCGGGATAGTAAACCTGGTACAGGTTGGAGATGGTGTCGTTGCCACGGTCGGCGCACATGGTGTAGCCGATCAGGTCGTTGGTGCCGATGGAGAAGAAGTCGGCGACCTCGGCAAGACGGTCTGCGAGCAGCGAAGCGGCGGGCGTCTCGACCATGATGCCGACCTCGATGTTCTCGTTGAACTTGCGCCCCTCTTCGGTCAGCTCGGCCTTGCACTGCTCGACGAGCTCCTTGACAGCCAAGACCTCCTCGACGCAGGTGACGAGCGGGATCATGATCTTGACGTCACCGAAGGCGCTAGCGCGCAGCAGAGCGCGGAGCTGGACCTTGTACTGGTCGGGATTGGCCAAGCAGTAACGCACGGCGCGGAAGCCCATGAAGGGGTTGTCTTCCTTGACCATATGCAGATACGGAATCTCCTTGTCGCCACCCACATCGAGCGTGCGGATGATGACCGGAGCACCCTTGAGCGCGCTGGCGACCTTACGGTAGGCGTTGAACTGCTCCTCCTCGGAAGGAAGCTCAGCAGAGTCCATGAACAGGAACTCGGAGCGGAACAGACCGATAGCCTCGGCGTCGTGATCGAGCGCGTTGGGCACGTCATCGGGGTTACCGATGTTGCAGGCGATGATCTTCTTGATGCCATCAGCAGTCACGGACGGCTTGCCACGGAAGGCCTCGAGGGCTGCCTTCTCGGCAGCGAAGGCCTCGGCCTTGGCGGTGTAGGCAGCGAGCGTCTCCTCGTCGGGATCGGCCTCGACGATACCCTTGCCGCCGTCGACGACAACGGTCATGCCGTTGCGCAGTGCGGTGCAGCTGTTGGAGACCGAAAGGACAGCCGGGATCTCGAGGGCTCGCGCAATGATCGCGGAGTGCGACGTGCGGCCACCGGTCTCGGTGACGATACCGGCAACGTGGGCCTTATCGATCGTGGCGGTCATGGACGGCGTGAGGTCGTGCACGACAACGACAGTGTTCTCGGGCAGGACGGAGAGGTCGACGACCTCCTTGCCCAGCAGCTCGGCCAGAATACCGGTGCGGATGTCGGCGATGTCAGCCGCGCGAAGACGGAACATCTCGTCGTCCATGGACAGGAACATGTTCTCGAACATGGTCGAGGTGTCCATGAGCGCCTGCTCGGCGCAGGTACCGCCGTCAATGGCGGCGTTGATGGCGTCGGTCATACCCGGGTCCTGAGCCAGGACAATGTGTCCGCTCATGATCTCGGCCTCGGCCTCGCCCACCGTCTCCTTCATGTGGTCGGCCTGAGCCTGGGTCTTCTCGCAGAAGACCGAAAGAGCGGACTGATAGCGCTCCTTCTCTGCTGCCGAATCAGCAACCTCATGCGGCTCAAACGTCAAGTCGGGATCGACGGCGACCATGACGGTGCCGATACCGATGCCCTCGGAAGCGTTGACTCCCTGATACATTCCCATTCCTCTCTCCGTGTCATGTGATAAAGCGTTTTGCCATATCCATGACAAAAGAGCGCAGTTACCTTACAACAGGTCACTGCGCCCCCAAATATGAACTTAGTTGTTCAACATGCGACCCGTTTGAGTTCTACTCGCCAAGACCGCTCTTGATGAGCTCGATGGCAGCAGCCAGAGCCTCGGCCTCGTCAGCGCCGTCACACTTGACCTCGACCTCGGTGCCGCAGGGGATACCAGCAGCCATGAGGGCCATCGGGGACTTGCCGTTGACCTCCTTCTCGGGGGTGACGACCGTCACGTCACAGGCGTACTTGCCCATGGTGGAGGCGAACAGACCAGCCGGACGCATGTGCAGACCCTGAGGATTAACGAGGGTAGCCTTCTCAGAAACCATAGTTGACTCCTTTTTTGTGTTTAACCCCTGTCATGTATGTGGCAGGAGTCAGATTCACGACGTTGTTTATATTAACTCACATCAAACGGTTTTTCATTGTGTTTCGCACGAATTGTTGGACAGATGTCGTTCGCTGTCCGCTCGCCTGCCGGGCGGGGCGG
>DXZR01000052.1 GCA_019419555.1 Collinsella sp.
CGACGGAGCGGCCTGGAATTCATCCGTAGAGGTCTTCATTGGCTGCGCCAGGAGTGTCCCTAGGTACCGGCACATAAGGAACGTCCCTAACTGCCGGAGGGGGTGTCTGCCGTGGCAGACACCCCCTCCGGATGTGGGAAGTTTGCGCTGCAGGTTACTTGTCGGTGCCCAGCTTGTGCGGTTTGAGAGCGAGCGCATTGACGAGTGCGTCGGTGGCAGACTTGACGGCTGCCGGCTGCGGATCGTTGACGTGATCCTCGGGGTGTACGGGCAGGTCCTTCTTGACGGCATCGTGGATCAAGTTGAGGTACTCAGTCACGCCAGTGGTCGATAGGTGCGTGCCATCGCCATCGAACAGGTCGTTGCGGTTGGCACTGTATCCGTACCAGTCGATAACGCGTACGTTCTTGTAGCGCGTAGCGGCGTTAGCAATGGCCTGGTTGGTAGAGCCAACCCACGGCTGCGGGCTGCGCGTGTTCACAAACACCACAATACGCTTATCTCCCGCATCGGCCATGATGGCGTCGATTTGCTCGTCGGTTACCAAGCCGTTGGTGCCCAGCGCAAAGACCACAATCTTGCCGGCAAGGTTCTGTTGGAGATAGCCCTCAAATGTCGCACGGCCCGCATCGAACTGGCGGCCCTTTTCGGCATCGATATGGCTGTGCGGGAAAACGCCGTCAAAAGTGTCCACGGCACGCAGCGACACGGAGTCGCCGACCATAAGCAGATCGTAGGAGCCATCGGGGAAGCCGTCGTTGTCCTTGTCGGTGTCGTCGGCCGCCTGCTGGTCGGTGGGTGCGGTGTTCTTGGCTTCCTTGTTCAGAACTTCGGCGCCCTCGCCGCTCAGCGCAGACGTCTCGGGCACAAAGATCAGGCCGCCCAGCGCAACGACCAACACAACGGCGCAGGCTGCGCAGGCAGGGACGTGCGCGCGCACCCAGTTGGCGGGCGTGGCGGTGCCGTCGCGGAACTCGGATACGGTGCGCTCAAAGGCGCCCTTCCTAAACGGAGTCTCGATAAAGCGATAGCAGCACTCTGCCACGGCGACCACCAACAACACCTGCAAAATGTACTGCCACCACGGCGTATCGTTGATGTTGGCGACCGGGTTCATGAGCAACAGCAGCGGATAGTGCCACAGGTAGATGCTGTACGAGCGCTTGCCAACCCACACGAGCGGCTCGGCGGACAGCGCGCGGGCAACCATTCCCTGGGGCTGCACGCAGGCCGCGATGACCATGAGCGTGAGGATCGAGCACAGCAGCGTGCCTCCGCGATACTGGAAGGCGGTGTAGCCGTTGGTGAGCGCGACCATGGCGGCAAGGCCAACCAGACCCACGACGCCCAACACATCGATGGATGCGGGCGAGGACCAAAAGCGCACGAGGGCGCTCGGCTGTGCCGGGCCGGTCTCGGCTGATTCGTCGGCCTTCTCGCCAGGCTTGCCCTCGGCGTTCTTGCCGTGCTTGGCGGCGCCGGCCAGGCGATTGAGCCCCAAACGATGAACGAGACGCACCGGCGCCAGGTCGCGATCGGGGATAAAGGCCATCCAGGCGCCCAGCAGCAGCGAGAACACGCGGGTGTCGGTGCCGTAGTACACGCGGCTGGGGTCGGCGGCAGGGTTGTAAAGCACCATCATGGCGAGGGCAGATACCGCGGCAAGGCCCAGAACCACGCGGCGCGTGTTGGGTTTGCTCACATGCATGGATACCATGGCAAACAGCAGTGGCGGCCAAATCAGGTAGAACTGTTCCTCGATGGCAAGCGACCAAAAGTGCGTGAGCGGCGAGGGGTCGCCCAGAGCATTGAAGTACGAGACGTTTTGGGCAATCTGCCACCAGTTGTTGAAGAACAACAGCGACGGCAGGATGTCGGGGCGCATCTTGGTGAGCATCACGTGGTTGAAGACGGTGCACAGAGCACAGGTCACCACCACGACGGTCACCACGGCGGGGACCAGGCGACGGATGCGGCGGATCCAGAAGCTCCTGAGGTCGATGCGGCCGGTCTTAGCGACTTCGTTGAGCAGCAAGCGCGTGATCAGATAGCCCGAAAGCACAAAGAAGATTGTGACGCCAAGCAGGCCGCCCTGCGCCCACGTGAGGTTGAGGTGATAGAGCACCACCGCGACGACGGCGAGCGTACGCAGGCCGTCGAGCGCAGGGATGTAGCGGGACTTGGGGCGAGCAGGCGTCTGCTCTGCGGCGGGAGTGTTGGCGCGGCCCGCGTTGTTGGCAGAAGCGCGATGGGGGCTCGCGGTGCGTCGCGGTTCGTTGGCACGGCGTTCGCCCTTCACGCGTTCGTGCGGCGCCGGCTCGTTGCCCGTGCGGCGACGACCGCGCGAGCCCGATTGCGAGAGTTGTTCCATAAAACATCATCCAATGACGAGAATAATCAGCACGCCTTCATTGTAGCTGCCTGCTCCTGTGAATGCTTGCTGCTGGCGCAAGCTCAAGCGCGCGTCCACATCAAAGTGAACTAAAGTTATAGGGGGTGCGAGAGTGCACGATCGACGACTGGCGGTGGGTATAAGGCCCGCAGATGAGGAGGTTTCCATGGCAGATCGCGGCATCGTTGCGGTGTTCGGCAGCATGAACATGGACCTTTCGGTGGCGTGCGAGCGCATGCCGCGTGCGGGCGAGACCGTTGGCGGCAGCGGGTTTATCACCAACGCCGGCGGCAAAGGCGCCAACCAGGCCGTAGCTGCTGCGCGCATGGGCGCGCACACGCATATGATCGGCGCGGTCGGCTGCGACGCATTTGGCACGTCGCTCGTGGCGGGGCTCCAAGACGCCGGCGTGGACTGTGTCTTTGTAGCGCGTCGCGATGACGTGGAGACGGGAACGGCGACCATCATTCGCTGCGAGGGTGACAACCGCATCGTGCTGTCGCCGGGTGCCAACCATGCGCTCGCGGGCGAGGATGTTGCCCGCGCGCTGAGGCGTCTGGTAGCCGATGAGCTCGACGGAGACGCCAGCGATATTGCCCCGGCTGCCGGAAGCGTCTTTATCGCCCAGGGCGAATGTGACCTTGCGGCGACGGCCGAGGCGCTTGTTTGCGCTCACGAGCTCGGGTTCTATACGGTCTTTAATCCGGCGCCTGCCTGCGAGTTGCCTGCGGAGGCCTGGCCTGCGGTCGACCTGGTTTGTCCCAACGAGACTGAGTGTCAGGTTCTGACGGGCATTCTGCCCGCGGATGATGCGAGCTGCGTCGCGGCGCTCAATGCCCTGCTCGCCAAGGGTGCCGGAGCTGCGGTCATCACGTTGGGCGGCGCCGGGTCGGTTACGCTCGGCGATGACGGCGAGCCGCTGCGCATGCCGGCGCTCTCGAGCACGTTGGTCGATACGACGGCCGCGGGCGATACATTTATCGGTGCGCTTGCCGCGGCTCGCCTGGAGGGCCTGCCGCTCTTTGAGTGCATGGCGGCGGGCGCACGCGCCTCGGCGGTGACGGTGTCGCGCCTGGGCGCACAGCAGTCGATTCCCACGCGCGCCGAAGTTGATCGCGTGTTTGATTTAGACGATTTGGTATAAGACGGAGAAGCGGAGTAGAGCAATGGCAATCAAGAAGCTGATCCTTGATCTGGATATGGGTGTGGACGATGCGATGGCGCTTGCCTATGCCATCGCGAGCCCCGAGGTGGAACTCGTGGGCATTACCACATGTTTTGGCAACGTGCGCGTCGAGCAATCGGCGCACAATTGCCTGGCGGTGCTCGATCTGCTGGGTCGCCCCGAGGTGCCGGTGTACCTGGGTGCCGACCGTCCTCTGCAGGCGACTGAGCCTTATACGCCGCCGGCGTCCACCGCGCTCATTCACGGTAAGAACGGCATCGGCGGCGCGAGCGTGCCCGCGTCGCCCTACGAGCCGGTGGGGGCGACATCGGCTGATGGCAACGCTGCGGTCGATTATCTGATCGATGCCGCGCGCACCTATGGTCCCGATCTGGTCTACGTAGCGACCGGCCCGCTCTCCAACCTGGCGCTTGCCCTGGAGCGCGATGCGGCGGCGGTGATGTCTATCGGCCGCGTGGTGGTAATGGGCGGCGCCCTGACCGTGCCCGGTAACGTGAGCGCGGGCGCCGAGGCCAACATGGCAAGCGATCCCGAGGCGGCCGATGCCGTGCTGCGCTCGGGTCGCAAGCTCACCATGGTAGGCCTGGACGTGACGCATCGCGTGGTGCTTACGCGCCGCGACATTGCCGGCTGGACGGGCTCGGGCACCATGGCGGGCTGCGCATTTGCGAGCATGGTCGAGCACTACATTGGCTCGTACGAGATGAACGCACCCTACCTGGGTGGCTGCGCACTGCACGATCCCCTGGCTGTTGCCGTGGCGATCGACCCCACGCTCGTAGGTGCGCTCGGCTGCAATTTGCGTGTTGATCTGCTGGGAGAGTATCGCGGCCGCACCATTTGCGACGAGCACCGTCTGTCTGATCCGGACAAGAGTGCGCTTGTGGCACTGACCGTGGATGCTCCGCGCTTCCTGTCCGAGTTCAAGACACGTATGGCCCGTGTCCTTGGCTAAATGTTTTTCACGCCCCGCCCCATGTAGTCAATTTGGGACGGGGCTTTTTTAGCTACCTAGGTGATGATTTTTTGAACTGCCTCCCATTTCTTGGACACAAGAAATGGGAGGCTTTTTTATGGCTGGA
>DXZR01000053.1 GCA_019419555.1 Collinsella sp.
CGGGATTGGTCAAAATAGTTTGACTATTAGCGGCTAAAATCGCCCGGCGCTAACAAATGGGTAATACTAAAGAGTTATCCGACCAGATGGGAATTAATCGATGGCCTATATCGAATTCAAAGACGTCATCAAAGCATACGGCGAGGGCGATGCCCGCATCCATGCGCTCGACGGCGCGAGCTTTACCGTTGAGCGCGGTGAGCTCGCCATTATCCTGGGCGCTTCGGGCGCCGGCAAGACTACGGCGCTCAACATCCTAGGCGGCATGGATACGGTAACCTCCGGCTCCGTGACAGTGGACGGGCGCGACGTGAGCTCTGCCAACGAGGCGCAGCTTGTGGAGTACCGCCGCGCCGACGTCGGCTTTGTCTTTCAGTTCTACAATCTGGTTCCCAACCTGACGGCGCTCGAAAACGTTGAGCTTGCAGCTCAGATCTGCCCCGATTCGCTCGATGCCGAACAGACGCTTCGCCAGGTTGGTCTGGGCGAGCGCCTCGCCAACTTCCCCGCGCAGCTTTCGGGCGGCGAGCAGCAGCGCGTGTCCATTGCCCGCGCACTGGCCAAGAACCCCAAGCTGCTTTTATGCGACGAGCCCACGGGCGCGCTCGACTATAAAACCGGCAAGCAGATCTTGCAGCTGCTGCAGGATACCTGCCGCAAGCAGGGCATTACGGTCATCATCATCACGCACAACTCCGCGCTGGCGCCCATGGCCGATCGCCTGATCCGCTTTAAGAGCGGCCGCGTGGAGAGCGAGACGGTCCAGCAAAATCCCGTGCCGATCGAGACGATCGAGTGGTAGCGCCCATGGACCAGGACCGCCAAAACAGCCAAAACCACGATACGGAGCACGCGGGTCGCGACCGGGAGTTCGCGACCTACCGCACGGCCCAAAGCTCAAACGATATGGTGCCGACGGTGTTTCGCCGTGGCATCTACCGCACAATCCGCGGCAGCCTCAAACGCTTCTTGTCTATCGTGGTCATCACCGCGCTCGGCGTGAGCGTGATGTGTGGCCTCAAGGCGGGTTGTGAGGATCTGTGCGATTCGGTCGATGCCTACTTTGACCAGCAGAATGTCTATGACATTAACGTGCAGTCGACCTATGGCCTTACGCGCGACGATCTTGCGGCTATCCAAGAGGTCGACGGCGTCGAGACGGCCGAGGGTATCTACACCGAGACCGCCTACACCGCCGTGGGCACAGCGCGCGAGCGCGTGGTCGTGCAAAGTCTCTCCAAGGAGAACATCGATCAGCCGGTGCTCGTGAACGGCGATTTGCCCGAGAGTGCCGATGAGGTCGCGGTGACTTCGAAGTTCCTGAAGGCTTCGGGCAAAAAGCTCGGCGATACGGTGAGTTTTGCCGCCAATGACGCGAGCTCGTCGAACCAAAGCGCCAAGGATCAGTTTGCCGCGGGCGATTACACCATCACGGCCGAGGTCCTCGATCCCACTGATGTGAGCTCCGACTCGACAGTCAACGCCTTTCGCGCTGCTTCGGCTGCGGACTATAAGTTCTATGTGAGCGAGGATGCCGCGACATCTTCTTCCTATTCCGCAGTCCACGTGATCGTCGAGGGAGCCAAGAGCCTCAACTCCTATTCGGATGCCTACACGGCAAAGATCAATGAGGTCAAGGGCAATATCGAGAAGATCCGCGAGGAGCGTGAGAAGGCGCGCGCTCAGGAGTTGACGGTCGACACGCCGGCAAGCTTGGATGCGGCCGAGCGCCAGGCGAATATGCTCTTTGGGATTGAACAGGGCAACATCGATCGTATGGCCGAGGGCAGTGAGGAGCGCGTCCAGGCTCAGGCCGAGTTGGACCAGCGCCGCGCCGCCGCCGACCAGCAGTTTGCCGATGCCCGCGCCGAGCTTTCCGACCTGGGCGAATGCACCTGGTACATCCAGGACCGCGGCAATATCGCAAGCTACTCGAGCGTCGAGAGCGATAGTTCCTCAATCGAGGCCATCGCCACGGTGTTCCCGTTCATCTTCTTTATCGTCGCCGTGCTCATCAGCCTTACCACCGCCACGCGTATGGTTGAGGAGGAGCGCACGCTCATCGGCCTGTATAAGGCGCTCGGCTATTCACGTGGACGCATCCTGTCCAAATACGTGGACTACTCGCTGTGGGCGTGTCTGATCGGCGGTGTGCTCGGCAACATCATCGGATTTGTGGGCCTGCCGCTGTTCCTGTTTACGGTGTTTGACGACATGTACTCACTGCCCCAGATGCTGCTTTCGTACGACATCGTGTCGTCGCTCGTGTCGGTTGCGCTGTTTGCCGTGGGCGTGGTGGGCGCCACGATTATCGCCTGCCGCCACGAGATGGCCGAGACGCCGGCTTCGCTCATGCGCCCCAAGGCGCCGCGTGCCGGCTCGCGCATCTTGCTTGAGCGTATCGGCTTTATCTGGCACCGCATGGGCTTTTTGAACAAGGTGGCAGCGCGTAACCTGTTCCGCTACAAAAAGCGTGCCTTTATGACCATCTTCGGTATCGCCGGCTGCACGGCGCTCGTGATCTGCGGCATGGGCATCCGCGATACGTCGGTGGCGCTTTCGCCCAAGCAGTACGGGCATATCACGCGCTACGACCTGCTGGCGGTCGCCAATCCCGACGATTTTTCACAGACGTGCGCGGCATTGGATGGGCGCAGCGCGTCCAATGATTCCAACGTGACCGTGACTTCGACGCTGCCGATTATGACCGACAACGTCACCTTTACATTTGGCGGCAAGAGCGAGACTGTGCAGCTGATCGTGGTGCCCGATGACCGCACGAGTGACTTGGGCGATTACGTGCGTCTGGAGGATGAGTCCAAAGAACCGCTGCCTTTGCGTGACGGAGACGTGTATCTGAGCAAAAGTTCACAGCTGGTGCTGGGGATTCAGCCGGGCGATACGGCTCACGTCCAGGATTCGTCGCTCAATGTTGCCAAGGTCAAAGTCAGCGACATTTCGCTTAACTATCTGGGCAACACGCTTTACATGACGCAGGGCACCTATGAGCGCACGTTCGGCCGAAGCGCGCGTCTTAACGGCATCTTTGCACTGCTCAAGGGTTCGTCGGCCGACCAGATTGCGTTTAGCAAGAATCTTAAGAGTGACGGTTGGCTTACGATTTCGAGTACGGCCGAGCATTGGGAAAACTATGAGGCGAACTTTACGATTATCAATTCGGTCGTGGTGCTCGTGACCTTTATGGCGGCGTGCCTGTCGTTTGTGGTGGTGTTTACGCTGTCCAACACGAATATCTCCGAGCGCGAGCGCGAGCTGGCGACCATTAAGGTGTTGGGCTTCCGTCGCGGCGAGGTGCACCACTACGTCAACAAGGAGACGTTGATCCTCACGGCGATTGGCGCCGCACTGGGCGTACCGCTAGGCGGCTTGCTGGCCGAGAGTTTTACGTACATCCTGCAGATGCCGTCGCTGTATTTTGATGTTGAGGTCGAGCCGCTGAGCTACGTGCTATCCGTGTTGCTGGCCTTTGCCTTTACGTTTATCGTCAACCTTGCCACCAATCGAACGCTCAACAAGATCGACATGGTCGGCGCCCTCAAGAGCGCCGAGTAACCTGCCAAAAAGGGACAGGTATATTTTGGCAGGTTTTATCTGGGCAAACGCCGGACAACCATTAGGTGGCCCAGCGTTTGCCCCGTTTTGCTGGGGATGTCTGTCGTTCAGTGCTCTTACTGGCCAATCCAGTGTTGCGCATAGCTCTTAATGTCTTCGGTAAAACCGTCAAGGTCGTCAAGGGTGATCACGCTGTCGATAAGCAAATTGGCTATCTCACGGTGCATTGTGCTGCGGCGAATGTCGTTTGCAATTACGCCTGAGGACAGCTTGTCTCTATTGAGGCGCTCTTCTAGTGCCCAAAATCTACTGGACGCTTCGCTGTCGCCGTTCAGCATCTCAACGTACTGGCCGATGAGCTTTTCCATATAACGTTCTTGCCATTGAGGAAGCATTTTCTTAAACAGCTTCCAGTCGCTTTCGGTTACGTCGCGCATATGTTCTCCGCTCGTCAAACGGGCTTTCCATTTGCCTTTCATTCTATTTGGTTTTCGCTCGCAGGTGCGGATGAGAGGCTCTCTTTAGCCTTCGAGATTGGGCTTGAATGGGTCGTATGCCACAAAACGGGCCTATCTACTACGTTTAATTGGATACCCTCAACCATGCCGGGAAAACGAAAAATAAAACCGACGCTCCTATAAGTTGTCAAGAGGCAGTTTGCGGGAGCGTTCTCTCC
>DXZR01000054.1 GCA_019419555.1 Collinsella sp.
CCGCGGATAAGGGGGTTTCCTGGTCTGCGGAATGTTCTGAAAACTAAGTCCAGCGCGGGCCCTGCGGCAACGCGGCAGGGAGGGGTGCGATTCCTTGATCGCTCACTTAATCTAATAGGAAAGTTAGTGAGGCCGGAGCTTTAGCTCCGGCCTCTTTATATAAGGGCTCGGCAAAGCCGAGCCACCAAATTTGCATCAGCCCCCAGAACATGTTTGAGAACTGTGCCTGAAGTATGTATCTGCAGGCCCCGAATCGGTGTTGCCTCCCGGCGCATTCCGCAGGGGGAGCGATATTTTGCAGCACGAAGTGCGTAGCAAAATATCGCTCATGCCCGAGGACGCGCCGGGAGGCAACACCGATTCGGGGCCGGACACACGGATCTACCTGCGCATTTACAAATTCGTAAACTTTTTTGAAAAAAGTGCTTGCACAGTTCTCGAATCATAGGTTATTATTTTCCTCGTTGAACGCGCGGGTCCAACAAAACGGACCGCGAATCAACAACATAACATGTCGGAGTGGCGGAATTGGCAGACGCGCTAGCTTGAGGTGCTAGTGACCGCTTTTTGGTCATGCGGGTTCAAGTCCCGCCTCCGACACCATCGCATTTGAGAAGCCTCTTCGGAGGCTTTTTTGTTACCGATAGACGGTGGGGTCCACGATGGAAACGCTTGAACGCAACGAGTGGGCAGACGTTGCCCAACTAGTCGAGATCACGAGCGATGCTGTCATCATCTGTGAGCTCGACGGAACCATTCTGCATGTGAATAATCGCTTACTTGGTTTGATGTGCGAGGAACGCGCCGACGTCATCGGTGGAGATGTTAAAGACGTCCTGTACTCATCCGCTTTTGAACGTGCGACGGAACATCGTCTGCCATTTGAAACTGATGGCTCCGAGAACGAACTGATGCTCAAGCTGAGTGACGGCTCCTTTATCCCCGTCTTGGTTCGTGCGGGCTCCGTGACGCCTCCACGCATCTTTGGACGCCGCGCGCCACGTGTCCTGGTGGCGCTCCATAGCATCGAAGAACAGTATTCTCACGACCGTCAACTCAAGCGTGCGTTATCGGAGCTTAGAGTGGCGAACAAGCGTCTCTCTGGCACGCTCTCGGTCATTATGAGCACTGTGGGCTCCGATGAGTTACCCAGCCTGCTTGATACTGTTTTGAACCAGCTTGTAGGAACGCTCGATGCTTCGGGTGCCGCTATCTATTTTTCTGAGAGCGGCGGTTTTAAACTTCGCGGTGTTTCCAAGGAGCTGTACGACAGCTACCTGCCTGAGTTTTTGCCGTATGGCGCTGGCATTCCGACGTATGTTCTTCGTGAGTCGCGTGCCTGTCGCTTGTCGATTCAACAGGACCTTGAGGGCGATAAGGCCGCCTCCGGTATGTTCATGGACTTGGACAATCGTTCTAAGCACCTGTTGCGCGTGCAGGATATGCCTCCGTACCGCAGCGAGATCTGTCTTCCCGTTTTTTACGGTACGCAGATCCTTGGCGTGCTGGAAGTTGGTTGGAATCGCCCCCAGGCACCGCTCGCCTATGACGTTAATGTACTCGAGGTCATTTGCGATTACTTGTCTATCCAACTGGTCGGCATGGCATCGAGTCTTCGCTCTCGTCGCGCGGCCGAGCTTGGTCGCTCGCTCAATGTCTTACGTGATGAGTTGTTTACCTTTCTAGACGATTCCGTCGCGGCTACCCAGGCGGTATCGTCCGAGATCTGCAATATGCTCAACTGCCATTTTTGCCCTGTTGAGTATGACGCCAGTCTGGATTCCTACGTCTTAGATTTTGAAGGCGGCAGTCGCGTTGCTTTGCCGGACGATCCCGAGAAGCTTTTCTTTTCCACGACGGCGCCAGCGGCACGTCTGGGGGCTGGCCCTGATGGCTTTGAGGCATCTGTTTTGGGGGGTACGAGTGCCGAGGACCTTAAACACGTCCGTATAACTCGCGTTGACGAATCGATGTCTATGGGAGGCTGGCTTAGGGCGCATGGTCTGCCTTGTCAAGGTCTCTACGTCGACTCCGGCATCGAGGCGGGGCACCCGCGCTCTGAGGGCGATGGCAAGCACAGTAACGACGCGATTGTTCCTGCTTCTGTTGCGAAGAGCCCGACGACGCGCGCGCTGCTGCTTCGTGATGGTAGCCAAGAGCCGATTGATGACCTTGAATATGACTACTTGGTGCACTTGGCGCATGACTTTGAACTGATCTACGAAGGCGAATCTCAAAAGCGCGAGGAGCGCCATATCGCTCAGACGCTCCAGATTGGCATGAGAAATTCCCTGGGGGATGTTCCGGGTATCGCAACCGATTCGGTGTACCTGTCGGCCACGAATTCGGCGTTGGTCGGAGGCGATTTCTATACGCTCATTCGTCTTCCCGACGACTGCGCCGTCATGATTCTGGGTGATGTGTCTGGCAAAGGCATTGAGGCCGCATCGATGTCCGCGCTCGTCAAGACGGCCCTGACGGCATATGCCTGGGAGGGCGCTGGACCGGCCCGCATGGCACGCTCCCTTAACAGCATGCTCATGGGCTTTTCGAGGGTCGAGACGTTCGTGACGGCCTTTATCGCCAAGATTGACCTTAAAGCCGGACGCGCAACGTATTGTTCGGCGGGCCATCCTCCGACCATGGTCATCAGGCCAGAGTCGATGCCGCTGGGTGGCGGCGAGGCCCGTGGGGGAGAGGTTGAGCTGCTTGGATGCCAATCGGGCGTAATCGGTGCCTTTGAGAGCATGGTGTACGAGACAGGCGTGTTTACGTTCGCTCCTGGCGACATGCTCTTCATGTATACGGACGGAACGATTGAGGCCCGCGACCGCACCGGAGCGTTCTTTGGTGAGCAGCGCCTTCGTGACCTTCTGCTCTCTGTCTCTGGTGAGGGCGTATCGGGAATCTGCGGCAAGGTCTTGGGCGAGCTTGACCGATTTACCGAATCGGCGCTGGACGATGACATTGCATTGGTGTCCCTTGAGTTTTTACGGGGTCGTTCATAGACGACGCTGGGCGGGCTGAATCCGTACGGTTGGGGAAACGAATGCATCGAGTGGGCTTTTTTGGGGAACCATGGTCGTATGAATGAGTGGAATGACATAGCGGTTTTGACGCCACCAGGCGATATCGACATCGCCACGGTGCCTGCGCTGCGTCGGCGGTTGGATGCTTTGATTGGCCGCGGCGTGCGTCGTGTTGTCATCAACTGTCAGGCTGTTAGCTTTATCGATTCGACGGGCTTGGCATTCCTGCTTACGCGCGCTCGTGAGCTCATGAGGCGAGAAGGCCTGCTTTCGCTCGTCAATGCATCGGGTGAAGTCGTTCGCTTTTTGGAGATTGCTCGTCTTGTCGATATGCTTCATGTCGCGGGGCCGGCACGGGAGTCTATTCCCGCCATTCCGGTGGGGGAGCTGCCTCGCTGGAGTAAGAGCGTCGAGGTCCGTCAGGGTATCGAGAATCTTCCATACTACCGACATCGCATCGCCGAACTCCTTGAATCGCTTCCGTTGCGCCGTGACGAGCGCTACGATGTCGCATTGGCGTCGGGGGAGGCGCTGGGTAATGCCTATGACCATGCGGGCGGTATCGGGTGCGTCCTGACGGTTCAGGCCTATGGCGATCGCGTTGTGGTTGAGGTGCTTGATCGAGGTGCCGGCTATTCTATCGATGAAACGAGCGAGCCGGTCGCATCCGAGGAGCACGGCCGTGGCATCAAGCTTATGCGTATGCTCGTCGATAACGTGGAGGTTGCTCGTCGTACGGACGGCGCCGGCACGCGCGTACAGATGGTGAAGCTGTTTAGCGGAGCGCTGGAATCGTGTGCCTAGCCAATCGCTTTAGCGCGTTTAGCTACTAAGAACATGCGGCAGACAAGTTTTTTGAAAAAAGTACTTGCGTCTTTTGGACAACTCGCGTAAATTAATAACCCGCAAGCGGACATGGCTCAGTTGGTAGAGCACAACCTTGCCAAGGTTGGGGTCGCGGGTT
>DXZR01000055.1 GCA_019419555.1 Collinsella sp.
TCAACTTCAAGGGCGCGACCAGAAGGTCAGCGCCCTTTCGTTTCACGTCACCTTGCCTCAAATGCGACCCGCTCGCTGTCCGTCCTCTGCCTGCGGCGTTGTCTTGCCCCGGATGCGGCAGTTAGGGACGTTCCTTTTCTGCCGGCAGCTTGGGACACTCCTTGTAGTCATTGGGGACGTTCTTAAACGACTACATAGAACAAGAGTGGATGATCTCCCGGTTTGAGCCTGCATTCAAGCTCAAAGTGGGAGATCATCCACTCTCGTTTCGTTTGTTGATTTCGATGCCTACATTTGTAGGAACAGTTCGTGGAGGCGGGTATCGTCGTCGAGCTCGGGGTGGAAGGTTACGCCGAGCTGGTTGCCCTGACGGGCGGCGACAATACGACCGTCGACTTTCGCTAAGGCCTTGGCGTCGCCGTGGACCTCGACGATGCGGGGCGCGCGGATAAACGTCAGCGGCACTTCACCGTCGATGCCGGCTATTTGCCCCTTGGTTCGAAAGCTGCCGAGCTGCCTGCCGTAGGCATTGCGCTCGACAAGTACATCCATGGTTTCCAGACGCGGCGTGCCCTTATCGTCATGGGCGGCAAGGTCGTGAGCCAGTAGAATCAGGCCGGCGCAGGTGCCCAGGACGGGCATACCTTCAGCGATACGGGCACGAAGCTCCTCGAGCATGCCCAACTCATCAAGCAGCTTCCCTTGAACGGTAGACTCGCCGCCGGGAAGTACCAGACGGTCAAAGTCCTGCTTCAAATCAGCCGCCTGCCTCAGCTCAATACAGTGTGCGCCAAGCTCGAATAGTCTTGCCTCGTGCTCGGCAAAAGCGCCTTGGACCGCCAGCACGGCAACCGTTTGGTCTGCATAATCGCTCATGTGCGATCCTTTCTGCTGGACTAGCGCCCGCGCTCTTCCATGATAATCTCGATTTCGTCGGCGTTAATGCCCACCATGGCCTCGCCCAGGTCCTCCGAAAGCTCGGCGATGAGCCTGGCATCGGTGAAGTTTGCCACGGCCTTGACGATGGCAGCGGCGCGCTTGGCGGGGTCGCCGCTCTTAAAGATGCCCGAGCCGACAAAGACGCCCTCGGCACCCAGCTGCATCATCAGCGCGGCATCGGCCGGGGTCGCTACGCCGCCGGCGGCAAAGTTCACGACGGGAAGCTTGCCCGTGGCATGGACCTCGCGTACCAGCTCGACCGGAACCTGCAGTTGCTTGGCTGCCTCAAAGAGCTCGTCGTCGCACAGGGCAACAACGTCGCGGATCTGCTTTTGGATCTTGCGCATGTGACGCACGGCCTGAACGACGTCGCCCGTACCCGGCTCACCCTTGGTGCGAATCATAGTGGCGCCCTCGGCAACACGGCGCAGCGCCTCGCCCAGATCGCGGGCGCCGCAGACAAATGGCACGTCAAACTGGGTCTTGTCGATGTGATAGACGTCATCGGCAGGGGAGAGAACCTCGGACTCGTCGATGTAATCGATCTCGATAGCCTGCAGGACCTGCGCCTCGACAATGTGACCGATGCGGCACTTGGCCATAACAGGGATGGAGACGGCCTCTTGGATGCCCTTGATCATCTTGGGGTCGCTCATGCGCGAGACGCCGCCTGCGGCACGGATGTCGGCCGGGATGCGCTCGAGTGCCATGACGGCGCAGGCGCCTGCCTCCTCGGCGATGCGTGCCTGCTCGGGCGTGGTGACGTCCATGATGACGCCGCCCTTGAGCATCTGCGCGAGTTCGCGATTGAGTTTGACGCGATCGGCCTTGCTGGTCTGTTCTGCCATGGTTGCTCCCTTGGTTGGCATGTGCATTGCTTGACGGAACATCCTATCGGGGAGCTGGGTATGGCAAAATACTCAGTTTTCGAGATAATAATAAGGTCAGCCTAATACCAGATTGAACAGCTCGATAAGGTCAGGTGGCAAACTCATGCTTGACTACAATTTGGAAAAACGCGGCGAAGCATCGCTTTATGAGTATGTTTACCAGCAAATTCGAGATGATATTGTTGCTGGACGTATTGTGGCGGGGGAGCATCTTCCGTCTAAGCGCGCCTTTGCCAGTCATCTGGGAATCAGTGTCATTACCATCGAGAATGCATATAGCCAGTTACTTGCCGAGGGCTATATTTGCTCAATGCCGCGTCGTGGCTACTACGCTTGCAAGCTTCCGGATGCACCGGTTTTGCCTTTGGCTTCGCAGGGCATCGACCGAGATACCGTCTCTGTGGGCCTCAGCGCGCATGATGTCAACGGACAGGTCGAGCTGTTCGATGCACTTTCTCCTTCCGCTTTGGAGGCGGCGCGGCTTTGGCAAAGCGCACTACGGGCGACGCTGGCATCCGAAGATGAGCGCGAAATCTTTTCGCCCGCACCGGCGCAGGGCACCGCTCGGCTGCGACGCGCAATTGCTCACCATCTGCGTGGGACAAGGGGCATGAATGTCGACCCCAACAACATTGTTATCGGTGCAGGCGCCCAGCTGCTCGATACCATGTTGGTTCAGTTGCTTGGAGCCGACAAGGTGTATGCCGTTGAGGACCCGGGCTATTTGCGTCTGACGCGTATCTATCAGGCTATGGGCTGCCAAGTACGACATATCCCGTTGGATGATGAGGGCGTGGACTTGAGCACTCTGCAGAAAAGCGGGACCGATGTCCTTCACTTGATGCCGTCTCATCAGTATCCGACCGGCCTTGTGACGAGTATTGCGCGTCGCTATGCGCTACTGAGCTGGGCCGCCGAGCGACCAGGTCGGTATCTCATCGAAGATGACTTTGATTGTGAGTTTCGCCTTGCCGGCAAGCCGATTCCCGCGCTCGCGTCGATCGATGCCGCCCAGTCGGTTATCTACACCAACACGTTTTCGAAGAGCCTTTCATCGGCGTTGCGTTTGGCGTATATGGTGTTGCCCGATGAGCTAATGGAGCGGTTTAGGCGCAACCTTGGTTTCTACGCCTCGTCGGTGAGCTCTGTTGACCAGGTCGCTTTGGCGCGTTTGCTGGAATCGGGTGATTACGAGCGACATGTGAACCGCGTGCGCGTTCGTGCTCGCGAGGCGCGTGATGGCCTGACGTCGCTTGTGCGGAAAGCGTTTCCGGCAGGGGAGGTCTCGATCGAACATGCAGACGCGGGCCTTTACTGCACCGTGGTTGCGGAGCGCGGAGCGGGCGGAAGCTCTTTTGTGCGGGCCCTCACGCGCTCGAGTATCCCTTTTGTCGATATCAGTGACTGTTATTGGTGTGCCGATGGCGCATTTGTCCCTGAAAACTCAAGTCAAATTCTTGTTCAGTATGACGATTTGAGTTCAAAAGCGCTAAATACCTTGGAATCGCAGCTAATGGGAGCACTCTGCAACCTAAGTGAGTAGGCTTTTGGAACTTTGGCGACCAGGCAGTTTTGTAACAAGCTATCTACCTGCGGTTTTGAAAAGCAGGATGACCGGGCTGCTCGGGATGTTCAAAAAAGTCTACTCACTTGTCGCGCAAAGGGTAGCGCGCAGAGATGTGGTGTAAGAGGCGGGGCATGCCCCGCCTCTTCTCTT
>DXZR01000056.1 GCA_019419555.1 Collinsella sp.
TGAGCACCAGGCGGCCGAGCATGGCGAAGCCCATGGCCGGCAGGATGTTGGCGGCAACGCCAAAGCCGTCGATGATGAAGGGCGGGATGAAGTCGAGCAGGCCCTGGATGGCGTCGGAACCCAGATAGAAGGCGCCGCCGCACAGCAAGAAGTACTCAACGCAGCCCCAAATTCCAATTCCCCAATGAACGGCATAGATGCCTTTGAGGTTTCCCTTGAGGGCGAACTTGTCTGCCATATCGACAAACACAGGGAACAAGGCGTTGGTAATGTTGCCGATCGTCAACGAAAGGACGGCGATGGGCATGGCGAGCGCGATGGCCGTCTCGGTACCCTGGCCGAGCTGAATGGCAAACGCGCAGGCGAGCACGCCGCCGACGGTTTCGTTAGGCGGCACGTAGGCGCCGATGGAGATCGAGCCCATGAACAGCAGCTCCAGGCTGGCGCCAACGGCAAGGCCAGTCTGCAGGTCCCCCAGCACCAGGCCCACGAGCGGGCACAGGACGATGGGGCGGAACGCGTAGAGGGTGCCGAGCTGATAGTCGAGGCATCCAAACGCTCCGACTAAGCCGACGAGGATTGCTTGGACAAGCATAATTCCTCCCAATAAGGAATCTCAAACCGTCGTCACTCCCGTCGCGCGCGTTGTTGATATCAATTCCGGGAGTTCGATTACACGGCTCGAAGCGTACCTGGTGTGCTGCGAACACCCATGCCAGGTACAAATGATTTGATACCAATTATAGGTATGCAGGTCCTCACTATTTAATACCACTCGCCCAGCGGGGTGTTTTTTACCGTAAACGGCAGACGCATTCCATCAAGCATGCTCCTTGTTTCGATGGCGGACAAGCGCCACCAGAAAGCCATCGCCAAAGGCATCGGATGCCAAGTTGCCTACAATCACCAAAACGATAATCGCCGCGCCCAAAAACTCGTTCCAGTGAAAGACCTCGCCAAAGAGGAGCGCCGACCAGCAGGGAGCGAGCACGACCTCGCTCATGCAGACCAAGTTGGCCGCAAACGCATTGGTACGCGCGATCCCCTTGGCATACAGCACGCTCGCAAGGCCACTGCAAAAAAGGCCATGCACCAGCATAAGCCCCCACTCAAATGGTCTCACGGAGTCTAGGGCACCAGCAAAATAGACGATCGGCAGCATAGAGATACCGCAGGAGATGAGCGAGGACACCATGGGCGACGCATCGGGGCGAGAGTTCAAAAAGAAGCACAGCCCAAAGGTGGCGCCCGAAATGACAGCAAGCAAGTTGCCGAGCATGCCCTCGGCACTCAAATCACCTAAAAAGAAAAGTCCCATACCCGTAAAAGCAACCACCACAGAGACAATCTTCGCAGGCGAGGGCAACGTGCGAGTTGCGAGCGATTGATACACGATAACGAAAATCATCGAGGTGTACTGCAAAACGATTGCGTTGCCGACCGTCGTGAGCTGGTTGGCAAAGTTAAACGTGGTGCCCGTCACGAAGTTGCAGACGGCCACAAGGACAATAAGACGGCTGACGCGGAGGACGGGCCTGCCGACGAGCAGGATAAAGAGCGCCATAAATATTGCCGTGACGGCACCGATCAAAAGAGCTGACTGCGAATTGGCGTGAACGAGGATGCCGATAAAGCTCCACAAGAGCGCCGTGCCAAATAGATACATCGCCCCGCTCACGCCATTATCGGGTGGATTGTCAGATCGAATCACGAAGCACCTCCAGCTAGCTTTCGATAATAAAAAACGGCGACCACAACGGGTCGCCGTTTCCCTTGGGGGCAGATAATAGGCCGGGCCCTTACGCCAGCACGCCGAAGAACGCGCCGACGATGCCCACGACCATG
>DXZR01000006.1:0-66655 GCA_019419555.1 Collinsella sp.
GAGCACAACCTTGC
The DNA here is from genome assembly GCA_019419555.1 of Collinsella sp. Classification (GTDB taxonomy): domain Bacteria; phylum Actinomycetota; class Coriobacteriia; order Coriobacteriales; family Coriobacteriaceae; genus Collinsella. The sequence continues at coordinate 15 of DXZR01000006.1, forward strand.
CAAGGTTGGGGTCGCGGGTTCGAGCCCCGTTGTCCGCTCCATTGCATTTCCGGACCGTTTGGGCGGTCCTTTTTCGGCGAAGTGGCCAAGTGGTAAGGCAGAGGCCTGCAAAGCCTTTACCCCCGGTTCGAATCCGGGCTTCGCCTCCAGGCAACATCCGGGCGCTCCGGCGCCCGTTTTGTTTTACATATGCGGACATGGCTCAGTTGGTAGAGCACAACCTTGCCAAGGTTGGGGTCGCGGGTTCGAGCCCCGTTGTCCGCTCCAACTATCTTACGCGGTTCTAACGAACCGCGTTTTTTGTTGACGCTGCGCGGGCCCCGGGCACCCCATCTTGCCCCTCAATCGTCGGTCGCGTACATAAAGTACGCTTCCCTCCTCTTTCGCGGCAACCTGGGGCACCCGGAGCCCGCTCGCTGTCGTGGCCGGGAAAGTGGGTCTTCCGTTCTTTTCATTAATCGGTCGATTCGTCCCAGGAGGCTTGAACCCGAGAGGGGGCGATCGTTTTGGGGCGTGGCTGTGGCGTTGTTTGTCGCGAATGTCCGCTTTGGGCGTATCATCGTGGGCATCTCGCATAACCTCGTTGCAAGGGAGATACGCCCCATGGCTACAGAAAAGTCTTCTTCGCGCTCATGGATGTCCGATGCCGCGATCTATCAGATCTACCCGCGCTCGTTTAAGGATTCGACTGGTTCGGGTCTGGGCGATATCGCGGGCATTACCCAGCAGATGGACTATCTTGAGCGACTGGGTATCGAGGCCATCTGGCTGAGCCCGTTTTATCCATCGCCTCTTGTCGATGGCGGCTATGATGTGGCGGACTACTGCGATGTCGACCCGCGTCTCGGCTCGCTTGACGACTTCGATGACATGATCGCTGCGGCTCACGCGCGCGGCATCAAGGTCATCGTCGACATCGTGCCCAACCATTCATCCAACCAGCACCCCTGGTTCAAAGCCGCTCTTGCCGCCGGCCCCGGATCGCCCGAGCGCGCCCGTTATATCTTCCGCGATGGTCGCGGCGAGCATGGCGAGCTGCCTCCCACCAATTGGAATGCCAACTTTGGCGGCCCCGCATGGACGCGTGTTGCGGACGGTCAGTGGTATCTGCACATGTTTACGCCCGAGCAACCGGACTTTGACTGGTCATGCCCCGAGGTTCATGCGCTCTTTTGCGACGTCCTGGCGTTTTGGAGCGATCGAGGCGTCGACGGCTTTCGCATTGATGTGGCGCAGGGTCTCGCCAAGGATCTCGACCGCGATGACCTCGACCGGTGGCATCTCGCCGAGGGCGATGACATGGTTGACGACGGCACCCATCCGCTGTGGGACCGCAATGAGGTCCACGAGATCTATCGCGAGTGGCGCCGCGTGTTCGACCGCTATAATCCGCCGCGCAGTGCCGTTGCCGAGGCGTGGGTGCTGCCCGAGCGCCAGTATCTCTACGCGCGTCCCAGCGAGCTTGGCCAGACATTCAACTTTGAGTTTGCCAAGGCCACTTGGACCTATGATGACATGCACACTGCAATCGAGAAGGGCTTGAAGGCAGCCGTCGAATCCGATTCCGCCTCGACCTGGGTACTCTCCAACCACGACGTGCCGCGCGTGGCGACACGCTATGCCCTGCCGCAAATCAAGGCGACGCGCTACCACCAGATTGCGCTCGACTGGCTCTTACGCGACGGGTCGTCTTATGACGAGGACCGTGAACTCGGCGAGCGCCGCGCGCGGGCGGCCCTTTTGCTTGAGCTGGCGCTTCCGGGCTCGGCATACGTGTATCAGGGTGAGGAGCTCGGCCTTTTTGAGGTGGCTGATATCCCGTGGGCTGCACTCGAAGACCCTACTGCGACCAATACGCACGGACCGAAGAGTGAGAAGGGGCGCGACGGCTGTCGTGTGCCCCTGCCGTGGGTGGCGGCGGACGATCCCGCGCATGGCGGATCGTTTGGGTTTTCGCCGGCAGACGCCGATGCGGCGCCCCATCTGCCGCAGCCTGCATGGTTTTCCGATTATGCTGCCGATAGGGAAGAAGCGGACCCGACATCGATGCTTGCGCTCTATCGTGACGCCCTCTGGCTGCGGCGCAAGCTGCGCGGGTGCGCCAACGATCTTGCGTGGCTCGATCTTGACGGGCGCACCGGCCTTGCGGATGGTGCCGAGGGCGCTGAGGGCGGCGTCATCGCCTATAGCCGCGACAACGGCTGGGCGTGTGTGACGAACTTTGGCGCAGCACCCGTGGAGCTGCCGGCGGGCAGGGTCCTGCTCACCTCATCACCGCTTGCAGACGGCAGGCTCGCGCAGGACAGCTCTGCCTGGATTATGCTCGGTGAGATGTAGGGGCCTCTTACGGCGAGTTTGCGTTTGCCTGCGCCTTCCGTGGTGGCTGATGTCTTTGCGAGGTTCGCGAGGGCGTCGCAAAACTTTTCAAAAAAAGTTCTTGCATTTGGGTTGATCATCCCGTATATTAAATCCTCGCAGGCGGACATGGCTCAGTTGGTAGAGCACAACCTTGCCAAGGTTGGGGTCGCGGGTTCGAGCCCCGTTGTCCGCTCCATTTGGGCGTTTAGCTCAGGGGGAGAGCGCTTCCCTGACACGGAAGAGGTCAGAAGTTCAAATCTTCTAACGCCCACCAAATGTTCGCAGCTCAGAGGCTATGTCTCTGGGCTGTTTTGTTTTATGCCACCAAACATGCCGGCAAATAAGCCACCAAATATTGATCCAAGGTCTGTACGCGATGGTCTTCGCATCCCGTAGAGGTGCCGGCAGATTGCATACGTCCTGGCCGATCGTGACCGCAACATGTTGGTCAAGCACAATCTTTTGGAATCTTTTGGCGTGAGCGGCTTGGTTTTGGTAGGATTTGTCAGCGGCTTGACTAAGGGGGTTTTATAACTGCCATGCAGGTAGCCGTGTTGGTAACGTTTTACCGACTTGCCAAGAACCCCTCATAATTAATGCGTCTGCAAAATGACTAATTGCTTTGACCTGCTGAAACACTATATGTTGTGTTTGACCTAAAAAAAGAATACAGGATATAGATGCCTCTTTGTCGTATGATAGATGGCGGACAGAGAACGAGAACCTTATTCGCCCCATTTGGACACGTCTTTGAGCCGCTTGATCGGCCGCGAGGATTGTCCGCATGAGGACTTATGGTTTATCGAGAACACAGATTGCGCGACGGCGCCGCAAGACAGGGGCAAGCCCTGCCGGGTATCGTTTGGCTCTGAAGCGCGATGAGGCTACGATGCGAAAGAGGCAAGAGGATGAAGATCATCAAGCGCAGCGGCACCGAGGTTGTCTTTGACATCGATAAGATCGTCAATGCCATCCGTGCCGCAAACTTGGAGGTCGAGGAGAGCTCTCGTCTTACCGACCGCCAGGTGGTTTACGCGGCGCAAAACGTCGCCGAGGCATGCGAGAACGCGGGCCACACTGTTTCGGTCGAGGAGATTCAGGATTTGGTCGAGGACGAGATCATGCGTCTCGACTGCTACGAGGTTGCCCGCCACTACATCATCTATCGCTATGTTCAGAGCCTGAAGCGCCAGAAGAACACGACCGATGACAAGATCCTGTCGCTGATCGAGTGCAATAACGAAGAGGTCAAGCAGGAGAACTCCAACAAGAACCCGACCGTCAATTCCGTTCAGCGTGACTACATGGCCGGCGAGATCTCCAAGGACCTGACTCAGCGTGTGCTGCTGCCTCAAGAGATCGTGGATGCCCATAATGAGGGCCTGATCCATTTCCACGATTCGGATTACTTTGCCCAGCACATGCACAACTGCGATCTGGTGAACCTGGAGGACATGCTCCAGAACGGCACTGTTATCTCGGGTACGCTGATCGAGAAGCCGCACAGCTTCTCGACCGCCTGCAACATCGCGACGCAGATCATCGCCCAGGTTGCTTCCTCCCAGTACGGAGGCCAGTCGATTTCGCTGACCCATCTTGCCCCGTTCGTCGAGGTGAGCCGTCAAAAGATTCGCGGCGAGGTCGCTCGCGAGCTCGAGGAGCTCGGTGTCTCTGCGTCTGCCGAGAAGGTCCGTGAGGTCGTTGAGGACCGTCTGCGTGACGAGATCCGTCGCGGCGTCCAGACGATTCAGTATCAGGTCGTGACCCTTATGACCACCAATGGCCAGGCGCCGTTCGTGACGGTCTTTATGTATCTTAACGAGGCCCGTACGCCTCAGGAGAAGCACGACCTTGCCATGATCGTGGAGGAGACGCTTCGCCAGCGCTACGAGGGCGTTAAGAACGAGGCCGGCGTATGGATCACCCCGGCATTCCCCAAGCTTATCTATGTACTCGAGGACGATAACGTTCACGAGGATTCCCCGTACTTCTACCTGACCCAGCTGGCTGCCAAGTGCACTGCCAAGCGCATGGTGCCCGATTACATCTCCGAGAAAAAGATGCGCGAGCTCAAGCTGTCGAAGGGCGAGACCGCGGGTAACGGCGACTGCTATACCTGCATGGGCTGCCGCAGCTTCTTGACGCCCGACCGCTCGGGCAACGGCTTTAACAACGTTGCCAACGCGCTGAACTACGACCCGAACAAGCCCAAGTACTATGGTCGCTTTAACCAGGGCGTCGTGACCATCAACCTGCCCGATGTCGCGCTGAGCTCGCACCAGGATATGGACAAGTTCTGGAAGATCTTCGACGAGCGCCTTGAGCTGTGCCACCGCGCCCTGCTGTGCCGTCATGAGCGTCTGATGGGTACGCTTTCGGATGCCGCACCGATTCTTTGGCAGTACGGTGCCCTCGCCCGTCTGAAGAAGGGCGAGACGATCGACAAGCTGCTCGTGGGCGGTTACTCCACCATTAGTCTGGGTTATGCCGGCCTGTATGAGTGCGTCAAGTATATGACGGGCCACAGCCACACCGAGAAGGAGGGCACGCCCTTTGCCATGGCCGTCATGCAACGCATGAACGACAAGTGCGCCGAGTGGAAGGCCGAAAGCGATATTGACTTCTCGCTGTACGGTACCCCGCTTGAGTCGACGACCTACAAGTTCGCCAAGTGCCTGCAGCGTCGTTTTGGCATCATCCCGGGCGTGACGGACAAGGGCTACATCACCAACAGCTACCACGTCCATGTGTCTGAGGAGATTGATGCTTTCGATAAGCTCAAGTTCGAGGGTATGTTCCAGCAGCTTTCGCCGGGCGGTGCCATCTCCTACGTCGAGGTTCCCAACATGCAGGACAACCTCAAGGCTGTCATTCGCGTGATGCAGTACATCTACGACAACATCATGTACGCCGAGCTCAACACCAAGAGCGACTACTGCCAGGTGTGCGGCTACGACGGTGAGATCAAGATTGTCGAGGATGACGGCAAGCTGGTGTGGGAGTGCCCCAACTGCGGCAACCGCGATCAGGAGAAGATGAACGTCGCCCGTCGTACGTGCGGCTACATCGGTACCCAATTCTGGAACCAGGGTCGAACCGAGGAGATCCGCGACCGCGTGCTGCATCTCTAATACCGCTCCGGGGCTGAACCGAGAGGGCCGCTTGGGCATTTGCTCGCTATTTCGGACAGTCCTGCGCAAGACGAAGGCCACATTAAGTGGCCTTCTTTGCGTGCGGAACTCATATCGAGCAAAAGCCCAAGCGGCCCTCTCGGTTCAGCCAAGTTGACGTAGCTGAGATGCAGCATGAGGCCTGCTCACCCCTCGAAGTTCTTAGCGGAAATGAGTTGACTTGCAACAACGCTTTGCTTGCGATAGCGGTTGAGCTGCAACAAAGTATTTATTGGACCTCGAACCCTATACTCGATGTTCGCTTCGTTCATTGAGTTACCCTTTGCATGAGGCCGGGACATATCGTCCCGCCCGCAGTTTCGCAGGCCGAAGACCGAGAATGTTTGAGGACGGGATGATATGTCCCGGCCTCCCGGGAGAGTTACTTATGAACTACGCGAACATCAAGTATTTCGACATTGCTGATGGGGAAGGCGTTCGTACTTCTCTGTTTGTGAGCGGGTGCCGTCGTGGGTGCAAGAATTGCTTTAACTCTGTCGCGTGGGACTTTGCTGCGGGTGAGCCGTTCGATCGTGCCGTCGAGGACAAGATTATCGAGAGTCTCGATCATCCCTTTATCGATGGCCTGACGATTCTGGGTGGCGAGCCTATGGAGCCCGAGAATCAGACGGGGCTCGTTGACTTTATCGAACGCGTGCGTGCGGCCTATCCCGCGGGGTCAGGAAAGACCATTTGGTGTTTTACCGGCGACGTGCTCGAGGAGCTTATGCCGGGTGGTCGTCACCATACCGAGGCGACGGACCGTATCCTTGCCTGCCTCGATATGTTGGTGGACGGCCCGTTCGTTCAGGATCTGTACGATATCTCGTTGCGCTTTAGGGGCTCGAGCAATCAGCGCGTGATTGATATGAACGCCACGCGCGCCCGTGCTGTGCGCGAGGGCGTTGCGCTTTGCGACGCTGTGGAGCTTTGGCGGGACGATCCGGTCTATTCGACCCATACTATGTAGCTTGTGGCCGATGCCAAAGGGCGTGGTACCATAGCGCGAACGTGAAATCGGAAAAGTGAGGCCCAGATGGTCGATCAGGAAAAAGTCGAGGCCGCCATTAAGCTGTTGCTTGAGGGCATAGGCGAGGACCCAACTCGTGAGGGCCTGCTGGAGACCCCGGCGCGCGTTACCCGTATGTATGGTGAGATCGCCGGCGGTATGGATCAGAGTGCCGAGGAGCACCTGTCCAAAACCTTTGCCGTCGCTTCGAACGACTTGGTTATTGAGCGCGACATTACGTTTTACTCGCTGTGCGAGCACCATCTGCTGCCGTTTTATGGCAAGGCTGCGATCGGCTATATCCCTAACGGTCGCGTGGCGGGTCTGTCTAAGCTCGCTCGCACGGTTGAAGTCTATGCCCGTCGTCTGCAGCTGCAGGAGCAGTTGTGTGCACAGGTTGCCGATGCCCTCATGGAATATCTTGCTCCCCAAGGGGCGATTGTGCTGATGGAAGCCGAGCACATGTGCATGACGATGCGCGGCGTGCAAAAGCCCGGCACCAAGACCGTGACGCTCGCTCGCCGCGGCGTCTTTGAGACCGATCCCGCGCTCGAGGAGCGGTTCTTTAGGATGCTGGGCCGTTAGCATGAGGGTCGTCAACGACTTTGCATCGAAGACCGATGAGGGAACGCCGCGTCGCGGTTTTATGGCTTCGGGCCTAGCCCCCTTTGGTGCCATGCCTCGTATCGATTACATCTGTGCCAACGGCCTGTTCCGGCGGCACCTGGGCAACATTGCACAGTTGGAATCGGGGCGTATCTTCTGCCGCCACGGTATTGACCATCTGCTCGATGTCGCTCGCATTATGTGGATCAAGAATCTCGAGGAACAGCTCGAATTTGACCGCGAGGTCATCTACGCCACGGCACTTCTTCACGATATCGGCAAAGATGAACAGTATGAATCGGGTATATCCCATGATGTTGCAAGCGAACGCGTCGCTGATGCGATTCTCGGCGGCATGCCCGATGACGTAGCGTTTGAGCCGGCCGATGCTGCGGCCATTAAGACGGCCATTCTGGGCCATCGAAAGCTGCGCGTGAACAGCCAACCGCTCGAGCGTCTGCTCTATGCAGCCGACAAAGCGTCGCGCGCCTGCTTTGCATGCCCCGCGCGCAATGCTTGCAATTGGAGCGATGATAAAAAGAACCTGTCGATTCGCGTGTAGTTAGTTTGCGCGGTCGGGGTTCTAAACGAAGGAGACGATCGCGATGAGTAACAAGAAACTGCCCGAGAATGCAACCAAGACTGAAGGCGCCGAGCTCGCCCGCCGTGGAAGGGGCGAAATATCCACCGCAGCGGCGGTGCCCCACGTGAGCTATGACGACCTGCGCCATGCTGACCGCATTACTATCGACGGTCTCGAGGTCTTTGCCAACCACGGTGTGTATCCCGAAGAGAACGCGCTGGGCCAGAAGTTCATCGTGTCCTTGGTGCTCTATGCCGACCTGCGTGCAGCAGGGGAGCACGACAACCTGGATGCCTCGATTGATTATGGCTCGGTGTGTCACGATGTCGACGGATATCTGCGCGAGCATACGTTTAAGCTCATCGAGGCTGCAGCCGAGGGTGTGGCCCAGATGCTGCTGCGTCGTTACCCCCTGCTGCTTGGCGTGCGTGTTAAGCTCGATAAGCCTTGGGCTCCCGTCGGTCTTCCCCTGGCAAGCTGCGGCGTCGAGATCGAGCGAGTGCGCTAGTCGACGCTAGAGCTTGTTGAGGGGTGGCCGCTTGAGCCGCTGCGACAGAGCCCTATTGTTGGGGCAGTACGTGTCGAGCAGGGCGTGAAACCGCTGATTGTGGCTTGGCTCGAGCAAGTGGACGAGCTCGTGGGCGACAACCATGTCGAGGCATTCGACAGGGTAGGCGGTGAGCTCGCGCGCGATGCGAATGGCGCCGGTTTTGGGTGTGCATGAGCCCCAGCGCGTCTTCATACTGCGTACGGAAACGCGGGAAACGGCGATACCCATTGCGATTTCGTATGCATGCACCATATCGCGCAGCGCTGTGGTGACCTCGGATGCATAGAGCTGGTCGATGCGGGTCTGGAGCTCATCGGGCGTCAGGCCGTCGAGGATTGCGCGCCGCTCGGCCTGTGGGCGTTCGTTCGATTTGTCGGCGCCCATAAAACTTGCGAAGGTGGCCTGCTTGGGCCGCGGTGCGGGCGATGCAAAGTTGTGATCGAGCGCATCTTGTACCGTGATGGGCTTGCCCCAAAGCGCAATGATGGACGAGGGACTGAGCGGCTCTCGCGCCGTCGCCTGATGTTGCTCACGCTGGTCAAGTCGGCTGATAATCCAGGCGCTGTTGCGCTTCACAAACGCTTCGATACGCTCGCGGCTGGCGCCGAGCGGTGCGCTGGCGTGGGCCTCACCGCTCGATGTGACGCGTAGGTTGAAGTTCTTGACGCGCTTTTTGGTAACGACGACGGGGATGGATGTGCCATCCGGTCGGGATACGGAAATCGTAAACTGCTGCGTCAAAAGCGGTCCTTCAGATTGGGGACGGGCCGGCATGTCGACCGTTCGGCATGCCGGCCCGCTCAAGGGATGTGAAATTAATAACGCTCAAAGAAGGCAAGCGCGTTGTCGCTGCAGAGCTTCTGCATCACGGTCTTGCCAAAGTGCTTGGAAAGCATGTTCTGGAACTCGGGCATCTTGCTGGCATCGGAGAGGAAAGCGGGCACCGTGGCTCCGTCCCAGTCGCCGCCGAGTGCGATGACGTCCTCGCCGCCCAGGTCGAGCCAGTGTTCGATATGTGCCGCCAGCTGGTCGAAGGTGACGTCTGCGGCGGTCTTGTCGGTTGCGTCGTTGGAAAGGAACTCGCTGCAGTAGTTGAGGCCGACGATACCGCCCATGTCGCGAATGGTGCGGAACTGGTCGTCGGTAAGGTTGCGTTTGACGCCGCAAACCGCACGGGAGTTGGAGTGGCTGGCGACGAAGGGGCGCGTGGCGTGGGCGACAACCTCGTCAAAGCACTCATCGTTGAGGTGGGAGACGTCGAGTACCATGCCGGCGTGCTCCATCTGCGTAAGTGCCTCGATGCCGGCGGCGGTGAGGCCGGCGTGGGTATCGTGTCCGCTCGCGAGCGGTCCCTGCGCGTTCCAGCTGAGTGACGACATAAGCACGCCCAAGCTCTTGAGCACCTCGATCAGCGCGGGGTCCTCGGCAAAGAACGTGGCGTTTTCGATGGTGTGGATGCAAGCGACCTTGCCGTCCTTGAGCGCGGGGCGAATGTCTGCGGCGCTGCGTACGTTGACCATGCGGTCGTGGTTGAGCATGGCCTGGCCGCTCATATGCGCCATGATTTGCGCCTGGAAGCGCGCGGCGTGGGCGGTGGGAATCTCGTCGGGGACAAACGTGGCGAAGCACTGTGCCCACGGCGTGTTGCCGATCTTTGCGAGCGAGATGGCGCAGGCGTTGCCCTCGATGAGGTCGAAATCTTGCGGATGCGTTTCGTCGCCGGGGAAATAACCGTCGGTGCCGGCGGTAAAGCGCAGGTCGAGATCGAGCGTGGCCCAGCCGATGCGGTCGGCGGTGTCGCAGTGTAGGTCAAATACGGGATATGCCATGGTTCCTCCGGTTGCAGCGTTTCTTTGCAAACTGTCTTTGAATTGTATGACTAGGGTATAGTTAGCGCCATATGTTCATGGCGGCCCGCGTTGCGCGCCGCCCTTATCACGGAGGTTACCATGTCCAACCAGGGCAAGAAGGTTAAGACCCATTATCGCGGCACGCTCGACGACGGCACGCAGTTCGATAGCTCCTACGATCGCGGCGAGCCGCTGGAGTTCACCTGCGGCGCCGGCCAGATGATCAAGGGCTTCGACGCCGCTGTTGTCGACATGCAGGTGGGCGAGAAGAAGACTGTGCACATTCCTGCTGCCGATGCCTACGGCGAGCACAATCCCGAGATGGTTCTGACCTTCCCGGCCGAGCAGGTTCCCAATATCGAGCAGATCGAGAAGGGCATGAAGCTTTTCCTGTCCACGCCGAGCGGCATGCCCGTCCCCGCCGTGGTCATCGACGTGACGCCCGAGGCCGTGACGCTCGACGCCAACCACGAGTTGGCCGGCAAGGACCTCAACTTTGATATCGAGCTCGTCGAGGTCGAGGGCTAGAGCATGCCTGAACGCTTGGTTTCGACGACATGTTTGGGAAATCTCAACGACCCGTCCTATGAGCTTTTGCTTCGCCGGGAGCTGGGCGGTGTCTTTGAGGTCGATGAGCTACTGCTCGATTGGGACCAGGCTGATGTATGCGCGTTTGCGGGCGTGACGGAGCTGGGGTGCACGATCGATGTTCGGCTGGATGCTACCGACGGTGGTCGTCTTGCCGACGGCGACGTGCTCGCCATTGACCGTTCGGGCGTGGTGCCCGTGGCGGTTGTCGTGCGCCTGCGCAGCGCCGAGGTTTATTTGGTCGAAGTCGACCGCATGGATCCGATTGCGCTCGCGCATGCGTGCTGGGAGATCGGCAACATGCATGCGCCGCTCTTCCGGGGCGACTCGGACGAGCATACCGTGCGCATGTATACGCCGGTGCAGCCTGTTTTGGGCCGCATGCTCCGGGGTGTCGAGGGTGTTCGGCTCACGGTGGTTACCCGTGAACTCGATGCGGACCGGCGCTTTGCGTCGAGTGCGGCGGAGGTCGTCGTTAGCATGGCTCCGGACTTTACCATCGTAAAAAAGACGCGCGGCTAAGCGCGCGTATGCGCAAGACGGGCTTTGAGGGGCGACCAATCAAGGTCCGTCTTGCTGTTGATAGGAGGCTTTGGGGAAGCGTATGGGTCTTGAGGGAATCAAGCTGATTGCATGCGATTTGGACGGCACGTTGCTGCATCCGGGGGAACGCGAGCCGCGTTCCGAGGCCTTTGAACTTATCGATGAGCTGCATCGTCGCGGTATCGTGTTTATGCCGGCGAGCGGCCGTCAATATGCGAGCTTACGCTATCTGTTTGCCCCGGTGGCCGATGAGCTCGCCTATGTATGCGAAAACGGAGCCCTGGTGATGAGCGAGGGGCGTGCCGTTGTCAAGCGTTCCATGGAGCGTGGCCTTGCTATGGATATCGCGAATGCCGTGGTTGCGTATCCCCATGCCGACGTGACCCTTTCGTGCGAGGGGCACCTCTACGCCATGAGCGGCAACGATGCGTTCGTCGACCATTTGCGCTATGAGGTCCACTGCGATGTGGCGGTGGTCGACCGTCCCGAGGACATCGACGAGGACGTCATTAAGATTGCCTTCCAGACGCCCGAGGTGGATCAGCCGGCGGCGCTGGAGCATTTTGAGCGCCTCTTTAGCGACCGTGTCGGCGTGATGACGTCGGGAACCGAATGGACGGACTTTATCGGTTTCGGTTCGGGCAAGGGCTCCGCGCTTGCCGATTACGGTCGTGCCCTGGGGATTTCGCCCGATGAGATGATGGCGTTTGGCGATAACGAAAACGACCGCGACATGCTCAACGTCGTGGGCCATCCCTATCTGATGGAGAGCTGCAACCCCTCTATGCGTGGCATTAACGACCGCGTCCGCTACGTGCGCACGGTCGAAGAAGAGCTGCGTCGTCTACTTGCTGAGTAGACATTTGGGACATGTCTAGAAATCTACTTTTTGCTGCAAAGTGCGGAAAGGTGGATTTTAAGGCATGTTCCAAACATCTACCGACAGTCAGGGCAGAGACCCTCGAAGATGGTGTAGTGCGACGTGACGTGCCAGCCGATTTGCTCGGACGCCTTGGCGTCGAGCTGGGCATCGAAGGGGAGCGGTACGTCGATGACGCGGCTGCACGAGGTGCAGATGATATGTGCGTGCGGCTCGATGGTGCGATCGAAGCGACTCCCGCCCGGCGTCTTGATCGAGAGGATTTCTCCGGCATCTGCCAAGAGATTAAGATTGCGGTAGACCGTACCGCGGCTGATTTTGTCATCCTGCGCGCGCACGACGTTGTAGATTTCGTCGGCGGTGGGATGGTTATAGCTTTGGCGCACGGCGTCAAGAACCAGCTTTCGCTGCCTGGTATTCCTTCTTTGCACCGCCATGCGCCTCGCCTCTTTTCTACTAACGGTCGTAGGTAAATGATACCGTATTTAGCACACAATACTAATAATGAGGAGTGAAACCGTCTTCATTGGCAAGTGGGGCTCGGACCTGGGCGTCTACGAGGCGAAAACGCGTCCCCATGCGCTCGTAGGAGGCATGAAGCGCCTCGAGATGAGATAGGATGTTTGCCGGAGCTCCCTGTATCTCCATCTCGACTGAGCCGTCTTCCATGTTACGCACCCAGCCGGTGAGCGCGCGTGCCTGCGCGAGGTTGGTGTTGGTAAAGCGAAAACCAACGCCTTGGACTTGCCCCGCCCAGCGCAGGAAATAGCGCAGGGGAGTGTCTTGAGTGACCCCGTCGCTTGCGAGCACAGTAAGCCTGCGGCGCAGCTCGAGCTCGACGTTTGACGGCTTTTGAGGCTCTCGACTGCCGCTGGTGACGCTGGAGAAGAACGTATCGAAGAAGCCCATCGCTATGCCTGCTTGCCTGCGTCGGCCGGGAAGGTTATGCCGGCCTGCTGGCGCACGGCATCCATGATGCGCAGTGAGACGAGCGTGACATCGCGGTAGTGGCCAAGCTCGTGGCGTCCCGCCGGGGTCTCCCAAATCTCTTCCCTGACGTTATCGATGCCGCCGATGGCGGTGATAAAGTCTGTGAGTTCGTATTCCATGGTGTTGCTCGATTTGGGCAGGTCGAGCACGCGGCCGTTGTCGCCCTGTCCGCGCGGTGCCTCGGTCGCTGAACCGCGTACGACATCGCCGCGATAGTCGATGCGGACGTTGCGGGGCGTGGACAGATGGTCGATCTGGATAGTGCCACGCTCGCCTTCGATCTGCGAGGGCAGCAGGTCATTCGTAATTTTGGAGTGCGCGAGCTCGACGGAGATGCGGCCACCGCCGTAACTGGCGAGGATAGAACCGCAGCCGTCGATGGGGCCGTGCGTGAGCTGTCGCGTGGTGGGGTCGAGCAGAGTAGCCATGCTCGTAAGGCCGGAGGGCATGCCGAAAATCTCGACCATGGGCTCGACGGTGTAGACGCCAATGTCCATGAGGGAACCCGATGCCATATTGCAGTCGAAGATATTGGTGGAGCGTCCCGCGAGAATCTCGTTGTAGCGCGAGGAATACTTGCCAAAGCGCAATGAGGCACGACGAATGGGCGCAATCTCGCCCAGGGCGTCCTCGATGGCGTGGAAAGCGGGGTCATGGAGCGGGCGCATGGCCTCGAGGGCCACGACACCTGCTGCCTCGGCAGCGCGGAAGACTTCCAGCGCCTGCGCCTCGGTGGCGCAGAAGGGCTTCTCGACGATGACGTGCTTGCCACCGGCGATGCAGGCAAGGGCCTGCTCGTAGTGAAGTGCGTTGGGGCTGCCGATATAGACGGCATCGACGTCGGCAGCGGACGCAAGCTCGTCAAGTGCGGTGAAGTTACGCTCGCCGCCGTGCTTAGCGGTGAAGGCGGTGCCGCGATCTGCGTCGCGCGAGAGCGTGCCCACAAACGCGGCTTGGTCGTTGGCGTTGACGACCTGGATAAAGTCGTCGGTGATCATGGATGTGCCGATGGTCGCGATGCGCAGCATACGTCCCCCTTGCGTTGTTTGGTCTACAGGATGAGTGTAGCGCGTGGGGATATAAAGCTGCGCGAAAATGCTATTACAGGTCGTTCTCGTTAAAGCCGGTGTCGATATCGAGGTTGGCTCCGTCGGCCGCGGTGGTGGCGAGCTCGTCGCAGCGCTCATTGAGCTCATGGCCGGCGTGACCCTTAACCCAGATGAACTCCACTTTGTGCTTGCTCTTTGCGGTGAGCAGACGCTCCCACAGATCGCGGTTCTTGACAGGCTGCTTGTTGGCGGTCTTCCAGCCGCGTTTTTTCCATCCGTCAATCCAGTGCTTGTTGAAGGCGTTGACGACGTACTGCGAATCGGAATGGACTTCGACGTCGCAGGGGCGGTTGAGCGCCTCGAGTGCCACGATGACCGCCATGAGCTCCATGCGGTTGTTGGTGGTCTTGGCGTAGCCGCGCGAAAGCTCAGAGGTGAAGGTCTTGCCGGCGGGGTTGGTGTATTTGAGCACGGCGCCGTAGCCGCCGCGTCCCGGATTTGATCGGGCCGAGCCGTCGGTATAGATGATGACCTTCACATGGTTCCTTTCGTTGGGTACGTTTCGTGTGAGTGACCATTGTAGCGCCGCGTTCGTCGAGGGCTAGCAATCTACGATTTCTACCCCGTCTTCCGACAGTTAGTTGGCATGGATGATGCGGTTGAGCTCGTCGAGGTATTGCTGCAAGAGGGGAGAGGGCTTGCGCTCGTCGTGCATGATATAGCCTACGTGCATCGTTGGGGCGTCTGCTAACGGGATCGATGCCATACCCCATTGCATTTCATTGGAGAGGACACCGGTCGACAGGGTGTAGCCGTTCGACGTGATAAGTAAGTTAGTAAGTGTTCCGCGGTCCGAGATTCGTATGTTGCGGTCGCAAGGGATATAGCTAAAAGGTTCCTCGGCGTAATAGAAGGAGTTTGAGGTTCCCTGCTCAAAGCTGTAGCGCGTATATGGTGTGAGGTCGGCAAGGGACAGCTGAGGGCGGCGTGCGAGCGGGTGGCGCTCGCTAACGAAGACGTGGACCGTCGCGTCGAATAGGGGATGAAAGCTCGCTCGGGCATCGGTAAAGGCCTTCTGCAAGACACGGGTATTAAAGTCATCCAGATAGAGGATGCCGATATCGCTGCGAAACGCGCGCACGTCGTCGATAATCTGCGATGTGGTGGTCTCGCGCATGATGAACTCGAACTTGCTGTCGCGGCAGCGCTCGACCACGTTGACAAAGGCCTCGACCGAAAAGGCGTAGTGCTGGGCGGAAATGGCGAGGCGGGCTTGCGGGGTGCCGCCGTCCTCGTAGCGGGCCTCGAGCATGTCGGCCTGCTCTACGACCTGGCGCGCATAGCCCAAAAGCTCGGTGCCGTCGTTGGTGAGTGCAACACCGCGGCTAGAGCGCGTAAAGATTTCGATATGAAGTTCCTGTTCCAGGCTTTTGACGGCGTTGGAGATATTGGACTGTGCGGTATAGAGGCGCTGAGCTGCGGCGTTGATTGAGCCGGACTCTGCCACGGCGATAAGAAAACGAAGCTGCTGGAGTGTCATCGGTGCCCGTCCTTTCGATAGCTATCTAAAAAACCGATAACAGGTTAGCGCTTTTAAGTGATTGACCGAGCGAAACAATGCTCGTACTATTCAAAACACACAAAGGCGGTAGGTAATTAAGCCGACCACGGAACCGGGATGTCAAAAGGAGGACCGCATATGAACTGCTTACCAAGACGAATGCCGGGCTCCTGTTTGCGCCCGTCGGCGTGATCAGGAGACAGCGACTTACTTCTCTCTTATTTATTTACTTTCGTTCGATCAAGGAGATCATCATGAGCCAGTTCATCAACAACCCCGAGCACACCTTTGGTTTCGATACCCTGCAGCTTCATGTTGGCCAGGAGAGCGCCGACCCCGCATCCGACTCCCGCGCCGTGCCTATCTACCAGACCACGAGCTATGTGTTCCGCAACTCCCAGCACGCCGCCGATCGCTTTGGTCTTGCCGACGCCGGTAACATCTACGGCCGTCTGACCAACTCCACCCAGGGCGTCTTTGAGGACCGTATCGCCGCGCTCGAGGGTGGCGTGGCCGGTCTTGCCGTCGCCTCCGGTGCCGCTGCCATCACCTATACCCTGCAGGCTCTTGCCCAGGCTGGTGACCACGTGGTGGCTCAGAAGACCATCTACGGCGGTTCCTACAACCTGCTCGAGCATACGCTCTCCCAGTTTGGCGTCGAGACCACGTTTGTCGATGCCCACAACCTGGAAGAGGTTGAGGGTGCCATCAAGGACAACACCACGGTCATCTATCTCGAGACGCTCGGCAACCCCAACTCTGACATCCCCAACATCGACGCCATCTCCGAGATCGCCAAGAAGCACGGTCTGCCGGTTGTCGTCGACAACACTTTCGGCACCCCGTATCTGTTCCGTCCGCTGGAGCATGGCGCCAACATCGTCGTCCACTCCGCAACCAAGTTCATCGGCGGCCACGGCACCTCGCTGGGCGGTGTGATCGTCGACGGCGGTAACTTCGATTGGAAGGCGAGCGGAAAGTACGCCCAGATCGCTGAGCCCAACCCCTCCTACCATGGCGTCTCGTTTGCCGAGGCTGCCGGTCCCGCCGCCTTCGCAACCTATGTCCGCGCCATCCTGCTGCGTGACGAGGGTGCCTGCATCAGCCCGTTCAACGCCTGGGTCCTGCTCCAGGGCACCGAGACCCTGTCGCTGCGCGTTGACCGTCATGTCGAGAACACCAAGAAGGTCGTTGAGTTCCTTGCCGGCGACAGCCACGTTGCCAAGGTGAACCACCCGAGCCTGCCTGAGCACCCCGATCACGAGCTCTATCAGAAGTACTTCCCCAACGGCGGCGCTTCGATCTTCACCTTTGAGATTAAGGGTGGCCAGGAGGCTGCCTGGAAGTTCATCGATCATCTGCAGGTGTTCTCGCTGCTCGCCAACGTGGCCGACGTCAAGTCGCTCGTCGTGCACCCGGCTACCACCACGCACTCCCAGCTCTCTGCCGAGGAGCTCGCCGAGCAGAACATCACGCCCTCCACGATCCGTCTTTCCATCGGTACCGAGAACGCCGAGGACATCATTTGGGATCTGAAGCAGGCCTTCGCCGTGCTGGACGAGTAAGGCGACTTGTGCAAGGACCCCTTGCGACTCGATAGGTATAACTGCATAAATGCCTGCTCAAGGCGCCTGCGCAAGCAATGGTTGCGCAGGCGTCTTTTTTGCATAGGAAAGGCGCTATTACAGGGTTTTTGGCATGCTTTATGCATTTGGGTTGTGGAAAACTCCTGTTGAGAGGATGTGAGTTTTACGCAATTGACGTGCGCCTTTTGAGTAAAACCGCAGGTCGCGATTTGCTCGAGGTACTATGCAGCGCGATCGAATCACACGCAGCTCAAACGCAGCAAAAACGCACTACGGAGGTTTCCAGCTACATGAGGATCGATTCACGAAAACCGAAAGCCGTCGCCCTTTCCGCCGCTCTGACCGTGGCGCTTTTGGCGGGCGCCGGCGCAACTGATGCCCACGCGGCAACACTGTCCGATACGGTTGGATCTACGCCGTCCGAGACGACGCTGGTACAGCCCGTTGATTATCGCGGCGATGGTTATGGTTCCATGCAGGAGTGGAACGCCTCGATGGGGGCAAAGCGCGATTCCCTGGAGATGCGCGCTCAGATCATTATGAACATGTACGGTGACTATGCCACCGATGACGAGCGCGCTGTACTACAGGGTTGCATCGACGGTGCGGGCAGTCTTTTGACGATGGATGAGGTCGACGCCAAGTCGACCGAGCTCGACGAGCTTCGCTCCACGCTTGAGGATGCCAAGCGCGAGGCGCTCGAGGCTGCCGCAGCCGAAGCCGAGGCCGCTGAGGCCGTTCAGGCTTCGTATTACAACGCCGGCTCCGGCTCGTCTTACACGTCTGCTGCGTATTGCGCGAACGGCTCGGGTCTGACGCGCTCGAGCGGCGTCAATAACTATAACGGCCGCCGCGAGACTTATTACAGCAGCAACGTGTTGTATCACCACCGCACGGGCGAATGGACGCAGGATTCCGAGGGCTTTTGGCGCGATTCCGATGGCTACTACGTCGTTGCCGCGGGCGATAAGGCCCAGGGCTCGACTTTTACGGGCTCTAAGGGCGAGTGCAAGGTCTATGACTCCGGCTGTGCTGCCGGAACCACCGACTACTATACCGGTTGGTAATCTGCCATAAGCCAATAGGACATGACGGGCGGGCGTCTTTACCGAGCCTTTGGGCAACGTAAGGGCGTCCGTTTTTTGTGCGTGCTTGAGTTAACAGAGCGCTTACCGTGGCCGTACGCCGCGCATATGGGCGCGGGGCACACTAAGTCACGAGAAACAAAGTCGTTCTCGTGGAGGAAGTGGTCTTGTGAACGCTCGAGATATCGCCGTTGCCGCCGTTGCCCTTTTGATCGGATGTCTTGGTCCGACGGCGGCGTTAGCTGCCGGCTTGCAGTCCGCTACAGGCGCCGCTCCTGTGGTTGTGGGCGCCTTGATTGCAGTGACGTTGCTGGGAAGCGCCGGCGTGCTACTTTGCCGTGATGACGAGGACGAGGTTCCGGAATCGCAAAATAAACCTCAGTTTTAGCCTCGGGCTAAATGCAACAGGCCTTCGCGAATGACGGAATCCTCGCGAAGGCCTGTCTGCTTGTAGTGCGCGCGTCGCGATGCGACCGAGGCTACCAGCTGCTTTCTATTTCGCGAACCCTCTGATAGAGCCATTCGTTCTGCGGCACTTGGATATCGTGTTTGGCGGCCAGGCGGCAAATGGTGCCCGCGAATTCCTCGACTTCGGTTTTGCGCCTTGCGATGCGGTCCTGCGCCATCGAGGGCATACCGGCGGGGTCGATCCCCTCGATGAGGTGCACCATCTGCGTCAGGTCTGCCTCGGTCAGCTCAATGCCCTCGGCGTTGGCGACCGCAAGCGTCTCTCGCATGGCGGAAACAAAGCAGCGGCGCTGCTCGGAGCCCGGCTCCGTGGCGCTTCCGTAGGTCCCGCCGTAGGCCATGCAGGTCTGGTTGATGCCGTCGTTGAGCATGAGTTTGGCCCACATGCGGTGCGCAATGTCGCTCTCGACGGTATGGGCGATGCCGCAGCGCGTGTAGAGCTCGTCGATTGCAGTGATGGTTGCGGGATCCGTGCCGGCCGCCGCGCCAAAGCGGATTTCTCCGGTGTTGGTAAAGGTGAGCGCGCCGTCGAGGAATACGGCGTCCATGCCCTGGCAGATACCCAGGACGGTGTGCTTCCAGCCAAAGCGCTCGGCAATCTTTTGCTCGCTCGTAATGCCGTTGCACAGCGAGGCGATGAGCGTGTTGGGTCCCACGACGCGCTCCATAGTCTTGAGCGCTTGGTTGAGTCCCGTCGTCTTGACCGTGAGAATGACCAGATCGGCGGGCGTTGCCTCGCTGGCACGGACGGACGTGAGATTGCAGCGCTCGCCGTTGACGGTGAGCGCGTCGTTCGCATGACGCTCAAAACGGGCGTCATCCATGACGTATTCGACGGCGTCGTTGCCGAGGGCCTTGGCAATCATGCTGCCGTAGAGCAGGCCGACGCCGCCCTTGCCGATAAAGGCGACCTTGTTGATCTGCATGTGAATCATCTCCCCATATAAAAGGCGCCCGCGTAAGGGGCGCCTGATGGATTGTATGTCGCCGGGGCGTTTGGTAAGCGCGCGGGGCTGCTGTTATGAAAAAGAAACTATTGCACTGTGCGCTTATGCCGCGGGACAGATCACAAAAACGCGCGCAGGGTGTACGACGCCATCGCGCACCTTGGGGAAGGTGCAGAAGATGACAGCGCCTGTGGCGGGAAGCTCGTCCAGATGGTCTATGACCTCGATCTGGCAACGGTCGACCGAGAGGATGTATTGTTCTCCGGGATAGGGGTAGGCGTCCTCGCGCGTGGTCACGCTCGCCTCCTTTCATCGGGCTTTTTGCTGGTGTTAAAGCGGTGCCGTGACGGCTCGATTTCTGCTACGTTACGATACGTTCTCGATTACGATTCCAATGTGTTTCGACGACGTGACCATTGTGTTTCGCCTCATTAGGGCTTCGAGGGGAGAGGAGGGGCAGTGCAATATCGCGTTGACCCCAAAAGCGGCAACCGTATCTCGGCGCTGGGGCTGGGTTGCATGAGGTTTCCCGGTGCGCCGGGACACCCCGATGCGAAGACGGCCGATGCCATCATTTCCCGTGCGGTGGAGCAAGGAATAACCTATCTGGACACGGCCTATCTCTACCCCGGTAACGAAGCTTGTGTGGGAGCTTCGCTTGAGCGCCTGGGTCTACGCGACCAGATTTTGCTCGCGACCAAGTTGCCGCACGCTTCGTGCAAATGTGCGGAGGATTTCGACCGCTTTTTTGACGAGCAGCTGCACCGTTTGCGGACTGACCATATCGACTACTACCTCATGCACAACATCACCTCGCCCGCGCAGTGGGAGCGTGTGGTAGCGTTGGGTATCGAGGACTGGATTGCGCACCAAAAGGTTGTGGGGCGTATTCGCCAGATAGGTTTTTCGTACCACGGCAGTGCGGCAGACTTCCTCACGATGCTTGACGCGTATGACTGGGACTTTTGCCAGATCCAGTACAACTACGCTGGAGAGCGCTACCAAGCGGGAACGGCGGGACTCATGGCAGCTGCCGAGCGCGGGCTCGCGGTGTTTGTGATGGAACCGCTTTTGGGTGGACGCCTGGCGGGCAAACTGCCTCCGCGTGCCCGCGCCGTGTTCGATGGCGTACGCAATCCGTACCTGAAGACGCCGGCTGCTTGGGGCCTTTCGTGGGTGTGGAATCATCCTCAGGTCACGATGCTGCTATCGGGTATGACCGATACCGCGCAGGTGGACGAGAACGCGGCATTGGCGGATCGCGCACTGCCGGATTCGATGACAGCTACTCAGCTCGATACCATCGCACGTGTGCTGGGAGAGTTTGAGAAATCGAATCGCGTGCCCTGTACGGGGTGCGGCTACTGCATGCCGTGCCCCAAGGGTATCAATATTCCCGGCTGCTTTGGCGCCTACAACGCGAGCTACGCGCATAGTTGGTTTACGGGGCTGTCTCAATACTTTACGGCGAGCGCGGTGCGGACGAACGAGCCCAAACTGGTGAGCAATTGCGTCAAGTGCGGCAGATGCGCGCGTCACTGCCCACAGCACATCGATATTCCCGAGCGTCTCGACGATGTGCGCCGACGTTTCCAGCCTGGCCCCGTAACGGCCGCGCTTAAAGCCTTTTGTAAAATGCGTTCCTGATGCCCCTTTTATAACTTGCGGTGGAATAGTTCCTGTTTGCGGCAGAATAGGGGCCAAACAGGAACTATTCCACCGCAACTGAAGGGGGCTGTCGTGGACCATCGGGATTCATGTGATGATTTACGTGAGGTTCGTTGGGGCGTTTTGGGCGCTGGGCGCATTTCGCATCGATTTGCATCGTCGCTCAAGGAGGTGGACGGGGCACGGCTTGTGGCTGCCGCCGGTCGCACTCCTTCGCATGTTGAGGAGTTTTGCAGGGCGTTTTTGATTGATGCCGCGCACAGTTATGCCACAGCTGACGATAGCGGCGATGCGGCTTATGATGCGCTGATTGCCGACCCCGATGTCGACGTAATCTACTTGGCTCTTCCACATGGCATGCATGCGCATTGGGTCTGTCGGGCACTGCGCGCGGGAAAGGCCGTGCTGTGCGAAAAGCCGGCCGTTTTGAATGAAGAAGAGGCTCTCTCGATTGCCTCCACCTCTCGCGAGCGCGGCGTGCTGTTTATGGAGGCGATGAAAAATCGGTTTTGCCCGATGCGTACTCGCGTGAAGGGCTTGCTTGCGTCGGGCGAGCTCGGCCGTATCGTCTCGATTGAAAGCGTGCAAAAACTCGATTATGGTGAGCCCCCTTCGAGTTATCTGCTCGACCCGTTGCAGGGTGGCTGTCTATATGACATGGGCTGCTATGCGGTCGGTTGGTTTGAGGATTTGCTCGCGGGCGCGTGCGAGGTTTCGTCCCGTGAAGTTCGCTGGCGTGACGTATCGGGCGGCCGCGTCGATTGGGCCGACGAGATCCATATGAGTGTCGGCGGTATACCCATTCATATGGTGTGCGACGGCAAAGCAGCATATGAAAGCCGCTTAACGATTGCCTGCGAGCGGGGCTCGTTGGAAATCGACCGTCTCCATCGCCCCGAGCTCGCCCATGTGAAGTATTCCGACGGGCGAACGCTCGAAATAAATGCCCCGTTTGAGGTCGATGATTTCTACGGCGAAATCCAGCATGCGACCCAGCTCATCCGGGCGGGGAAACTCGAGAGTCCCGTCATGCCCCTTGCCGCCACACAACGCTGCGCGCGCATTATCGATGCAATCCGTCTAGCCCTCTAGGCTTGGCGCTGACGCGTAGGGGATCATGACGCTGGCGCCCGTAGCCGTAGTGCTTGGCGCCCCGCATCTCTGATGCCCCTTTTATAAGTTGCGGTGGAATAGTTCCTGTTTGCGGCAGAATAGGGGCCAAACAGGAACTATTTCACCGCAACTGATGAGGGGGAGCTGGAGATGCTGACGATTGGGTGTCATCTTTCGACGACGAAGGGCTATCGGGCAATGGGGGAGACGGCGCTATCCATTGGCGCCAACACCTTTGCATTCTTTACGCGCAACCCGCGCGGCGGCAAGGCGAAAGATCTTGACATGGATGACGTGGCGGCCCTGCGCGAGCTTATGGAGCAAAACGACTTTGGCCCGCTCGTGGCTCATGCCCCGTATACCTATAACCCCTGCTCGGCCAAAGAGCGGGCGCGCGAGTTTGCCTTGGAGGCAATGGCCGAGGACTTACAGCGTCTGGAAGCGCTGCCCGGCAACTACTACAACTTCCATCCCGGTGCGCATGTGGGGCAGGGTGCCGATGCTGGCATTCAAATGATCGTTGACACCTTGTGTCAGGTGATGTTTGAGGGCCAGCAGACGACGGTGCTGCTTGAGACCATGGCCGGCAAGGGTACCGAGGTGGGCCGCAGCTTTGAGGAACTGGCGCTCATCATTGAGGGTGTTGCCGACAAGCGCCCCGAGCTGTCGGCCAAGTTGGGCGTTTGTCTGGACACCTGCCATGTGAATGACGCCGGCTACGACATCATCCATGATCTGGACGGTGTGCTCGACGAGTTCGATCGTGTGGTGGGTATCGAGCGCCTGCGCGCCGTGCATATCAATGACTCCAAGAACCCCTGCGGTGCCCATAAGGATCGCCACGAGTGCATCGGCAAGGGCTACCTGGGTAGTGAAGAGTTTGGCGGCGGTATGCAGGTTATGCAGAATATTGTATCGAATGGCCGCTTGCGCGCATTGCCATTCATTTTGGAGACACCGAACGAACTTGCAGGTTATGCGGCTGAAATTAAACTGTTAAGGTCATTGCAGCAGTAATGACTGTCACAAAGTGGAGTGTTCCATTCACGTTATGGGTTTGTTTCAATCAGTTTTCTGATTGCAGTTTCGCATTTACGGGTGCATAATATCCAACAGTTTTTGCAGACCTCTGAATCAAACGGGGTCACCGGAAGGAGACTGATTATGAAGCTCAAGAAGCTTGGCGCATTTGCCGCCACGGGCGCCATGGCGCTCGCCCTCGCACTGACGGGCTGCGGCTCGTCCAACGCCACCTCTGGTTCCAATGCCGGTTCCAGCAGCTCTGACGACGCTAAGGTCGAGAAGGTCGACGGCTCCAAGGAGTACGCGCTCGTCAAGGACGGTACGCTGACCGTCGGCACCTCTGCCGAGTACGCTCCGTTTGAGTACAAGGATGACAACGGCGATTATCAGGGCTTTGACCTTGAGCTCATCAAGGCTATCGGCGACAAGCTGGGTCTGGATGTCGAGTACGTCAACAATGACTTCGACACGCTCGTCCCCGGTGTCGCTTCGGGCGCTAAGTACGACGTCGCCATCGCGGCTATCACCGACACGCCCGAGCGTGAGAAGGAGGTCACTTTCTCCGATTCCTACTACATGGACGATCAGGCTATCGTGACCAAGGTCGATAACACCGACATCACGGCCGACAACTACAGTGAGAAGCTCAACAACGCCGACGCTACCATCATCGTCCAGTCTGGCTCGACCGCCGAGTCCTTTGCCCAGGAGAACTTCCCCAAGGCCAAGATCGTCCCCTACAAGGACGCTACCGAGTGCTTCAGCGCCCTGCAGTCCGATAAGGGCGACGCCGTAGTCACCAACCGCTCCGTTGCCAGCCAGCTGACCGCCGAGCAGTTCAACACCTGCCAGACCATTAAGCAGATCAGCACCGGCGAGGAGTACGCCATCGCCATCAACCAGGGCAACACCAAGCTCAAGGACGATATCAACCAGGCCATCAAGGACCTGACCGACGACGGTACCGTCGACGCCCTCATGGCTAAGTACAACATCAAGTAAAATAGCTACTTGATTGCACGCGGGCCCTTTCCGTTTTGGCGGAGAGGGCCTTTGCGCTTCTCTTGACGGAGAGCATTTCCGTCTTGTTTTGCCGGCAACTTCTACGATAGGAGCCACCTTGTCTCGATTGAACAAAGGGGCCACGGAGCAGTGTTCTCCACTGCCCGCCTTACTCCAAAAGCTAGCCTGCGCCATGGCCGTGGCGCTCGCGCTCGTGTGTGCGGGGACATATGCACCCTCGACCGCCCAGGCGCTTGAGACCGCAAAGATCACTGCCCGACCCAACACCGGCTCGGGCAGCGATGTGGTTGGCGGTACCGAGACGCGCATTACCTGGGAAGTCCAGGCCGATGCCGACGAGGAGCTGAGCGGTCTTTCGCTGACGTTTGTCGACGGCACGACGTTTGGTGCCGACGACACGCGCCTGACGATGCTCTCGGGCGAGGACCTCATGGACCGTACGCCCATGAAGCCCACGTGCAAGGCTGACGGCCAGACGCTCAAGATTGACTTTGGCGAGACGGCACCTGCCGGTGGGTTTTTCCGTGTCGAGGTTTACGGCGTGACCTTCCCCGTTGAGGGCGGCGATGAGGCTTTTAGCGGAACCTATACCCTGGCCGACGGCTCGACCAAGAAGATTTCCAAGATGCCCTCGGTGGAGATCAAGGGCGTTACGGCCTTTGATAATTTCCTGGCCGACCTTAAAGAGCAGCCGTGGGTCGAGACGTGGAACTCCAATATGTTCCTGCGTCTGTTCCTGAACCCGGTCATTTTGGTCCAGAGCCTGCCGATCGTCTTTAAGGGCTTCCTTATGTCGCTCTCGATCGTGCTCGTGGCGTTTCCGTTGGCAATTCCCTTTGGCTTCGCCCTGTCGCTCATGCGTATCTCCAAGTCGCGCATCCTGCGCTGCCTTGCCGGCATCTACGTGAATATCATCCGCGGCACGCCGGCGTTCCTGCAGATTTACATCGCGTTCTTTGGCCTGCCGCTGGCCGGCGTCAAGGTGGATGATTATGTCCTGGGCGTCATCGTCATGTCCATGAACTCGTCTGCGTATCTGTGCGAGATTTTCCGTGCCGGTATTCAGTCGATTCCTAAGGGCCAAAACGAGGCTGCTCGCTCGCTGGGCATGAATGCCTTCCAGACACTACTCTACGTTATGATTCCGCAAACGTTCCGCAATGTTCTGCCTACGCTGACCAGCGAGTTTATCCTGCTCTACAAGGATACGTCGCTGCTCGCCGCCGTGGGCGTGGTCGAGATCGTCATGAACGCCCGTACCATCGTGGCCACGACGGGCTCCATTACGCCGTATGTGGTCGCCGCCCTGTTCTATCTGGTCATTACTCTGCCGCTTGCTCGCTTGGTGAGCGGTCTTGAGGCGAGGCTGCTGGGTACGGCCGAAACCAAAAAGAAGCGTCCCGCCAAGAGCGCCGGACAGGTTGTCGCGACGCCCGCCGATCACATCGCCGGTCTGTAAGGAGGTCCCAGTATGAGTGAAACGAATTCCAACGAGGTCGTCGTCAGCATCAAGAACCTCCAGAAGGCCTTTGGCGATAACGTGGTCCTGCGCGATATCGATCTGGATGTGCACAAGGGCGAGGTCGTTGTAGTTCTGGGTCCTTCTGGCTCGGGCAAGTCGACGATGCTTCGCTGCATCAATCGTCTGGAGCATCCCACGAGCGGCTCGATTGTCGTTGAGGGTGTGGACGTGTGCGCCAAGGGCGTCGACCTCAATAAGGTGCGTACGCATCTGGGTATGGTGTTTCAGCAGTTCAACCTGTTCCCGCACCTGTCGGTCAAAAAGAACGTCATGCTTGCGCAGCAAAAGGTACTCAAGCGCAGCAAGGAAGAGGCCGAGAAAATCGCTATCGAGGAGCTGACCAAGGTCGGTCTTGCCGAGCGCATCGACTTTATGCCGAGCCAGCTCTCGGGCGGCCAGCAGCAGCGTGTGGCCATTGCCCGCGCCCTGTCGATGAATCCGCATGTCATGCTCTTTGACGAGGCCACATCGGCGCTCGACCCCGAGCTCGTCCGCGATGTATTGGGCGTTATGCGCGATCTGGCCCGCGACGGCATGACCATGATCGTCGTGACGCACGAGATGGGCTTTGCACGCGACGTTGCCGATCGCGTCGTCTTTATGGACGGCGGCGTTATCGTGGAAGAGGGCACGCCGAGTGAGGTCTTCGACCATCCCAAGAGCGAGCGCACCAAGGCGTTTTTGGGCAATATCTCATAGTCGGTTAACGCAATTTGCGTTACAGGAAACGGGGGCTGGATGTGGATCCAGCCCCCGTTTTTGTTAGGACACGTATGCGTATTGTCGTGACTCGGCTTTGTCGGCCCGTGGCGTGTTAAGCCAGCTCGGCTCCAAGGGCGCGACAGGCGGCCTCGCCCTCGTCATCGGGGGCGTCGAAGCAGATTGCGGAATCGACGACGTTGACACCCGCCTCGTCGGCGTCTGCCTTCCAGTTGTCCATCCATTCGCCCTCGGCCCACGAGTAGGAACCAAAAAGAACGACCTTCTTCTCGCCGAGAATTTCCTTGACTTCGTCCCACATCGGCTGGAACTCGTCGTACTCAAGCTCTTCGGAGCCCATGGCGGGGCAGCCGAAGGCGAAGGCGTCATAGCCGGCGGCCTTGTCGGCGGAGAAGTCGGCGCAGGAGATGACCTCTGTCTCGGCTCCGGCTGACGTCGCGCCCTCGGCGACGAAGTTGGCCATGGCCTCGGTGTTGCCCGTACCGCTCCAATAGACGACGGCGATCTTGCTCATGTTTTGTCCTTTCGGTCGTGCGGCGCTTGCCGCGGTTTGTACGTTCTATCGGGTTGCCTGGACAAGTTGTCCCAGGGTGCAGCCCTGTTGATAGATGTAGGTGAGGCATTGCGTGCATGCGCGATAGGAATCGAAGGTCGTGAGCGCCTGCTCAACGTTTGTGTATACCTTCCATGCGCCAAAGACCTTATAGTTTTCGCCGCGCTGGACGATAAACTGATGGACATCTTCGTAGGGATAGCCCAAAAAATAGCCAATTTCGTGGGGAAACTCGCACATGCACCCCGTATCGCAGTGCCTATTTCGCGCGAGTGCGCAGACGTTGCCGTCATAGGCGCTTTCTGCGGCATTGCTGCTTGCCAGCGTGATGCGCGCGGCGAGATGCACCAGAGACGCGGACAGGTTGTGGACATCGTAACCTTCGGCGGCAAGTGCCGTCGTAGCGCGGGGGTCGGAGAGGTATCGCATGAGGTCCGCAGGGCGGTACACATAGATGAGCGCTCCGCAGGGGCGCCAGACCAAAACGCTCATGTGGATCCCGAGTGGCTGGAGCTCGCGGTTGCATTGGGCTATGACGGCGAGCAGGCGAGAGCGTCGCTCTTCGATATGGGCGGCGCCGGATTTTCCGTTTTGGTTGGCGTAAACGCCGGGATAGGTAAAGAGCGAAGCCGGCTTGATACCTGCGAGCGTAGGGGAGCAGTTGCGCACGACAGCCGTTTGGTATGTTGGGATGTCAATGGTTCGAGTCACGGCGCTCCTTACGGATCTAAACTGTTAGCCTAGGAAAACTTATATACGAAAGTAAGCCCTGGTCAACTAAAAAGTAAGAAAAGGGAAACTAATTGATCGAACGGACATGGTTTTGGGTTAAGATGGGGACACCCCATGGGGGTATCTGGATAGGGCTACTTGAAAGGGGAACGCATGAGTGACTTGCTCAACCCTGCGAATCTCATCGTGCTGGCCGTCATTGCCGTCGGCATGTTTTTTGGACTGCGTCGCATTGCCGCTTCGACACACGGGAAGAGTTGTTGCAGCGATGGTGCGAGCGGCAAGAAGGCCAAAAAGGTTGTTGTGACGGATACCGATGCGTCACACTATCCCTATAGCGATGAGCTGCTCATCGGCGGCATGAGCTGTGACGGCTGCGCTCAGAACGTAGCCAATGCCCTCAATGCGCTGGATGGCGTGTGGGCAACGGTGACGTATGCGGACCACACGGCACGCGTGCGCTCTAAGCGTCCGGTTGATCGCGGTGTCCTCGAGACGGCCGTGAAAGACGCGGGCTACTACGTCATGACGCTGTAAGCGCCGCCCTGGATGCGCTTCCTTGGCTAGGCTCGTCCGCGCAGTTCGATGTCTTGGATGTCGTCGAAGTCGATGGCGATATCCTTGAGCTTGAGCAGTTTGAAGGCGGGGAGCACTTCGTCAAGGATGCCCGTGCGAGCGCGATAGCCGTATGTATCGTAATAGGTGACGCGCACCAAGTCGCCGCGTTTGAGGCCCTCGAGCTTTTTCGAAAGCTCGAGGGCTTTTTCTTCCGTGAGTTCGCATTTGGGCTCAACAGTGATTTCTTGCTTACGTACGAGCTCGTAGTATCCCGTGAGAGCGGCGAAGGGCATAAACTGCGCGGCACGGCCGGCGCGAACGGCACCGTTGGCGGTGAGTTTGGGGTCGGCGGAGCGGCGTCTTCCCTCGGGGTCCGCCAGGCGCTCAAATGGTGTCGGCGGCCGCATCGGTTGTTGTTGGGGCTTAGGCACGATGCCCTCCTACCTGATCGTTGCGCTCGCGTGCGGTGGCACCAGCGGTAAGGCTCAATCCTTTGACTAGGGCGTTCTTGCCGTACTTGCCTTTTACGGCCAGGACGGCGCGCGCCAGGTCGCGTTCGCGCTCGTCGGCCTCGACGTCGCTGAACAGATTGACGGTGGCAAATTCCTCGGGCATGAGGTTGCCAAATCCCAGGTTGATGCGCTTGATCGGTCGTTTGGGGTCGACCGTCTGTGCCCAGAGCTCATCGAAATAACCCATGATCTTCTTAAACGAATTGGTGCGCTCGGGCAGCTTTCGCGAGGCGTTAGAGTGCGCGAAGAGCGCGGCATAGCCACCACGCGGTTTGCCGCCATGTTCTCCTACAAAGATGCCATCGATTGCCTGCGCCTCGCGCACCAGGCGCCGCCGTTCGTCATCGTGCTGGACGGGCTTGGGCGCACGGGGGGCGAGTTCGGGACCGGCGGTCGCGGCGGGTTCGATGCTCGACGTGCTTGAGCGCAGGTGCCCGCATCCGTCTACATATTGTGCTGTGCCGCTGGCATCGAGCCGGCGTATGTCGGCTCGCTCGCTCGCGTAGCCCACAAAGAGCGAGATGCTGTCACACACCACGTGCTTGTCGATCAAATCCAGCACGGCGGCATCGACCATTTCGCGCAAGACGGTGTAGGCCTGCTCGTAGGCATAGCCCTTCGAGAGCACTTGCCCCGTGGTGGTCGAGGTCGCTTGCGGGCGATAAGCTTGGATATCGGCGATAGTTGTTGGCTCACGCCCAAAGGCGTGGTCGATCAGATACTCGGCATTGACGCCGAGCTCATCGTATAGCAGGTTTTCGTCGAGCGCGGCGACACCCATCAGGTCGTAGACGCCGTACTTTTCGAGCCGGGCTGCCACACCGGGGCCGATACCCCAGATGTCGGTGATGGGTCGATGCGGCCAGATCTCCTTGCGAAAGGTTTCGTTATCGAGTATGCCGATGCGGCTGGGTACGTGCTTTGCGGTAATATCGAGCGCTACTTTAGCCTGGAATAGGTTGGGGCCGATACCGACGGTGGCCGTGATGCCGGTGCGCGCGAGGACCTCGTCGCGCAACATGCAGGCGAACCCTTCGGCATCGGTGTGGTAGAGGTCTAGATAGGGCGTCACGTCGATAAAGCACTCGTCGATTGAATAGACGTGAATGTCTTGCGGGCTCACATATTCCAGATAGATGCCGTAGATTTTCGCCGACACCTCCATGTAGTGCTGCATGCGCGGTATGGCCTTGATGTAGTCGATGCCGTCAGGAATCTCGAACAGACGGCAGCGGTTGTGTATCCCGAGGTCTTTCATGGCCTGCGTGATGGCGAGGCAGATGGTCGCGCGTCCGCGCGATTCATCGGCAACGACCAGGCACGTGGTGAGTGGGTCGAGCCCGCGGTCGACACACTCGACGCTGGCGTAAAACGTCTTAAGGTCGATGCAGATATAGGTATGCTGCTCGTGCCCCACGCGTCCTCCCATCAAACACATGTTCTTATCGAATACCTGTTCGATAATACCTGCTTGCGCGGACACCGTCAAAACCTGCCAGGAATGGACAGGTTTATTTTGGTAGGTAAAGCGTTTGACCTGCCAAAATAAACCTGTCCCTTTTTGGTCGGTTGCCGTTTGGGGGCCGATTGGCAACGCTCGCTGATTATAGTCTTGACCTGCGCTAGAATAGTGGCATCTGAATGTCCGGGCGCATGGAGGCGTGCGCCCGTATGCTGAGGAGGACTCTATGGCAACTGTTGCCGCACCTATCGATGCTACGTCGACTGCCGCTTGGAAGGCGCTCGAGGCTCATCAGGAGAAGCTCGAGGCTGAAGGTATCGACCTCAAGGCCTGGTTCGCCGCCGATGCCGAGCGCGTGAACAAGCTGAGCTTTGACGCCGGTGACCTGCACTTCGATCTGTCCAAGAACCTGGTGACCGATGAGACCGTCAAGCTGCTGTGCGATCTTGCCCGCGAGGTGAAGCTCGAGGAGCGCCGCGACGCCATGTTCTCCGGCGAGCACATCAACACCACCGAGGACCGCGCCGTCCTGCACACCGCGCTGCGCCGTCCGGCAAGCGAGAAGGGCCAGCTTATCGTCGACGGCCAGGATGTCGTCGCCGACGTGCACGAGGTCCTCGATCGCATGTATGCCTTCGCCGAGCGCGTGCGCTCCGGTGAGTGGAAGGGCGTTACCGGCAAGAAGATCGAGCACCTGGTGTCTATCGGCATCGGCGGCTCCGATTTGGGTCCGGTCATGGCTTACGAGGCCCTGCGTCCCTATGCCGACGCCGGTATAGACTGCCGCTATATCTCCAACATCGACCCCAACGATCAGGCAGAGAAGCTCAAGGGCCTCGATCCCGAGACCACGCTCGTGATCATCGTCTCCAAGACCTTCACCACGCTTGAGACCCTCACCAACGCCCGCGAGGTCAAGACCTGGATGCTCGAGCAGCTCAAGGCTCAGGGCGCCATCGACGGTTCCGATGAGCAGAACGCCGACGCCGTTGCCAAGCACTTCGTCGCCGTTTCCACCGCACTCGAGAAGGTCGAGGCTTTCGGTATCGACCCCGCCAACGCCTTCGGCTTCTGGAACTGGGTCGGCGGCCGCTACTCCGTCGACTCCGCCGTGGGCCTGTCGCTGATCGTCGTGCTCGGCCCCGAGCGCTTCCAGCAGTTCCTCGAGGGCTTCCATGCTATCGATGAGTACTTCTGCAATACCCCGCTCGAGAACAATGCCGTCGCGCTGATGGGCCTGCTCAACGTCTGGTACGTCAACTTCTTCGGTTCCAAGAGCCATGCCGTGCTTCCGTACTGCCAGTACCTGCACCGTTTCCCGGCCTACCTGCAGCAGCTCACCATGGAGTCCAACGGCAAGCATGTCCGCTGGGACGGCAGCGCCGTGACCTCCGACACCGGTGAGATCTTCTGGGGCGAGCCCGGCACCAACGGTCAGCACGCCTTCTACCAGCTGCTGCACCAGGGCACCGTGGTGGTCCCGGCCGACTTTATCGCTTTCGCCAACACTGCCAACCCCGCAACCGACAGCGGCCAGGATGTCCACGAGCTGTTCCTGGGCAACTTCCTGGCCCAGACCAAGGCACTCGCCTTTGGTAAGACGGCCGATGAGGTGCGCGCCGAGGGCACGCCCGAGCAGATCGTCCCGGCCCGCTGCTTTGAGGGCAACCGTCCGACGACCTCGATCTTCGGCGACACGTTGACCCCGTTCGCGCTCGGCGAGCTCATCGCCCTGTACGAGCACATTACGTTTGTCGAGGGCACGGTCTGGGGCATCGACTCCTACGACCAGTGGGGCGTCGAGCTGGGCAAGCAGCTTGCCAAGCAGATTACCCCGGCCTTCCACGACGACGCCGCCAAGGCCGAGCAGGACGCTTCGACCCAGGCGCTCATCGAGTTCTACCGAGCTCACCGCAAGTAGGATTCGCTGCGAAAACTAACGCATAGCCGACAAGGGCCCGTATCCGTTGGGATGCGGGCCCTTTGCTATTTGGATAGGATGGAATGTATCGGGAGGCGCCTCGACGGGCATCGCAATCGTCGAAGGCGCGCCATTCATGTTCGGGACAATATGACTTTTTACCCGTTGCAGGCAGAGCCGCCGTGGGTGTTCTGTATGATGGCTCAGACAAGGTTGTTCAATGACAGGGAGGCATATATGGCAATCAAAGCCATCGCAATGGATATCGATGGTACGCTCACCAACGACCAGAAGGTGATCAGCCCGCGTACGCGCGAGAAGCTGCTCGCGGCGCAGGAATCGGGCATTAAGCTCATCTTGGCTTCGGGCCGTCCCGCATGGGGGCTGCACGCCTTGGCGCAGGAGCTCGACCTTCAAAACCATGACGGTCTGCTGGTGGCCTTTAACGGCGCGCATGTGGTCGACGCTCAGACCGACGAGGTGCTGTTCGATCAGGCTATGCCTGCCGACGAATTGCATCGCCTGATTGATCACCTGCGTAATTTTGACGTGATCCCTATGATTTCGCTCGGTCGTGATTTGCATGTCGAGGACTCGTACCATTGCATGATCACGCTGCCTGACGACTCGCAGAAGAATATCGTCAAGTATGAGCGCGATGCGTGCGATCTTAAGATTCGCGAGGTCGAGAGCTTGCATGAGGTTGTGGACGCTTATCCCGTGGACAAGCTGCTGACGGCGGGCGATCCGGCCTACCTGCAGGCGCATTACGAGGAGATGTATGCGCCCTTTAAGCAGACGCTTTCGGGCATGTTTACGGCCGACTGGTACTTTGAGTACACGGCGCCCGGTATCGACAAGGCCCGTGCGCTCGAGGGTGCCCTGCCCAAGCTCGGCATCGATGCCAGCGATGTCGTATCGTTTGGCGACGGCCAGAACGACAAGTCCATGATTGAGTGGGCCGGCACGGGTGTAGCCATGGGCAACGCCGTCGATGAGGTTAAGGCCGTGGCCCAGATGGTGACCGCCAATAACAACGAAGATGGTATTGCGGTGGCGCTGGATAAGCTGCTGGGCTAGAATCGCCGATTAATGCATGATTCGGGCGCCTGCTCGCGGGCGTCCTTTTGTTAGGGAGGGTGCCGTGTCCGCATTTCCGTTCGACGCCGTTATCTTTGACATGGACGGCGTCATTGTCGATACCGAGTATTACTACTTGGGCGAGACTGCCGCGTTTGCCAAGGAGCTGGGGCTTAATCTGACTCAAGAGGAGTTGAATGGGCAGGTCGGTACCTCCCATCAGTTCTTCCTGCATATGCTGGTCGATTGGTTTGAGCGCGCCGGTAAGGGGCATTTCACTGGCGAGGAAGCGTTGGCCCGTTGGGACGAGTGGGCGCATAAACGTCCGCGCGACTATCAGGCTTTGATTAACCCAGGCGCCGTGGATACGATTCGAGAGCTGCCGCGCCGTGGCGTTCGCGTGGCGCTTGCCAGCTCGTCTCCCATGGTTAGCATCGAGGAAGTGCTCAACGCATGCGGGCTGTCGGATGCCTTTGAGTATGTGGTGAGCGGCGAGCAGTTTAAGGAGAGCAAGCCCGAGCCCGACATCTACCTGCATGCGCTGGATCTGCTGGGGCTGCCCGCGAATCGCTGCTGCTGCGTTGAGGATTCCGTTCCGGGCATTACCGCGGGTAAGCGAGCCGGCTTGACAGTCATTGCCAAGCTCGAGGAGCGCTTTGGATTTAGCCAGGATGCCGCGGACAAGATTATCGACCAGCTGCCGGAACTGCTCACGCTTTCTTAGGAGCGCGGTAGTTGCGCGTTTTTCGGGTCAGATGAGTAAATACCCGACATTTTGGTGCGGCAGCAAGCATACTTAATGCTAATGCGGGCTTAAGGGCTTGCTGAATGCCCTTGGGCCCGCTTTAGACTTAATTGTGCTGGGAGAGGGTATATGCCACCGACTGAAGGGCTAACTGACGGTAAAGCAGCGATACCGCTGTACCAACAGGTTATCGATATCATTAAAAACGAAATTAACTCCGGTGCCTACAAGGCGGGCGCGCGGATACCCAACGAATTCGAATTGGCTGAGAGCTATAAAGTTGGCCGCGTTACCGTGCGACGCGCTATTGAAGAGCTCGTCCAGCAGGGCTATCTAACGAAGCGGCAGGGGAAAGGCACGTTTGTCAATGCCCCCAAGCTTAAGCGCAAGATTCGCCAGAAGGATGACGTCCAGAGTTTTTCGGACGCATGCCGCGTTAACGGAATGGAGCCGGGGGCGTGCGTCATTTCGAGAAAGATACTGCCGGCGGATTCTACCGAAGCGCAGTTCTTTGGTGTTCCCGTTGGAACTGACTTGATTTGCGTTGAGCGCGTGCGCACTGCCGATGGCGTCCCTGTCATGCTCGAGAACAACATATATGTTTACGAGGACAACGCCTATCTATCAACGGCACCTCTATCTAACCAATCCATTTTTGAGTTCGTGCGCAACCGGACGGGCCGCACGCCCGCGTTTACCGACCCGTGCACGCTCGAGATCGCGTGCTCGTCGCCCGAGGTCGCTCGACTGTTGGCAGTTCCCGTTGGCGAACCCTTGTTTTATATGGAAGCCTTCTTTTTCGATGAGCAGCGGCGGCCGTTTATCATCGGTCGTCAGCGGATCGTTGGGTCTCGCTACGTTTTTGACATCTAGGACATTGCGAATGGAAGCGCCCAGTTGATCATCTCACCGGGCGTCTCCATACCGTTCACGGCGCGAACGCAACCGTTCAACCGCGTCGCGGCAATCAGTTTGAAATTATCTTGATGACAGGAAAAGCTGCTGGTAATCTATAGAACGTCATAGAACGTTTGCCTTGTGCAAGCGCTGAAGCGAGATGTGATGCATTCTCGAGTTCTTTGGAGGTATCTATGTCAGATACGAAGGCGAAGAAGACAAACAGACGTTTTAAGTTCAAATTACCGCATGTCTATACGAT
Source organism: Collinsella sp. (assembly GCA_019419555.1). Classification (GTDB taxonomy): domain Bacteria; phylum Actinomycetota; class Coriobacteriia; order Coriobacteriales; family Coriobacteriaceae; genus Collinsella. The sequence goes on from DXZR01000006.1 coordinate 35,629, forward strand.
CATGTTCTTGCTGATCGTTGTCTTTGCGGTCCTGACCTGGATCGTTCCCTCTGGTCAGTATCAGCGCAAGACGATTTCGACAGCGGCGGGCGAGCGTGAAGTCGCCGTTGCTGGAACCTATGAACAGGTCGATAAGAACTACACCGATTCCGAGACCGGCGAGACCATCAATCTGGGCCAGGATATCTTCGCGGTCCTGCAAGCGCCTACTAAGGGCATCCAGGAGGCTGCCGACGTCGTTGCGTTCGTCTTATTGATTGGCGGATCGTTCGCAGTCATCACCAAGACCAACGCTTTGAATGCCGGCATGAGCCGTGTGATTAAAAAGCTCAAGAACAAGGACATCCTCATCATTCCCATCACGATGACGTTGCTGTCCATTTGCGGCACTACGTTTGGTATGTCTGAGGAAGCCCTGCCGTTCTATGCCATCTTCATTCCCATCATGATGGGTATCGGGTATGACTCGATGACGGCGTTTATCATCTGCTTCCTTGGTCCTAACCTGGGATATTGTGCTTCGACCATCGACCCGTTTAATGTTTTGATCGCCCAAGGCATCATTGGTATCGAGGGCAATCCTCAGCTGTGGCTGCGCGCCGTTTCTTGGGTCATCTTCACTGCCGTCGGTATCGCATGGGCCATGCGCTATGCCATGCGTGTCAAGAAAAACCCCGAGTCGTCCATTACGTACGAGGACGACAAGCTCAAGCGTGTTGAGTTTTCCGTGACCGATGCCTCCATCGAGGAAGAGTTCACTACCCGTCAGAAGCTCGTGCTTATCGATTTTGCTTGCGGTATGGGCATTATCGTCTGGGGTCTTGTTACCCAGGGCTGGTACATGAATGAGATTTCCGCCGTGTTCCTTGGCATGGGCTTGCTTGCCGGTATCCTGGGCGGTCTTGACCAGCAGACGATCGCAGAGGAGTTCGTTAAGGGTCTTGCCGACTTTGCGTACGCTGCCATCGTTATCGGTATCGCTCGCGGTATTCTGGTCATCGCCGAGGGTGGCATGATCATCGACACCATCCTCCAGGCGCTCGCTACTGCGCTTGCCGGTGCACCCGCCGCCGTCTACACCACGTTTATGTATATCGTCCTTGGCCTGCTCTCTTTGCTGGTTCCCTCGAGTTCTGGCCTGGCGGCGCTCACCATGCCCGTTATGGGCCCCCTGACCGAGCTCATGGGCCTCAATCCCGAGGCGGCCGTCACCGCGCTCCAGTTTGCCAACCAAACCATCAACACCATCAGCCCCGTGGCGGGCATGACGGTCGCCGGTCTTGCCGTGGCTAGGATTTCGTTTGGCCAATGGTGGAAGACCATTTGGAAGTTCTTCATTTTCATGGTCGTCTTTGGCCTGATCGTAACGGCAATCTCTGGCATGCTTCCGGTGTAGGTGGTTGTGATGTCTGATCGTTTGACGGTCCTGACGTCTAAGAGCGTCTTTACCGGTACGGGGGACCTGCCGTTTGAAGGTTTCGTAGCGGTCCGTGGCAATCGAATTGAGGCGGTTGGCACCAAGTGTGAGGTAGCTTCGTATTTGACCCAAGCGGACGAGGTAGTTGACCTGGGCGACCGCACCGTCATGCCCGGCCTGATCGATGTGCATACCTTCTATACGGGCTGGGCACTGCGGACGTTGGGGTCTGATCTGTCCGGCGTCGCTGATGCCAAAGAGGCTGTGTCGCTCTTGCGTGCATGGAAAGATGATCATCCGGATTGCGCGGCGGCTTTTGGCCACAACCTGCCCGAAACGTTGGCATCGGATGCCGAGAACGCAAATACAGCAGCTGTGTTTGACGAGTGTTTTGGTGATATCCCTGTCGTCTGCTTTACACCGGGCGCGGAGACCTGCGTTCTCAACGCTGCAGCCAGTGCGCGATACGGCTTTACATCCCAGGCGTGCTATGCCGAGAAGATCTGGCGCATGATGAGCGATTTCCTCGCGCTGCCCGAGGTGCGTGCCGGGTATTCGGACTACATGAGCATGCTTAACGAGCGCGGCGTTACCGCCATCAAGGAGATGGCGTTTGATGACTACTACGGCTTTGCCGACGAAATGGCTCGCCGTGAGGAATCTGGTGAGCTGACGGTTCGCGTCTCTATGATGTCGCAGCCGGTGGGTGCCGGTGCAAATCTGGCATATGCCCGCGAGGCACGAGAGCGCTTCCGGGGACCGTTCGTTCGTTTTTCTGGCTTCAACCGTATGACCGATCGAGGCGTATGGGCGGGGCTTGCCGAGATGATTGACCCCTATGAGGACACGGCCGATGCGGGCGCTGCCGGCAAGACGGTCGTCGAGGAGCCAGAGTGGGATCTGATTGAGAACGAGCTGCGTGCAATTGATGCTGACGGTTTCCGATATTCCTTGCATTGCCAGGGCGATGGCGCCGTTCGTCGCACCGTGGCGCTCTATGCCTCGCTGCCTCGAGACGAGTATGGGCGGTTGCTTCGCTGCCATGCGATTACCGATCTCGAGAACTCTGACCCGACCGATCTTGTCGAGTTTGGCAAGTTAGGTGGAATTTGCGAGGTCTATCCGCAGATTCTGACGCTGGACCGGCGCGAGGATTGCCTGTCGATGATGCGTCGGCAAATTGGCGAGACGCGACTTTTGCACAGCTGGAATCGCCGCGGCATGGAAGATTCCGGATGCACGGTGTGCTGTGGTACGGATTTGCCGCTGCTGGTTCCGAGCCTGGGCGAGTCAATCTACAGCGCGTGCGGCGGATTCTTCGCCGACGGACTGCCCGTGAATGAGGCCAACGTGCTGACGCTTGTCGAGCTCTTGCGCGCTTGGACTGCCGGGGGCGCGTACGATCTGATGCGCGAAGACGAGCTGGGTACGCTCGAGGTCGGCAAACTTGCCGATATCTGCGTGCTCGATCGGGATGTGTTCGACCTCGATTATCGCGACGCACGCGATCTTTCGGTTGATATGACGATGTCGGACGGACAAATCGTGTTCGATCGAAATAAGGAGGCATAAGATGTCTGAATCCAAACCGACGCTGCGCCGCGAACAGATTGCGGGCATGAATATCCACTACATCATGTGGTCGCTCGATTACTTCCTTGATGTGCAGCAGCGTTTGGGCTTTGAGTCCATTGAGTTGTGGTGTGCAGAGCCGCATGTGACGCTCGACCATACGGGCTACTTTGAGGCTGAGGTCCTGGCGAAAAAGGCTGCAGACCGTGGGCTTAGGTATCGTACTCTGTGCCCCGAGAATGTTGTCTATCCTTGGCAGTACTGCGCACGCAAACCGCTGCATGAACAGCGCAGCCTGGCGTACTTTAAACACGGCATTGAGCTTGCCGAGGTACTTGGGTGCGACCGTATGTCCGTCAACTCGGGCTGGGGCGACTGGGACGAGGACCGCGAGGAAGCCTGGAAGCGCAGCCGCGAGCACTTGTCCATTCTGGCGGAGTATGCCGGCGAGCACGGTCTGGTGCTTACGATGGAAAGCCTGCGTCCCGAGGAGAGCAACCTTGTGACGACGGTTTCCGATGCGAAGCGCATGATTGACGAGGTCGCGAGCCCGTACTTACAGCCCATGGTTGATACAACCGCGATGGGCGTTGCAGGCGAGACGCTCGAGGACTGGTTTGCCGCCTTTGGTGATGGGGCAATTCACGAGATGCACTTTATCGACGGTGACCCGTATGGCCATCTGGTGTGGGGCGATGGCAAGCACGATATGGACGCCTTCGTTGCCACACTCAACGTCCATGGTTTCGACGGCATGCTGGGCCAGGAAATCACGGACGGTCGTTACTACGATGACCCGGCGGCCGCAGATGCCAAGAACATGGCCGCATTCGAGAAATATCTGATTGACTAAAACAACCATCGGCCACGCAACCAACGTCATTGATTGCGACCCAAACAAGAAAGGAACTGGATATGAACGCACACGATCTGATCAAAGAGGCAATTGCCGAGAAGGGCAAGTTCGACAGCGTCTACTGGATTGCTTGCGGTGGCTCCATGATCGATTTGATCCCGGCTCATGAGCTTCTGCAGCGCGAAGCAACCACCTTCACTTCGTATATCTATACGGCTCGCGAGTTCGATATCATGCGTCCGCGTCGTCTGGGCGAGAAGTCCCTGGTCATTGCTTGCAGCCACAGTGGCAACACCCCCGAGGTCGTCGAGGGCTGCGAGATTGCCCTTGCTGCCGGCGCTACGGTGATCGCCCAGACCGACAACGCTGGATCCAAGATTGACTCCGGCAAGTGGATCACGTGGGTCTACCCGTGGGGCGAGGGCGTGCCGCAGGCCGAGGTCCCCGCTGGTATTTCGCTGTCGCTTGCGGCCGAGTTGCTCGATCAGCAGGAGGGCTACGCCGATCTTGCCGATATGTATGCCGGTATTGCCGAGATGGATAAGATTCTTCCCCCGGCACGTGAGAAGGTAAATGTCGAGCTGGGCGATCGCTTTGCCAAGCTTTGTCAGGAGCACGAGTTCTTCTATATTCTGGGCAGCGGTCCCAACTTTAGCCAGACCTACGGTTTCGCTATCTGCTCTCTTATGGAGATGCAGTGGCAGCACTGCAGCTACATCCACTCTGCCGAGTACTTCCATGGCCCCTTCGAGGCTACTCAGGATGGCGTTTTTTACTTCCTGCAGATGGGCTCCAGCGAGTGCCGTGCTATGGACGAGCGCGCCCTGGCGTTCCTTAAGACTCATACCGATACGCTGATGGTGCTCGATGCCAAGGAGTACGGTATGGAAGCCGTGCCGGCGAGCGTCCGTGCCTATCTGGACCCGGTGCTGTTCTACGCCATGAACTGCGAGCTGCGTGCCGCACGCGGCAAGGTGTTTGACCATGATCCCGATTTCCGTCGCTACATGGGCGTCGTCGAGTACTAGAAGGGGCAAAGGCCATGGCATTTAACGTTAACGCGCTCGGATTTGGCGACAACGTCGTCGATCGCTACGAGCATATCCACACCATGTATCCCGGCGGCAATGCGGTGAACTTCGCCGTTTATGCCAAGAAATGCGGTGCCGCACGCTCCGCATACATGGGCATTTTTGGCAATGACGCCGCTGCCGAGCATGTCATTGCAAGCCTCGAGGATGAGGGTATCGAGCTTGACAAGTGCGAGCAGATGATTGGCGAGAACGGAGCGGCTCGCGTGACCGTCGTTGACGGTGACCGTGTCTTCCTTGGCTCCAACGAGGGCGGTATCCGTGGCGATGCGCGCTATGTCCTCGATCGCTTTGACCTTGCGTACATGAAGCAGTTCGATGTGGTTCATTCGGGCAACTATTGCTTCACCGAGCGCGAGCTGCCCAAGTTGAAGGCTGCGGGCGTCACGGTCTCTTTTGACTTTTCGGACGACTCCACCGACGAGTACTACGAGCAGATTGCGCCCTACGTCGATTTCGCTTTCTTTAGTGCGGCGGATGCTGCGAGTGAGGACGAGATCCGCGAGCGTCTGGCATGGGTGAAGGATCTGGGTCCGCGTTTTGTGTCGGCTACGGCGGGCGCCGAGGGCTGCATTGCTTACGACGGCGAGCGTTATTACCGCCAGCTGGCTAAACCGGTAACGGACATGAAGGACACCATGGGGGCGGGCGACTCGTTCCTCACCTCGTTTTTGATGTGCTATCTCGAATCCGCCAAGCGTGGTGAGGATGGCGCCGAGGTCATCGAGCGTGCGCTCGACTTTGCTGCCGGGTTTGCCTCGACCGTGTGCGGCATGGAAGGTTCTTGGGGCCACGGAGCACCAATCGTCGAATAGCTTAAGAAAGCGTACGGCGGTCTGGCTATGAGGCTTTGGACGGCCGATGCAAAACAATAAGCGAAACGCGAAAAGGGGGCTCGCCATGTGGTGGGCCCCCTTTTGAACATTGGAGAAGACCATGGGTATTAAAGCGTGCGCGGCTGGTTTTTGCTGTGCGGACGTCTATCAAAACATCGGCGTGTTCTATCCGACTGGTAATGGCATTGACTGGGGTATCCATCTTGCACGAATGGGAGTTTCGGTATCCGCCGTGTCGGTTGTCGGCAAGGACGAGTACGGAGACAAGATGAGAGAGGCGCTGGCCGCTGAGGGGTTCGATATCTCACATCTGCGGGTGGAGGATGGCGACACCTCGGTGATGCTCATGGCATTGAAAGACGGCGTCGATCGCGTGCATCTCGAGGCAATCGATGGTGTTATGGAGACATATCGACCGAATGAAGATGACCGGGCGTTTATCCTAGAGCATGACATCATTCATACCGACCTGTTTGGCAATTGTTTGGACCTCCTGCCCGAATGGCATGATGCGGGCAAGACGGTGGTTATGGACTTCTCGGTGTTCAGCCAGGATCCCGAATATGCCTGCGAGGCTCATTTTCCTTACGTAGACTATGCGTTTATGTCGTTTGAAGAGGACACTCCGGAGCTGCGTGATTGGGTACGTCACGTACAGAAGTTGGGGCCGCGGGTGGCAGTTGCCACGCTTGGCGAGAAGGGAAGCATTGCCTTTGACGGCGAACGCTTCTATGAGTGCGGGATCGTACCGGCGGAGAAGGTCGTTAACACCGTGGGCGCCGGTGACTCGTATATCGCCGGGTTTACCAAGGGCGTGATTGATGGCCTTGATATTCCGGCGTGTATGAAGGCGGGCGCCGAGCTTTCGTCCCGCGTCATCGGCTCTTTTGAGCCGTACTAGGGTCAAATGCTTGGAAAGGAGTGCGAAATGGTTATCGACATGTTGGTCCAGCCCATGCTCTATGGCGAGATCTATACGCCGGGTGATGAGCCTGATGGATTCGGTTTTTGGTCACGAGAATTTGGTATGGGGCATATGGGCCCCATGGATTGGGATGAGCTTCAAGTCGAGATGGACGTCTGCGATGTGCAGAAGAGCGTGCTCATGCCGCTCGATGTAACCACGGCATGCGGAGGGCATTTTGGCACCAATGACCAGATTGCCATGCTGGTTGCCGCGCATCCCGATCGTCTGTGGGGATTTGCGAGCGTAGATCCGCAGGTGAGCGGTGCCGCAGACGAATTGGGGCGCGCCTTTACCGAGTTGGGGGCAAAGGGGCTTTGCCTGCATCCGGCAAAGCAGGGTTTTGCTCCCGATGATGCCGTGGCCGAGCCGCTTTACGAGCTGTGCGAGCGCTATAACAAGCCGGTGGTTTTCCATGCCGGTATGTCTTGGGAGCCGGGCGCAGAGCTCTCGCGCAGTAATCCGCTTGTATTTGAGCACACAATCGCAACGCATCCAAATGTGCGTTTTAGTTTGACCCACTTTGGCTGGCCCTGGGTGCGCGAGACCGTGGCGATGCTGCTCAAGTATCCCAACTGCTACACGGACACCTCTATCACTTACATCGATTCGCCCGAGGAGATGATGCAGCGTCTTTTCACGGTCGATATGGGGCCGCTGTGGTATGAGCGCGCGCTATCGCATCAAGTGATGTTCGCCAGCAATACGCCGCGCTTCCGTGCGTTCAAACTCAAACGGGCGCTCGATACCGTGTCCATGCGCGATGATGCGCGAGAAAGGCTCTACTGGGGTAATGCCCTGCGTTTTCTTGAAGGGGATGAGTGAACATGGTGACGCTCGAGACATTGAGCTATCTATCGACTGCTCCGGACCAGTTCATCGATATTACCGAAGACGTGCACGCTGCCATTGAACGCAGCTCGGTGACGAATGGCTTGGCAGCGATTATTTTGTCGCATACGACCTGTGGAATCGTGGTAAACGAGGGGCTGCCCTGCGTGGAGACGGATCTTATGGAGACGCTTGATCGCATCGCCCCGCTAGATGCCCCCTATGCGCATGCACACTTCCTGCCGAGCTATGGAGCCACCGGCAACAACTCCTGTGGGCATATCAAGAGCATGATTTGTGGAAACAGCTGCTTCTTTCCCGTCCAAGATGGCCACATCGTGTGTGGAGGTGCCCAGAACATCTATCTTGCGGAGTTTGACGGTCCGCAGAAGCGAAAAGTGTACGTCGAGGTGCTGGGGGAGTAACGTCCCCGCGATAACCCTATGAAGGAGCACGTCATGTCGTTTCTAACTTCGATGTTCAAGACCGAAAAGCCGGTTATCGGAATGCTGCACCTGCGTCCTCTGCCGGGCGATCCACTGTATTACCCGGGCGGAAGCGTGTCGCAGGTCGTGGAAGCCGCCAAGCGCGATCTCGAAGCGTTGCAGCGGGGCGGTGTCGATGGCATTTTGATTACCAATGAGCTCTCGATGCCCTATGAGCAGCACGTTTCTCCCTCAACCCTTGCATCGATGGGCTATGTAATCGGGGCTCTGTCCCATGATTTGTCGACCCCTTGGGGAGCTGAAGCTATTTACGATGGTGATGCCACAATCGAGCTGTGCGCTGCCGTCGATGCGCAGTTCACGCGCTGCAATTTTTGCGGTGCCTGGGCCGGTGATCTCGGGCTGATTAACCGAGATTTCGCTCACACCATGCGTCGCAAGACGGCGCTGCGCCTGGACGACCTCAAGCTTTTTCACTTCATCACGAGCGAGGGGGAGGTTTATCTCAACGACCGCACGACTGCGGACATTGCCGATTCACTTCTCTTTAATTGCCTTCCAGATGCGATGGTCATCGGCGGTTCGGCTGCCGGTCGTGGTGCTTCGGGCGAGCTTGCCGATGAGGTCCGCGAGCGTGTTGGCGAAGTGCCTGTGGTATGTGGCACCGGTTGTCGCGAAAATACCGTGGCTGACGTATTTGCTCACTACGATGGCGCGTTTGTCGGCACCTGCTTAAAGCGCGACGGAAAGCTGGATGCCCCGGTTGATGTTGAGCGGGTAGTTCGTTTTATGGCTGCCGCTCGTACGGCGCGAGGGGAGTAGGCACCTATGGCGTTCTATCTGGGTATTGATATTGGGACAAGCGCCTCTAAAGGCGTTTTAATCGATGATCGATGCAACATCGTTTGCCAGGCCTCTTGTGGACACGAGACGGACAACCCGCGTGATGGATGGTACCAGCATGATGCGGAGGCTGTTTGGTGGGGAGATTTTTGCCGCTTGTCGCGCGAGCTGGTGGTGCGATCGGGGGTTAATGCGGCGCAGATTGGATGCGTGGGCCTTTCCGCATTGGGTTGCGACTGCGTACCGGTCGATACCGAGTGCAACGCGCTGGCGCCCGCGATTTTATATGGAGTCGATGCACGTTCGAAGCCGCAGATTGACGAGCTTCTTTCCGAATATGGGCCAGATCGCGCACGCGAGCTTTTCGGGCACGATCCCTGTTCGTCAGATATTGCTCCAAAGATCTTGTGGTTTAAGGAGAATATGCCCGAGGTGCACGAACGTGCCGCGAAGTTCCTGACGGCGTCATCGTTTCTGTGCGCGAAGTTGACGGGGCGTTTTACGGTGGACCGTTATTTGGCGGAGGATTTTCTTCCCCTATACGATCGCTACACTTGGAAGGTTGATGCTCGGGAATGTGATCGTTTCTGCCGGCCTGACCAGATGGCGGAGGTAATGTCGGCTACCGATATTGCCGGGGTGATTACGCAGCGTGCGGCTGGGGCGACGGGGCTCGTGGCAGGGACACCTGTCTTGGTGGGAACGGGCGACTCTGGTGCCGAGGCCATTTCGACGGGTGTATTCCGTCCCGGCGATATGATGGTTCAGTTGGGGAGCACGGCGTATTTCATCTACTTAGCTGATCATATGGTCGATGATGCTCGCCTGTGGCCAGGGACGTTTATCATTCCCGGAACTTACGGGATCTGCGCGGGGACCAATACAGCGGGTGCACTCACATCGTGGCTGCGCCAAGAGCTGTATCGCGACGCCGTAGAGGCCGAGGGCCACGGTGGCCCCGATGCATATTCGGTTATGGCGCATGATGCCGCCGATGTGGCGCCGGGTGCCGATGGGCTCCTGTGTCTGCCGTACTTTGCGGGGGAGCGTACTCCGCTCAACGATCCCGAGGCGCGTGGCGTCTTCTTTGGCCTGACCGGAAGGCATACGCGAGCCCATATGGTTCGCGCCGCCTTGGAAGGCGTCGCGTATACCGTTGCATCCCATGTCGACATTATCGAGCGAGAGCATGGACTGCCAATTGGGCGCATTATGCTTGTCGGAGGTGGAACCAAGAATCCAATTTGGATGCAAGCTATCGCCGACGTATGCGGGCGCGAGGTCTCGGTTGCCAAGGTTACGGTGGGCGCATGCTTCGGTGATGCCATTATGGCAGCTCTCGCAGGTGGCGCCTATGCATCATGGGATGAACTCGCCCGAGTCCTTGGCGTTGCGCAAACAATCGTGCCCGATATGACTGCCCACGAGCTATATGCGTCGCGCCGTCATATCTTTGACGAATTGTATACACGCAACCGTGATCTCATGCACGAATTGGTGTAATGCCGCCGAACTGTACCGCCTTCCAATAGGGACTGCGTTGTGCGATTCGCATGTCCCTTGGCATTTTTGCCCACAGGGGTTAGCGAAGGTCAAAAACAGAGCGCGCATTTGCTAAAACTGCCGATTCGATGCGCTTTATGTCACATTTTTTGAGCGAGGCGATGCGTTCTGAGGTCCTTGTGAGCGATCTGATGAGCGATTGCGCGCTTGTTTCTGTGTTTGGCTCGGCCGGCGCATCGGTCTCGAGCAGTAGACGGTCGAGTGGAATCTGTCGTGCGTATTCGCGTCCTCGTTTAGATGCGAGCATCCGCTCGTTCACGGAAAAATAGCAGCCTGCGTTTCGCGCGCGGACGAGTTCGTCCGAAGTGCCGCTAAACCAGTGGAAGATGATAGCGGGGGAGTCGGGGTTTGGGATGAGTAGTCCATGAGATTCGAGGACGTCCAGTGCGGCTCCTGCTGAACGAACGGCGTGAATTGATATCACGCGCCCGGTAAGAGGATGCTGCACGAGTGTATCGCAGAGCCGGTCAAATGCCTGTATTTGAAGTGGTTCGCTTCCGGCAAAGCGCGCGGAAAAGTCGAGTCCCACCTCGCCGATATAGTGCTCGTGGGCAGCAACTTCGCAAAGCAGATTGACTTCGGCAGGACCGCAGCGGCCGTCGGCGAGCCACCAGGGATGGAGACCGATACCCTTGATGACGGTAGGAGGGCGACGGGTTCGCTCATGTGCGCTAGCGAAGTCGCGTGGATCGACGCCGCAATCAAATAGACCCAAGCCCAGCGCCGTTGCCTCATCGGCAACGGCGTCCGGGTGAGCCATTAAATCAAGATGGCAGTGTGCATCAAATAACCGGGGCTCCATCTCGGCGCGCTCCGCTAGTCTAGGCGCTGGCCATCGGAGCGTACGCGCTCAGCGCCGCGGCCGCTGATCTGGCGGATAACCTCGCCGGCAATCATCTGACCCATGATGGGCGGCATAAAGCTGGCGGTTCCGAGCTCGGTACGCTCGTGGATGTTGGAAGGGTCGCGGGGCTGTGTCTTAACCGATTCCTCGCAGCTAAACAGCACATGAAGACTTTTGATGCCGCGCTTCTTGCACTCTTTGCGCATGATGCGGCTCATGGGATCGCGGACCGTTTCGAAAATGTCGGCAAAGCGCAGGCACTCGGGATGCAGCTTGTTGCCGCCGCCCATGGAGCTCACCAGGCGAATGTCGTGGTCCCGAGCATATTTGGCAACGGCGAGCTTGGCGGAGATGGTGTCGATGGCGTCGATGACGTAGTCGATCTTGCCATCCGTCTGCTCCAGAACGCTCGCGAAGAACCCGTCAATGTTGTCGCTCAACAGGTATTCGGTGCGTTTGATGACGGTGGCGGCAGGGTTGATGTCGTGGATCATAGCCTCCATAACGTCCACTTTGCGCTTGCCGATGGTGCTATGAAAGGCAATGGCCTGACGGTTAATGTTGCTGGGCGCGATGATGTCTTTATCCAGAATTACGAAATGGCCAATGCCGCCGCGGGCAAGTGCCTCGCAGCAGTTAGAGCCCACGCCTCCGCAGCCGAGCACCAGCACCGTGGCGTTGGCGAGTTTATCGAGTGCCTCGCGGCCCATGATGATTTCGAGCTTAGTGTCGCGCGTCTCGATGGGTGAAGCGGCTACGGTTTCGGTCATAAACATCCTCCGATGGGGAAGCGAATCGTGTTTTAGCTATCGCCATTATAGGTATTATTGCGATTCCATTTGAACCCTTGGGGTTTTGTTGAAATGAGGCGGGGATTCTCATAAGATGAAACAGATGGCACCCGTTGCAGCGGGTTGGCCAACTCCCAAACACGTTTGTAGCGTGAGAAGTGGCCGTCTTCGCATTACGCGAAGGCGGCTATTTTTTGAGTACAAGATTAGATAGTTAGATAAACATCTAAATATCGAGTATAGTGTACGCGTCATGAGGGGTGCTGAGAGGAGGTCCTATGCCGGGAGAGGGTTTTAAAGCGCTGGCCGATCCTACGCGGCGGCGTATTTTGGAACTGCTGCGCGAGGGCAATCGCACGGCCGGGGAGCTTGCCGAGCATTTTGACATCAGCAAGCCGTCGTTGAGCCATCACTTGGCGACGCTCAAAAACGCCGGGTTGGTGACCGACGAACGTCATGGCCAAAACATCGTATACAGCTTAAACACCACCGTCATGCAGGACTTGATCGGCTGGTTTATGGGCTTTACAGACACTGAAGGTGATAAGGATGAATAACGAAAACAAGGGCATTCACGCCACGGGGGTATCGCCGCGCGTGTGGGTCATGCTTGTTGTGGTCTGCGCTATTAATGTTGCTGCGCACCTCATGGTGATGCCGAGCTTGCCTGCTCAGATTCCCACGCACTGGGGTGCGAACGGCGCCGTCGACGGTTGGGGCCCTAGCTGGATGGCCTCCGCGCTCGGCGTGTTGCCTCTGGCACTTCTTGCAATGTTCTACGTGGTGCCACGCATTGACCCCAAAGGTGAGGCATATCGAACCTCGGGCAAGTTCTATCGGGGCTTCGTAATCGCCTTCACCTTGTTCATGTGTGCCATAAGCTGGTTGGGTGAGCTTACGGTCTGGGGCGTGGTGCCGGCGGTCGGTTCGGTCAACGTGCTGATTTCCGGTGCCATCGGTTTGCTGTTCATCGGCGTAGGCAACTACTTGCCGCGTGTGAAGCAGAACTATACGCTTGGTATCAAAACGCCCTGGGCGCTTGCCGATCCCGAGAACTGGCGCCGCACACAGCGCTTTGGCGGTGCTTGCTTTATGGTGCTGGGTGTTGGTTTGATTGTGATGGGCGTGGCGGGTAGCGTGCTTTCGAGTGAAGTCGTCGCCGCGGTGATTGCGGTGCTGGCGTTTGGTTCGGTCGGAGCCGTCTACGTCTACTCGTATCTGCTGTGGCGTAAATCGCAGCGAGCCGTTCGCTAAGGTTGCGGAAAACTAGCGTACGCAGTTCATAGTATGTTCTGGGGGACTTTTCCCAGGTAGTATTAGGGGCGTGGGCAACCATGCCCCTTTTTCGTTAAGTTTCAGAGCTGATTTCCTCATTTCGTTTCCACTAAAGCGAAACAAGAATAGGGAAACAGCAGGTAGAAAGGATAAAACAGGCAAATGGCGGAGTTTATCTACCAGATGTATCAGGCTCGCAAGGCCCATGGCGACAAGGTAATCCTTGACGACGTGACCCTGAGCTTCTACCCCGGTGCCAAGATCGGTGTCGTGGGCCCCAACGGCATGGGCAAGTCGACCCTGCTCAAGATCATGGCCGGTATCGAGGAGGTCTCAAACGGCGATGCCAGGCTCACCCCCGGCTACACCGTGGGTATCCTGCAGCAGGAACCGCCGCTCGACGACGACAAGACCGTTATCGAGAACGTGCGCATGGCGTTTGGCGATATGATCGCCAAGGTCGATCGCTTCAATAAGATCGGCGAGGAGATGTGCGACCCGGATTGCGACATGGACGCCCTCATGGCCGAGATGGGCAAGCTCCAGGACGAGATTGATACCGCCGACGGCTGGGATATCGATTCCAAGCTCGGCCAGGCCATGGACGCCTTGCAGCTGCCCGATTCCGACATGCCGGTTAACGTGCTCTCCGGCGGCGAGCGTCGTCGCGTGGCGCTGTGCAAACTGCTGCTCGAGGCTCCCGACCTGCTGCTGCTCGACGAGCCCACCAACCACTTGGACGCCGAGTCGATCCTGTGGCTCGAGCACTTCCTGCACAACTACCAGGGCGCGGTGCTTGCCGTCACGCACGATCGCTACTTCCTGGATAACGTTGCCGAGTGGATCTGCGAGGTCGACCGCGGCCACCTTTATCCCTACAAGGGCAACTACTCCACGTATCTGGAGACCAAGGCCGCGCGTATTGAGGCGCAGGGCAACCGCGATGCCAAGCTCGCCAAGCGCATGGAGGCCGAGCTCGAGTGGGTACGCAGCTCGCCCAAGGCTCGCCAGGCCAAGAACAAGGCCCGTCTGGCTCGCTACGAGGAGATGGAGGCCGAGGCCCGCGCAAGCCAGAAGCTCGACTGGACCGACATCCGCATCCCTGTGGGCCCGCGTCTGGGCAACAAGGTGCTCGAGGCCCATCACCTGCACAAGGAGTTCGATGGCCGCGTGCTCATCGATGACCTTTCGTTCACCCTGCCGCGCAACGGCATTGTGGGCGTTATCGGCCCCAACGGTGTCGGTAAGACCACGCTGTTCAAGACGATTGTGGGCCTGGAGCCGCTGACTTCGGGCGAGCTCGAGGTGGGCGAGACCGTCAAGATTTCTTACGTCGACCAGAACCGTTCCGGCATCGACCCCGACAAGAACCTGTGGGAGGTCGTCTCGGATGGCCTGGACCACATGATGGTCGGCGAGACCGAGGTTCCGAGCCGCGCTTATGTGGCGAGCTTTGGCTTTAAGGGCCAGGACCAGCAGAAGCGCGCTGGCGTACTCTCCGGTGGCGAGCGCAACCGTCTGAACTTGGCGCTTACGCTCAAGCAGGGCGGCAACCTGCTGCTCCTCGACGAGCCCACGAACGACCTCGACGTCGAGACGCTGTCCTCGCTTGAAGCGGCGCTGCTCGAGTTCCCGGGCTGCTCGGTGGTCATTAGCCACGACCGTATGTTCCTGGACCGCGTCGCCACGCACATCCTGGCGTGGGAGGGCACCGACGAGAATCCGGGCAACTGGTATTGGTTCGAGGGCAACTTCGAGGCCTATCAGGCCAACCGTATCGAGCGCCTGGGCGAGGACGCAGCCCAGCCGCATCGTATTCACCGCAAGCTGACGCGCGATTAGTAGCAAGTAGAAAGGCCGCCAGCAAGGGCGGCCTTTCTTGTAGCAATTGCACTGCAGCTATGCCCTGGCTGCTGGTTTGATTCATAATCAAAGTCATCTCTTTGGGATTAAAGCCCGTTTTTGCTATGAGTGATTTTCTAATTCCGTTTAAAACGTAAAGACGTATTGGGCTACAAGGACATAAGCAAATCGAATTGAAATATAACCAGTGCTGTAACGTTACAAAAAAGGTTATAGAATAGGAGTATCTTATAAGTCGCTCCTCTAGAAAGAAGAACATATGCTTTCGCGTCGTCGTTTTCTGCAACTTGTCGCGTCTTCAATTGTCGCCTTAGCCGCACGTCCGAAAGAGGTTTTTGCTTCGACGGGCAATATTGATGGTGAGCAGATACAATTTACTTCAGAAATTGCGCAAGAGCTTGCCGATAAATATATAAAGGGACTCCTCGGCTCTTCGTATACGCCCTCTGACCCTATTCCTTTTGTAGACGTTGATGGGTCCCCGCTTGGCTACATTGTTCCGGTTGTGACATTCAATAGAGCCGCGGGCTATTTGGTTTTAGATGCTTCAGATGATGAAATACTTACGGGATATCGTTTTGGAGACGGCTTAGTCAGCCCTATGGATCGGGGAGGAGATCTTGGTGTTGAGTCTTATTCTTTCAATAACCCAGTCGTAATGATCAATCCATTCGAATTCGGTGTGCAATCTTTGGACGGTTCAATAACAACAAATTGCGGAAGAACAATCCCGGCTGTTTCCATAGAAGGACGGCCTGTCGTTTTATCGAATAAACCTTCAAGCTGGAACGATGTCGTAATTTACGCAACTCAAATGCAGGATTACACAGTATCTGGATTTCGTTCCATTTCTCAGTTTATGTCATATGATGAAAGCGAGATTAAGAGGCTTACTGCCCACTATGCTTGTATGGTGACAGCTTTTTCGAACGTTGCGGAACTGTATGGCATTGCCAATTTATATAGCGACCCTTCGCAATATATGCAGATATGGAATTACACCAATACCCATGCTCTTTCCGATGAAGAACAGACTGTTCCCGGCGTTGTTTTGGGCGGAACGCCGATATCAACCTGTGCAACGGGGTTTACAAATTACTGCGCAAGCAGAGGAAGTACTCTTATCGCCCGCACTGTCTCCTCTCCGGCTATCGCGAGCATTCAAAATGAGATTAACTCTAATAGACCGAATGTTTTACATGCGAGTTTGTACAACGGATCAGCCCATTCTGTAACAGCGGAGGCTTACGCCACACTTACTGGTAAGAAAACTGGAGAGACAAGGCAGATGATTGGCATAGCGGACGGCTGGAATTCATCTTTATCCTTCCTGAAGTATGATCAGAGCTATTATGCGTGGACTTATGGAACGATTTTTTCGAAGTAGGGCGATTCGTCTAGCTCTGTCTTTGGTGCTGATGGCTTCATTGGTGGGCTGTTCAACAAAGGAAGAGATATCGCGCGGAGGTTCCGGAGAAGTGACTGCGACAGACTCAGGTTCATTAGAAATAGCTGGCGGGCATGCCGATGTGATGTTACAAGGAGAAGGCGTGCTTAGGTCGATTGATGCTGAAGACGCTGTCTGCTCAATAGAGGATTTGAAGACAGGTGAAACTGCATCGTACCGAGTTTCAGATAATGCTGCGAATATGATTGAGTCGATACCGACTGGAGCGCAGGTTTCTTTTAGATACTTTGCTCCGCAACTTGAGGATGAGCTTGCTTCTCTGGTGTCTATATGCGCCGATGACAACTAAAAGGCCTGAATTCAAACGGCCTCGGATGGTCAATTGGCTATCCGAGGCCGTTTTTTACTCGACCGGGGCTTCGACCTTGTCGATGGCCCAGGTGGCTCCGAGGCCGCCGGTGGTGTTGCGGCGAATGCGTACGGTGACTTCGTGGCGTTTGCCGGCCTGTGTGTAGCGCAGGGGGAAGCTCGCGCGGTTACGGCCGGCCTCGATGGTACCGCGCTCGCGAGCGATCCAGTAGTACTCGCCGACGATGCCGAGGGTGTCGGCGCCGTAGGGGAGATAAGTCGACAGCTGGTGCAGCAGCGGACTAGGGCAGAAGACCTCGGTCGCGAAATCGATGGGGAAGTCCCCGGGGATGGTCGGTGCTGCGGGAGCGGGGGCCGGTGCTGAATTGGGGACCGGAGTCGGTGCAGGTGTGGGAGCCTGGTCACAGGCGGGTGCGGATGCGGACTCAATGACAGGTGCAGACTCAGATGCCGCTTCTGGCTTAGCTATGGAATCTGTCGGTTCCACGGAGATGGACGTGTCTTCGGTCCCGGTTTTGGCACCGGCCTGCGGAGTGCCCTCTGCCTCGACGTTCGGCTTGGCCTCGACCGGCGTGGATACCATGGTGGTGATGCCGGCGTTGGCGTTCTCGGGGTCATAGACAACCGTGAGCGAGATGGCGGGCTGCGGCGTCTCGGGTTCCGGCGTCGCCTCGGTAGCGTCTTGATTCGCGGGCTCGTCGGACTGGTCGTCCTCGGCGTTGTCGCCAAAGACATCGCTGTTTTGGAACGCAGGCGTCTCGGGTTGGCCGGCGGTTTCTTCGGCTTTCGACTTGGGAACCTCGTTGAGCTCAACGGCGGCTTCCTGCTCAGCCATGACTTCGGGCTCGGTCGTGGCAGCGATTTCGTTTTCGACCTCTGCCGTTACTTCAGCAGTGACTTCAGCCTCTACCTCGGGCTCGGGCTCCGGAGCGACTTCGGCCACGGACTCGGGCTCGGGACGCTTAACGTGCTTGGGACGCACGGCCTTCAGGTCCTTCTCGCCGCGCTTTTTCTTTTTGTAGGACTGCTTGGCGCCCTTGGCGGCCTTGGGCTTGTCCTCGCCCTTGGCAAGGGCAGCATCCCAGGCCTCATTGGCGATGACGGTGGCATACAGACGTCCGCCCTTAAAGACGGTCAGCTTAATGCAGTCGTCGAGTTCCTCGAGCAGCTCGCGCGTGGACTCGAAGCCCAGGTCATAAGCGGTCATATCGCCAGCGGCGAGTGTCTCCTCGACCTGTGTCATAAACGTTTGCTTGCCGCATCCAATCGCATCGCGCAGCAGGCGATACAGATAGATGTGGTTGCCCAGCGATAGCGTGGGCTTAACTATTGTCTTGCTCATGGCAAATCTCCTCTTTACACACCAAAGCATCTTACCATCGCGCAGGGCTTGCCACCTCGGCGCCCAAAGCAAACGGGCGCGACCGTTGCCGGTTCGCGCCCGTTATACAGGTCGGTTATCTGTGAGAGGCGATCGTGCTTAGTTGCCCGATGTCGTGCCTTGGCTCGAGCTGTCGGATGCCGTGCCGGATACGGTTCCGCTCGAGCTGTTTGTGTTGCTGTTGTCGGTTGAGCCCGTGCCCGATGCATTGCCGCTCGTCTGGTCACCCGTGCTCTGCTGAGAGCCGTCGGTCGTTTGGCTGGAGTCGGTCGTTCCGGATTGTGTGCCGCCGCTGTTCGAAGAGGAATCGGTGCCTTGCGACTGATCAGGGGTGGTCGAGGAAGAATCGGTGGGTGCGGAGTTGGCCTGTGAGTCGTTCTGCTGGCTTTGCGATTGGCCGGCGCTGTCCGCGTCTTGCTCGGTCGTGCGCGACGAAAGGATTGGCTCGGGGCGCTCGCCCAGACCCTCACCGGCGGTGGTTATAAGGATGGCGCCGGCGCAGGCGATAACCGCGACGATGGCGATGGCGATCGAGAAGATGATGACCTTCTTTTGCGTCTGGCTGCGCTCTTCCGCCGCCTTGGCGCGCAGGCTGTTGGGGGCGACGCGCGCCGTGGTCGCGCGTCCCGCGACCTGACGCATCTCCTGCGTAGTCGCGGCGCCGCCCAGGTGCTCCTCGGCATTAAGCTCAACGGGCTCATAGGCGCCGGCGGGGTAGTCGACGGCGGCGTGCGTACCTTTGAGGGCTTCGGCGCTGGCAGAGATAAAGTGGCGGTAGACCTGCGAGGACACAACGGTGATGACCGAGCTCACGGCGGCACCAATTACTGAACCAGCGATACCAATCTTGGAGGCAAGCGCCACGCTCGTGGCGGCAGCTGCGGCGCCGGCGATGATCTGGGGAATGGAAATGTCATCGAACAGGCCCTTTTTGGGCGCGATGGCCATGGTCTGTCCGATGGAATGGTTCTCGTGCACGCCGTTGTTGAGCGATGCCGGCGTCATGACGCGCGTGCGCGGCGCGTCGGTGTACTTGGTTGTCATACGGGGTCCTCCCGGTGTAAATCTGCTTCGTTTCGTGTAGCCATCAGGGTACCCACCAGATGTGAATCATACGTGACATTTAACAGATACCATCAACTCATCAAGGGGGCCTGCTGTCTTTGGTGCAATAGCTTGATGCTAAACTGGATTTATGTTTGCGAGGTGGTTTACGTGATGTACCCGTATATGACATTCGAAGATGGAACCGAGGTCATTCATTCTGACCTGATTACAGATGGCGATATCGAAAAGGTTATCGTGCATTTTGAGCGACCGACGGCAGAGGGCTTCGACTCCGCTCGTTGTGAGTTGCCTTCCTGTTCGTGGACTGACTGGGAAGGGCATTTTACTCAGAGTGAAAAACGAGCTTTCGAAGAGTGTCTGAGCAAATAATTTAGATTAGTTCGAGTTTAGTTCGAATAAAGAAGCTGAATGCGATGACCTAAAGCGTATGCATTTTTAGTATTAGATGCGTATGAAATGGAGGATGTGAATGGATGAGCTAATAGACTTTAAAAAACGATTTCTCAAGAATGGCGAGCTGGTTTCAATTCCAAAAAAGGAAAGCTATAAAAGAATCATGCTGCTATGGGCCGTCTCTTTCTTTGAATTAAATACAAGTTATACGGAGCTTCAGGTTAATCGTGTGCTGTCACAGCTCTATCCTGATTATGCCGTGTTGAGGCGGTACTTGGTTGATTATGGATTCCTATTAAGGGATGAACGAGGCCTGAAATACGAGGTTAATCGTGATGTTCACGGTATTGAGAGCTAGCCGTCCGGTTCGGGTCCTATATATTGCTAGAGGGATAAGCGAAATAGGCAATTGGTGTGCGAATATTGCTTTGCCAATGCTGATTTACGAGGTAACTCACGATGTTTCTGCAACTGCTTTGATGGTCTGCTGCAGATTTGCCCCCTCTCTGTTTTCAGTTGCGCTCGCGCAGCTGCCTCAGAAGATGGGCATCGGGACACTGCAGGCCATGAGATTGGCAGACTTAATTCGCGCGGGATTATTCGTTTGCTATATTTTTGTTGATAGTAAATGGAGTATGTTTGCTATTACGTGCGCGGTATCGCTTTGCCGAACGGTAGAAATGCCCTGCTTTTACTCGTTGTTAAGAGCCAATACGAATAGTATCAATCGCGACGTAATTAATAATTCGTTTGGGTTCCTGCAGAATTTGATGATGGTTCTGGGGCCAGTTGCCGGCGGTTTTGTTGTCGCTCAATTTGGGGCGGAGGCTGTTCTTGCATTAGACGCGCTTTCTTTTGCCGCGTCGTTCTGGTTGCTGCGAGATGTTCCGTCGGTTATCGAGGTTAATGATAAAGAGGGAATAAGCAAAAATGAAAAAAACAGGACTGCATTTAGTGATCTTAGCGCGAAGCACTTGGCAATTGGTTTCCTATTAATCGATATTTCTAGTGGCGTGGCATTCGGCTCTCTGAATTCTCTTTTGCCAGCTATAGCGCAATTGCAATTTGACTCGTCATCGATACAATACGGATTCCTTCAGAGTAGTCTTACAATCGGACTGTTGTTCGGAAATACAATATATGGTCGTTTAATCAGTGGTTCCGATTGCGTTAAATCATATTGTTTTGTGACGTATCTTGCGCTCGGTGCGTATCTGGCGTTTGGCTATCGCTATGCGTCTGGGATATCGTTTATTTTCCTTTTTATCGTCGGTGCCGGAAACGCCATTCAAGATGTGCTTCTCATAACATCGCTGCAGGATTTGGCGAGAGACGGATCTGAATCGATAAGCCTGTTTTCAATTAGGGAGTCTTTGCAATCGGTTGCTGTTGTTATTTCAACACTTCTTGTTTCGCTGTTCACGAGCATCGCGATGTTCTCAATTCTCGTTACAGGACTTGGTGTATTTTCAATTATGATGGTAGTTGTGTTTCAATTGAATTATTTGCGAAAGATGTGACGTTGATATGCCTAAAACGCTTTTAGTATTTCCCCCAGGATGGAGTCCAGTGGGGCCGTATCTTGCCTTGCCTGTTTTGAAGTCATATCTTCAAGAGGTTGAACAATACAAAGTTGACATTGTTGACTTAAACGTGGAATTTTACGATGACCTCCTATCTTTTAGACATGTCGAAGAGTGCTGTAAAAGGTATCGGGAATCAAAGGATTCGTTTAGTTCGAATGTTCAATTAACAATCGAGTTGATACAAAAGTCGGCACTTAATGTTGACGAGGCAAAAGATATTTTCAGATCGAAGAGATACTTTAATCTAAAAGAAAGACAATATGCTGAAAACATTTTTAGAAATGCACTCTATATCATAAATCACGTCTCATATGGAGTTAAATACACGTTCAACTCCATAGATCTGCCCTATGATTATTATTCGACACCAGAAATAATGAAATCGCTTGCGGATACCTTGCATAATCCGTTTATTTCCTTCTATGAAACTGCCTTTCTTAAGCGTATTCAGAGGGAAAAATTCGAGTTTATTGGGATTTCGGTGAGCGGCTGTTTCCAATTGATTTCTGCAGTTACGTTAGCGAAACTGATTAAGGAAGAATGTCCATCTGTTAAACACGTCTCATTGGGCGGCAATTACATTACTCGTTTAGCAGATGACTGCATGAAAGAATGGCATCCCTTTTTTGAATACATTGATTCGATAATGATGTATGACGGCGAAGAGCCGCTTGCACGTCTTCTTGAGGCTCTTGACTCTGGTGATGACAATCTCGACTGTGTTCCAAACCTTTGCCATGCTAAAGGTGGAAAGATATATAAAAACCATCGGATTGAGCAAACATTTATCAACGATACAGTTCCCGATTTCGATGGCTTCGCCCTTTCTAAATACTTCATGCCTGAGTTAATATTGCCGGTTTATTCCTCTAGGCAGTGTTTTAATCATTGCGCCTTCTGCACCATTCCCGGTGCTACCGGTGGTTGTTACCGAAAGATGCCTATATCGAGAGTATTTGAAATAATGTGTCGGTTAAATGAAAAATACGGCACGAGAGTTTTCTCTTTTGTGGATGAAACATTCGAAGGCAAAAGAATGGAGCAACTCGCGGATGAAATAAACGCATCGGGAAAAACGTTTTTCTGGCATGGAGAAACGAGGTTCTCTCCAACCCTAAGTACAGAAGTTTTTAACAAGATATACCAAAGTGGATGTAGGCAGATTCAGTTTGGCCTCGAGTCATACAACCAAAGAGTTCTTGATCTAATGAAGAAGAACACGAGAGTTGATTGGATTGATCGCAATGTCCATGATTGTCTCAATGCGGCTATTCCTGTTCATCTATTTTTTATGATTGGCTTTCCGACCGAAACTAAAGAAGAGGCTCTGAACACCTTAGCTTATACAGAGAATGTTTTGAATTATTCAAAACAGGTATGTGGTGTTCCATATTCCACGAGAGGATTTACGAATTTTGGTCTCGTTATGGGGTCGGATGTTTGGAATCATCCCGATAAGTATGGTGTCTCTGTAATGCCGAAGTCCCAATATGAGGATTTGCGCCTCGAAGTGGATTATGTTTCAGGCACTGGTTTAACTTTAAATGAAGCAAAATCCTTATCTGATGAGCATCATATTGATTTTTATATGCAAGAGGTCATAAACGGTAGCGACACAATTGACTTGCCCCAGCGGCTTCATATTTCAGAGGTGACCTGGATCCTAGATTCTATTCACGCTGTCAGGTATAAGGGACATTTGACCAAAGTAAAGCGACGGCTAACTAGTCTAAATCCAGCTGATCGAATCTGGCTGGATTCCAAGACCTCTGTCGTGCTCGTTGAGCCATTTGCCTACTTCTATAATTCTGAATACCATCATGTCTATGCTGTTTCCCAGTTGGTATACCTTAAGTTGGCCCGTTTATTGGAGGCCGATTGTAGCATTTCTCTTATTCTTGATCAGGGCGACCTCGAGCTGACAAGGGCGATAGAAGAACTGTTGCATTATGGATTGCTGAATACAAATATCGATGCCGATTATGTAATGCACGATAACGGTTTTCAATTGGTTAAAAGTTCGTTTGTTAAAGAAGTCGGACGCTCAAAAGAGGGGTTAAGAGTACTGCTGAGTTGTGCCACCCATAGAATGTGTGCGGTTAATGATTTTTCGTTCGCTTTGCTTTCGTTGTTTGAAAAGCCGATTACTAAGAACGAGGTGCGCGACATTTTGAAAAAAGAGGGACTATCGACAAACGAGGAGCAATTAAACAAGTTGGTTGATAATTGCATGAAAGCAGATATACTACAATTGATTAGATAGAGGAGGTTTCTGCATGGACGTTATTAACAAAGATCTCTTGGAGCAACTGAAAGAGTCTCAGGAAGAGGGCGTCGTGGTAGAAGTGTTCGACTTTGAGGACTACATGGATAAATTCTGCCATTAGTTTCGGAATTAACTTGCCTCGCTTAAAGGAGAAGTCGATTATCGATTTCTCCTTTTTTAATTAAAGATATTTTTGGAATACATGCTCTTAGCACAGGTTGGCGTCTCAGTAAACTGAGAGGTTGCTTTGGCTAGTTAGAGATATGTGAACGTCCGTTAGACTGAATCTCAGGGTAGAAGGGGCCTCCAGTGTCCAGATCAACAAGGCAATGCTGCGTTTCGGCTAATAAGAACGATGGCTTTTTGCGTGTGGCGGCGGCGTCGCCGCGGATTCGCGTGGCCGATGTCGAGGGCAATGCCGAGGTTGCGCTGGCGGCTGTTCGCGAGGCTACCGAGCGCGGCGTTCGCGCACTGGCGCTGCCCGAGCTTAACCTGACCGGCTATACCGCGGCCGATCTGTTCCATAACCGCACATTGCTGCATGCCTGCGAGGCTGCTCTGGTGCATATCCTCGATGAAACCCGCGAGCTGCCGATTGTCTTTACCGTCGGCCTTCCCGTTGCGGTGGCCGAAAACATCTACAACTGCGCGGCCGTGTGCTGTGCGGGCGAGCTTTTGGGCCTTACGGCTAAGAAGTATCTGCCCAACTATGGCGAGTTCTACGAGCGCCGCTGGTTTGCCCCGGCGCCTGCCGATCCCGTGTGGGTTGAATTTGCCGGTCAGGGTCCGGTGCCGCTTGGCTCGGGGCTTGTCTACCGCTGCTGTGATGAGGGCGCCGAGGACCTGGTGCTGGGCGTTGAGGTCTGTGAGGACCTGTGGGTGCCGGCGCCCCCTTCGACCGAGATGGCGCTTGCCGGTGCGACGGTGATTCTCAACCCGTCGGCCTCGGACGAGATTATCGGTAAGGCAGATTACCGCCGCAGCCTTATCTCTAACCAAAGCGCGCGCCTGTACTGTGCCTATGCCTACGCGGATGCGAGTGAGGGCGAGTCCACGACCGACATGGTCTTTGCGGGCGAGAACCTTATCTACGAAAACGGCTCCAAGCTCGCCGCCACCAAACTGCTTACATGTGATATGGCCATCGCCGACGTTGATCTTGACCGCCTGCTTGCCGAGCGCCGCCGCTCGACGACGTGGACGCGCGCGGACGATGCACCGGAGTCCACGACCGTTGATTTTTCGTTTGAGGGCGTGCTGACAGACGAACCTGTCCTGCGCGATGCACTCGGCATCGACCGTGTCTTCCCCCGCGCGCCTTTTGTGCCGGCAGACCATGGTGACCTGGCCGAGCGCTGCGAGACCATCCTCGACCTGCAGACCGCGGGCCTCAAGACGCGCCTTGCCCATACGGGTACCAAGGCGGCGGTCATCGGCCTTTCGGGCGGCTTGGACTCCACGCTGGCGCTGCTTGTGACCGTGCGCGCCTTCGATGCGCTGGAGCTGCCGCGCACAGGTATCACTGCCGTGTCCATGCCCGGCTTTGGCACCACGCACCGCACCAAGTCCAATGCCGAGTCGCTCGCGCGCGACCTGGGCGTGAGCTTCCGCGAGGTCTCGATTCACGCGGCCGTGGAGCAGCACTTCAAGGACATTGAGCACGATCCGGCCGTGCAGGACGTGACTTACGAGAACAGCCAGGCCCGCGAGCGTACGCAGATTCTGATGGATCTGGCCAACCAGGCTGGCGGCTTTGTCATCGGCACGGGCGACCTTTCGGAGCTGGCGCTCGGCTGGGCTACCTATAACGGCGACCACATGAGCATGTACGCCGTCAACGCGAGTGTGCCCAAGACGCTTGTGCGCCATCTGGTGCGCTATGCCGCTGATGTTTTTGGCGGGCGTATTGCCGAGGTCTTGCTCGATATCCTCGATACGCCGGTGTCCCCCGAGCTTCTGCCGCCCACGGGCGACGGCGAGATTGCGCAGAAGACCGAGGATTTGGTGGGGCCGTACGAGCTGCACGATTACTTCCTCTATTACCTGCTGCGTTTTGGCTTTGAGCCAGGCAAGATTTACCGCATGGCGCTCAAGAGCTTCGAGGGCGTCTACGACGCCAAGACCGTCCACACGTGGTTGCGTACGTTCTATCGTCGCTTCTTTGCCCAGCAGTTTAAACGCAGTTGCCTGCCCGATGGTCCCAAGGTTGGCTCGGTGACGCTCAGCCCGCGCGGCGATTGGCGCATGCCGAGTGACGCCAGCTCGCGACTGTGGCTTGCGCAGATCGACGCGCTCAATCCAATTGACTAAGGTTGGCTAAATTGAACCAATGCGGGGGTTGCAAGCGTTACACTTTTGCAATCTGATGGCCCGTATCGCGCGGCGCTCTTGTCGGAGCGCCGCGTTTTTCATATCGAAAGGTGGCACCATGCAGGCATCGCAGCGTCTCGACCGCTTTGGCGCGGAGGTCTTCGCCTCGCTCAACAACAAGCTTCTTGCGCTGAAGGCTCAGGGCAAGACCATTTACAACATGAGCGTGGGCACGCCCGACTTTAAGCCGTACGACCACGTGGTCGAGGCGCTCACGCAAGCGGCCCAGGACCCCGAGATGTGGAAGTATGCCCTGCGCGACCTGCCCGAACTCAAGCAAGCCGTGTGCGATTACTATGAGCGTCGCTTTGGTGTCTCCGGCATTACGCCGTCTATGGTGCAGTCGTGCAACGGCACGCAGGAGGGCGTGGGCCATTTGGGCCTGGCCCTGCTCGATCCGGGTGACACTATTTTGGTTCCCGATCCGTGCTACCCGGTCTTTGAGGCGGGCGCCAAGATCGCCGATGCCAAGCTCGAGTACTATCCGTTGGTCGCCGAGCATAATTACCTGCCCTATGTGGCGGGTATCGATCCCGAGGTGGCCGATCGTGCCAAGTATATGATCGTGTCGCTGCCCGCAAACCCGGTCGGCTCGGTGGGCACGCCCGAGGTCTACGAGGAGATCATCGCTTTCGCCCGCGAGCACGACCTGCTCATCGTCCATGACAACGCGTACTCCGACATCGTGTTCGACGGCGAGCCGGGCGGCAGCTTCTTGCAGTATCCTGGTGCGCTTGAGGTGGGCGTGGAGTTCTTCTCGCTTTCCAAGTCGTTTAACGTTACCGGTGCGCGTGTCGGCTTTTTGGTCGGCCGCGAGGACGTGGTCTCTGCCTTTGCCAAGCTGCGCGGCCAGATCGACTTTGGCATGTTCTTCCCGATCCAGAAGGCTGCTATCGCCTGCCTGAACGGTCCGCGCGATGAGGTCGAGGCGCAGCGTCTGAAGTACCAGGAGCGCCGCGATGCCCTGTGCGACGGTCTTGAGGGCCTGGGCTGGGAGCGTCCCAACGCGCATGGCTCTATGTTTGTGTGGGCCAAGCTTCCCGGTGGTCGCACCGATTCCATGGCGTTTTGCGAGGAGCTCATGGAGAAGGCCGGCGTTGTGGTGACGCCGGGCGCGAGCTTTGGTCCTTCGGGCGAGGGGCACGTGCGCATGGCGCTGGTCTTGCCGCCCGACCAGATTGCTTTGGCTGTCGAGGCCATTCGCGAGGCGGGCCTGTATTAGAAAGGTATTTCGGCTCGTCAATAGCTCGAAACCGATTTCGTGCAGTTATTTTACGATTTCTGCAAACAATTTCGGTAAACGGTCGATTTTTGGCTGCGAATAGGAGCATAATCAAAGTCCCGATTGGATGTATTGGGATTACGGCAAGCCGCTCGGGTCGTTCCCGGGCGGCTTGCTTGTGGAGAGAGATGGGAGTTTCTAATGGTTAACGAGAAGAAGGTCGCTATTGTCGGCTGCGGTTTCGTTGGTTCGTCTTCGGCGTTCGCGCTGATGCAGAGTGGTCTGTTCTCCGAGATGGTCCTCATCGACGTGGACAAGAACCGCGCCGAGGGTGAGGCCCTGGATATCGCGCACGGCATGACGTTTGCCGAGCCGATGAAGATCTACGCCGGCGATTATTCCGATGTCGCCGACGCCGCCATGATCGTCGTCACCGCTGGCGCTGCCCAGAAGCCCGGTGAGACTCGCCTGGACCTGGTCAACAAGAACGTCAGCATCTTTAAGTCCATTATCCCCGAGATTAAGAAGTCCGGCTTCGACGGCATTCTGCTCATCGTCTCCAACCCGGTCGATGTTCTGACCTACGCCGCCATCAAGATGTCCGGCCTGCCCGAGGGCCACGTCATCGGTTCCGGTACCGTGCTCGACACCGGCCGTCTGCAGCAGATGCTTGGTGCCCATGTCGAGGTCGACCCGCGCGATGTCCAGGCCTATGTCATGGGTGAGCACGGCGATTCCGAGTTTGTCGCTTGGTCCAGCGCTCAGGTTGCCGGCGTTCCGCTGAACACCTTCTGCGAGCTTCATGGTCATCTGGAGCATGAGGCTGCCGAGAAGCGCATCGCCGAGGACGTCAAGAACTCCGCCTACACCATCATCGAGAAGAAGCACGCCACCTACTATGGCGTCGCCATGGCCGTCAAGCGCATCTGCACTGCCGTCATGCGTGACGAGCAGACCGTTCTGCCCGTTTCCTCGCTCATGGTGGGCGAGTACGGCCTGTCCGATCTTGCCATCTCCATGCCGACCGTCGTTGGCCGCGACGGCGTTGTCTGCCGCGTCCCCGTGCCGCTGAACGATGACGAGCAGCATGAGCTTACCGCCTCCGCCAAGGCCCTCAAGGACATCATCGACAGCGTCGACTTCTCCTGCTAAATCGACTTCTCCTGCTAAATCAAGCTCGCTAGAGCGAAAAGCTACAATGAAGGCGTCCGGGTCCACGCGGCCCGGGCGCCTTTTTGATGCAAAGTAACCTGACCCCAATGCACTATAGTTGATGGGAGGGCCATGTCGGATTCCTCTAATTTTTTGACCTATGCCCAGACGACGTTTGATTCGTTTGAGGAGCAGCCGTTCTGTGCGGTGGATAGCCTGGTCTTTGCGTGGCTGTCCTATTTGCGTTTGCCGGGTGATATGGCGGAGCTGACGAACTGGCAGGGCCTAGACGTACGCGAGCTGCTGCGTGCCGAGTGCTACCGGGACATGATTGGCGACCTGTGGGATCCGGAGGGGAGCAGGGCCTTGTTGGAGGCCGTGGCAGCAAGCCCTCGCTACCGTGGCGTGCACGTTTGCGGTTATCGTGCCGTGAGCGATGTGGTGGCGACAGAGCAGTTTGCAGCCATGGCGTTCCGGTTTCCGGCGGGGTTTAGCTATCTTTCCTTCCGGGGGACCGACAGTACGATTGTGGGCTGGAAAGAGGACTTTAACATGGCGTTCCGGTGTCCTGTGCCGGCCCAGGAATCCGCGGCGCGTTATGTAGACGAGGCGGCGGACGCGATTGACGGGCCGCTTTTGTGCGGAGGTCATTCCAAGGGTGGAAACCTTGCGGTGTACGGTGCGGCGATGTGCTCCGATGTCGCCCGTGAGCGAATCGAACGGGTGTATTCCCATGATGGTCCTGGCTTCGTCGAGGAGTTCCTGAACGGCAACGCCTTTGCCGATCTTTCCGGCCGCATCGATAAGACGCTACCTCGGTCGTCGATCTTTGGCATGATGTTCGAGACACAGGAGGACTATGCCATCGTTGAGAGCACCGAGTTCAGTCTGCTGCAGCACAATCCCTTTAGCTGGGTGGTTGATGGTCGCGACTTCGTGTACTGTGAGCGCCTGTCCGCCGGTGCTCGATACGTTGATGGCTCCATTCGCGAGATGCTGCTTGCAGTTTCGCCTAGCGAGCGCGAGCGTTTTGTAGATGCGTTGTTCTCCGTGTTTGAGGCTACGGGTGCTGAGCGGTTTGCGGATATCGCTGGGAATCTGCGCGAGAGCCTGCCCGTGATGCTCCAGGCTGCGCAAGGGTTTGACAAGGATACGCGACGCTTTGTCTCGCAGACCATCGTGGCAATTCTTAAGTGTGCGCTGCTGCCCAAACGACCCCAGATCGACATGCCCGCCGCCGGCAAGAGTTTGGCAGAACAGCTCGAGGCTTGGCAGTCCGAGCTCCTGCGCTAGCCATTGGTGCAAAGCAGCCTGTCCCCGATGCACCAATCTTCGATGCGCCTGGGGCGGGCTCGACCGCTATACTGGTTCGTGCCGAAATCGATCTAGAACGGAATGCCGTATATGAAAATCAATCACGCGATTCTGCATATCCTGGACTTTGACTCTGCCGTCAACGTTATGAGCCAGCGCGAGCTCGATACCGAAAGCCGTGCCGTGCGCAATTTCGTAACCACGCATCTGCGCCGTGCACGCACCTCGGCCGACAATAAACGCGCCACGTTTGCCGAGAACTCTGCGTTTGGCGGCGAGCTCAAGGGCTATTTCTTTGGCGAGCGCGAGTTCGTGGACCTGTCGCAGCAGATTGCGGAGTTTATCTCTTCCGAGCTCACCAAAGCCGAGAAAGCCGAGTCCACCGACGTGCTCGTGGCCGATTTTGACGACGATGAGGATGCCCGCTGGTTTGCCGTGATGCTGCTGGGCTCCAAGCAGGCTTTTATGCACGAAGTGGGCCGCGAGGAGGGGGAGGTGCGCAACGACATCGCGCGCCACTACGCCATTCTGCCGAACCCCTCGCAAAAGGTGCCGAGCTATGCCATCGTGCGCGCAAGCACCATGGAGATCGGCTACGTGGACAAGAAGCGCAAGATTGCCGGCGAGGATCGCATGCTCATTCCCGACGGCCTGCTGCAATGCGACACGGGCGTTTCGGGTAAGGAGGTCATCGACACGGTGACGCGCGTGGTCGAGGAGGTCGCTGAAGAGCACGGCGCCAACACGGCCGTAGCGCTCGCCAAGGTCAAAGCCGCCGTTGCCGAGAAGGTTGAAGACGACGAGGAGCTGCCGCCTTGGGATATCGTCGATGAGGTCTTTGAGGACGAGCCGGTTATCAAGGAGAGCGTGCGTGCGGCGCTGACCGAGGAGAAGGTGCCCGAGCGCGTGCCCGTGGAGCGCAAGCAGGTCGAACGCGCGGCCGTGCGCAATCACAAGATTCGTACCGACACGGGCATCGAGATCAGCTTCCCGGCCGAGATGGGTTCGAACTCCGAGTATATCGAGTTCGTCAACGAGCCCAACGGCCTCATCTCCATCGAGCTCAAAAACATCGGGTCAATTGAGAATCGATAAACTGCGCTTGAACTTCAGACAAAGCAAAGGCCGAAACCCTTCGGGACTTCGGCCTTTTTGCTTGGAGCTGAATTGAGTTGCAGACTGAGCATATGTCAGCGAAAACGCCCCTAGGCGAGCAAGGTGACGTGAAAGAGGAGGGAAGCGTACTTCGGTACGCGACCGACGATTGAACGTCAGATTGCCGCTTAGGGGCGTTTGCAGCGTCGAG
>DXZR01000006.1:66755-93492 GCA_019419555.1 Collinsella sp.
AGCTGGCGCAGGCCCTCTTCCAGGCCGGTCTTGCTGTCGGTCTTCTCGTCGCGCATCTTGATGACGCGGGCGGGGACACCGGCCACGACGGCACCGGCGGGGACGTCCTCGACGCACACGGCGCCGGCGGCAACGACGGCACCCTTACCCACGTGCACGCCCTCCAGGACCACAGCATTGGCGCCGATCATGACATCGTCTTCGATGATGACGGGCGTGGCGCTGGCGGGCTCCACGACGCCTGCCAGCACGGTGCCGGCGCCAATGTGGCAGTTCTTACCCACGGTGGCGCGGCCGCCCAGCACGGCGCCCATGTCGATCATGGAGCCTTCGCCAATGATGGAGCCGATGTTGATGATGGCGCCCATCATGATGACGGCACGGTCGCCGATCTCGACGCGGTCGCGGATGATCGCGCCCGGCTCGATGCGGGCGTTGATACCCTTAAGGTCGAGCATGGGCACGGCGGAGTTGCGGCAGTCGTTCTCTACATCGTAGTAGTCGATGGAGTCGGCGTTGGCGTCGAGGATTGCCTTAAGCTCATCCCAGTCACCAAAGACGGTCTTGCCACGACGACCGCCGTAGACGTGTGCATTGCCCCACTGGACCTTCATGCCCGGCTTCTCGCGCACGTACAGCTTGACGGGCGTCTTTTTGGGCGCGGTGGCGATGTAGTTGATAATCTCTTGTGCATCCATCTCGGCTGCGTTGCTCATATGCTGTCTCTCCTTTGAGGGGGTATGGTTGATAACTAGTTAGGCGAACATGACCTGGTCGAAGGTGTAGAAGCCGGGTTCGCGGGTGACGAGCTTCTGCGCGGCTGCCAAGGCGCCGTTGACGAAAATCTGACGGCTCGTGGCGCGGTGGGTGAGCGTGACCTCCTCGTCCTGGCCAAAGAAACTCACCTCGTGCACGCCGGCGACGGTGCCGCCGCGCAGCGAGTGCATGCCGATCTCCTTGGGGTCGCGCGCTCCGCACATGCCCTCGCGTCCGTAGACGGGGTGGTAGCCTGCCTCGGGCTCAGCTTCGACGACGGCGTCGAGCAACAACTTGGCAGTGCCGCTGGGGGCGTCGACCTTTTGGTTGTGGTGCGTCTCGACGATCTCGCAGTCAAAGCCCGGTAGCTCGCGTGTGGCCTGTGCTACCAGATGACGCAGGGCTGCGATACCGATGGAGTAATTGCCGGAGTGCATGACGCAGACGTTCTGGCCCAGCTCACGCAGGCGGTCCATCTGATCGGGTGTGTAGCCCGTGGTGCCTGAGACTAACGCCGCGCCCGTGCGCTCGACATAGGCGACGACAGCATCGAAGGTCACGACGTTCGAGAAGTCGATGATGACGTCGGCGACTGGTGCGTTCTCGAGTTCGGTTAGATCAAAGCCTATCTGCGCGACGATATCAAAAACGGGCTGACCGGCGGCGTCGACAACGCCCTCGGCGGTGGTGCAGATGAGCGAGCCCATGCGGCCCGTTCCCATAATGACGGTCTTAATCAAGCAGACCAGCTCCCTTCAGAGCATCGGTAAGTGCGGAGCGCGTGTCGTCTGCCATGGGGCACAGCGGCATGCGGTAGTTTGCCTCGATCATACCCATCTGGGCGAGTGCTTCCTTGACGGGAATGGGGTTGACCTCGCTAAAGAGGGCATTGATGAGCGGCTGGCCGGCAATCTGGATATCGCGGGCGCGCTCCACGTCGCCGTCCAGATAGGCGCGGCACATGTCGTGCACGAGCTGCGGCTGAACGTCGGCCCACACGCTGATGGTGCCCGAAGCGCCCAGGCTCATGAGCGGCACGGTGAGGGCGTCCTCGCCCGAGTACATGCGGAAGTCGTCGGACAGCAGGTGGGCAATCTTGGCCGCGTAGGCGACGTTGCCCGAGGCTTCCTTGATCCCCATGATGTTGGGGTGCGCGGCCAAGCGCTCTACGTTGCGCTCGCTGATGCCGCAGCCGCAGCGGCCGGGGATGTTGTACAGGATGCAGGGGATGTCCACAGCATCGGCGACGGTCTTAAAGTGCTGATAGATGCCCTCTTCGTTGGACTTGTTGTAGTAGGGGGTGATGAGCAGCAGGCCGTCGGCTCCCAAGCCCTGGTAGGTGAGCGACTTGGTGAGCATCGTCTGCGTGGAGTTGGAGCCCGAGCCGGCGATGACGGGGACGCGTCCTGCAACATGCTTGACCACGGCGGCGACGACGGAGTTGTCCTCGTCATCGGTCATCGTGGCGCTCTCGCCGGTGGTGCCCAGGGTGAGGATGGCATCGGTGCCGTTTTGCAGGTGGAAATCGATAAGGCGTTCGAGCGCGTCAAAGTCGACGCTGCCGTCCTTTTTAAACGGCGTAACAAGGGCGACGATCGAGCCCTCAAGATTGCGGATGTCCATGTTCTTCTCCTTCGCGTCCGCGATCTGGATGCGTTTGTTCCATTGGGCGGCGACTGCCAGGCGCTCGTCTTGGGCGCGACGGCGAGCACTTTCGGCGCGCGACTTGGCCAGCAGTTCTCGGCCGCTCGGCAGCACGTCGAGTGTGGCAAAGTAATCGCCCGGGCGCTCGGCGCGGCGGATGAGGTCGGCCGAGCCATCGGGGCGCAGCAGCACCTCGGCGGAGCGCAGCCGTCCGTTGTAGTTGTAGCCCATGGAGTAGCCATGCGCGCCGGTATCGTGGATCACGAGCACATCGCCCATGTCGATCTGCGGTAGCTCGCGGTCGATGGCGAACTTGTCGTTGTTCTCGCACAGATTGCCCGTAATGTCGTACGTGTTTGTGACAGGCGCCGCGGTCTTGTCGGCGCCACCCGGCTGACCCATTACCGTAATGTGGTGGTAGGCGCCGTACATGGCAGGACGGATCAGATCGACGGCGCTTGCGTCGACACCGATATAGTCCTTGTAGATCTGCTTTTCGTGGATAGCCTTGGTGACCAGGCAGCCGTAGGGCCCCATCATAAAGCGGCCCATCTCGGTGCAGATGGCCACATCGCCCATACCGGCGGGAACCAGGATTTCGTCGTAGGCCGCGTGCACCCCCTCGCCGATGGCGTGAATGTCGTTGGCCTGCTGCTCGGGCAGATAGGGGATGCCGACGCCGCCGGACAGATTGATGAAGGCGACATGTGCACCGGTCTCGCGCTCCAGGCGCACGGCAAGCTCAAAGAGGATGCGCGCGAGCTTGGGGTAGTAGTCGTTGGTGACGGTGTTGCTGGCAAGGAAGGCATGGATGCCAAAATTCTCGGCGCCCTTGGCCTTGAGCATGCGGAAAGCCTCAAAGAGCTGCTCGGTGGTCATGCCGTATTTGGAGTCGCCGGGGTTATCCATGATGCCGTTGGAGAGCTGGAACAGGCCGCCTGGATTAAAGCGGCAGCTGACCGTTTTGGGGATGGGCCCCGCAACACGCTCAAAGAACTCGATGTGGCTGATGTCGTCAAAGTTGACGATGGCACCCAGCTTGTTGGCGAGCTCAAAGTCGGCAGCCGGCGTGTCGTTGGAAGAGAACATGATGTCGTGTCCCGTGATGCCCAGCGAGCGGGCGATCATGAGCTCGGTATAGCTCGAGCAATCGCAGCCGCAGCCGTATTCGTTGAGAATGGAGATGAGCGCCGGGTTGGGGTTGGCCTTGACGGCAAAGTATTCCTTAAAGCCCGGGTTCCATGCAAAGGCGTCGCGCACTTCTTGCATGTTGCGGCGGATGCCCGCCTCGTCGTATAGATGAAACGGCGTGGGGAACTGCTCGACGATATGCTCGAGTGTCTCCTTGTCCACAAACGGCTGCTTGGCCGCATATGCCTCGTTGGGGGTCAATGCCATGTCCCGTAAACCTCGCTATCCAGACGGCGCCATCTGCGCATCGAATCCGCATAGCGTGGACCCAATGTCCGGATAGCGCTCCCGCATTGCTGCAGACAGTCCTGTGGGTGTTTCCCACAGGCCCACCAGGTTGTTCGTGCCCGAAAAACCCAGTTCGGCGGGTTTCGCCTCCCCACGGGGTCAAAGCCTGCCGGCTCGCCCGCGGCTCTTCGTGCCCGCGCCTCTATCAAGTGGTAAAGACCCTATCACGTTGCACTTTACCAAACAAGAGTATTCGTATATAACGTTTAAAAAATGCAGCAATATGCTGGAAACATGTGTGCCACAATCCTGTATCACAATAAGTTGCAACAGATGTGCCTCACGAAGGGATTCTCTATGACCGAGCTCCAAGAACTCCGTCGCTATCGCCGCGATCTCCATCGCATTCCGGAGCTCGATTTCGATCTTCCGCAGACTATCGCCTATATCGAGGGCGTGTTGGCGCCGCTCGCTTGCGAGGTGACCCATCCGTGTCCCAGCTGCGTCTGCGCTTTCTTCGACGCTGGCGTTGGTGCCGCGCGTGCCACGGCGATTCGCGCCGATATGGATGCGCTGCCCATCGCGGAGGCGACGGGAGCGGCCTTTGCCTCGATCCATCCCGGCAAGATGCACGCTTGCGGACATGACGGACACATGGCCATGGCACTTGCCGCCGCGACGTATGTCGACCGTACGATTCGCGAGCAGCCGGGCGCCATGAGGCGCAACGTTCTCTTTGTGTTCCAGCCGGCCGAGGAAACGACCGGTGGTGCCAAGACGGTATGCGAGAGCGGTGTGTTCGAGCGCTATGGGGCTGACCGTATTTTTGGCTTCCATGTGTGGCCCGATCTGCCTGCCGGCACGTTGGCGAGTTGTTCCGGTCCGCTGCTGGCGCGTTCGAGTGAGACACACATTCATATTCACGGGACGAGCATCCATATCGCTAAGACCTATGGCGTTCCGGTCGAGGAGTCGCACGATGCGGCGCTGGCTGCTGCCAAGTTCTTGGTTGCCGAGCGTGAACTGATGGACGAGCTGGGCACTGACGAGCCCTGTATCGGCAAGTTTGGTCTGCTGCAGGCCGGTACGGTTTGCAATGCGGTGGCGGGGGAGGCCCATGTTGCCGGCAGTCTGCGTGTGTTTACGGACGACATGTTCGACCGTGCACGCGAGGGTGTGCGCCGCGTGCTTGATGAGGCATGCGCTGCAACGGGCTGCACATATGACCTCGATTTTGCCGAGGGCTATCCGCCGGTCGACAACGACCCCGAGCTATTTGCCAATGTCGCGCCTGCCTTGCCCGAGCTACAGCTCGTAGATGAGCCTTTGCTGATTGCCGAGGACTTCGCCTTCTATCAGCGCCATCTGCCGGGCGTGTTCTTCTTGCTGGGCACGGGCGTGCCGGAGGCGCAAGAAAACCCGATCGACGCAGACGGCTGCCCAGCCTATGCGATGAGCGCCCTTCACACTGATACCATGCTCTTTGACGAGGAAATCCTGCTCAAGGGTCTCGATGTCTACAAACGATTGCTTGACTTGGAGTGACGATGGAACGACGTCGACAGTCTGCCGTGTATAGTCCTGGTGGGTGCGGGTGCGGCTTGCTGCTGCTCCCGGTTATTGCTGTGAGCATTGGCGTGATGTTTGCGCTTGCCGGGCTGGCCGCGGCAGCACTTGTGCTGTTTATCACTGCCATCGGCGTGACGATTTGGCTTTATCGCAGTCGTGAACAGCGCCGCGCCGACGGTAAGACCAATGTAGGATGGATTGCCTTTTTGGTCATCGCCTACCTGCTGAGCATCAGCTATTTGGCCTTCTTTATCCTGTTGATGATCAGTGCCTTTACCGGGGAATCCGTCACGGTGGGTTGATCGCTGCCGGCAGACGGTCGCGCGCAGTGCGTTTGCTCGGCGTTTGGATAACTGCATTGGTCGTTTACCGCAGCCTTAGCTCTCAGCTAATGAATTCAAGTTCAATCCTTCCTACGATGTGCTGTGTACCGGCACGGTAGCCGGATCGTAGGAAGGATGAATAATGGCAAAAGAGGGAAAGAAGCCAATCGGTAAGATTGTCCTAGGCATCATCGTGGTGCTGGTTATTGTCGGTGCCGTGGGCTCTATGGGCGGCAACTCAACTGATTCGTCTGCGAGCGATTCGGCAAAACCTGCCGAGACGACACGGCAGGCTGAGGAGCAAAAAGAACCGCAAGAACCGTATACCATTGCTGACGAGGCTGAAGACACTTCCAATCAGTTTACCTATAAGATCACGGGCACCCTGACCAATAACACGGACAAGGAAAAGAGCTACATTCAGATTGAATATGTTCTGTATGATGCCGATGGCAACCAGGTTGGAACGGCTCTTGCAAACACCAATCATCTGAAGGCGGGCGGCTCCTGGAAGTTCGAGGCGCTGGGTACGGTGTCTCCCGACCAGGTTGCTAGCTGGGAGCGTTCGGACGTAAGCGGTTTCTAGCATGTTGCATGCACTGGGGGAGGTGAAGTCGTATGTCCGATAAAAAGCTGACCGAGGAGTTGCTCAATGAGCTTCTCGATGCACCGAACATCGATGGCTATATCAGGGAGCACGACTTTGCCGCCCCGTCGCTTTCGGACTACCTGAAGCAGCTACTGCAGGAAAAGGGCTTGGAGCGCTCGCGCGTGGTCCGTATGGCTGATCTCAATGAGACCTTTGGCTATCAGATCTTTACCGGTGCGCGTCATCCGAGTCGCAATAAGGTGCTGCAGATTGCCTTTGCGATGGCGCTGACGCTCAAAGAGACCAACCGTGCGCTGACGGCTGCCGGGGTAAGCGTCCTTAACTGCAAGGACCGCCGCGATGCGATTATCATCTTTTGCATCGATCGCGGGTGCAGTCTCCAAAAGGTCAACGAGGAACTGTATCGCTTTGGCGAGGAGACGGTGAGTTAGCGGCTGATATCTGAGCCGGTAGAGCTGTCGAACAACGATGCAAACGAACGGGGCGCGGATGCCATGGGGTGTCTGCGCCCTGCGCTATGATGGAGGCTATGGATACTCAGAGCCCAACATATTCCGATGACGAGCTGACCGCAGCGCTTGCCGAGCACCTGGCGTCGCTCGATCGCGACGACAGCTATCGCGTGGAGCGTGTACTTAAGCGCTCGTCCGTTGAAGCAACCGAGCTCGTGTACTTTGAAGGAACCGGCGGTGGTTCGCTCGGCCCCTTTGTCCGTAAACGCATCGATGCTTCGGCTCAAATCGGCGGGGCATACGAGCGTCTGTTTGCCGCTCAGCGGGCAGGCAGGCGTTTTGAGCACCTGCCCAGAATCGTCGATTGTCGTCGTGTGGGCGACGAGCTCAACGTGGTTATGGAATACATCGAAGGGGAGACGCTCGGGGCGCTGGTGGACCGTCTGGGAGCCACCCCCGATTATGCGCGTGAATTGTATCCTGCCCTATGCGATGCCGTGGGCGAGCTCCACGCCGGTTTTGCAATAGCGGGGGAGACGTCGGCGCCGGTGATCCATCGCGACCTCAAGCCGTCGAATATCATCGTGACAGGTGCCAACTATACGCCTGATGACGGCCTGACATTTTCATCGCTGGTGATTATCGACTTGGGGATCGCGCGCGTATGGCGCGATGGCGCCGATGCCGACACCGTCAAGTTTGGCACGCGACCCTATGCGCCGCCCGAGCAGTATGGGTTTGGGCAGACGAGTGTGCGCAGCGACGTGTACGCGCTGGGCGCCCTGTTGTTCTTCTGCTTGACGGGAGTCGACCCTAAACCAGGGCTCGACATGCGCGAGCAATGCGAGGCGCGCGGTATTCCCACTCCACTTTCCGATGCCGTCTGCATGTCGATGGCGCTCGATCCGGCCAAGCGTTTTGCGAGTGCGGAAGCATTGGGACGGGCGACGCGCGCGGCATACGATCTGAGTCGCCCCGTGCGGCCTCCTGCGCCTGCGCCTGTCCGTACTCCAGACTCGGAGACAGTGTTGGCGTCCCAAGGGCTCCAGAAGCCCGCAGGGCTTCCTAGGCCTGCCGCCTCCACTGCATGCGGTCTGCTCTCTCGCGTTCCGGAGTCTCTGGGGCGCATTTGGAATACGCTCGTCTTCTTCTCGCTGCTTGTGTTCTTTGCCGGAAGTCACTTTGCCGTCTTTCACCCCACGGGAGCAAACCAAAGCTACCCGACGTGGCTTCTCATAATCGAGTATTTTTTCTTTGTCGATGGCCTTATGGTGCTTATGCATTTTGTGCTGTTCGACAAGCGTCGTCTTCGTCGGCGATTCGCACTGCTCGACAGCTATCGCGGCAAGAAACTCGCGAAACTCTGGCTCAAGGCATTGGGTGTGCTGCTCCTATGCATGATCGTCATAGTCGCGGTTGCCAATGCGACCGGCGTCGTCGATACCTCCGCTACCTAAAAGAAAAGGGCCCCATTGGGGCCCTTTGCAGTTGCACTTAGATGCGGTTCATCTGAGCGGCGACTTTGTTGTACCAGTCCTGCCACGTGGGCGGGCAGTACTTTTTGGCTGCTGCCGGGGTAAGGGTGGAGCCGTAGTTGGCGCCCAGATAGGCAACGTGAGCGGAGATGCCCTCGCTCCAGCTGCCAAAGCTGCGCCAACCGCCGCCACGGGCACTCCAGCCCCAGGCGTTGTAAGAATTGGCGCAATAAGCGCCCTTGGTGCTCTCGATGCAGGCGATGGCGGGGGACCAACGGGGGTCGACACCGGTATTCCAAGCGGCGACGGCAAAGTTATAGCCCTGGCCTGCCATGGGGGAGCCGGCGAGATAATTGTCGATGCGGCTCGTCCACTCATTAATGAACGAATCGTAATCGGAGCTACCGGTATTGGCGTTGTTCACCGTGGTGTCGATGGTGGTGTTGGTGTTGGTGGCCTGGCTGCTGGAATTGCTGCCGCTTACGCCCTCGCCCGAGAGCTTCTCGGCGGCAGCGGCCTTATCGGCCTCAAGCTTGGCAAGCTCGGCGGCATTTTCCTGCTCGGCTTTTGCCTGTGCCTCGCTGCGGAGCAGCTGGGCCTGCGCCAGCGCATCCTCGGCGTTTTTCTGCTCTGCCTCAAGCTGAGACTTGGCCTGCTGGAGCTCAGCCTTGTTCTGCTCGAGTTCGGTTTGCATGTTATTGAGCTGTTCGATCTCGTCGACGCTCGAGCTCGTGATCTGGTTGGTGTATTTGCAGGTCGTGATGAACTCACCCAGGCTCTGTGCGTTGACCAGGAAGCTCACGATGGGATTGGTGCCCTTCTGATACTTGTACAGATCGCGCATGGCGGAGCTTGCCTTGGCCTGCTGCTCGGGAAGCTTGGCCTCGATTTCCTCGATGCTTGCCTCATTGGAGTCAATCTGCTTTTGCAGGTCATCGAGTTTGGTGCGGGCGTCGTTGTAGGCGCTCGTGGCGGCTTCGATCTTCTGCTGGGCTGCGGAAAGCTGGTCCTGCGTGGCCTGCGAGGCGGCATACGCCGCAACGGGGGAGAGCATCGGCGTGGCCGTCAGCGCAACGGCGAGCACGGCGCTCGTGATGATACGAGCCGGCTTCGACGCAATGAGCGCTGCGGTGCGATGATTCGAATGCTGCATCCAGTCCCTCTGCAATCAATCGTAGGTTATGGTTCGAACGGTATTCTACTACTGCTTTCGACCTCAACTTGAACCTTAAAGGTTCCAAAGGGTCAAGTTGAACTTGAGGCTTTGGCTTTGACCTGCAGTTATGATGAATTGTTGAGAAACCATAGAGTTCAACTTTAACGTTACAGAGCTCTGTTTGAGAGGAGTTTTGGGCTGTAAAAGCCATCTCAACGTGGGGTTTTATAACTACAGCGTGCCCTTCTGGCGAGCCTGCTCAATCTCTTCGAGGGCCTCGGCGGGGGTGAACGAACAGGTGCCGTCGCCGAGTTTGATTACCTGGATATCGTCGCCGGCGTAGACCTCTCCGCCCTTTAGTACCACGCCAAAAACGCCCTCGTGGGGAAAGATGCAGTCGCCGGCGAGATAGTAGATGGCACAGCGTGTGTGGCAGACCTTGCCGATTTGGCTGATTTCGACAAGCACCTCGCTGCCAAGCTTGAGCTGTGTGCCCAAGGGGAGCGAGAGCAGGTTGATGCCCCGGGTTGTGAAGTTCTCGCCAAAGTCGCCCTCGTGCACATCGAGCCCGCGAGCCTGCGCCGTCTGGATAGACTCTGCAGCTAAAAAGGAAACCTGGCGGTGCCAATGCCCGGCGTGTGCGTCGGAGGCGAGGCCAAATTGCTCTATAACGGTGTCGTGCCCGTCGGCGACGGGTGACTTACGCGTGCCTTTGTGCTTCGACGTGTTGATTGAGACGATGCGGGCGGGCCCGTTGTAAGCATCGTTTGCGGTGCGTAGGGGAGCTGCCGTTTGTGCGCGTTCCGCCAGCTCGTGCTTCGCGGCATTGAGGATGGGATTATCGGTCGGATGGTCTTGGGGCACGTGCGCGCCTTTCGCTCGAGGATGTCAATACACTGAATCCTACAACAATGGTAGGTTCATTGCCCATTGTCATACAACGGTGAGCGCCGTCTTCGTGCTGGCCTTCGTGCTGGACGATTACGTCGATTGCCATAGATACGGTGGAGCTTTGGGCGTCGGCGGCTTGTCACGCTAGAATAAATCAGTTGCGCAAAGACCGCCCGTTGTGTGGGCAGTTCATGATAGGAAGTTTCCATGGCATTGCAGTTTACAGAGCGCGAGTTCATCCCCGTGCTGCTCGGTGGCGACATCAACGCCTACTCGGTGGCGCGCGCCTTCTACGAGGAGTACCAGGTCAAGAGTCTGGTCTTTGGCAAGTACCAGACGGGCCCTGCGTACCGCAGCCAGATTATCGACTACACGCCCAACGTGGATATCGATACCATGCCCGTGATGCTCAAAACCGTCAACGGCATTGCCCAAGCGCATGCCGACAAGACGATTGTCCTTGTGGGCTGTGGCGATAACTATGTTGCCCTCGTGGCTCAGGCCAAGGATGCCCATGAGTTGGCGGATAACATCGTCGCGCCTTACGCTCCCTATAGCATGCTTGAACAGTGTCAGAAGAAGGAGATCTTCTACGAGCTGTGCGAGAAGCATGGCGTGCCCTATCCGCACACGTTTACCTTTACCAAGGCGATGCTCAATGCCCAGGGTGAGGCGCCTGCCGAAGTGCTCGACCAGATCGATTTTCCTTACCCGATGATTCTGAAGCCTTCTGACGGCATCATGTGGTGGCAGCACGAGTTCGAGGGCCAGAAGAAGGCCTATGAGATTGCCGACCGCGCCGAGCTGGAACAGGTCATTCGCGATTCGTATGCCAGCGGCTACACCGACGACCTGATCTTGCAGGATCGCGTGCCCGGCAACGACGAGTACATGCGCGTGCTCACTAGCTATTCCGACCGCAACGGCAAGGTGCGCATGATGTGCCTGGGCCATGTGCTGCTCGAGGAGCATCAGCCCCACGGTGTCGGCAACCATGCCTGTATCATTACCGAGCCCAACGACGAGCTCATGGGCGGCGTGCGCAAGTTGCTCGAGGACCTTCACTTTGTGGGCTATTCCAACTTTGACGTTAAGTACGACGAGCGCGATGGCTCGTTTAAGTTCTTCGATTTCAACACGCGCCAGGGTCGCAGCAACTACTACGTTACCAACAGCGGCTTTAACGTTGCCAAGTATGTGGTGGACGAGTATGTGCTCAACCGCCCGTTTGAGCCGGAGTTTGTGACGGCGCAGGACGAGGCCCTGTGGATGGTCGTCCCCATGGGCGTCGTCGACAAGTACGTCAAGGATCCCGAGCTGCGCGCTAAGGTGCATCGCCTGGACAAGGAGGGCAAGGGCGCCGACCCTTCGTTTATGAAGGGCGACTTTGTCTTTAACCGCTGGCTGCGCATGTGGCACACCAAGCTGCGCCACTTTAAGCTGTTCAAGACGTATTACAAGTAGATGAGCGCGGCGCCCGTCCGGTTTGCATCGGGCGGGCGCGGGTATGATACGCGCAATTGCGCAAGCGTCACCAAGGAGGCGGCGATGGAAAAGCTGGGAGTTATCGGCGGCATGGGCGCCGAGGCCACGTCGTATTACTACGACCAGGTGGTGCGTCATACGGCTGCTGCCTGCGATCAGGAACATATCGACATGGTGGTACTCTCCAAGTCGACCATGCCCGACCGCACGCTGGCCATTAAGACCGGCGAGCATGCCAAACTGCTGGCGACCATGAAAGAGTGCGCCCAGGCACTCGAGTCGCTGGGCTGTGCACACATTGCCATTCCCTGCAACACGTCACACTACTTCTATGACCAGATCCAGTCGTTTACGAAGGTGCCGATTATCCACATGCCGCGTGAGTCGGTGCGCTATGCTCTGGCCGGTGCGGTGATGGGGGAGTGCGAGTTCGACCCCAACCTGAGTATGCCGGCCGAGCCGGTGCATAAGATCGGCATCATGGGAACCGATGGCACCGTGGGCGCGGGCGTCTACGGCCGCGAATGCGAGGCCGCGGGTGTCGAGGTTGTCTATCCCAGCGAGAAACGTCAGAACGATGTGATGTCGCTTATCTACGATGATGTGAAGGCCGGACGTGAGCCCGATATGGATAAGTTCGACCGCGTGATGTGGGAGTTCGCCCGTAGCGGCTGCGACCGCGTCATTCTGGCCTGCACCGAGCTCTCGGTGCTGCAGAAGTACCGAGAGATGCCCGAGATCACCCTCGACGCCATGGACGTCCTGGTGCGCGAATCCGTCATCCGCAGCGGCGCCCCCTACCGCCTCTAGCTTCCGACCTGCCAAAAAGGAACAGGTTTATTTTGGTAGGTTTTATCTGGTGAAACAGTAAAGGCCTCGGCTCGTTTGGTGCGAGCCGAGGCCTTTTGCGTTGGGCGGTTGCTGTCGGTGGTGAACTAGAACAGGAAGCCGATGGCGATGAGGGCGATGCTGACGATGAGCACGGCGATGTCCAGGCCCTTGATGGGGTAGCGCTTGTACGAGCTGGCGCGCGTACGCAGATAGAAGCCGCGCTGTTCTGCCGCCAAGGCTGTGGCATCGGTCTTGCCCACACTCGAGATGAGCAGCGGCACGCACAGTGGCAGCATGAGCTTAAGCTTCTTGATGGGGTTCTTGGTGTCGTACTCGACGCCGCGTGCGGTCTGCGCCTCCATGATGGCGTTCATCTCCTG
Organism: Collinsella sp.; assembly: GCA_019419555.1. GTDB lineage: Bacteria > Actinomycetota > Coriobacteriia > Coriobacteriales > Coriobacteriaceae > Collinsella. The sequence goes on from DXZR01000006.1 coordinate 79,747, forward strand.
ACCAAACACCGGCACAAAGCGCAGCGCCGTGGTAAAGGTGAAGGCATAGCGATACGGTACGTGCAGCACCTCGACGCAGGCGTTGGCAAGGTCGTTGAGCTTGGTCACCATGAGCATGAGGATGAGTGGTAACGCCACACCCAGCAGGCGCAGACAGGCCTTCGATCCCGTGATGAGGCCCGTGTCGGTGATAAAGCTCCACACCACGTTGCCATCGCGCATAAAGGCCAGCTGGAGCACCAGCATGATAAGCGCGAGCGGAATCAGCAACTTGAGCAGCGAGAACAGACGTTCGACGACGCCGGCATAGGCACCCAGTGCAAGGGTGAGTGCCAAAAAGCCCAGCAGTGCCACGTAGGTGTCGGACAAAAAGATGCCGACGATGATGGCGGCGGCGAGCCCCAGTTTGACGACGGGGTTCAGGCGATGCAGCAGCGTATCGCCCGGCATGTAGTCGATGACGTTAACCACGGTGGACCATCTCCTTGGTAATTCGAACGACATCGGTGACCTCGCTCACCTGCGCAAAAGCGGGCGAGACGGAAGATGCCAGACGGCGCGAGAGTTCAATAACCTGGGGAGGCTCCACGTAGGCACGCCGCATGAGTTCGATGTTCGAGAACAGCTCGTGCGTGCGGCCGCGGTCGAGGATGCGACCGTCGGCCATTACCACAATGCGCTCGGCAAAGTCGGAGACGACTTCCATATCGTGGCAGACCATGATAACGGCGCAACCGCGCTCGGCCATGGTGCGCACCGTTTCCATGACGGTCATGCACTCGCGGTAATCAAGGCCGCTCGTGGGCTCGTCGAGCACGACGATCTTGGGCTCAACCACTACGACGGAGGCAAGCGCCACCATTTGTCGCTGACCGCGCGAGAGCGAGAAGGGCGCCTCGTCGGCCGGCAAGCCAAAGCGGTCGATGACGAGCTGGGCGCGACGCAGCGCCTCGGCACGGTCGATGCCGGCAAGCTCCAGGCCAAAGGCGACCTCGTCGAGCACGGTGTCCTTGCAGATCTGGCGGTCGGGGTTTTGGAAGAGGGTCGCGACCTCGCGAGCGATGCGGCTCGTGGGAACGGCTGCGGTATCCAGTCCCGTGACGCGCACGCTGCCCGAGGCGGGCTTAAGCAGGCCTGTGAGCAGTTTGGTGAGCGTGGTCTTGCCGGCGCCGTTTTGGCCGACGATGCCCACGAGCTCGCCGGGATAGAGCGTCAGGCTAAGGTCGTGTACGGCGGCGCCGCCATTGGGATAGGCAAACTCAACATGGTCGAAGGTGAGTACGGGTTCGGCGTCCTTGGCATGAGGGCGCAACGACGGTGCATGCGGGGAACCGGCGGGCGCCTGGGCTTCGATAGCCGCGCGTGCGGGGTCGACGATGCCCGAAATCATGCGCTCGGCCTCATCGACATCCAAGCAGGGGGTACCGCTTACCAGGCCATCGGCCTCGAGGCTATTGAAGATACGCGTGACGCGAGGGCAGTCGACGCCGATGGCACGGAGCTCGTCGGTATGCGCGAAGACCTCGTGTGGCTCGCCCTGCAGCGCGATTTCGCCATGGTTGAGCACGAGCACGCGGTTGCAGTACTCCGAGAGCAGGGCGACCTTTTGCTCGACGACGACGATGGTGATGCCGAGCGCGCGGTTTGCCTCGCGCAGCGTCTCGAAGATCAAGGTGGAACTGGCGGGATCGAGCGCTGCGGTTGGCTCATCGAGCACTAAGACGCGCGGACGCATGGCGAGGATGGCGGCGATAGCTACCTTTTGCTTTTGGCCGCCCGAGAGGGTGGCGATCTCGCGGTCGCGCAGGTCGCTGATACCGACGGTCTTAAGCGTCTCGCTCACGCGCTGCTCGATCTGATCGTGCGGAACGCCAAAGTTCTCGAGGCCAAAGAGCATTTCGTCCTCAACGACCGAAGCGACCATCTGCGTATCGATGTCCTGCAGTACGCTACCGACGACCTGCGATACGTCGGTGAGCGAGACCTCGCAGGTGTCGTGGCCGTCAACTAACACGGAGCCATAAAAGGTGCCGGTGTAGTGGTGAGGCACGGCGCCCGACAGACAGGCGGCAAGTGTGGACTTACCGGCGCCCGAGGGCCCGATGATGCCGATGAAATCTCCCTTGTTCACGCTGAGCGAAACGTGGCTGAGCGCCTGCTCGGTTTGCGTGCCATAGGAGAACGAGACATCGTCGACGTTGATGATCGTTTCCATGGGTACCTTTCATAGTCATTGGGGACGTTCTTGCATGTCCAGTCGTTTATAAGAACGTCCTCAAGAGCTCGTTGTTTGGGACAGTCTTTGGCGGTGAAGCACGGAGACGGCTTTACGAGGTGCCCCAGGTTGGCGCGAAAGAGGAACGAAGCGTACTTGGGTACGCGAGCGACGAATGAACGCCAAGATGGGGTGGCTCGCAAAGCCGAACAGGTTAGTTGAGCTTAAGGGCCTTCTGGATGGGCATGTAGAGGGCGCCGACCAGAATGGCGTTAAACACGGCGGTCATGGCGACGACGGGCAGCATGGCTGCGGCGAGCTCGCCCACCACGCCGAGCATGGCCATCTTGATGACCATGAAGATAACGCCGGAGACAAAGGTGGTCACGAATGTTGCGACGATGGCGACGACGGGCTTAACCTGGCCGTCCTTGGCGGCGGCGTTGACAATGACGGCCATGAGCATGGCGGCGATACCCTCGGCGGCAAAATCGACAAACGGCGAGGTGGTGGTGATCTGGATCACGGCCGCTGAGATGAGGCCAATGACGAGCGCTTGGCCAATGTTGGGACGAACGACCAGGATGGTGAGGCAGAAGGCCGAGATGATGAACTCGGGACTGATCATACCGCCCGAGATGCCCGAGATTGCCTTGCCGACGGTGAAGTTGAGGATGAAGCCTGCGGCAAGCAGAATGGCGAGCAGGACAAGGGCGTGGATATCGAGTTTGCCGCGGTCGGCGGTCTGGACGGTGCGGGGCTGGGCTGTGGCGGTGGTGTTCTGAGACATGGTAAAAGTCCTTTCAAAAAGGGGAGTGTAAGAGAAAAACGGAGGCGCGTGATGCGAATGCGATCGGGCTCGAGATAGAAAAAGGCCCCCGGTCGAAACCGGAGGCCTTCCAATCACCTAGAGCGCAAAAACAGGCGTGAGGGACTCACTGTCGACCGATCGTATTCGCATCACGCCACCACCAGTTGTTGAGGGACTTCATTGTGTTCATCATCTTGGTGGCTCCTTTCGTGATGCCTTGGCGCGGTTGCACCTCGTTGCTGTTGCGCTGCACTATAGCACAGCGAAGTGTGTGCGGGGAAATCTTTTTTTGAAAAGATTTCGGCGGCGTTTCCTGCCGGTCAAAAGGGCAGGCTGAGCGGGCGGGATGACTCATGCGACCCCGCCCGTCTCTTGGAACGCGAGGGTCTTAGGCCTTCTTGCGGCGATAGAGCACGAAGCCGCAGACACCGATGATGACGACGGCGCCAACGGCCATGGCGGCCATGTTGTTGCCCTCGGACTTCTCCTCGGTCGCCTCTTCCTCAACCTCGGGCTCGGCAACGTCCTCATCGGAGAGGGCCTCGTCGGCGTAGGTGATGGACTCGACTAGGCAGTCGTTGTCGGCATCGTAGTCACTCGGGACGAACTTCTCGGAGAAGTCTCCCTTCTTGAGGTAGTCGCGCATCTCCTCGAGCATGGCCTTGCACTTGACGTAGGTGTTCTTGGTCGCTGCCTTGCCGGCCTTGTTGGCCAGGGCGGTGCGGGCCTCGGTGTCCTTGGCGGCCTGCATGGCCTCGTCGACGGTCAGGTTCTGCTCAATGAGCTCCTTCTGCAGGGCGTCGAGATAGGCGCGGACGCCGGTGGCGCAGCTGTCGCGGTTCTCATAGGCGAGCGTGTTGATGTCCATGAGGACGTAGTTGATGGAGTTCTTGGGCTCCTCGTTGTTCACGACGTCTTCCTCTTCACAGTGATCGAAGGAGACATCCTGATCGCTGAAGTAGGGGCTGACCTCGGTGAGCAGTGCGGAATAGAGGGGGATAGCGACGGAGAACTCGGCGTTGGAGAGCATCTCCCACTGGATGGTCGCGATTTCGGGGTCCATGCCGTGACGGATCTGGAAGGTGTGGATCTCGGTGTTGCGGTTGGAGCCGATGGCATAGGCGCCGTCGGTGTTGGCGTTGAGGCCGGCGACATTCTCGCCGCGAGCGGCGAAGGAACGAATCATCTCAAAGGTGTTCCAGTCGGACTTGCCGGGCTGGAAGAACAGCGGCTGCATCTCGTGGACCAGGGCGCCGGTCGTCGCACGAGCGTCTTCGCGCTCGTCCTTGACGATCTCATAGTCGGTGCCCTCAGCAAGCGGAGCCATGAAGTAATCGCGGCCCTGGACATAGCGCGACCACTGGTGCATACCGGCCTCGCTAATCTCCTCGCCGTAGGTCTTGGCGACGTCGAACTTGCCGTCGGTGTACTCGGCAAAGCCCTTCTCCTTAGGCATGGACTCGATGCCCTCGGAGTGGAGGCAGTTCTCGGTGTCGTCGAGGTCGACGTCATAGGTGAGGTTGCCGATGTTGGGGTTGAGTGAGGCAATATCGTCGGTGAGCCTCATAGCGATCCACTGGTGGCCGGAAAGCGCTGCAAACAACCAGGTCTCGTTGTTGTCGGCAATGATGATCTGGTCGTTGGAGCAGACGCCCTGCTCGTCAATCAGGCTGCCGAGGAGCTCGACACCCTCGCGGGCCGTGGCGCTCTCGCCCAGAATGACGCTGGCGTAGTTGTACTCGCCGATGCCGGTCTCCTCGGTGACGGGGTCGGCTTCCTCTGCCTTCTCGTTATAGGAGGTGCTCAGCGTGGCAGAGCAGGAAACGCCCTTTTCGTTGATGCCAGCCTCGGAATATGCGTCGTAACGATCTTCCCACTGAGAGGGGTTGTCGCGAACGAAGGTGTAGCGGTAGGTTGCGCCCTTGGACTTGTACTCAAAGCCGGACTCGACCGAGGTGTACTTGCTGCCGTCCTTGTGTGCGGGCTCGATGCCAAAGTGCTTGATGTAGCGCGGGCCGAAGTCCTCGGAGCGTCCGTAGTACGTGTTGCCGTCTGCCGTGAGCTGGCTGCCCATGTAGATCTGGGTGCAAGCGAGCGCCGAAGTCGGCATGGCCATAATGGCCGCTGCTCCAAATGCAAGGCCGCAGCCGAGCTTCTTGAGCGTGTTGACAGGATGAGTAAACCTCATGATCCCTCCCAACTGTTGAAACCCCGCGAAACCGTACGGAGTTTCAGCTAATAAATACATCTACTAGCCTAAAGGAAGTGTAAAGAGTATTCATTCGACAACAGCTTTTACTCGATGAGCGTGAAGAAATATACGATGAGCGGATAATAATACTCATTTTATTGCTTTAGTTAAATAAAGGCACCCTGCATTTACTGTAGCTGAATAAAGCGCCAGACAATGCTCAAAAAGAAAACTCTCCCGCTGTTTAGGATTTGCATAAACAACGGGAGAGTCGATAACTGGATGAATATCATACCAATGTGGATTTACTTCTTTCGGCGGTGGATCACATTGATGGCGTAACCAACGAGCATGGCCAAGACGATGACGATAAAGCCAATCAGGGGATTGTCGTTCATGGGGTCCTCCTATTTTCCGAGCGGTGAAAAATCGTCGACGATGAGGTCGAGACATTGCGGCAGCGCGCGAGCGCCAAAGACGCCGGAGTTGCTGGAGATGATCTCTCCATCGAACTGCATACCCAGCGATGGCGTGCAGGTGATCTTGGCTTCCTTGGTCTGGATGATCTTAAACTGCGGACGGCCGAGCACTTTGCCAGCGGGGTCGAGCGCGGCGGTAATTACCGTGGGGAGCAGCTGCATCGTGCGCACGGGTTCAATAACGACGATGTCGACCATGCCGTCGTCCATGCGGCAGTTGGGGAACAGGTTGATGTCGTTTTGGATGACCGAGGTATTGCCTGCCATGCAGCAGATGCCGTCGAGCTCCTCGACAATGCCGTCGTGCTCAATGGTAAAGTGCGCCACCGTGGGGTTGGGCGTGGCGAGCGCGGAGAGGAAGTAGGCGATCTCGCCAATGTCGTTTTTGGTGGGAGCGGCCTTCATCATGATCTCGGCGTCGAAGCCCGAGCCGGCGATGATGATAAAGCCGTGGCGCTTCTCGTTGCCGTTCTCGTCGAGCCAAAAGAGCTCACCCATGTCCACTTTGACCGTGCGGCCGTCGCGGCAAGCCTTGGCGAGTGCCGCCGCCTCGGGGGCATTGCCGATGTTGTTAAAGAACAGGCAGGCCGTGCCGGAGGGGAAGACAAGCGTGGGGACACCGCACCCGCGCATCTGGTCGAGCACGTTGGAGACGGTGCCGTCGCCGCCCGAAACGACCACGCGATCGAACTCGCGAACGTCCGCTACCGCGTCCTCGGGCTCCATGCCATCGCCGATAAAACGCATCACGACCTCGTCGCCGCCCTGCGCGAGGGCGTGCGTGAACGCGTAGATTTCATCTGAGCTGGGGCCCGATGCCGGGTTGTGGATGATAAGGCAGCGCATACTTACGTTCCCGTTCTGTGACTAACCGAGTATAGTTGTAGAGCAATGCCGATATCCTACCCGTGTTTTTCGGGCCTAACCTTATTCGATGGGTTGATATGTACATTTCCACACATCAGGCTCTGGTCGACTTTTGCCAGCGCGCCCGCGAGTTCGACGCGATCGCCGTCGATACCGAGTTTTTGCGCGAGCGCACGTTTCATCCGCGCCTGTGCCTGGTCCAGATTGCCACCCCCGCCGAGAGTGTCGCTGTCGATCCGCTGGTGATCGACGACCTGTCGCCGCTTGCCGAGCTTATGGCCGACGAGAGCGTGACCAAGGTCTTCCACGCCTGCTCGCAGGATATGGAGGTCATGCTCCACACCGTGGGCGCGCTGCCGCGTCCGATTTTTGACACGCAGGTTGCCGCCGCCTTTTTGGGCGAGCGCCAGCAGATTTCGTATGGTGCGCTCGTTCAGACGTTCTGCGGCGTATCACTGCCCAAGACCGAGTCGCTGACCGACTGGTCGCGCCGCCCGCTGACCGACAAGCAGATTGAGTACGCGATCGATGACGTCAAGTATCTGATCGTTGCCTATACCGAGATGATGAGCCGTCTGCGCGAGCTGGGCCGCGTGGATTGGGTGCTCGACGAGTTGCGTCCTCTGGCCGATGAGTCGCACTACCGTGCCGATCGCCATGAGGCGTTCCGCAAGGTCAAGCGCATCAACTCGTGTAGCCGCCATCAGCTGGGCATTGCGCGCGAGCTTGCCGCCTGGCGTGAGGACCGCGCTGAGCGGCGCAACATCCCGCGCAAGTGGGTTATGTCCGACGATACGTTGTTGGCCCTGGTTAAGCGCAATCCCGTGCGCGTTGAGGAGTTCCGCAGCATTCGCGGCACCGACCAGCTGGGGGAGCGCGACGTGGATGGCGCGTTGATGGCCATCAAGCGCGGCGCGAGTTGCCCGCACGACCGCCTGCCGCTTATGGTGCGCGGGCATCGCCAGATTTCGCCGGAGCTGGAGAGCGTGACTGACCTTATGTATGCGCTTATTCGCCTGGTTGCCGAGCGCTCGGGCGTGGCGACCTCGGTCATTGCGTCGCGCGATGACCTGGCCGACTACATTGAGCATCCCGAGCAGAGCCGCCTGCGCGAAGGTTGGCGCTTTGAACTTGTGGGCTCGCGCCTGGACGATCTGCTTTCCGGCAACATGGGGTTGACGGTCAAAGATGGCAAAATTGAATTGCTGTAAGGAAGCCTAGCCGCTTGATTGGGTAGAATGCCTCCAACGTGTAATTCGATTCGGAGGAATTCGCATGCCCTATTACTATGGTTACGGCTTTGGCATCGACCCGCTGTACCTGCTGGTTGTCCTTGTTTGTACGGTGCTTGGTCTTGCGGCGCAGAGCTATATCAACTCGACGTACAAGACCTGGTCCAAGGTTCGCTCGGACGGCGACACGGGTGCCACGGTCGCTCGCCGCATGCTCGACGCCAACGGTTGCAACGCCGTGGGTATCAAGGGCGTTGCCGGTGAGCTCACCGACCACTACAACCCGCAGGATAACAACCTGTATCTCTCGGACGCTAACCGTTCGGGCGGATCGGTCGCAAGCGTTGCCGTGGCCTGCCACGAGGCGGGTCATGCCGCCCAGCGTCAGAGCGGTTACGCCATGATGAAGGTTCGCACCGCCCTGGTCCCGGTCGTCAACTTTACCCAGAACACCTGGACCATCGTGTTGCTCTTGGGCCTGTTTATGAACATCGCCGGGCTCACGACCCTCGCATTGATCTTCTTCTCGTTTAGTGTGCTGTTCCAACTCGTTACGTTGCCTGTCGAGATCGATGCCAGTCGCCGCGCCGTGGCGTATATCGAGCAGTCGGGCATGAGTTCCAAGCAGGTCAACGGTGCCAAGAAGGTGCTGACGGCAACCGCGCTCACCTACGTGGCGGCGGCGCTCACCTCGATTATTCAGCTGCTCTACCTGATGGCCCGCTACAACAGAAACTCCAACCGATAACAAATTGGCTTGACAGGCGCCGCGGAGATTCTTGTCCCCGCGGCGCTGTACTATGTGTTGGACTTGAATCTGCGCAGGGTCGAAGCCCTTGTGCTCGATAACGAAGGGGGGCTGCGTGGCAGGCTGGAATCTAACCGGCAATGCCGTTTCCGCCGAGTTCGACGGTTCGGACGATCAGGAGCGCAAGGAGCTCAGCGTGAGCCAGGCAGTGGAGATCGCCGCCGGTGCGCTCGATGCCATTCCGCAGCTGAGCGTTCTGGGCGAGGTCACAGGTTTTCGTGGTCCTAACGCCCGAAGCGGTCACTGCTACTTCCAGATCAAGGACGACTCGGCCGCCGTCGACTGCATTATCTGGAAGGGCGCCTATCTCAAGCGCACCTTCGATCTGCGCGATGGCATGCAGGTGAGCTTTAAGGGCAGCTTCAATCTCTATAAGCCCACGGGTCGCATGAGCTTTGTTGCCCGCTCATTTTCGTTGGCGGGGGAGGGTCTGCTGCGTCAACAAGTGGCGCAACTGGCCGAAAAGCTACGCCGCGAGGGCCTGATGGACGAAGCGCGCAAGCGCCGCATCCCGGTGTTCTGCTCCCGCGTGGCGGTCGTCACCTCGCTTTCGGGTGCCGTAATCGACGACGTCAAGCGCACGTTGCGTCGTCGCAACCCGCTCGTCGAGGTCGTCTGCGTGGGCGCCAAGGTTCAAGGCGAGGGTGCGCCGGCCGAGCTCATCGAGGGCTTGCGCCGCGCCGCTTCCATTACGCCGGCGCCCGACTGTATTTTGCTGGTGCGCGGCGGCGGCTCCTTTGAGGACCTCATGACCTTTAATGACGAGGAGCTTGCCCGCGCGGTGGCGGCTTGTCCTGTGCCCGTGGTGACCGGTATTGGCCATGAGCCCGATACCTCGATTTGCGACATGGTGAGCGACCGCCGCGCCTCCACGCCCACGGCGGCGGCCGAATCGGTGGCGCCGGCTATGACGGAGTTGGCCGATGTGCTCGAGGCACGCCATCAGCGTCTTGGCGCCGCGATGGCATCGATGATTGGGTCGAATCAGGTCGACCTGGAGATGCTCGATCAGCGTGGTCGCCGCGCTTGGAATACCTATACGGCCCGTCTGGGCGATGCACTCGATGCCGCCGCCTGCCGCCCGTGCCTCAACGACCCCACATTTATGGTCGAGCGTCGCGAATCGGAGCTTGCGCTGACTGCCGATCGCCTGTCGGGCGCCATAGTACGCTCGGTCGGGACATTCCGCTCCAACTTTGAGCGCCTGCCCGAGCGTCTGGTTGCAAGCACCTCGGGGCTCGATGGCAAGCGCCATGCGCTCACGCTTGCGAGTTCCCGTCTGGAGCATCAGGGGCGCACGATGCTCAGCAAACCCGCGTCCGACCTGGGCCGTGCGGCAGCCTCACTCGATGCCCTGTCGCCGCTCAAGGTGCTTGCCCGTGGCTATTCCATCGCGTACAGCGATGATGGGGTGGCTACGAGCGCCAAGACCTTTAAGCCCGGCGACGCCATACGCGTGCGCATGGCAGACGGCAACGTGGCGGCAACGGTCGATACGGTCGAGTAGACCGCGTTTCACAGCGATAAACCTTTAGGAAAGGAAACAGATATGGCAGAGAAGACCCCGGTCGAGCAGCTTACGTACAAGCAGGCCTCGCAGGAGTTGGAACTCATCATCCGCAGCTTGGAGTCGGGCGATATGGAGCTCGAGGAGTCACTCGAGAGCTATACCCGCGGCGTCGAGCTCCTCAAGAGCCTGCGCACCCGCCTGTCCGATGCCGAGCAGAAGGTCTCGGTGCTCCTTAAGGACGTCGACGGCAACGACGTGCTCGCCGACGGCGAGGCCGCCAACACCGACGACAAGCTTTCGTTCTAACCATCCCGACCAAATATAATTACCTTGGCCTGTGAGAAAGGAACCAGCCATGTGTGATTGCATCTTCTGCAAAATCGCCAACCACGAGATTCCCTCAACCGTTGTCTATGAGGACGACCAGGTCATCGCCTTCGACGACCTCAACCCCCAGGCGCCGGTCCACACGCTCGTGATCCCCAAGAAGCACTACAGCGACATCGCCGACAACGTGCCGGCCGAGACCATGGGCGCCATGGCCCACGCCATCCACGAGGTTGCCAAGGCCAAGGGCTTGGAGGACGGTTTCCGCGTCATCTCCAACAAGGGCGTCAACGCCGGCCAGACCGTCATGCACTTCCACATGCACGTCCTCGGCGGCAAAAACCTGGGCGAGAACCTCATCTGAGGACGCTTCTTCCGTGCAATGAAACGGAAGCTCTGGCACCGATAACTTATATATCAACGCAATAAACCCGAGCGCGAGGGCGTTTGGGTTTATTATTGAAGCGTATGTAACCTGGCGGCGCCACACCGCCTGTTAGTAGGGAGACACATGAACGTTCTGGTCGTCAACGCAGGATCTTCGACCCTTAAGTATCAGGTCATCGATACCAAGTCCCACAAGGTGTCCGCAAAGGGCTCCTGCGAGCGCGTCTGCTTTACCGGCGGTACCTTCACCCACGCTGCCAACGGCTCCAAGAAGGTGACCGAGAACATCGAGTTCCCCGACCACAAGGTCGCCATCGAGGTCGTCCTGAAGGACCTCGAGGCCAACGGCGTCAAGATCGAGGGCATTGGCCACCGTATCGTTCAGGGCGGCTGGTACTTTGGCGATTCCTCCCTCGTCGACGAGGACGTCCTCGCCAAGATCCGTGAGGTCGCCCCGCTGGCGCCGCTGCACAACAACCCCGAGGCCAACGTTATCGAGTTCTGCCTGGAGCAGTATCCCGACCTGCCCAACGTCACGGTCTATGACACCGCTTTCCACTTCAACATGCCCGAGGTCGCCAAGACCTACGCCCTTCCCAAGGATGTTTGCGACAAGCTGCATATCCGTAAGTACGGCGCCCACGGCACCAGCTACCGTTACATCTCCAAGAAGGTTGCCGAGATGACCAACGGCGAGGCCCGCAAGGTCGTCGTGTGCCACATCGGTTCCGGCGCTTCCCTGTGCGCCATCGAGGACGGCAAGTGCATGGACACCACCATGGGCCTGACCCCGCTCGACGGTGTCATGATGGGCACCCGCTGCGGCTCCATCGACCCTGCTACCGTGTGCTACCTGCAGCGCGAGGGCGGCTACACCTTCGACGAGGTCGACGAGATGATGAACAAGAAGTCCGGCCTTTTGGCTGTGACCGGCGGCAAGACCAACGACTGCCGCAACGTTGAGGAGCTCGCCGCTGCCGGCGACCCCGAGGCCCAGCTCGCCTTCGATATGTTCGTCTACAAGATTGCCGCCAAGGCCGCCGAGATGGCCACTTCCATGTGCGGCATGGACACCCTGGTCTTTACCGCCGGCATCGGTGAGCACGCTCCGGCTGTCCGCGCCGGCGTGGCCGACCGTCTGGCCTTCATGGGCGTCAAGATGGACCATGCCCGCAACGCCCTGCGCGGCGACGGCGCTTGGTGCCTGTCCGCCAAGGATTCCAAGGTCAAGATCTTCGTCATCCCCACGGATGAGGAGTTCATGATCGCTTCCGACGTCGAGCGCATCGTCAGCGGTAAGTAATTGATGCAAGGGGAGGGGACTGGATGGCCTTGTGCCGTTCAGCCCCCTTTTATGCTCTTTGGGCGAAGAGTTTAATAGGTATTTATTGAATTCTGATAACTTCTTATTAAGGGTACGGCCGCCTTATTGGTTTGCCGACCGTACTGTAATCACGAAGGAGTCTCATGAACGTACTTGTTGTCAACGCCGGCAGCTCAAGCCTTAAATATCAGCTTCTGGATACCGATACCCGCGAGGTTTTCGCCAAGGGCAACTGCGAGCGTATCGGCTCGGACATGGGTATCTTTGGCCACTCCGAGAACGGTGGCGCCAAGCAGACCGAGGAGGTTCCCTTCCCCGATCATCGCTCTGCTATCGCTCGCGTGCTCGAGGAGCTCGAGAAGACCGACTTTACGATCGATGGCATCGGCCACCGTATCGTTCAGGGCGGCTGGCACTTCGATGATTCCGCAGTCGTTGACGACGAGGTCATGGCTAAGATCCTTGAGGTGGCCCCGCTCGCCCCGCTGCACAATTACGGCGAGGCCGCGGCAATCGAATATTGCCGCGAGAAGTATCCGGAGCTGCCCAACGTGGCCGTCTTCGACACCTCGTTCCACATGACCATGCCCGAGGTTGCCTACACCTACGCGCTGCCCAAGGACGTGTGCGACAAGTACCACGTGCGCAAATACGGCGCGCACGGTACGAGCCACCGTTACGAGTGGATGATGGCAAAGGAGATTCTGGGCTCGTGCTGTCACCGTCTGCTTTCGTGCCATCTGGGCAACGGCGCTTCGCTCGCCGCCATTGAGGACGGCGTTTGCCGCGACACCACGATGGGGCTCACGCCGCTCGACGGCCTGATGATGGGCACCCGTTGTGGTTCCATTGACCCTGCCACCGTGTGCTACCTCCAGCGCGAGGGCGGCTACAGCTATCAAGAAGTCGATGACATGATGAACAAGCAGTCTGGTCTGCTTGCCATCTCGGGCATCTCCAACGATGCCCGTGACATCCGTACGCGCGCCTCCGAGGGTGACGAGCGCTGCCTGCTCGCCTTCGATATGTTCGCCTACAAGGCCATGCAGCAAGCCGGTTCCATGATTGCTTCTATGGCGGGCGTGGATACCATCACCTTTACCGCTGGCATCGGCGAGAACGACTGGTCGATCCGCAAGGCCTTCTGCGACTGCTTTGAGTGGCTGGGTGTGCGCATCGATAACAACAAGAACCGCGAGGCCGTGGGCAACGGCCCGCAGGTCATCAGCGCCGCCGGCTCTTCCGTCACGGTTATGGTCATCCCTACCGACGAGGAATACATGATCGCCCACGACGTCGAGCGTCTAACCAAGAACAACTAACGCGCGCATTTGCAAGTAGACGAAAGGCCTCCAGAGCAACAGCTCCGGAGGCCTTTTTACTAGCAGGCGGAAATTCCAGTCCCAAAGTGATCACCGCCAGCAACGCCTGCACTCCCAACAACGGCACCCATCCATTCAGATTTTCAGCCCCAGCTCGTAGCCAAGCCGCCGTCCACTCCAGATGCCCCGATTGCCACGTAGCGGCAGGGACCCTACAGGGTAAAGCTCTGAAAACTTTCCGCAGGACGCATGAAACCCCCGCCGCACGAAGTG
>DXZR01000007.1 GCA_019419555.1 Collinsella sp.
TGAACTGCCTCCCATTTCTTGGACACAAGAAATGGGAGGCTTTTTTATGGCTGGAAACGCTTTGTACGACGTCGGGATGAGACTGCGAGCGGCAGAGCTGCACGACGAGGGGCACGGCCGCGCGGCGATCGCGGCCCTTCTCGGGATGCCGGAGGAAACCGTGAGAGAATGGCTGTGCACCTACAGGTCTGCTGGTATCGAGGTTCTGGCCATGATGGGAAAGAAACACACCGCCTATTCGTTCGAGACGAAGCTGGCCGCCGTCAGGGCGGTCGTCGACGAGGGCATGACGAAGCCCGAGGCCATGGAGAAGTTCGGGATAGCCTCGCCAAGCCCTTTCAAGAAATGGCTGAAGGCCTACAGGGAGGAGGGCCCGGAGGCGCTCAGGCCAAAGCCCAGGGGGAGGCCGAGGGGGTCCGGCTCCCCGTCCGGGGAGACGACGCGCGAGCAAGAGCTCGAGCGCAGGATCAAGAGGCTCGAGGCGGAGAACGCCTACCTAAAAAAATCGATCGCCCTGAAGGCGGAGAAACGCTCTCGAACGGCGAGAAGGCCGCGGTCGTGAGCGGGCTTTCAGGGCAATACCCCCTCGCCGACCTGCTCGAGTGCGCCGGCCTGGCGAGGTCGAGCTACTACTACGCGCTGTCGCACCCGAAGGCTCCCACCAGGCCCGAGCTCTGGGAGGCCGCCGCCGAGATATTCTCGCGCACCGCCAACGGGTGCGGCCACAGGCAGATCGCCATGTGCCTGCGCGCCGAGCAGGGCGTGCGCATAGCCGACAAGACGACGCTGAAGATGATGCGCGAGATGGGCATCAGCTGCGGGATCCGCCGCGAGACCGACTACCACAGGTACAACTCGTACAGGGGCAAGGTCGGAAAGACCTTCGAGAACGTCATCGGCAGGGACTTCGCCGCCGGCGGGCCGTGGGAGAAGATGGGCACCGACGTCACCGAGTTCAAGCAGCCCTGGGGCAAGGCCTACTTCGCGCCGGTCTACGACTTCGGCAGCAAGGAGATCGTCGCCTGGTCCACGTCGCTGCATCCCAACATGGCCCAGCAGCACGAGCTGCTCGACCAGCTCGTGTCCAAGATGCCCGAGGGCTCCAGGCCGGTCCTGCACTCGGACATGGGCTGGCAGTACCAGCAGGCCGGGTGGTGCAAGCGGCTGGAGGAGGCCGGCGTGGTGCAGAGCATGTCCCGGAAGGGCAACTGCATCGACAACGGCGCGACGGAGCAGGTGTTCGGCCATATGAAGGACGAGTTCTTTCGCGGAAGAAAATGGCCTTGCTTCGAAGACTTCAAGAGAGACCTGGACGAATACATCATCCATTGGAACACGAGAAGGAGGCAGGTTAAACTGAAGGGACTGACCCCGGAGGAATTCCGGAATCAGTCCCTATGTGCGGCGTAGGCCGCTTATTAGCCCGTCCAAGAATTGGGGCGCAGTTCACACTACGTGCGGCGGGGGTTCTTTCGTCCTGCGGAGTGTCCGCGAAGGTCAGCCCTCAGATCCTGCTACGACTACGTCTTCGGATTGTGTGGGCGGATGAAGGACGTGGTTGTGGGGGCTTTTGTCCCCTTCGCTGTTTCGCGGCTTTGCCACGAAACCTCGCGCCACTTTGGAGATAGATGGGGGACTTGGCTGTTGCCGCCTTTTCGGAGCTCTTCTTTATTCCTTATGCTGGATGAAAAGCCCCTTGTTTTTGCAGGGGTGCATACTCAACTTATAAGTGCATAGAATCTCGTATAGTGCGAGTAAGATATTGCGCTGTCCGTTTTGTGTTTAGCAGAGATGTAGTTTGCATAATCCGACATAATCCTCGCTGCATTTAAATAAAGTTGCACGTAAATGGCGTAGATATGTCTGAGCTGGGGTTCTGTACGCTGAGCGGATAAAAACGACCGTTCACCGTTCCGCTATTTTCAAAATGAATAAAATGAGCGATAAAGAGAATATAAACCTTAATAAACTCGCGTATCGCACGGACGCGGGTTATTAATGGGTTGTAGGCCTTTTACAGAAAGGATTCCAGCAATGTCTAAGCCTCTTGGCAAGCCCGATCGTATTGTCGTCGCCCTCGGCGGCAACGCCCTCGGCAACAACCCCGTCGAGCAGATCGAGGCCGTGAGCAACACCGCCCACGCGCTCCTCGGCCTCATCGAGCAGGGCAACGAGATCATCATCACCCACGGCAACGGCCCGCAGGTCGGCATGATCCAGAACGCCTTCGCCGCTGCCCACGACGCCATCGGCACCCCCGAGATGCCGCTGCCCGAGTGCGGCGCCATGTCCCAGGGCTACATTGGCTATCACCTGCAGCAGGGCATCGGCCGCGAGATGCACAAGCGCTATAAGCGTTGGCACGCCGCCACCGTCGTCACCCAGATCGAGTGCGACCCGGACGATCCCGCGTTCAAGAACCCGACCAAGCCGATCGGTCCCTTCTACACCGAGGAGCAGGCCAAGGAGTTCATGGCCGAGGATCCCTCCAAGGTCTTCGTCGAGGATTCCGGCCGCGGCTGGCGTCGCGTCGTCGCCTCCCCCGATCCCAAGAAGATCGTCGAGGCTGACTCCATCCTCAACCTGCTCGACAACGAGTTCATCGTCATCGCCTGCGGTGGCGGCGGCATCCCCGTCGTCCGCGACTACGAGAACAAGGGTTGCTACAAGGGCGTTCCCGCCGTTATCGACAAGGACCTGGGCGGCGAGCTGCTGGCCGAGGACTGCGACGCCGACGTCCTGTTCCTGCTGACCGCCGTCGAGCATGTCGCCATCAACTTTGGCAAGCCCAACCAGGAGGAGCTCGAGGACCTCACCGCCGACGAGGCCGAGCGCCTGGCCGACGAGGGCCAGTTCGGCAAGGGTTCCATGGAGCCCAAGGTCCGCGCCGCCATCAAGTTCGCCCGTTCCCGCAAGGGCCGCACCTGCATCATCGGCGCCCTGGACAAGGCCGCCGAGACCATGGCCGGCCTCTCCGGTACCCGCATCCACGAGTAGTCCCTACTCCGTTGCCTCTCTCGTGGGCGCCAGGCAAAGCGCCCACAGACTAGCCTCTCTTCATGAGCCCTGCAGTCCGCTCCGACTGCGGGGCTTTTGCTGTTTGAGATGTGTGCAGGGGGTAAACAAGAGCAAATTTGGTTAGATGCTCAGATCATGGGATGCCTGAAACCAGACGATGATTCCCAGAATCCTAATTCGGCGTTTGTCCAGCACGATATCCGGTTCCGCTGTGCGATATGAGTAGGATGAGAGCATCACGGTGTTCGTACCGGTGCTATAACGACGTATGACGATTCTTGAATTATCGGCCAAAGCGAGGACGGAGCATCCGTTCCAGGGTTTCAGGTTTGGATCCACGAGGAGAAGGGATCCAATCGGGTAGCATTTGGACATGGCGGACGTGTCCATTTGAACAAAGAAGCACCCGCGATGTTTCTTGAATACGGATGAGGGAAGCGCGGTTATTCCGGTTTGTTTAAGTCCCGTTCTGCCTCCATTCTTCAAGATTTTAAATACATCGCAAAGGGAATCAGTAGTAACTTCTTTGGATTCCCCCTTCCGCCCCTCGTGGTCGAGCTTTGCGGCAAGCCCTGCGGTTTCAGATGTGAGGTCGTCGAGCTGCAGGTTAAATTTCGATACTATCTTGAGCAACGTTGAGCGGCGGATTGTATAGCGGTCCTTTTCCCAGCGGCATACCGTTTCTTTGGAGACGCCGATGAGTGCCGCGAATTCCTCCTGTGTCAGCTGGTCGCGCTTGCGAAGCGCCTTTATGTTTTGACCCGTTCCCATGTTATGAAGTGCGGACGAGGGGGAGGCAGAGGCAGTTGGGGCCGCCAAAGCCGTTTGTCAGCTCAAAGATAGAGATGGGAATAAGGTCAATACCGGCCTGCTCCAGCGCTTTGTTGGTTTCGGCGTTTTCTTCGTATACGCAGACCTTGCCGGGCTCCAAACAAAGGGTGCTTGTGGCATTGTTGGACCTTTCGACCTCTGCTGCACCGGGATTTGAGCCACCGCAAAGGATAAATTGCAACGAACTTGAACCTAGGGCTAATCGCAACGCTTCTTTCAGTCCGCCTTCGACATGGCGTGCCCGGGTTGTCCCTTCCAATCTGCCCCGTGTGATGCGGTAGACCCGCGCTTGGTCGAGAAGCTCGTGGGCAACGAGGAATGTCTCGTGGCTAACGCGAGTGAAATATGTGTCGAGATGAATGCAGAGATCATCGTAGGGAACCTCAATGGCCCATACGGACTCAATAGTCGAGTTCTCGTCCCAGAGCAAGTTATTCGCTAGGGTGTCTATAGCTGCTGGCTCGGTTCGTTGAGAGATGCCAACGGCTACATTTTCGCTGTTGAGGTTGTGCAGGTCGCCGCCTTCAATGTGGAAAGTCGATTCATGCTTGAAGAACTGAGGAGTCTCGCGGAAATCTGGGTGATAGGTAAAAATCGTTTTGTAGGCGATAACCTCTCGGTTGCGCTCTGGCCAGTACATATGGTTGAGCGTGACACCTTCGCCGATGACGCTTGCCGGATCGCGGGTGAACCACATGGTGTTAAGGGGGCTTACGAGAAGGTCGTCGGGCGAGTATGCATCTCCCGTCAGTTTTGCGAGGCTGAATACCTCCTTATCCGTATCGAAGACCTGGGAGTAGCGGATGCCATTGACCGCTGCTTGAGCCAGGGCACGGGAGCCTTCGATGCGCTCGAGATACACGCGAATGGCAGATTCGAGCTCAATGCCTCGCGCGCCGCATTCTGAAATGTAGCTATCGATAAAAGAGTGACGCGCCCGCTCTGTCGCATCAAGGGCTTCGGCAAGAAGGTTTTCAAGATAGAGAATCTCTACCCCTTCGTGCTCGAGCATTGCCGAGTAAGCATGATGCTCCCTAAGAGCCTTTTCAAGATCAAACGAGTTGCTAGAAGGGCGCAGCGTAAAGACTTGATTGAACTGCCCGTCGGGGTAGTTGCACGTTTCGGGGCCGGGACAGTGCAGGAGGACCTTTTTTAGCTTTCCTATTTCGTTTTGAACATGCAATGCGGACATGTGACCTCGCTTTGGCGGTGAGTATTTATTGCTTCCATAGTGGCACATTACGAGTTTGTTTCAATTTACATCATATTTGTCACAGGCGAATGGCACGAACCGGTTTAGTAATTGACGCTAACCATCAACTTGGAAAGATAATTGACAAATTACATCAATCTGTAATCCGTTTACGGGTTGATGCGCTTCGTTGGCGGGCGCTGGGGCGGAAGGGTGTTTTGCGCGATGACACAATGGCTTTGCCGGCAACGAAAAACCCCTGAATTAAGGAGGAGAGATGGCAGAGACAGAAAAGAAGCGCACTCTTCGAGTCCCGCACGTGTACACCATCATTCTCGTCTTGATGGCCGTATTTGCCGTTCTGACCTGGGTCGTACCTTCGGGTTCGTTTGAGCGCCAGGAGGTTAACGGTCGCGAGGTAACGGTCTCGGGCACCTATGAGCCTGTCGATAAGGTCTATACGGACGAGGACGGCAACGAGGTCGATCTTCGCCAAGGCATCTTCGAAGTACTTGAGGCCCCTGCGATCGGCATCCAGCAAGCGGTCGAGGTCGTTGCATTCATTATGATCGTGGGAGGTTCCTTCCAGGTCATCACGGCGACCGGAGCCATCACGAGCGGCGTCGCCCGAGTGGTGAAGAAGTTCAAGAGCAAGGACGTCCTCATCATTCCGATCCTAATGGTGCTTTTTGCCTTGGGCGGCAGCACCTTTGGTATGGCAGAGGAGACGCTTCCGTTCTTTGCGATTCTTATGCCGATCATGATGGCCATGGGCTTCGACTCAATTACAGCGTTCATGACGGTGTTTGTGGGTGCCCGTATCGGATACATCGCATCTACCGTTAACCCGTTCAACGTCCTGATTTCCCAGGGCATCCTCGGTATCCAGGGCAACCCCCAGCTTTGGTTGCGTACTATCGCCCTTGTCGTGCTCACTGCAGTTGCCATCGCATGGGTTGTGATGTATGCCCTCAAGGTTAAGAAGAATCCCGAGGCATCCCCAGCTTTCCACGATGATATCGAGAAGCGCAAAGAGTTTGGCGCGGACGAGAATCTCCTCGATAGCGAGTTCACCGCTAGGCAAAAAGCCGTCATGGTTATTTTCGTGCTTGGACTTGGCGCTATCATTTGGGGTCTGGTAACCCAGGGCTGGTACATGAACGAGATCTCTGCGATTTTCTTGGCCATGGCTCTTCTTTCGGGTGTTGTTTCCGGGATGAATGAGAAGGAGATCGCTGGCGAGTTCGTTAAGGGAATTGCAGACTTCGCGTTCTCTGCCATCGTTGTTGGCCTCGCCCGCGGAATCCTCGTAATCGCCAATGACGGCCTCATCATCGATACGATTCTCAACACGCTCGCCACGGCTCTCTCTGGAGTTCCGGCAGTTATCTTTACGAGCATCCTCTATGTTGTGGATAACCTTCTGTCGATCCTCGTTCCGAGCTCCTCGGGCATCGCTGCTCTTACGATTCCCATTTTCGGCCCGCTTGTTGAGCTGATGGGCTTAAGCCCCGAGGCTGCAGTTACTGGTCTTTCCATGGGCAGCGCGGCCATGTCTCTCATTTCGCCAACAAGCGCGATGCTCGTTGCCGGTCTTGGCGTCTGCAAGATTCCGCTTGGCCAGTGGTGGAAGGTCGCTTGGAAATTCTTCCTGGTCGTAAGCGTTATCTGCATGGCATTCACTGCGGTTTCGGGTCTTATCCCCTTGCCGTAAAAGTAAAACCCTACATACAGTTGTAAGAAAGAAGGATAGAGATGAGCAAAGGACTGAACGTTCATAGCGAGATTGGCGCCCTCAAGAAGGTGTGCGTCCATCGCCCCGGTATGGATCTTGTAAACATGAAGGCGGAGGATTTCGACCGCGTTTGGATTCACGACGCGTTCTATCTGGACTATGCCCAGAAGGAGCACGATCAGTTTACCGACCTTCTTCGCGGCGCTGGCGCCGAGGTCGTCTATATGGAAGAGCTGCTCGCTGAGACGTTTGACAAAGTCGAGGGCACTCGCGCAGAGTTCATGACGAAGTTCATGGGGGAGTCCGGCATCTCCAACGCGGCCCTTCGCCAGGCCGTTGTCGAGAAGCTCGATTCCATCAAGGACAACAAGGAGTTTGTCCTCACGGCTATGGGCGGACTGTATGTGCGCGACCTCGAGATCCCGCATGTCGGCGGCTCTCTTGCCAGCTTGGACGGCGATGAGCTGAAGGGCGACGACATGGTCCTCTTCCCCATGCCCGCCTCGTATTTCTCCCGTGATCCCCTGGCTGTCGTGGGCAAGGGCGCTACCATGAATCGCATGTACTGGAATCAGCGCAATCGCGAGGTAATCTTCTACGAAACGGTGCTCCGCAACCATCCCGATTACGCCGGTAGCCCCATCTGGTACGACCACAATAGCGAGTGGCATATCGAGGGCGGCGATATTCTCAACATCAACGCCAAGACGCTCGCCATCGGTATTTCCGAGCGTACCCAGACTGCGGCCATCGATGAGCTCGCCAAGAATATGTTCTGGGGTTCTGATGAGGCCGAAATCGAGAACATCTATGCCATCAAGATTCCGCACGGCTATGCCTACATGCATCTCGACACCGTTTGCACGCAGGTCGATCGCGATAAGTTCACGGTCTATCCCGGCATCTACCAGACGCTTCGTGCCTACCGCCTGACCAAGGGCGATTCGGAGGGGGAGGTGCATATCGAGGAGCTCGAGGGCACCCTGCAGCATATTCTCGAGCTTGCGACGGGTATGGACCACATCACCATGATTGAGTGCGGTGGTGGCGATCCGATCGAGGCTTCCCGTGAGCAGTGGAACGATGGTTCCAACACTCTTGCGGTCGCACCGGGCAAGGTCTGCGTGTATGAGCGCAACGTTGTCACCAACGATGCTCTTTACAAGGCCGGCGTCGAGCTGCTCGTCGCCCCCTCCGAGGAGCTTTCTCGCGGTCGCGGCGGCCCGCGCTGCATGACCATGCCGTTCTGGCGTGAGGAAATCTAGTCAGCGTTAGCGTATCTGGGCGGCGCGTGTGCGTCTGCGCCGCCCATCCCTCCTTGTGTGTTCCAACAACCGAAAGGACTCAAATCATGGCTCTTAATCTTTCTGGTCGAAGCGTTCTTACCCTGCTTGACTTTACGTCCGAGGAAATCGAGTACATGCTCGACCTCTCAAAGAACTTCAAGGATATGAAGCGCGCCGGTTATCCGCACCGCTTTCTCGAGGGCAAGAACATTGTCCTGCTGTTTGAGAAGACCTCAACGCGCACGCGCTGTGCCTTCGAGGTCGGCGGTATGGACCTGGGTATGGGTGTGACCTACCTCGACCCCGGCTCGTCGCAGATGGGCAAGAAAGAGTCCATCGAGGATACCGCCCGCGTGCTCGGTCGCATGTATGACGGTATTGAGTATCGCGGCTCCGACCAGTCGATCGTCGAGGAGCTTGCCGCCAAGGCTGGCGTTCCCGTCTGGAACGGTCTGACCAACGAGTACCATCCCACCCAGGCCCTTGCCGACATTCTTACCATGCGTGAGGAGTTTGGCGACACGCGCGGCATGAAGCTCACCTATATGGGCAAGGAGCAGGGCAACGTCAGCGACTCCCTGATGGTTATCTGCGCCAAGCTCGGCATTAACTTCTGCTCCTGCGGACCCAAGGGCGATGTCGAGGGCGCCACGCACTTCGATCCCGAGCTTCTTGAGCACTGCCAGGAGATCGCCGCTCAGAATGGCTGCACGATCCAGCTCACTGAGGATATCGACGAGGGCGTCAAGGATGCAGACGTGATCTATACGGACGTTTGGGTCGGTATGGGCCAGGCTGAGGAGCTGTGGAAGAGCCGAATCGATCTTCTCTCTCCCTATCGAGTAACGCCCGAGGTCATGGCCAAGGCAAACCCCGGCGCCATCTTTATGCACTGCCTGCCGAGCTTCCACGATACGCAGACCACCATCGGCGCCGAGATTGCCGAGAAGTTCGGCGTGACCGAGATGGAGGTTTCCGACGAGGTCTTTGAGAGCGCGCAGTCTCGTGTGTTCCAGGAGGCCGAGAACCGCATGCATACCATTAAGGCCATGATGTACGCGACGCTTCGCTAGTAGCTGGGAAGTGAACGAATACTATGAGTAAACCGTACGGTAAGCCCGACCGCATCGTCGTCGCCCTCGGCGGCAACGCCCTCGGCAACAACCCCGTCGAGCAGATCCAGGCCGTGAGCAACACCGCCCACGCTCTCCTTGGTCTTATCGAGCAGGGCAACGAGATCATCATCACCCACGGCAACGGCCCGCAGGTCGGCATGATCCAGAACGCCTTCGCCGCTGCCCACGACGCCATCGGCACCCCCGAGATGCCGCTGCCCGAGTGCGGCGCCATGTCCCAGGGCTACATTGGCTATCACCTGCAGCAGGGCATCGGCCGCGAGATGCACAAGCGCTATAAGCGTTGGCACGCCGCCACCGTCGTCACCCAGATCGAGTGCGACCCGGACGATCCCGCGTTCAAGAACCCGACCAAGCCGATCGGTCCCTTCTACACCGAGGAGCAGGCCAAGGAGTTCATGGCCGAGGATCCCTCCAAGGTCTTCGTCGAGGATTCCGGCCGCGGCTGGCGTCGCGTCGTCGCCTCCCCCGATCCCAAGAAGATCGTCGAGGCTGACTCCATCCTCAACCTGCTCGACAACGAGTTCATCGTCATCGCCTGCGGTGGCGGCGGCATCCCCGTCGTCCGCGACTACGAGAACAAGGGTTGCTACAAGGGCGTTCCCGCCGTTATCGACAAGGACCTGGGCGGCGAGCTGCTGGCCGAGGACTGCGACGCCGACGTCCTGTTCCTGCTGACCGCCGTCGAGCATGTCGCCATCAACTTTGGCAAGCCCAACCAGGAGGAGCTCGAGGACCTCACCGCCGACGAGGCCGAGCGCCTGGCCGACGAGGGCCAGTTCGGCAAGGGTTCCATGGAGCCCAAGGTCCGCGCCGCCATCAAGTTCGCCCGTTCCCGCAAGGGCCGCACCTGCATCATCGGCGCCCTGGACAAGGCCGCCGAGACCATGGCCGGCCTCTCCGGTACCCGCATCCACGAGTAGTCCCTACTCCGTTGCCTCTCTCGTGGGCGCCAGGCAAAGCGCCCACAGACTAGCCTCTCTTCACGAGCCCCGCAGTCCGCTCCGACTGCGGGGCTTTTGCTATTCACCTAGTCATTGGGGACAAACCCGGCACTTGGGGACGGTCCTTTCCTGCCGGCAGCTTGGGACAGTCCTTAATAGTCATTGGGGACGTTCTTAAACGACTAGTCAAACAAGAACGTCCCCAACGACTACTCATTTAAGTCTGTCCCCAATGACTGCCCAATGGCTGGGAAGGCGCATCCCACACTGACGCATTGCCTTCGGGCCCTCTCCCCAGGCTCTCCATAGCTCAGCTGGACTCCCCGCAACCTGTTCCGAGTTGGCGGAACGAGCGCGACGTGGAGTGTCATTCTTTACCGCGTTAGACTAGACGCAGGGAAAGGAGGAGGACATGGATGCTCGCGTCAAGCAGCTTGTAAATATGATCGAGGACGCTCAGCCTGTCGCTGTCGCGGTACTTGCCAAGCGTCTCGAGGTAAGCGAGCGCGCCGTGAGAAACTATATCCATCGCGCAAACGACAGCCTTGCAGGGGTTGCACGCATCGTTGGCAGCAAGGGGCAGTATCGTATCGATGTTGCACGTGCAGATGAGCTTGCTCGCTTGCTAGACGGTGCGGCTCTGGCCCATCCGGGCATTCCTGATACGCGCGACGGCCGTGTGTCCTTCCTTCTTAACGACCTCCTCATGCGGTCCCAGTGGGTGACGATTGAGGAGTATGCGGATTTACTCTACGTTTCGGCGCGAACTCTGTCCAATGACATGCGTCTGGTAGAGCAGAAACTCGCCCAATTTGACTTAACGCTCGAAAAGCGCCCACGCTACGGAATCCGCGTTGCGGGCGGGGAGTCGCAGCGGCGCCTGTGCCTGGCCTCGCTGGTGAGGCCCGTGTTGCCCGACACCGACGATGCAAAGCTCGCCGAGCGCCTGCGGGCCATCGCCGCATGTGTGGACGATGCTCTGACGGCCTCGCCCGTCACGGTGAGCTCGCTGGCATCCCGCAATCTCATCATGCATCTTTACATTGCTCTTGGCCGCATCGAGCAGGGCTGCTATGTCCCAGCTGCAGAATCGGACGTTCAAAAACTGGAGGGAACGCGCGAATACGCCGCGGCTTTCCAGATTGCCGCAAACATCAAGGATGCCCTGGGCGTGAGCATGCCCCGAGAAGAGGTTGCCTTTATCGCAATCCATTTGCTCGGCAGGGGCACGGGCGTGCCCGAGAAGGGCTCTGCCGTTATCTCGGACGAGATGTGGGAGATTGCTTCCGAGATGGTACGTGCGGTCAACGATGAGTTTAGGTTTGACTTTAGCGGCGATCTTGAACTTCGCATGAACCTTGCTCGGCATATCGGCCCTCTGGGCTATCGCCTTGAATATCACATGCATATGGATAACCCCATGCTGTCCGATATCAAGACGAGGTTTCCGTTGGCCTATTCGATGGCAGCTGGCACCTCGCAGGTACTCGAGCGTCATTTTGGCAGCCAGCCCTCTGATGAAGAGCTCGGCTACATCGCCATGGCATTTGCCCTGGCCCTCGAGCAGCAAGCCGACCAGCCGCGTCGCAAGCGCATCCTGATCGTGTGCGCCTCGGGAGCGGGAAGCGCCCGTATGCTCGAGCACCAGTACCGCAAGCAGTTTGGCATGTATATCGATTCGATTGAGACATGCGATGTCGCCCGCGTGGGGACGTTCGATTTTTCGCACATCGACTACGTGTTCACAACGGTGCCGCTCAACGTCAAGTTGCCCGTGCCCGTCCGCGAGGCCGATTTCTTCTTGGAGACGAGCGATGTCAACGCTATCCGCAAGGTGCTGAGCGACGACACTGCGCAATCGGACTCCGTAAGCTCTTTCTTTAGCCGTGCCCTGTTCTTCAACCGCGTTGAGGCGTCGTCGAAGCAGGCCGTTCTCCGATATCTCTCCGAGCGCGCCGTCGAGAGCGGCCGTGTCGATGCCCAGTTTGCCCAAGAGGTCGCCGAGCGCGAGAGCGCGAGTGCCACCTCGTTTGGCAATGGGGTAGCCATGCCCCATGGGATGCATCCCTTGAGCGCCGAGGCCTTTGTTACCGTGGGCCTGCTCGAACATCCCATTCTTTGGGACGAATACGGCCATGAGGTCGATATCGTCTTTATGGTGTCGTATGCCCGGTCGGGCGGCGATGAGGCGCGGATCTTGAGCTCACTGCTCGCCGAGATCTTTATGGACCGCCAGGGGGTCGAGCGCCTACGCGAGCGCCGGTCCTGGCATGAGCTGATGGCGCTTGTGCAAGCGCATACGGCTTAAGACTTCTTTTGTCGATAACCCTGTCTGTCTACCTGCAATAAACCTCGAGGATTGCGGGCGGGAGATAGGCGTTTCGAATATTCAAGTACAAACCAAACATCACGGGAGAGGAGACCGTTATGGACGATCAGGGAACCGAGATGGTTTCGTTTCAGCTGGTCGCTGCAGCGGGAGAGGCACGCAGCCTTGCCTTCGAAGCCCTTGAAAAGGCAAAAGCGGGGGATTTTGACGCCGCCGCCAAACTCATGAAGCAGTCAAAGGATGCGGGAATCAAGGCTCACCACATCCAAACGCAGCTGCTTTCGACTGAGGCAGCGGGCGAGCATCTGTCGGTGGATGTGTTGCTGGTCCATGCTCAGGACCACCTCATGTGCTCCATGCTTGCTCAGGAGCTCGTGCAGGAGCTGATCTGCCTGTATGAGTGCACTGCAACCAAGAACGCCTAGCGGCGTGCGGTGACTATTCAACCAATCAATGCGAAGGGAATCCCTTATGAAGATCCTTCTTGTTTGCGCAGCTGGTCTGTCTACAAGCATTCTGATGAAGAAACTCGAGAAATATGCGGAGCAAAACGGCATCGAGCTCGATATCGATGCGGTGGGTATCGGCGAGTATCAGGAGACGTGCGCCAATTATGACGTGCTGCTCTTGGGGCCGCAGGTGTCCTACCAGCTCAACACCGTCAAGCAGGGGAGCGGTAAGCCGACCGCGGTCATCCCCGCACAGGACTACGGCATGGGCAACGCCGCCAACGTGCTGGCACTCGCCCAGTCGCTGTTGGGTTAGGAGGCGACCATGGAGAAGTTCATGACCCTGCTTCAGGAAAAACTGACCCCTATCGCCAATTTCTGCGGCACCGAGCGCCACTTTGCCTCCATGCAAAAGGGCTTTATGAGCGCGATCAGCTTCATCTTGGTATCTGCCGTCTTTATGATCCTCGCCAACCCGCCGGTCACGGCCGACCTGGTGGCGCAGGGCGGGTTCTGGTCCGTCTTTGGCCCTTGGCTCGATTTTGCGACGGCCAATAAGCTCACGCTGCTCATCCCCTTCAATATGACGATGGGCATACTGTCGGTGATCGTGACGTTCGCAATCGCCTATAACCTGGCGGGCACCTACAAGATGCCCAAGCTTAACGCCGGCATGACCTCGCTGGTGATGTTCCTGATCGCCGCGGCGCCGTCGTCCTACTACCAGCTTGCTGACGAGTCCGTGCTCCAGGCGGTCCCCTGCACCTATCTGGGTGCGCAGGGCCTGTTTACCGCCATCATCGTTGCCTTGGTCTCCGTCGAGGTCACGCGCTTCTGCCAGACCAAGGGCATCACCATCAAGATGCCCGATGGCGTGCCGCCGTTTTTGTCCGAAACCTTTGGCGCCATCGTACCTATGCTCGCCAACATCCTCATCTTCTTTGGCGGCAACCTGCTGATCCAGATGATCGATCCCGCGCTGTCCATCCCCTCGGTTATCGAGAAGCTGCTCGCTGCCCCGCTTTCCGTCGCAGTTGACTCTGTGCCCGGCGCACTGCTTATCTGCTTCATGACGCTGCTGTTTTGGTGCTTTGGCGTCCACGGCAACATGATCGTAATGCCCATCACCGCCCCGGTCACGCTTGCCGCCTTTGCCGCCAACGCCTCGCTCTATGCTGCCGGGCAGCCGCTTGAGTTCCACCCGGCGCTCATGTCGTTGGCCATCAACCTCATCGGCGGCACGGGTAATACGTTCTCTTTTGTGGCGCTCTGCGCGTTTAGGGCAAAGTCGCAGCAGCTCAAGGCATTTGGCAGGGCATCGATCGTGCCGAGCTTCTTCCGTATCTCCGAGCCCGCGATCTTCGGCGCGCCCATCATCTTCAACCCGATCCTCATGATTCCGTTTGTGCTAGGCGGCATGATCTCGGCCCTGCTGTATTGGGGTGCGGTCTCACTGGGTCTTGTCTCTAACTTCTACATCTTGGTGAGCGGCACGTTCCCCATCTTCGTTCAGGGCTTTGTCCAGTGCCTCGACCCGCGCATCTGGGTGTTTACGATCGTTTTGATCGTGGTCATGGCTGTGGTCTGGTACCCGTTCTTTAAGGTGTACGATAACCAGCTCCTGGCTCAGGAGCAGGAGAACGCCGCGGCAGCTTCTGCCGAGGATGCTGAGTAGCATGAGTTACTTTGACAGAACGTCTGCCGCCGGTATGCCCGAGGGCTTTTTGTGGGGTGGTGCCCTCGCCGCCAACCAGGCCGAAGGGGGCTGGAACGAGGGCGGCCGCGGCATGTCGCACTCCGACCTGATCCCACAGGGTTCCGACCGCTGGGATGTAATGTTTGGCAGGCAAAAGCCCGTGGACGATCCGGACAGGCTGTATCCATGCCGCTGGGGCAACGACTTCTTCCATCATTGGCACGAGGATGTCGAGCTCTTTGCCGAGATGGGCTTTAAGTGCCTGCGTCTTTCAATTTGCTGGAGCCGTATTTTTCCCACAGGGATGGAGACCGAGCCCAACGGCGAGGGCTTGGAGTTTTACCGTCAGGTATTCGAGGCGCTGCGCGAGCATGGAATCGAGCCGCTTGTGACGCTGTCGCACTACGACTATCCGTTGGCTCTGGTCGAGCGCTATGGTGGCTGGCAAAGCCGAGAGATGATCGAGCGGTATGCGCACTACGTCGAGACCGTCGGACGCGCGTACCAGGGCCTCGTGCGTTATTGGCTTACGTTCAACGAGATCAACAGCGTGGCGCTGTCCTATCTCAACGCGGGTGTCACGCTCGAGGATGAGCGTGACCGTGCAGCCGTGACCGCGGCGTTCTCGCACCATATGTTTATGGCGAGCGCTCGCGCTGTCGAGATTCTGCACAAGATCGATCCCGCAAACAAGGTGGGTTGCATGGTCGCTGCCGGTGCGACCTATCCGTACCGTTGTGCGCCCGAGGACGTATGGCTTGCGTATGAGGAGGACCGCGGCCGCTACTTCTACACAGACGTGATGGCTGCGGGCGCCTATCCTGCTTGGAAGCTGCGTGCACTCGAGAAAGAGGGTGTTCACGTGCCCTTTGAGCCGGGCGATACGGAGTATCTGGCAGAGCATACGGTCGACTTCATCTCGTTCTCGTACTATTGCTCGCGCTTGGTGTGCGCCGATGATCAGGTGATTGCCGAGAAGGCGGAGGGCAACGTGTTCCCGACGTTGCGCAATCCGTACCTCAAGGATAAAGAGACTGCGTGGAAGTGGCAGATCGATGCGCTGGGTTTGCGCGTGACGCTTGCCGGCTACCACGATCGTTACCATCTTCCGCTCTTTATCGCCGAGAACGGTGTGGGCGGACTCGATGCGCTGGAAGACGGCAAAGTCCACGATGCGTATCATATTGATTACCTGCGAAGGCATATTCTTGCGCTGCGCGATGCAATTGTCGAGGACGGTGTTGACCTGATGGGATACACGCCGTGGGGCTGTATCGATTTGGTGTCGGCCTCGACGGGGCAGATGAAGAAGCGCTATGGCTTTGTTTATGTTGATGCCGATGATACGGGCAAAGGCACGTTCGATCGCTACCGAAAGGACAGCTTCTGCTGGTACCAAAAGGTCATTGCATCAAATGGCGAGGACTTGAGTTAACTCTTGCAGGTCTGTTGCCCCCGCGGTCCGCTTCGGCCGCAGGGGCTTTTGTTATTGAGGCGGCTGTTCATGAGGAGCATTGCAGGCTGCGGAAACCCGGCACTTGGGGACGTTCCTTTCCTGCCGGCAGCTTGGGACAGTCCTTAAAGGCCGCATCGATCAACTGCGGAAAGCACATCCCAGAATGAGCGTCCAACATGGGGTGCGGTTTCCCTTGAGGCCCTCAATCGGAAAATGCATCCCGGATTTTTGTCGAAAAGCGGTCCCTAGTTTCCCAAACGGGCCGCTAACGGAAAGCGCATCCCGCTATTGGGCCCCAAAGCAGGATGCGCTTTCCGTGCTGGCAGTTCCAAGCAGTTCGGGATGGCCCTTTTCGTCTGCTCTCGGCCGGCGTCCGTAAGACTGTCCCCGACGACCACTCATTTAAGTCTGTCCCCAATGAGTGCCCAATGACTAGTAGTAGGCCCACATGGCTTCGATTTCGTTGAGGACCTCCACCACGCCCCAGCGGCGGGCGCTGCGGCTGGCCGAGTTGGGGTCGTAGACGCCAATCTGGTTGGCATCGTCGATGCCGTAGAGCACGATGTAGTGGCCTACGTTGGTAAACGTACCGGGGCGCATTGCGGCGATGACGGGCGCACCCGAGCGAAGTGCTTGGGTAATCGATTCGCGATCGTTATAGAGCTGTGTTCCGTTGAGCCCTAGCTGCCACGCACCGCCTGTCATAAACGACCACTCGGTGGCACCAGTGGGGGCGTAGTTGCCGGCTTCGGCCAGTGCGCATACATCGACCGGCGTCTTATCGGTGTGGCCGGTCTTAAAGATATAGACCATGGTGAGGCAAGTGGGACCGCAAGCGTTTTCGCGAATAGTGCCACCGGCATAGGGCAGCTCCGACCATGCGGGGTCAATTTGGTAGATGTGGGGCATGGTGCCGGCTTGCCATTGCGAGCGTGGGGTCGAGAACGCAAAGGAGTAACCGGGCGCGACGGGAGCTTTAAGCAGCTTGTCTTCGGCTGTGGGCTCAAGACCGGCTGATCCGTGGGAGATACAGGATCCCAAAAACACAAAGACGAGGCAGGCGGCGATGGAGCAAAGCGCAAGGCGTAGGCGGCGGGCCGGAAGCGCGTGACTTGTGGCGTGCGACGCAGGGTGAGGGGCGGAATTGCCGCGATCGCGTTGAGGTCGCGAAAAGGAGCGCTTGACGTAGTAGTCGGTCTTACGGCGATCGTAGCGGCGTGGCTGCGATGTGTCGGTCTGGCGTTGGCGTGTGCTCGTACTCACGCGGTCTGACTGCTGCACGGTACGGCTTTGTTGCCGCGAAGAAGCCCCGGGCTGCTCTTGGGGGCGCTGCGGGCTGTCGTTGTCGGAGGTGCTTCTGGGCGTTGGCGTGGTGCGGCCGGCAAGGCGCACGCTTTGTGGCCGTTGGTCGCCGTCATTGTATCCGTATGCCATTCGAATCACCTTGCCTCATGTGTAACTTGTCTATCCTACATAAAAAGATGCACGACACATGGGTATGTGCGCCAAAAGCCTGACAAATGGTATGAACGTTGCCGCGCCGCGCGCCAAGCGTCACGGCAACAGGTATTCAAAAGCAGACAAGATGAAAGCGTCCAAGACGAATGACGTCTCCCGCCGTTCGTCCCAAAAACGGTGCCGCTCGTTTTGCAATTCTGCCTTCGGTCGAGCTGCGAGCGGCGCTGCTGCGCCAAGGCCGTATCTTAAAGCCATGGAATAAAAGCGCGCGGCAAAACGGACCGCGCAAGGGGTGACGCCAAGGGCGTCAAACAGGAAAGGAGGGGAACAATGGCGGACAAGAACGCAGAAGTTGCAGTCGAGGATAACGGCGGCATGAAGAAAACGCTCTCGCTCTGGAACTTCTTCACCATCGGCTTCGGTGCCATCATCGGTACCGGTTGGGTTCTGCAGGTCGGCGACTGGATGGTCGTGGGCGGCGGTCCCGTTCCCGCTATGATCGCATTCCTCTTGGGTGCAATCTTCCTCGTGCCCGTCGGAGCTGTTTTCGGTGAGCTCACGGCTGCTATCCCCATTTCGGGTGGCATCGTCGAGTATGTCGATCGTAGCTTTGGCCGTACGCTGAGCTACATCACCGGATGGCTTTTGGCCCTGGGCAACGGCATCCTGTGCCCGTGGGAGGCCATCGCCATTTCGACCCTCGTGTCCGAGATGTTCGGCAGCCTGCCCGGCCTTGAGTGGCTGCGCGCCATCAAGCTCTACACCATCCTGGGGGCCGACGTTTACCTGTTCCCGACGCTGATCGCGCTCGGCTTTGCAGTCTACGTCATCTTCCTTAACTTCCGCGGTGCCAGCTCGGCTGCCAAGCTCCAGGCCTTCCTGACCAAGGCTCTGCTCTGCGGCATGCTGCTCGCCATGGGCGTCTCGCTGTTCACCGGCTCGCCGGACAACGCCATGCCCGTGTTCTCCCAGGTCACCGGCGCTGGCGGCGGCAAGGCCGCTACCGAGAGCACCAGCCTGTTTGCCGGCATCGTGTCGGTCCTGGTTCTGACCCCGTTCTTCTACGCCGGCTTCGACACCATTCCTCAGCAGGCTGAGGAAGCAGCCGAGGGCCTTAACTGGAACAAGTTCGGCAAGATCATCTCCCTGGCCCTGCTGGCCGCCGGCGGCTTCTACATGGTCTGCATTTACTCGTTCGGCACTATCCTTGACTGGCACGAGTTTGTTAAGAGCCCGGTTCCCGCGCTTGCCTGCCTCAAGGGCATCAACATGCTCCTGTACCTGGCCATGCTCGTCATCGCTACGCTTGGACCCATGGGTCCGATGAACTCCTTCTACGGCGCCACGAGCCGCATCATGCTCGCCATGGGCCGCAAGGGCCAGCTGCCCGAGCAGTTCGCCGAGGTCGACCCCAAGTCCGGCGCTCCCAAGCTCGCCTGCGTCGTTCTGGGCGCCATCACCGTCGTCGGTCCGTTCCTGGGCAAGAACATGCTCATCCCTCTGACCAACGTGTCGGCTCTCGCCTTCATCTTCTCCTGCGGCATGGTCGCCCTCGCTTGCCTGCGCATGCGCTTCACCGAGCCCGACCTGCCTCGTCCCTACGAGGTGCCCGGCGGCAAGTTTGGCATCGGCCTCGCTATCGCTGCCTGCGCCATCATCATCGGCCTGCTCGTGATTCCGTTCTCTCCCGCCTCCCTCAACATGGTGGAGTGGAGCATCGTGATCGGCTGGCTGGCCGTCGGCCTGGCTCTCATGGCCTTCACCAATTCCCGCAAAAAGTAACGCCGAGCCGGGGCGGATCAGGTGCGCGGGACCCTCTCTTCCGCGCACCGAACCCGGCACCACTTGGGTAGCTTTGTGAGGCCTTAACCCAACGCGGCCTCGCCCACTATATGGATCCATAAGGAGGAACCATGTCCACTAAGTATGCAATCGTTGGCGGCAAGCTCATCGACGGTACCGGTGCCGAGCCGGTCGAGAACTCCCTCGTTCTCGTCGACGACAACGGCAAGATCGAGTACGCCGGCGCCATGCAGGACCTTCCCGAGGGCGTTGAGGTCATCGACGCCGCCGGAAAGACCGTCCTTCCCGGCCTGATCGACACCCACCTGCACTTCTCGGGCAACTTGACCGACGATGACACCGACTGGGTCATGCAGCCGCTCCTCGAGAAGCAGGCCGTCGCCGTCAAGCAGGCCTACGACTGCCTCACCCACGGCCTCACCACCGTCTGCGAGATCGGCCGCTTTGGTATCCAGATCCGTGACTGCATCGACAAGGGCGTCTTCAAGGGCCCGCGCGTTCTGGCCACCGGCCTTGGCTTCTGCCGCGTTGCCGGCCACGGCGACTCCCACCACTGCAGCCAGGAGCTCAACAAGGAATCGCACCCCTGGGGCGATCAGGTCGACGGTCCTTGGGATCTGCGCAAGGCCGTCCGCCGTCGCCTGCGCGAGAATCCCGATGCCATCAAGATCTGGGCTACCGGTGGCGGCATCTGGCGCTGGGACTCCGGCCGCGACCAGCACTACTGCTCCGAGGAGATTCAGGCCGTGGTCGAAGAGGCAAAGATGGTCGGCATCCCCGTGTGGAGCCACTGCTACAACAACCACGCCGCTGCCTACGATTCCGTTCGCTTTGGCTGCGAGCAGCTGATTCACGGCTTCGATATCGATGAGCGCACCATGGACCTCATGGCCGAGCAGGGCACCTTCTTCACTCCGACGATCGCCTTCCTGCCCACCTGGTACGCCACCTATCCGCCCGTCTACGTTCCCGAGCTGCACGACAAGTACGAGGGCACTCTGGTCGAGAAGGAGCTGCAGCGCAACTACGACTGCCTGCGCGAGGCCAAGAAGCGCGGCGTCGTCATGACGATCGGCTCCGACTCCTTCTCCTTCGTCACCCCGTACGGCACTTGCTCCATCGAGGAGATGTACGAGTTCGTCGACAAGATCGGCTTCACTCCGGTCGAGACCATCACCTGCGCCACCCTCAACGGTGCCAAGATGTGCCACATCGAGGACGAGACCGGTTCCATCGAGGCCGGCAAGTGCGCCGACCTGCTGGTCGTCAACGGTGACGTCGCCGCCGACATCCACGTGCTCAACACCGACAACATGGACGTCATCATGAAGGACGGCTGGATTGTCGAGGGCGGCACCTTCGGCGAGGCAAACAAGTACAGCGCCTAAGCTACCGTTCATCGATGGCTTGATGTAAAACACAGTATTTGATTGCATAATGCAATGGAGAGGGTCGCTTGCGGCCCTCTTTATTGCTATGGGGTGCGTCGGTAAGAAGGAGATGACGGTGGATCTCAATAGGCTGATTCTGGGCAAGAGCTACAACTCTACCAAGGTCTTTCGTACCGCTCAGCATGTGGTTCAAGCCATCTTGCTCGGTATTGTCGTTCCGCTGCTTATCCTGCTGCTCATCTGGGATCTAACCGATAATCCCAATCCCGTTCCGGCCGTTGTCGTCATTGCCGGCTTGGTCATGCTGTGCTTCTTCTTCTCGTACGTCTTTGTCGTTCCCGACGACCTCACATCGAGCGCAACCGACCGCACGCTCGCCATCGCTTCAAAAATATTCGCCTACACGTCGCGCGGCCTTACGCCCGAAGCTGCCCTAGGCGCCTCTAAGATCATCCTGTCCGAAACTATCGCCTCTGCCATCTGCTTTACCGACGGCAAGCAGGTGTTGGCAAGCTGGGGCGAGGACTCGGCAAAATGCCCCGCGGGCACCCCGGTGGTGCTGCGGACTACGCTCAACGTGATCAACAGCGGTGAGCAAAGCGTGTTCTCGCGCGATGCCTCGACCGAGACAGGTGGCTACTTTCCGCGCCTGCGCGCCGGTATTGTCGCACCGCTTACCGTGCGCGGGCATTGCGTGGGCACGCTCGAGCTGTATTATCCCCGTCTGAGCAGCATCGATAT
The DNA here is from genome assembly GCA_019419555.1 of Collinsella sp. Taxonomy (GTDB): domain Bacteria; phylum Actinomycetota; class Coriobacteriia; order Coriobacteriales; family Coriobacteriaceae; genus Collinsella. The sequence continues at coordinate 21,466 of DXZR01000007.1, forward strand.
GCGCCAGACGGCGCTTGCCTCGGGCTTTGCCGACCTCATTTCCACGCAGCTTGCGAGCTTTGAGCTCGAGCGCCAGGACGAGCTTACGGCCCGCGTGGAGCTGCGCGCCTTGCAATCGCAGGTCGATCCTCATTTTCTGTTTAACACCATCAGCACCATCGTGTCGCTCGTGCGTACCGAGCCGGACAAGGCCAGGTCGCTGCTGATCGACTTCTCCAACTACTACCGTCAGACGCTTTCTGATTCCGATACCCTCACAACGCTCGAGCACGAGGTGGAACAGGGCACTCGCTATATCAATCTTATGCAGGCTCGTTATGGCGACGGCCGTCTGCGCGTCTCGGTCGATATCGACTTTGAGGTGCGCGATTGCATGGTGCCGCCGTTTATCTTGCAGCCGTTGCTCGAAAACTGCATCAAGCACGCGCAGCGCGAGACCGAGCCGCTTTCTATTCATGTTAGGGCTTTCGAGACCGATGACGGTTTGGAGATCATCGTCGAGGACGATGGCATCGGTATGAGCGAAGAGGTCTGCGCGCATCTGTTTGAGCAACATCGCCTGGAGGAGCCCGAGAGCATTACCGCCGACGGCTCCGTCAAGCGAGGTTGCGGCCTGGCGCTCTTCAACGTGCTTCAGCGCATCCATTTCTTTTACGGAGAAGATTCCGGCATGCGCGTGAAGTCCCAGGAGGGCGTGGGAACGCAGGTCATCGTCGAGCTGAACGGCGAGCCGCATGAGCCTGCGCCGTTGACGGCGTAGCACGCGGTTGGATTGAGAGAAAAAGAGGGGAAGCACATATGTCCGAAGGCTGGAACATCTTGGTGGTTGATGACGAGCCTCCCATTAGGGCTGAGCTACGCTATCTGTTGGAAAAGGATACGCGTGTGGGTCAGATTGCCGAGGCGGGCAATGTCACCGAAGCCGTGGAGTCGATTCTGTCGAACAAGCCCGACGTGTTGTTTTTAGACATTACCATGCCCGGTCGCTCGGGAATTGAGCTTGCCGAGACGCTGCAGAACCTAAAGACGCCGCCGGTGGTTGTGTTTGTGACGGCGTTTGCCGAATTTGCCGCCGATGCGTATAACCTCGATGCGGTCGACTATGTCGTCAAGCCGGTCGAGGACGCACGCCTGTCAAAGGCACTCGACAAGATCGAGGCAGCCTTGGGTGCCCGTCGTGTTGCCCACGCTCCGCGCCAGCCTTTGCGTCTGACGGTGGACCGCGGGGGCAAAAAGGTGTTCATTCCCGCCGCAGACGTCTGCTACTTTGAGGCGCGCGCCGATTTTTGCAACGCCATCTGCGCCGAGGGAACGTACCTGATCAATGAGTCGATCTCTTCGCTCGAGCGTCGCTTGGTCTCCGAGGGCTTTATTCGCGTTCATCGCAGCTATCTGGTCAATTTGGAAGACGTGCACAATGTCGAGATCGGTTCCACGGGTCTTATGGAGCTCAGACTCGATCGCGTAACCTCGACGGTGCCCGTGTCCCGCCGTCGCGCTGCCGAGGTTAAAGCACACTTGGGGCTTGCGTAGACGGTCTGCGTGCCGTCGTTTACCATCGCAGGTTTGGCATGGGCGCGCGGTGGGCATAATGGGTGGCATCGAATGAAATCGAAAGGATCATTATGCCCGCGCTTATCACCCATCATCTGTTTGGCGAGGAAAGCATCGACCGTCTTCCACAGGGCGTCATCACGTCCGATGAAGAGCGCATTGCCTTTATCTTGGGCAACCAAGGCCCCGACCCGTTTTTCTTTCACATTCTGACACCGCGTGTTTCCGACTGCACGCTGCTGGCGCAGGTCATGCATCGGTCGCGCATGTCTCGTCAGTTTGCGTGCCTGCGCGACGGCGTGTCGCATCTGCTGCCGCGCGACGCCAGCTTGGGTCGTGCCTTTGCGCTGGGCCTGCTGTCTCATTACGTGCTCGACCGCAACGCTCATCCCTTTGTCTATGAGCAGCAGTTTGGCATTGTCGAGTCCGATTCAGAGCTTGAGGATTCGAGCAGTCAGGTCCATGCCGTGATCGAGAGCGACCTGGATGTGCTGATGCTGCAGCTTAAACGCGATGGCGCTACGGTTGACGATTACCCGCCGGCGGGCGAGATCGTCACCACTGATCGCATCAATCGCGTGGCCGGCGTGCTGATGAGCTATGTTGCCGGACGCGTGTACGGCATTGACATTCCGGCGGGGGAGTACGGTGCTGCCGTTGCCAATATGCAGCGACTTTACCGCGCGATTGAGCCGGCCGGCTCCGCAAAGACGCGCGCGATCTCGCTGGTTGAGGGCTTGGTGCACGATTACTCGCTGCTCGACGGCCTTGCTCATCGCGTGACGACGGAGTTGCCCGAGCGCACCGGTAACCTGGGCCATCTGACATGGAAGAATCCCTTTACCGACGAGGTCTCGAACGAGAGTTTCCCCGAGGTCTTTGATCGCGCGCTGGGCGATTACGAGTGCACGGTCGCACGTTTTATCGAGACCGGTGACATGGATGCCGTGACCAGTCACGTCAACTACAGCGGTCGCGTGCTCAATGCCGATGAGGAGTTCGACCGCGAGGAATAGGGCCCGTGCGTGCCCCTTTGCCGAATCCTTACCGGCGGTTCTGGACAATTGGGGTACGATGAACTAACTGCATATCGGGCGAATACGAAGGGTCCCTGTCCATGAAATACACCAAGCTCGAGCGTAACTGGGTTATGTATGATGTGGGCAATTCGGCCCTCGTGCTGCTCAATACCTCGGTGGTGCCCATTTACTTTAACGCCATCAATACCGGCGCTTCCTCGGCCGACCTGGTGGTCGCCTGGGGCAATGCACAGACGATCGCCTCGCTGGTCATCGCCATGCTCATGCCCATTCTGGGCGCACTTGCCGACTACGCTGGCAACAAAATCAAGTTCTTCTTGGGCTTTTTCCTCACGGGCCTGGTTCTTTGCCTGGCGCAGGCTATCCCAATGTCCGCCATGGCATTTTTGACCGTGTACGTGCTGTGCACCATCGGCCTTAACTCTTCTATGACGTTCTACGACGCCATGCTGCCCGACGTTACCACCGACGAGCGCATGGACGCCGTGTCCAGCTCGGGTTATGCCTGGGGCTACATCGGTTCCACCGTGCCGTTCGTCATCTGCCTGGCGCTCATCATGGGTGGCCCCGCTCTTGGCGTCCCCACCATGCTGGCAACGCGTCTGTCTTTTATCATCACTGGTGCCTGGTGGCTCATCTTTACCCTGCCGCTCATTCACACCTATAAGCAAAAGTATGGTCGCGAGCGCGGTCCCGAGGACACCATCGGCCACATCGTTGGCGGTGTGTTCTCCGAGGTCGGACACACCATGCGCGAGATCGCCCACAACAAGACCGTGCTGGTCTACATGATTGCGTTCTTCTTCTATATCGATGGCGTCCACACGGTCATTTCCATGGCTACCAGCTACGGCTCGGCTTTGGGCATCGATTCGACCCAGCTGGTACTGGCGCTGCTCGTTACGCAGTTCGTGGCCTTTCCGTCCGCCATCATCTACGGCAAGCTCGCCGGACGCGTGGGCACGCTCAACATGATCCTGGTGGCGGTCGCCGCCTACATGGGCATTGTGCTGTTCGCCGCGTTCTTCCTAAAGACCGCCTTTGAGTTCTGGGTGCTTGCCATTATGGTCGGCCTGTTCCAGGGCGGCGTGCAGGCGCTCAGCCGTAGCTACTTTGGTCGCATTATCCCCAAGGAAAAGTCCAACGAGTACTACGGCTTCTTTGACATCTTTGGTCGTTATGCAAGCGTCATGGGTACCTTCCTAGTGTCGGTCGTTACCTCGCTGACCGGCAACCCGTCGCTGGGCGTCCTTTCTATTGGCGTGCTGCTGATCGTTGGCTTTATGCTGCTGGTTCGCCTGTCCCGCATGACTCGGGCAGCAGAGCATGCCGCATAGGAGCGAGCGGCTATTGTGCCTGTCCACGGTACTCTTTTGGGGTTATCCGCAATAAACATTGCGACTTGCGAGCAATGATTTGCCCAAGTGGGTATGATGGAATCAGCTAGGTCGCGGGGCGTCGCCTGTGTTTGGCGGCGTCCCGTTTTTGTGTTGCAGGGAGGGTAAGGCATGAACGCCACAGTCGTGATTCCAACGTATTGGGCGGGCGATGACGCTTGCGCAAACGCCCCTGGCACCTATGACCATTCGACGCGACTCAACGCCGACAATCCCGAACTCGACCGCTGCCTGGCCTCGCTTGAGCAGGTACGTGACATCCCGCGCATCATCCTTTTGGTGGTCTGTCCCGTTTCTGCCACAGCCGATGTGTCGCTGCGCGTGCACGAGATTGTCGACGCGCATCCCACGCTCAAGGTCACCGTTGTCACCAACACCCAGGCCTCGCGCATCGCAGACCGGGTTGCTCAGATCGCGCCCAAGGGTTCGGGCGAGTGCGTGAGCCTGCGAGGCTACGGTGCCATCCGCAATATGGGGCTAGCCTGCGCCGCTGTGCTGGGGCATGACGCGGTTATCTTCTTGGATGACGATGAGACTGTCATCGACGCCGACTTTATGAAGCGCGCGACCTATGCGTTGGGGCAGCAGACGCGTCAGGGCTTGCCGATCTTGGTCAAGAGCGGCTATTTCTACGATCGCGACGGCTCGCCGCTGGCTCCCACGGACAAGGCGGGCATCTGCCATCGTTGGTGGACCAAGCGCATCGAGTTCAACCGTTGGATGAAAAAGGCGCTTTCGGGCACCCGCATCTCGCGCTCCAACTACGTGTGCGGCGGCCTGATGGCCCTGCACGCCCGCGCCTTTACGCGTGTGGCCTTTGACCCGTTTATCACCCGCGGCGAGGACTTGGATTACCTCTTTAACATGCGCATGTTTGGCTACGACGTGTGGTTCGATAACGAGTGGACCGTGCGCCATCTGCCTCCGGAGTCCGAAAAGCGCTCACCGCGCTTTATGCAGGATGTATACCGTTGGTACTACGAACGGGCCAAGTTGACATTCGCCGCGCATCAAAAGGAGCTCATTCCCGTTACGGCGGCATCGCTCATGCCCTACCCGGGCCCGTGGATTTCGAGCGAGCTCGACGACCGCGTGCGCAAGACCGCTATGGTCCGCAGCGTGTTTACCCGCGAGCATGAGGGCTACCTGCGCATCTGGCGCCATGGTATCGACGAGGCAAAGGCCTATGCGCGCCAAAACGCTGCAAGCTACCTGCGTTTCCAGAGCTTTTGGCCCAAGATCATGGACGGGCTTTGGCGTGACGCACAACTGATCAGTATCCTGGAGGGGGCCGAATGATCGACCGCCGCGCCCAGCGCGATAGTTCAATATCAATCTTTCGCATCATTGCCGTTGCCTGCGCCATTTGTGTGCTGGTGTACTTTATTTTTGCCTTGGTGACCGGTATCGAGCCGATCGCCACGGTGATTGCCTGCGCGCTGCTGTGCATCTTTCTGTGCATCTTTATCTTTTTGACGCTCAATCCCGATTCGGTGCGCTCCCAGTACACCGAGGAGACGCTCTCGGTGGCCTCGGCCATGCTCGAGGACATTAAGGGCGGTCTGACGCAGGAGTCGGCGCGTTTGGTGTGCCGGCGCATTTTGCCCGAGACGCGCGCCATGACGGTGGCCATCACCGACGAGGACAACGTGCTTGCCTGCGCGGGCGAGTTTGAGGAAAAACTGCTGCCCGATACTCCCATCCACACGCTTGCCACACGCTACGTTATCGAACATGGCATCGTGCAGTCGTTCAACCGTATGGTGGATGTCGTGGGCTCGGACGGCTCGCACAACCAAGTCCCCGCCGGCATTATCGCCCCCATCAAGGTGGGCGATCGTACCGTCGGCACGCTCAAGTTCTGCTACAAGACCCCGCGCGCCGTCGACCGTACCCAGTATGCGCTTGCCTCGGGCTTTGCCGAGATCTTGTCCACGCAGCTCGCCATCCACGAGCTCGAGGTGCAAAAGGAACTCACGGCGCGCGCCGAGGTGCGTGCGCTGCAGGCGCAGATTAACCCGCACTTCCTGTTCAACACGCTGAACACCATTGCATCGTTTACGCGCACCGACCCGCTGCGGGCCCGCGAACTGCTTCGTGAGTTCTCATCGTTCTATCGTGCCACGCTCGACAACTCGGGATCGCTTATTCCGGTCTCGCGCGAGGTCGCACAGACCAAGCGCTACCTTACCTTTGAGAAGGCCCGCTTTGGCGAGGATCGCGTGCTTGCGACGTTCGATGTGTCCGAGGACGTGGAAGATACGCTGGTGCCGGCGTTCGTGATCCAGCCGATTGTCGAGAACGCCGTGCGTCATGGTATGGGCGATGACGACGCCCTGAGGATCGACGTGACCGTTCACCAAGACGGCGAGGATGCAATCTTGATTGCCGTGGCCGATAATGGCGTGGGCATGGATGAGGGTACCGCCGCCAGACTGTTTGACGAGCGTTCTGCCCGTCCCGACGCCAGCTCTCCCCAGGGTGGCGGCGCCGGTGTGGCCATGCACAATATTTCGGAGCGCATCCATCGCTTTTATGGGCCGCACTCCTATACGCGTGTCGAATCGGCGCCGGGCAAGGGCACCAAAGTGCTCCTTCATCTTGATTTGTCAGAGAGCATCTTTGACATTCAAGAGTAAAATAAAAGGCTACGGGCTCAACGTCATGCGACGGATGCCCGGCGTAGTTAGTTGACGAAAGGTTTTATCCCTATGCTGCGTGCGATGATTGTGGATGATGAGGCGCCGGCTCGCTCGGAGCTTCGCTTCCTGCTCGAGCAAACGGGCAAGATCGGCACGATCACTGAGGCGTCGAGCGTCCGCTCCGCCATCGAGATGCTTATGGAAAGTCGCGTAGATGTCGTGTTTCTCGATATCTCGATGCCCGGTGCCTCGGGCCTGCAACTTGCCGAGGCGCTGCATAAGCTCAAAAATCCGCCGGCGATCGTGTTTGTGACTGCGTATAGTGACCATGCGGTCGAGGCATTCGACGTGGATGCCGTCGATTATCTGATGAAGCCGGTCGAGGAAGCTCGCTTGGATCGCGCGATCGAGAAGGTCATGCAACGCACCAAGCCGGTTACGGACAGCAAGGTGACCATCGAGCGTATCCCGGTGGAAAAGGGCGGCCGCAAGGTGCTCATTCCCGTGGACGACATTCGCTTTATCATGGCCAAGGACGATTACTCCTGCATCTATACCGTCGATGATCGCTTTTTGTCGACGACCTCGCTGGCGCAGTTTGAGGCCAAGCTCTGCGACTTTGGCTTCTTCCGTGTTCACCGCCGCTATATCGTCAACTTGGCGTGCGTCACGGATGTGGAGACGGTGCCCTCGGGCGCCATCCAGCTGGGCATTACGGGCGTCGACGAACGCGTGCCGGTTTCGCGCCGCCGCGTCGTGCCGCTTAAGAAGGCCCTGAGTCTCTAGCACACTGGCCCCGCAGCCCTGTAGACCCATCGTCTGCGGAGGCGTGGGGCCTTTTTGTATGTATCTGCCGAATCGTTTTTTGCGGAAGGGATCCCATGAACAGTGCAAGCGCCAAGCGTATCGACATCATCTCGGACACCCACGGCTATTTATCGCCTGCGCTCCTGGATGAGCTTGAGGGCGCAGACCTGATTATCCACGCCGGCGACCTCACGTCAGAGATGGACTACGAGCACCTATGCACCATCGCCCCCGTGCGAGCGGTTCTGGGCAACAACGACTACTACCGCGACTACGGCCCTGATGTGGATCGCCTGGCCCTCTTCACCTACGAAGGCCTCAAGTTCGCCGTAGCCCACTACCGCGAAGACCTTCCGGTGGGATCCGTAGACGTAGCCATCAACGGCCACACCCACGTAACCAAAGAAGCCCAAGTGGGCCGTTGCTTAGTCCTCAACCCGGGCAGCGCCAGCTACCCCAGAGGCACCCGAGGCCCCACCATGGCCAGAATGCTAGTAAAAGACGGCAAGATCATAAGCACCAAATTTATTGATCTAGAGTAACCACAACAAAAACGGGGGATGCAAATGCGTCCCCCGTTTCCATTTGAGCCAAAGGCAGAGCTTCAACAAAAACAATCAGACCAACCCCGCCGAGGAGCACGCGGGCTAGCCGCGCAGCGGCGCACGCCCGCAAAACTGGTTGAATAATGTGACGGCAGGGAGGGCTTCCGGGGCTGAGGGCGGGGGTTAAGTTTGTCGCGAGTTCCGCACGCAAAGGAAAGCACTTAATGTGCTTTCCGTCTTGCGCAGGACTGTAGAGCAGCAAACTTAACCCCCGCCCTCAGCCCCGGAAGCCCTCCCGGATGGCCCCAAAAAATTTTTCAAAAAAGTTGTTGCGCGCCGGACAGACTTCTGTGTATACTAATCCCCGCAGCGCACGCGAGCGGAAACAAACGCGAATGACTGCTTGGGGAGTTAGCTCAGTTTGGTTAGAGCGCCGGCCTGTCACGTCGGAGGTCGCGGGTTCGAGCCCCGTACTTCCCGCCAACGCAATTAAAGCCACGTCTTCGGACGTGGCTTTTTGCGTTTGATGCACTTTGTTTCGATAGAACGATCGCCCTGGTGCATCTTCGCCCAGAATCCCCGCGCCTTCGGGAACGCAAGTAAAATCTAATAAGTATATCTGTCTGAACAACAGCTTTGTTGCGCAACACCTGTTCTACGAGACAGGGGGTTAGGTTATACTAAATTGCACTGTGCGCCGCATCTGATGCATTTCGCTCCAAGCGCGGCACTCAGTGGATATCCGATTTACCATTTGGATGTCCTGGCGGTCATTTAGCGTCTCGACACAAGCTCGGCCCCGGAGCTCGTTCGAGCTGTTCGTATTCCTTGAAAGGGGAAAAATGGACATATCGAGGAAGACTGATTACGCCCTTCGTATGCTGGCGATGCTTGCTGAGGATCCGGAGTGTTTGCTTTCTGTTCGCACCGCTGCCGAAGAGGTCAATGTCCCGTATTCGTTTGCCCGCTCGATTCAGCACGGTTTGGTCCAGGCCGGTATTGTGGAGAGCCTGCGTGGCGTCCACGGTGGCATGCGTCTCAAGGTTAGTCCGGACGACGTCACTATCCGCCAGGTCGTCGAGGCCGTTCAGGGTCCTATGGTTATGAACGATTGCACCGCGCCCGATGGTGACTGTGCGCGCATGGGCGCGTGCTGCTATCATCCCCTGTGGGCCGGAGCTCAGGCGTTGATGCGCGACTACCTCGATTCCGTTTCGCTCGGCGACATCGTCGCTCACCGCCAGTTCCCGGCCGTCGATCCCAAGTTCGCCGACCGCGAAGCGTTTCCCGAGTATGCCACCTGCGCGTGCGCTTGCCGGGAGGAATAGCGCCGCATAAGGAGCATAGTCATGATTCAGGACCCCTTTCGTTCGATGATTCGTTCGGAAGGGGTCCTGCGTTATCGCGACCTTCCGTGGCGCCGCACGCGCGATCCGTACATCATTTGGCTTTCTGAGGTCATGTTGCAGCAAACACAGGTGCCGCGCGTGGAGACGCGCATGCCGGCGTGGCTCGATCGTTTTCCGACTGTGCAGGCGCTTGCCCAGGCTGCGCCTTCCGATGTTTTGGACGCTTGGCAGGGCATGGGCTACAACCGACGCGCTCTGGCGCTTCACGGGGCCGCTCAGCGCGTTGTAGAGGACTGGGACGGGGAGTTTCCGCGCGAGACGCGTGACTTGGTCGCTCTGCCCGGCATTGGCCCGGCAACGGCGCAGGGCATCCGTTCGTTTGCATTCGATCTTCCGGGCGTGTATTTGGAGACCAATGTGCGCACGGTCTTTTTGCATCATTTCTTTCCCGATGTGCCGGCCATTCCCGATCGCGAACTGGTGCCGCTGATCCAAGCTGCCTGTCCGGCGGCCCCCGGTGCGGCGGCGGACGAGATCGCGCCCTTTGCCGCGCCTCAAGACGATGCCGACACGCCGCGCGCGTGGTATTACGCATTGCTGGATTACGGCGCGTATCTTAAAAAGACACTGCCCAATCCGTCCAGGCGGTCGGCGGGCTATAGTCGTCAGTCCAAGTTTGAGGGCTCGCGCCGCCAAAAGCGCGCGCATATCGTGCGTATGTTGTTGGCAGCGCGCGATGAGCAGCCGGCGGGGATTACGCTTGCTGATGCCGTGGTGGGCGTTAACGAGATGGAAGCGGCAGCCGGTCGCGGGCCGGTCGAGTGCGACTTGATCGCGGGCATTCTAGCTGACCTGGAGCGCGAGGGCTTTTGCCGAGCCGAGGACGATCGTTGGTTGAGTGTGTAGCCCGCTCAAATCTGAAGAACGGGATTGTAAGGTTTAAATTCGCGGCTTGAGGGCATCCTAAAGACAAGGTCGCTCAAAGCCTATGGGCGGCACGTGTTGAAGGGAAGTACACCTATGGATTTTGAGAATTCCCAAACCAAGAAGAACCTCGAGACCGCTTTTGCCGGTGAGTCCCAGGCACACACCAAGTATCGCTACTATGCATCCAAGGCCAAAAAGGACGGCTACGTTCAGATCTCGAATATTTTTGCCGAGACGGCGGGCAACGAGTCCGAGCACGCCAAGCTGTGGTTTAAGTATCTGCACGACGGCGCCGTCCCCGATACCCTGGACAATCTGCGTGATGCCGCTGCGGGCGAGAACTACGAGTGGACCACGATGTACGACGAGTTCGCCAAGACCGCCGAGGAGGAGGGTTTTGCCGAGATCGCCGAGAAGTTCCGTGGCGTCGCCGCCGTCGAGAAGGCCCACGAGGAGCGCTACAACAAACTCGTCGAGCGCATCGAGTCGGGCGAGGTGTTTGAGCGCGAGGGCGTAAAGGTGTGGAAGTGCCTGAACTGCGGGCACCTGCACGTTGGTGCTGAGGCGCCTGAGGTGTGCCCGGTGTGTAACCACCCGAAGGCGTACTTTGAGGAGCAGGTGGTGAACTACTAGCGCTTGGCGCTGGCTGCTGCGGAGCGCAGGGCGGGAAATGCCTTTCCCTCTCGCTCACGGCTGCGCAGGGTCGCGCGAGGCAAAGGCATTTCCCGCCCTGCGCTCCGGCTTCGGGTCGTTGCGTGCTCGTTACAGAAAAGCTGATAAGAAGTTTGTGTGCCGCCCCTTATGGGGCGGCACGTTTTTGTGGGGGCCGGTTGGGGCGGTGACGTTGCTTAGAGGGTACACTGGGTAGCGTTGGCTATTCGTTTCCTCTTGTGAGGTGTTGGTTATGGGTAAGAAGTCTCGGGCTCGGGTTGCTGCGGCGGGAACTCGCAAGGATCCTGGTCGTCGGGTTGCCGAGGGTAAAAAGGTCGATCGTGTCGAGAAGGACAAGAAGGTTGGCGCGCATGCTCATCCTGAGTGGGCGCCTCACCTCAATACGGCTAGCGAGGATCTGACTGCTAAGTTGTTTACTCTGGTCGAGGTTATCTTGAGCGTGGTGCCCGTGGTGGTCATTGGCTTGTTCTTGGCTTCGAAAGATGCCACGAGTGTCGATAAACTCACCGATGTCTTTTCTCAGGACCCCTCGATGGTGGTTACGTTTATCTCTGCGTGCCTGCAGCCGTTTGTGGCGTACATGTTGTACATGATTTATCGCAAATACTGCGAGGGCGACGCTGGTTTTGCCGCCGGCAACCTGATCGGTCTTTTGTGCTCCGAGATCCTACTGCTCAATATCCCAGGCGTCATCGGTATGGGCATCTTGCTGTGGCGTGTTTGGCGCAACGTCGCCCCGCACTTTGAGAGCTGGTTGTTTGAGCGTCGTGCAATGGGCGTGCTGGCAGACATTGCGGGCTCGCTCGTGATTTTAGCCTTGGCGTTTATGTGCGCCACCGCCGCCCGCGGTCTCGCGGGCATGTAGTCTGTCCTCACCGACCACGGAGCGCAGGGCAACTGCTGGTTTCACCGCTCCGGACGTCAGACCCGCGGCGCATCCCTTTCCCTCTCGCTCACGGCTTCGCAGAGTCACGCGAGGCAAAGGCATGCGCCGCGGGTCTGACGACGCGGGCTTGCCAACGAGTTTTGGCTAATAGATTGGTTTGTGTGCCGCCCCTTTGGGGCGGCACTTTTTGTGTGGGGTCCCGGTCTCCACAATTTTCGTCAAGCTTTTGGTTAGATTTTGGTCAGTTGGCGTAAGGGTGGAAGGCCAAAAGATTGCTGGCGAAAAAAGCTCAGAGAAAGTGCTGGTAGGGGAGTTGTTGAGCTTTTCGACAGCTTTTGAGCAAAAGAAACTTTGTGGCTATTGCCGGCGATTGCGTTGTCGCGGTCATGGCGGTGCGGGATGCTGGTCGTAAGCGTCGAACGCTCCGATTTTGGAGGCCAACATGGACCTGTTTCTTGAGACCCCACAGCAACAAGCCGAGCGCATGCTGCGGCAGCAGCGGCGGCTTATAGAGATGCAAATGCAAGGGGTTGCCAACCAGGCGCCCGTGCAAAACGTCGTGCCCGCTGCTGTACCTGCAGCCGTGCCCGGGTGCGAATCGGCACCAGAGGCCTATTCCGTACAGCAAGATTCATATGCGCAGGAGCTCGCGTTCGACAAGCGTCGTGCGCGTTGTCGCCGCGTGGGCCAGCGCCTGCGCACATTGGCGATGATCGTGCTCATTCCGCTAGGACTTGCGGCAATCTTCTTGGCCTCATATGCCCTCACGTGCATTCTCAACGGTGCCTCGCCCAATGAGGTGCTCCAGCATCTAGCGGCCCTGGGCCAGCGCCTAGGCGATGTCGCAACAACCATCCGCGCCGGCTGGGAGAGTTAGCGTTTGTCACATTAGGACTTCCAGGGTGTACGAATTATCGCCACGAGCAGAATTCTTGCATCCTGTGGGTCCTGTCGTGCGACTGAATAGTATTATTGAAGATAAATAATAATAGGATTTGCTATGTATAAGCAGGATTTAGAGCAGACTCTTTTGGGCATTGACGAAGAGGCGGAGCTGGAAATAGGTCCAAGAGACGACAGGCCGAACGTTGTATTGGTGGGAGGAAGCGCCTTCATGCTAAACGATGTGACGAATCGTCCGGTTACACATGACATCGATGTGTTTGAGGCGGACAGGTGCCTCCGCGAGATCATAGCTCGATACCCCGAGGTGAATGGTATGGCGGTGGCATATTGTAATCAGATGCCATTCAATTACGAAGATCGTTTGATCCCCTTGGATATTGGGGCGCGTTTTATCAGGTACTTTACGCCATCCTTGGAGGACCTGGCGGTAATGAAGCTCTATGCCTTCCGTCCGAACGACATCATCGATCTTCATAGTCAGGCATTCGTCGACCGACTTGATTGGGGGCTGCTCGAACGGCTTATATTCGACGAGGGAGAAGCACTGGCGTCGTCGCCTTCGGAGCGGAGTTATCAAGAGATGGTCTGTGCATACAGGCAATACAAAAAGGAGGTGCTCGGTTGAATCTGACCTTTGAGGGATTCTTAAAAGGCTATTGCCGAGAGCTATCCGGACAGCAGTCGCTCAGTTTTAGAAAACTGGTTAAGCAAGCGACGACGGTTGCGCCGCGCGTGGCGGAGCCCCTGTTTTTGCTCGCTTTGGCACAGGGTAAAGCCGAATACGTTCTGGGCTTATCCGAGGGTTCGTGGATGGAAGAGGGTTACCGAGGCGTTTTGTCCTTGTACGCCCAAACGGGTAGCCTGGCATCTCTATGCGCCGAGGATAAACTTCCTAATCGTTATGCCAACGTTTGGCGTGCGTATAGAGCGGTGAAGGAAAAGCCAGTGGCGGACAGAAGGATCAACGCCCTGATGCGAAAAAGAACGTTGGGAGCGCTAGAGGAATCGGGCGTAACGCGCTACGGTCTCTGCCGCGATTTGAATCTGAATAAGGGAAACGTGTACGCATATTTAGCCGGTGATGACTCAAAGGTGAGCAGGGAGACGGCGCGTCGCATTATGGAATATGCGGAGGAGAGGGGCGCCCAAGAAGGGACCGGGCGCCCGGTGCGTATGGCGGGGTAAGATTGATCGCGGTTTTGATTGGTGTTCGATTGGGTTTGTTGGGCGGAGTTTATGTCTGCTATTGATATTGTGCTTGTTGTGATCGCCTTGGTGGCGGTGGGGGTTGCTGTGGCTTGCGCCCTCCAGCTCAAGAGCCTGCGTGCCGAGTTGCGGGAGCGTGGCGACAGTAGCGCGGAAACGCTGGCAGCACTCGAGCAGGCCAACAACGCGCTCGATGCCCTGAACGTCGCGCTGGCCGAAACTCGCCGCACGGCCAATGCCATCGCGCAGCAGCAGACGACAGATGCGGCCGTGGAGCAGCAACGTTACCTGACCATCGCACGTGAGTTTTCGCAAGCTGGTGACCGGATGGATGACCTGCGCCGCGAGACGGCCCAACAGCTCGGTGCCAACCGCGAGGGTATCGAGCATCGCCTGGACAAGGTGCGCGAAACGGTCGATGCTCAGCTGGGCGCCATCCGCAAAGACAACAACGTGCAGCTCGATCAAATGCGTGCGACGGTGGACGAGAAGCTCTCCCGCACGCTCAACGACCGACTGTCGGCATCGTTTAAGCAGGTGAGCGACCAGCTCGAGGCCGTGTACAAGGGCCTGGGCGACATGCAGTCCATCGCCACCGGCGTGGGCGACCTTAAGCGCGTGCTGGGCAACGTGAAGGCGCGTGGCATTTTGGGCGAGGTGCAGCTGGGTGCAATTCTGGCGGACATCCTTACGCCCGACCAGTATCTGGAAAACGTCGCCACCAAGCCCGGCGCTTCGGAGCGCGTGGAGTTTGCCGTCAAACTGCCGGTGGACGAGGGCGACCCCGTGCTGCTGCCAATCGATTCCAAGTTTCCGGGCGATGCGTACGAGCACCTGCTCGATGCGCAGGAGTCGGGCGATGCGGATGCCGTTGCCGCCGCGCGCAAAACACTCGACATGATGGTGAAGCGCGAGGCGAAGGACATCTGCGAAAAGTATCTGAGCGTGCCCGCAACGACCAACTTTGGCATCCTGTTCGTGCCGTTTGAGGGCCTGTATGCCGAGATCGTCAGCCGTCCCGGTCTTATCGAGACCCTGGGCCGCGACTACCACGTCAACGTTGCCGGCCCCAGCACCATGGCGGCCATCCTCAACAGTCTGCAGATGAGCTATCAGACGTTTAAGTTGCAAAAACGTACCGACGACGTGCTGCGCGTGCTCTCCGCCGTCAAGGCCGAGCTGCCGCGCTATCAAAAGGCGCTGCGCCGCGCCCAGCAGCAGATCGAGACCGCGGGCAAAACGGTCGAGGGCATCATCACCACACGCACCAACGTCATGGAGCGCAAGCTCAAGGACATCGACGCGTTGGAAGATGCTGGCCAAGCCGACGAGATCTTGGGGCTCATGTCCGCCGGCCTGCTCGCAGATCAAGAGGACGAGGACTAGCTGCAACGGGCGGCGGGGCGCCAGCGCAAACGCGGGCGCCCCGCCGCTTTTCGTATCGCACTTGCCTGGAGCATGCTCCAATGTGCAACAATGGCTGTTCGACCTGCCGGATGCGAAAGGAAGTCCATGTCTCAGAGAAGCACCAGTCCGCTTAAGCGCTCGACCGTGCGCCGTACACTCCGGCGTTTTTGGGATGTCACACGCACGCAGCCGCTGATCGTCTTTCTCTCGGTGTTCTCGTCGGCGGGTTACATCTTTTTGCTTACCTTTGCCAACACCTATGTGATGGCGCTTATCGTCGACCGCGTCCAGGCCGGTCCCGTGGCGGGCGACCAGGTGTTTGAGGTCTTCGGCCCCTACATCCTGGCGCTCGTACTCGTTAATCTGGTGGGCCAGATTCTTTCCAAGCTGCAGGACTACACCGTCTACAAGCTCGAGATCGCGGGCAACTATCACCTGGCGCGCCTGTGCTTCGACACGCTCTCCAACCAATCCATGACATTCCATACCAGCCGCTTTGGCGGATCGCTTGTGAGCCAGACGAGCCGTTTTATGAGCGGCTACACGGGCCTGGTGGACGTAACGGTGTATTCGCTCATCCCCACCATCACCTCGGTCATCTGCACCGTGGCCGCACTCGCCCCGGTGGTGCCCACGTTTACCGTGATCCTGGTGGGTATCATGGTCGTCTACATCGCGTTTGTCTGGCTCATGTACAAGCGCATCATGCCGCTTTCGGCCGCGACGTCTGCCGCGCAGAACAAGCTGTCGGGCGTGCTGTCCGACGCGGTCACGAACATTCTGGCCGTTAAGACCTGCGGGCGCGAGGACTTTGAGCGCGACCTGTTCGATGCCGCCGACCGCGCCGCGCGCGACGCCGAGACCGTCTCGATGCACGCCATGATGCAGCGCAACTTTACGACCTCGGGCCTTATCGTCATCACCATGGCCGTGGTGAGCGTGTTCGTGGCGGGCGGCAACGCGTGGTTTGGCATCTCGGCCGGTGCACTCGTCATGATCTTTACCTACACGTACAACCTCACCATGCGCCTGAACTACGTGAGCTCCATGATGCAGCGCATCAACCGCGCGCTGGGCGACGCCGCCGAGATGACGCGCGTGCTGGACGAGCCGCGCCTAGTAGCAGACGACCCGGACGCACCCGAGCTCAAAGTGCGCGAGGGAGCGATCGATTTTGAGCACCTGAGCTTTGCGTACCGTGACGCTGCGGCGGGTGAGAGCGTGTTCGACGACCTGACGCTCCATGTGGCGGCAGGCCAGCGCGTGGGCTTGGTGGGCAAATCTGGTTCGGGCAAGACGACGCTCACCAAGTTGCTGCTACGCCTGGACGACGTGCAGGGCGGCCGCGTGCTCGTCGATGGTCAGGATGTCTCGCGCTGCACGCAGCAGAGCCTGCGTCGCCAGGTTGCCTACGTGCCGCAGGAGGCGCTGCTGTTCCACCGCTCCATCCGCGAGAACATCGCCTACGGACGTCCCGACGCCACCGACGAGCAGATTCGCGAGGCCGCTCGTCTGGCCAATGCCCTGGAGTTTATCGACCGCTTGCCCCGTGGCTTTGACACCATGGTGGGTGAGCGCGGCGTGAAGCTTTCGGGCGGCCAGCGTCAGCGCGTGGCCATTGCGCGCGCGATTCTAACGGACGCTCCGATTCTGGTGCTCGACGAAGCGACCTCTGCCCTGGACAGCGAGTCCGAGGCGCTGGTGCAGGAGGCGCTCGAAAACCTGATGCGCGGGCGCACCTCCATTGTGGTGGCGCATCGCCTGTCCACCGTGGCGGCGCTCGACCGCATCGTGGTGCTGGCGGACGGCGAGATCGTCGAGGATGGTACGCATGCACAGCTCGTCGAGGCGGGCGGCGAGTACGCGAGCCTGTGGAGCCGCCAAACCGGCGCATTCTTGGAGGCTTAAGGTCCCCGGGCGTGGGACAATCGTTCCCGTGAAGTAATGTTTTTGCCGAGCCGAGGAGTCGTTATGCCACGCGAGACCAATGCCGCCAAACGCGAGCGCGCCATCGAGGTGTGCGAGCGCCTCAACCGTCGCTATGGCCCGGTTGAGTGCTTTTTGGACCACGAGAACCCCTTTCGCCTGCTGATCGCAGTGCTGCTCTCGGCGCAGACGACCGATGCACAGGTTAACAAGGTGACGCCGCGGCTGTTTGCCCAGTGGCCCACGCCCGAGGCCATGGCCGGCGCGAGTGTTGCCGACGTGGCGGACACGATCAAGTCGCTCGGCTTCTATAAGAGTAAAGCCAAGCATGCCGTGGAGGCCGCCCAGATGATCGTCGCCGATTACGACGGTGTGGTGCCGGCGGACATGAAGGAGCTCGTCAAACTGCCAGGCGTGGGGCGCAAGACGGCGAACATTGTGCTCAACGTGGGGTACGGCATTGTGGAGGGCATTGCGGTGGATACGCACGTCAACCGCATTGCGCACCGCCTGATGCTGAGCCCCAAGACGCACGCCAAGGAACCGCTCAAGACCGAGCAGGACCTGCTCAAGATCTTGCCGCACGAGTATTGGGAGTCGGTCAACCACCAGTGGATTACCTTCGGCCGCGAGATCTGCGATGCCCGCAAGCCCAAATGCGACGAATGCCCGCTGGCAGACCTTTGCCCCAGCGTGCGCGTTTTGGGGTAGCGCCGCGGCGTGCATCGGCGTGCGCGCCCTATGCGCTACCATGGCAATCAATGAATTTTGACGAACGACCCGCCGAGCTTGCCCCGGCGGGCTTTTGGCGTTGCGATGCCGGAGGAACAGCATGCTCATTCACCGTATAGCCGCGCAGCTCTACACTGCCGAGGCCCTGCAGACCGTCGAGGCCGGACTCGATGCCGGCGAGGACGTAACGCTGGCCGTGTCGCAGTCGGGTCGCACGCTTATGGCGGCTGCGCAGTTTGCGCGCCGTCCGCGCCCCACGGTCTACATCGTGAGCGGCGAGGACGCGGCCGATCGAGCCGCGCGTAGCCTGGCCGCCTATGTGGGCCTGGCGCATGTGTGCCGCTTCCCCGAGCGCAAGGACTACCCCTGGCGCGAGCAGGCGCCCGATGATGCCGTGGTAGCCCAGCGCTGCGAGGCGCTTGGGCGCATCGTGCGCGGCGACAACTGCATCATGGTCGCCTCAGCCCGCGCGCTGCTGCGCTGCGTGCCGCCGGTCGAGAGTCGCTATTGGGAGTCCACCACTTTTGCGGTGGGCGAGGAGATTCCTTTTGACGAGGTGCCGCAGCGCCTGGTGGGCATGGGCTACACCAATGCCGGCGCCGCCGATGCGCCCGGTCTGTTTCGCGTGCACGGCGACACCGTCGAGGTGTTTCCCGCACAGGAAAAGGCGCCCGTGCGCATCGAGTTCTTCGGCGACGAGATCGACCGCATCCGCCGCATGGTGAGCTCCACGGGCCAAACTATCGGCAACGAGGACAGTATCGAGATCTTCCCGTGCCGCGAGTTGGCGCTTACCGACGAGGCCGTCCACAACATGCATGTGGCGCTCTACCGCGCAAGCCAGAGCGATAGCAAGCTGGCGGCGCTGCTCGAGATGGTGGATGCACGCATCGTCACGCCCGAGCTCGACCGCTTTTTGCCGGTGATGTACGGCCAGACCGTAAGCCCGCTGGCACATGTGGGCGGCAAGGCACTCGTGGTTTTGTCCGAGCCGCGCTCGCTGTTCGACGATTGCCTGCGCGCCTACGAGGATATCGAGGCGCGTGCCGGCGAGGCGGGGATTGACCGACTGGATGGCCTGTATGTACGTGCCCAGCAGCTCGATTTTGGTGCTCAGCAGCGCCTGAACTATGTGAGCCTCATCCGTGCCGGCGGCGCGGTGACGGCGGAGCTCAAGATTGAGCAGCCGGCCATCGCGGGCTCGGACAATCGCTTTATGACGCGCATTCAGGAAGTCGTAGGCAAGCGCTACGCCTGCGTGTTTGCCATTCCCGACCGCGGGGCGCGCGAGTCGATGGAGCTCACCTTTGGCGACGAGAGCATTACCTTTGAGGAATCGCTGACCGCGGCGCCCGAAAATGTCGGCGCTATCGGCGACCGCGTTCGCGTGGCAGCGGCGGATTCCGCCGACCGTGCCGCACGCCAGGAGGCCCATGCTTCCATTCGCGAGCGTAAGGCCGACGCGCTCAACGCCCGCTCGCTCGAGGCGGGCGCCGCGCAGGCTGCCGCCGGCGCTGCCGTGCCCACCATCTCGCGCGGGCGCGTGACCTTTGTCGATGCCGCCCTGCCGCAGGGCGTGGTGGTGCCCGATGCCAACCTGGCCGTGTTCTCGATCGCCGACCTCAATGCCCGCATGGATGCCAACCGCGCGCGCAGCCGCCGCAAGGTTGACATTACGCAGATCACCTTCCCGTTTAAGCCGGGCGACTACGTGGTGCACGCTACCCACGGCATCGCGCTCTTTAGCGAGATCGCGCGCCAGGAAGTGGGCGGCAAGGAGCGCGACTACTTTTTGCTGGAATATGCCGACGGCGACAAGCTCTACGTGCCGCTCGAGCAGGTCGACCGCATCACACGCTATGTTGGCCCCGACGGCGACAAGCCGCGCCTGACCAGGCTCAACACTGCCGACTGGACGCGTGCCACCAATAAGGCGCGCAAGAATGCCAAAAAGCTGGCGTTTGACCTGGTCGACCTGTATACGCGCCGCTCGTCGATCGCAGGCATCGCCTGCCCGCCCGATACGCCCGAGCAGATCGAGATGGAGCAGAGCTTTCCCTACGACGAGACGCGCGACCAGCTGGAGGCTATCGCCGACATCAAGGCCGACATGGAGGCGCCCAAGCCCATGGACCGCCTGCTGTGCGGCGACGTGGGTTTCGGCAAGACCGAGGTTGCCCTGCGCGCGGCGTTTAAGTGCGTGGACTCCGGCCGCCAGGTCATGGTGCTCTGCCCCACGACCATTCTTGCCCAGCAGCACTACGAGACGTTCTTTGAGCGCTTTGCCCCGTTTGGCCTTGAGGTCGAGGTGCTCAGCCGTTTCCGCACGCCGGCGCAGCAAAAGCGCGCGCTCAAGGCGTTTGCCGAGGGCACGATCGACGTGCTCATCGGCACGCATCGTCTGCTTTCGGCCGACGTGAACCCCAAGAACCTGGGCCTGGTGATCATCGACGAGGAGCAGCGCTTTGGCGTGCAGCACAAGGAGCAGCTCAAGAACCTGCGCGAGCAGATTGACGTGCTCACGCTTTCGGCAACGCCTATTCCGCGAACCATGCAGATGGCCACGAGCGGCGTGCGCGACATGAGCCTGATCACCACACCGCCCACCGGGCGTCGTCCCGTGATCGTGCACGTGGGGGAGTACGACCCCGATGTGGTGAGTGCGGCGATTCGCCTGGAGGTGGGCCGCGGCGGTCAGGTGTATTACGTGTCCAACCGCGTCAAGACCATCGACGACGCCGTGGCGCGCGTACACGAGGCCGCGCCCGAGGCGCGCGTGGGCGTGGCGCACGGCAAGATGAGCCCGCGCGAGGTCGAGGACGTGATGATCGAGTTCGCGACCAAAAAGATCGACGTGCTCATCGCCACGGCCATCGTGGAGAGCGGCATCGACAACGCGACCGCCAACACGCTCATCATCGAGGATTCGCAGCGTCTGGGTCTGGCACAGCTCTACCAGCTCAAGGGCCGTGTGGGCCGTTCTGCCACGCAGGCGTACGCGTACTTTATGTTCCCCGGCGAGCTGCCGCTCACCGAGGAGGCGACGGCGCGCCTGACCGCACTGTCCGAGTTCCAAGACCTGGGCAGCGGCATGCGCATTGCCATGCGCGACCTGGAGATTCGCGGCGCCGGCTCGCTTATGGGGGCCGAGCAGCACGGCAACCTGTCGAGCGTGGGCTTTGACCTGTTTACGCAGATGCTGGGCCAAGCTGTGGCCGAGGCGCGCGGCGATGACGACGCCGGCGTGGAGGCGGCGAGCGTGGGCATCAACCTGCCGGCCGACTACTTCTTGTCCGAGGAGTACCTGCCGGCGGTGGATCAGCGCGTGCTCGTGTACCGTAAGCTCGCAGCGGCCGAGGACCTGGAGAGCATCGATGAGGTGCAGGAAGAGACCGAGGCCGCGCATGGCGAGCTGCCGTTGGCGGGACTCAACCTGTTCAACCGCGCGCGCATCCGCATTCGCGGCGAGCGCCTAGGGCTCGAGAGCGTCACGCTCAGTGGCGGTCGCATCACGTTTTTGGGCGTCAACGTGCCCAAGAAGGTGGCCTTTGAGCTAAAGACCCGCTATGGCGCGGTGAACTTCCCCAAGAGCCGCAAACTGTCGGTGCCCTACAAGGCGGGCGCCGGCGCGGGCAGCGGCCTGGGTCGCGGTCTCGACGCCAACGACGGTACCGGCCCCGTGGCCGCGGCACTCATGCTGTTGCAGCAGTTGGGTGCGAGCGACGACGACTAACGGGGCGACGCTGCAAACGCCCCATTTGGGCACTCTGGTTCCATCGAAAGGAAAGCATGTTCGGATACATCTATAAGAAAGACGTCGCCATTATCGCGGTTGTCCTGTGTCTTTGTCTGGGCGTGGGCAGTTTCTTCGACTATCAGATTTCGAGCGCGCTGTTCAATATCGGCAGCATGTACGGCCGCTTTATCGAGGCCGTCGGCGAGATGCCGTTTGAGCTGACGGCGAGCGTCGCGGGCGTCATGCTCGTGCGCGCGGTGCGTCCCGACTCCGGGGGGAGCAAATGGCTCGCCGTGCTCGGCATCCTCGTCAACGTTGGCCTGGCCGGCTACGAGATCGTCTCGTCCCTGAAGGTTGGCGGCAAACTCATCGCTGTTCAGTTAGTGCTGACGTTTGTGCTGGTGATCGCCGCCAACCTTATCGTCTATCGCCTCACGCGCGCGACCGAGTCCGACGAGCTTACGCGCTGGGCGTTGATGGTACTTGCTGTGTGGGTCGCTCAGGCCATCATCCTCAACGTCATTGTTAAGCCGTTATGGTCGCGCCCGCGCATGCGCGTGATCGAGGTCACGCCGGGGCTCAATTTTCAGCCGTGGTGGGTGATCGGCAACCCCGACAAGTGGGCCTATATCGCCGCCGGCGTGATTAAGGACGGGTTCAAGTCGTTTGCGAGCGGACACACGGCGCATGCGGCGATTGGCCTTATGCTCGCCGGGCTTCCCGCGGCAGCCTTTAAGGAAAAACCTTCGCGTCGCCGCGTGATCTTTTGGGCGGCGGCTGTGATCGCGGCGCTCGTCGCCTTTGGGCGCATCGTGATTGGAGCGCACTTTTTGAGTGACGTGAGCTGCGGTTTTGCCCTGGTACTGGCACTTGAGTGCCTTGCCGCGCGCATTGCCTATCCTCACGGCGTACAATAGCCCCACCTGAATCATCTGGCCGATACCTGGTAAGAGAGGATTGCCATGCTCGCGTTCAACAACGACTATTCCCACGGCGCACATCCGGCGGTGCTGCAGGCGCTCGTCGACACCAACATGGAGCCGCAGCCTGGCTACGGCACCGATGCGCACACCGAGCGTGCCAAGCAGCTTATTCGCGAGGCCTGCCAGGCCCCCGATGCCGACGCGTTTTTTCTGGTGGGCGGCACGCAGGCCAACGCGACGGTGATCGACATGCTGCTCGCGCCGTACGAGGGCGTCGTTGCTGCTGAGACTGGCCACGTTGCCTGCCACGAGGCTGGTGCCATCGAGTTTGGCGGCCACAAGGTGCTCACCATCCCCGGCTACGAGGGCAAGATGCACGCCGAGGACCTCGAGAACTATATCCAGGTGTTCTACGAAAACGAGAGCTACGAGCACACGGTGTTCCCGGGCGCCGTGTACGTGAGTCTATCGACCGAGTACGGCACGCTCTACTCCAAGGCCGAGCTCGCGGCGATTCATGCGGTATGCCAGAAGCGCGAGATTCCGCTGTTTGTGGACGGTGCTCGCCTGGCCTATGCGCTGGCGGCCGATGAGTGCGACATTACCCTGCCCGAGCTGGCGCAGCTGTGCGACGTGTTCTACATCGGCGGCACCAAGTGTGGCGCGCTTTGCGGCGAGGCCGTGGTGTTTTGTGGCATGCACGCTCCGGCGCATCCCATTCCGCGCATTAAGCAGCACGGCGCGCTGTTGGCCAAGGGTCGCCTAACGGGCGTCCAGTTTGAGGCGCTCTTTACCGATGGCCTGTATTTTGAGATTGGCCGCCAGGCGATTGAGACCGCTCAGGCGCTGCGTCGCGTGCTGCACGAGCGCGGCTACCAGTTCTTTTTGGAGACGCCCACAAACCAGCAGTTCGTGATTCTGCCCAACGAGGACATGGCCCGCATTCGCGAGCATGCGGCGATCGAATACTGGGAAAAGTACGACGAGACCCACACGGTGGTGCGCTTTTGCACCAGCTGGGCCACGACGCAGGAGGATATCGACGCGCTGGCGGCTGTCCTGTAGCCTGATGTAATGACGAGAGGCCGCCTTGCGCTGGGTTTGGCGCAAGGCGGCCTTTGTTTTTGAGGGGGAGGGGCTGTATGCCCGAGATGTCCGAGCCGACGATTCGCCTGGCGACGCCCGATGATGCGCCGGCGTTGCTTGCCATCTATGAGCCGTATGTGCGCCAGACGGCGATTACCTGCGAATACGAGGTGCCGAGCGTTGAGGAGTTCGCCGGGCGCATCGAGCGTACGCTCAAGCGCTATCCGTATTTGGTGATGGAATTGGACGGGCGTCCGGTAGGCTATGCCTATGTGAGTCCGCTTAACAGCCGCGAGGCATACGACTGGTCGGTCGAGACATCGATCTACCTGGCGCGCGATGTGCGCCACGGCGGGCTGGGCCGCAAGCTGCACGATGCGCTCAAGCAATGCCTGATCGCGATGGGCATCACCAACATGTGCGCGCTCATTGCCGTACCGCACGACAAGGACGATGAGTACCTGACGCACAACAGTCAGGATTTCCATGCCCATATGGGCTACCGCCTGGTGGGCGCCTTCGATCGCTGCGCCCAAAAGTTCGGCCGCTGGTACGACATGTGCTGGATGGAGCTGGTCCTAGCCGAGCGCACACCCAACCAACCCAAGCCGACCTGGTTCCCCGACCTCCCCAAACCTGCCATTTAGGGACAGGTTTATTTTGGCAGGTTAGCCGATGGGTTCGGTGTATTTGGCGCGGTCGGTGCGTTGGATGCGCTTGGAGACATGGAGCGGGCGGCCGTCGGTGTCGTAGACGTAGTCGGTGATTAGGATCAACGCCTGCCCGCGCTCAACGTTGAGCAAAAACGCCTCGTTTTGCGAGGCGTAGCACACCTCAAAGGTCTTATGCCCCTGTGCCGGCGCGCGATGGAACTCCTGTCGCAGCGTGGCGTAGAGTGAACCGTTAATATCGCGATCGATGAGCGTCTCGAAGCTTGGCGGCAGGTAGGTGGTCTCCAGGCACAGCGGCGCGTCGTCCAGGTAGCGCAGGCGGACAAGTTTGACGAGCTTGCTGCCCACGGCGGCGTCAAAGAACTTAGCTATGCTGCCGGCCGCCTTGGCAAAGCCCGAGTCCACGGTGCGCGTGGTGGGCTTCATGCCCTGGCCTTCGACCTGCTTGGTATAGCTCGAAAACACCAGGTTGTTCTCGTGGAGCGCGGGCGTGTCGGCCACAAAGGCGCCACGCCCGCGCTCGGTGTGCACCAGGCCCTCATCAACGAGCACCTTAAGGGCGTGGCGCACGGTGCTGCGTGACAGCCCCGATTCGTCCATGAGCTCCATCTCGGACGGCAGCTTGTCTCCGCGTGCGTAGGTGCCGGCGGCGATGCGGTCGCGCAGCATGCCCGCCAAGCGCTCGTATTGGGCCAGTTTCTTTTTAGACGAAGCGTTCATGCGATCAACCTGTATCTAACTTGTATACTTACCGAACAAAGCATGTATCCAACATGACAACAAAACCGCTGGTAATGGATTGCCGAAAACCTTACCAACAAAATTTCTAAGACAAATATAGCATACAACTAGTCGACATAACCAAAACATGTATGTAACTTGTATGCCATCGAGAGCATCAAACGAGAAGAAAGGCTGATGCACGATGACTACTCAGGAACAGGTTAAGGATGTCGTCTCCCAGGTTTTGGCTGACAAGGCAGACAAGGGCGGCATCAAGCGCGTCGTGTGGATTGGCGCTGGCGGATCCAACGGCGGCAACTATCCTGCCCAGTACTTTATGGAGCACGAGGCCACGCAGGTCGTGAGCTCCAGCTACACCAGCAACGAGTTCGTGCACGCCACCCCGGCCTACGTCAACGAGAACACCCTGGCCGTGGTCGTGTCCATGCGCGGCACCAAGGAGACCATCGTCGCCGCCCAGGTCGCCAAGGACCACGGCGCCAGCACCATCGCCATCTATGTCGACGAGTCCGGCCTTACCGAGGTCTGCGACTACAAGATCCAGTACGATAGCCTGGCCGTCGATGAGTCCTGCATGGGCCGCACCAACTCCGCCGTCGTGACCATGATCGCCATGGAGCTTACGCAGCAGACCGAGGGCTATGCCGAGTACGAGACCGCTATGGCCGCGTTTGACTTGGTCGACCCCATCTATCGCAAGGCCGTCGAGTACACCCGTCCGCTCGCTGCCAAGTGGGCCGAGCAGAACGCCGACAAGCCCTGCATCAACGTCATGGCCCAGGGCCCGCTCTTTGGTGCCGCCTACGTCTTTAGCATCTGCAACGTGCAGGAGATGCTGCAGATCGACTCTTGCACCATCAACACCTGCGATTTCTTCCATGGCCCCTTCGAGATCCTGGACAAGCGCACCTCGCTGTTCCAGCTCATCAGTGTCGGCCGCAGCCGCTGCAACGACGAGCGCGGCATCCGCTTCGTCAACCAGTACGGTGGCGAGCGCGTCTATCAGCTCGACGCCAAGGAGCTCGGCCTTAACGACATCAAGGACAGCGTGAGCGAGTACTTCAACCACCTGATCTTTGCCCCGATCCTCAACAACGTGTACATGCGCGCGCTCTCTGCCGTCACCCACAAGGACTACATGACGCGCCGCTACATGTGGAAGCTGGACTACTAGTTACGCCGTTCTACCGAACGGCGTAACGGCTCGACGCTGCGCGCCCGGCATTTGGCCAATCTGCCATTCAATTTCAAAGGCGCGACCAGAAGGTCAGCGCCTTTTCATTTCACGGCACCTTGGCTCAAATGACGGGCGCTCGCTGACGTTGCCAAAACGTCGGCGTTGCCGTGGTTGGCACTTGGGGACGTTCCTTTTGTGCCGGCACTTGGGGACACTCCTGGGAATCATTTCCTCGTTCGCCGATTTGTGTCTTGAAAAATGTATATAACGACTATAACGTAGTGTGAAACATATTGGAAACAATACCGAGGAGGCTGCGTTGAAGAAAAGCAATCTGGGCTATGTGCTGGTGCTGATCGCCGCGCTTATGTGGGGCAGCATCGGAATCTTTGTAAAAGGCATCTCGGCCCTGGGTGTTTCGTCTCAGAGCATGGCGGCCTTTCGCCTGTTGTCGGGTGCCGTCTTAATGGCTCCGGTCTTGGCGTTCATGGGTTGCCAGGGAGGCGATCGTGAGGGAAAAGCATCGGGTCCCCTGGCACTGTTCAAGGCAAGTCCTAAAGAGCTTGTTCCCTGTGCGCTTCTTGGCATTATCGGCCTCGCCACCGCTAACACGCTTTATTACGAGTGCATGGGCGAGGTGGGCATGTCCACGGCCTCGGTGCTGCTCTACACCTCGCCGGTGTTTGGCGTCATGCTCGGCCGCGTGCTTTATCGCGAGGATGTGACTCCCAACAAGCTCGTTGCCATCGCTTTTAATATCGGTGGCTGTGTACTCGCAGTGACCAATGGCGACCTTTCCGGTTTCCATTTTTCGGTTTGGGGCGTCACGTCGGGCGTGATCGCGGGCTTTTGTGGCGCGTCGCTCGCGGTGTTTAGCCGGATAGCAACCAAGACGGTCCACCCGCTGGCTGTCACGTTTTGGGGCCTTGTTTTTGGCGGTGCGGTTATGGCGGCTATCGCGGCTCCGTGGCCAGATGTCGCCGCGGCAATGTCGCCTCAGCTGCTGCTGCTGTTCCTTGGTTTTGGACTCATCCCCACAGCCGTGGCCTATGTCTTATATATGCAGGGTCTGTCCATGGGGCTCGAGACATCGAAAGTTCCCGTCGTAATGTCTTTCGAGACAGTCGTCACCGTACTGGTGGGCATTGGCATCTACGCCGAGCCCGCCGGCGCGATCAAGGTCCTGGGCATCGTGCTGGTGCTCGCGTCCATCCTGATCATGAACACCGACTTCTCCAAGCTGCGCAACAGTGTGTTTGTCGGTCATGTCGTTGAGAGCATGACCTTTAAGCCCAACGCGTGGTGGACGGAGAAATCGCAGGACATGGATCTGTTTAAGGAGCGCACCGGCATCGCGCTGGAGCCCACCGTGCAGGAAAGCCCCTGGTACTTTGTGCGATAGAGGATTGCGCGCAGGGTCTGACCTCGGGTTATCCAGCCAGCGCCGGCCTACCCAGCCCCAACGTTTCAAGTACGTTAAACCCGTCAACGGTCGATTTTCACCCGCGAACGGTCTTTATACTAATTAGCAATATAAGCAACGTATAAGACGTTATAATGACCATAACGAAAAGGAGGAGGCAAGATGAATCAGATCATTCTCGCATCTCATGGCGGCCTGGCCGCAGGCGCCAAAGACACGCTCGAGATGGTTCTCGGCGACGTGTCGAACGTCCACGTCGTGTCGCTTGCTCGTGACGACAAGGAGCCCATCACCAATAAGGTGGACGCCATGATCGCCACGTTCAACGCGGACGACACCGTCTATGTGCTGACCGATATGCTCGGCAGCTCGGTCAACAACAGCATGGTCGAGCTTTCCAAGAACGGCACGAAGTTCACGGTTGTCAGCGGTTTCAACATCCCGCTGGCACTGACGCTCGCTATGAGCCCCGCCCCCATCAAGGGTGCCGAGCTCGCGGCCCTCATCAACGAGGCCCGCACCGGTCTGACCAACCCCAACGCACCGGTCGAGGTCGCCGCGGCTCCCGCCAAGAAGGCCAAGGCACCCCGTCACAGCTCCGGCCCCGCCAAGATCGTCCTCGCACGTCTTGACTACCGTCTGCTGCACGGCCAGGTCGTCTTTACCTGGACCACCAAGGTTCAGGCCGAGCGCATCATCGTCGTCGACAACGCTGCCGCCAACGATGACATCAAGAAGGGCGCTCTTAAGCTGGCCAAGCCCCAGGGCGTGCGCCTGAACGTCTTCACCGTCGAGCGTGCCCTCGCCAAGATGGACAAGCTCAACACCCTCGGCGAGCGCGTCATGTTCGTCTTTGGCAACACTGCCGAGATGCTGCAGTTCTGCCAGGGCTACAAGCTCGACGCCATCAACCTGGGCGCCACCGCCAACCACGACGGTGCCGATCAGATCGGCGGCAAGGACAGCTCCGTCTTCCTCGACGCCACCCAGAAGGCCGACGTCAACCAGCTGCTCGACATGGGTATCAAGCTCTATGTCCAGCAGACCCCTACGTATCAGAGCGTCGACATCGACGCCAAGCTGTAATCAACCAGGCTTTTGCCTGACTGAAAGGAGAAGGGTATGAATACGTTCATCAGTGCGGTGCTCGTCGGCCTCGTCGGCGTGTTCTGCATGTGGGACTCCCGCCTGCTCGGTCGTCTTAACTTCGAGCAGCCCCTCGTTGGCGCTACGCTCGTCGGTCTGCTGCTGGGTGATGTGCCCACCGGCCTTGCCGTCGGTGCCGCCGTCGAGCTCGTGTCCATGGGCCTGGTGCAGGTCGGCGCCGCCGTTCCGCCCGATATGGTCCTGGGCGGCATCGTGGCCGCTGCCTTTGCGTGCCTGACCGATGCTTCTGCCGAGACCGCCATGACGATCGCCATCCCGGTCGCCGTCCTGGGTCAGCTCCTCGGCATCGTGTTCCGTTCCATCATCGCCGCCCTCACCCATGTGGCAGATAGCGCGATCGATAACGGAAAGTTCAAGACCGCCTACCGCATGCACATCTGCGCCGGCTCCGGTCTGTACGCCGTCATGTACTTCCTGCCGATCTTCCTCGCCGTCTTTGTTGGCACCGACCTGGTTCAGGCCATCGTCAACATGGTTCCCGAGTGGCTGTCCACTGGTCTTAACGTTTCGACCAAGATCATGACCGCCTACGGCTTGGCCCTGCTGCTCACCATGATGATCAAGAAGGGTATGACTCCGTTCCTGTTCATCGGTTTCCTGCTCGCCGCTTACCTCAACCTGTCCGTCATCGCGGTCGCTCTGATCGGTGTGTGCCTGGCTGTCGTCTTCATGGGCTTCAAGTTCAACGGTTCCCATGCAGCCGCCGGTGTCGATTCCGACTACGATCCGCTCGAAGACGACGAAGACTAAGGAGGAACACACTATGGCAACCGCAACCAAGGACGTGTCCCTGAACAAGAAGGTCAGCCAGTTCTTCTGGCGCTCCTGGGCCATCCAGGCCTCTTGGAACTACGAGCGTCAGATGAACATGGGCTTCCTCTACGGCATGGTTCCCACGCTCGATCGCCTCTATCCGGACGAGTCCGACCCCAAGCAGCTCGCCGCTAAGAAAGAGGCTTACCACCGTCACATGGCGTTCTACAACTGCACCCCGCAGACGAGCGCTTTCATCCTGGGCCTCGCCGCCTCCATGGAGGAGGAGTACGCCAAGGATCCCGAGAAATTCGATCCCGATTCGATCAACGCGGTCAAGACCTCCCTCATGGGTCCGCTTTCCGGCATCGGTGACTCCTTCTTCCAGGGCACCATCCGCGTTATCGCCTTTGGCCTGGGTGTTCAGCTGGCTCAGCAGGGCTCCATCATGGGCCCGATCCTGGCCATGCTCATCTCCATCGTGCCCTCCGTGCTGATCACCTGGTTCGCAGCCAAGATCGGCTACCAGGGTGGCCACGAGTACCTGAGCAAGCTCCAGGGCGGCGATCTCATGGAGAAGCTCATGTATGTCTGCGGTATCGTGGGTCTTATGTCCGTGGGCGGCATGATCGCCACGCTGATCGGCGCCACCACCCCGCTGCAGTTCGCTGACGGCACCGTCGTGATCCAGGACATCCTGGACGGCATGATGCCCCAGATGATCTCCCTCGGCCTCACCGGCCTTATGTACTGGCTCATCAAGAAGAACGTCAACACCGGTTGGCTTCTCGTGATCGCCATCGTGGGCGGCATCGCCCTCTCCGCGGCCGGCATCCTGGCCTAGTCGCGACCAAGCGTCTAACCGCTTTCCCCCGGGGGCCTGCCTGGCATCCCATACCCCAGGCAGGCTTCCATCCCTAGATGTGTCAAAGGGACAGTTCCTTTGACACATCCTCAACGGGCCGGCGACTCGGTCCAAACCACGGTAACCCTGCGAGCGCCCGGCAATGTGGCGCCGCAACAAATCGAAAGGAATGTGTCAGATGTACGAGATCGACCTTAACCTCCCTAAGCAGATCGTCGCTGACGTCCTGTCCAACCACGAGATCCACAGCGTCGCCTTCGTCGGCTGCGGTGCTTCCATGTCCGACCTTTACCCTGCCAAGTACTTCCTGGCCAACAACACGGACAAGCTGAACGTTCAGATCTTCACCGCTAACGAGTTCAACTACGACACGCCTTCCTGGGTCAACGAGCACACCTTCGTGATCACCTGCTCCCTGGGTGGCTCCACGCCCGAGACCGTCGAGGCCAACAAGACCGCCAAGAAGCACAACTGCCCGGTCGTCTCCCTCACCAACAAGGCTGGCTCCGCTCTGACCGTCGATGCCGACCACGTCATCGTTCACGGCTTCCACGCCAACTACGCTGCCAAGTGCGAGAAGCCCGGCTACGCCATCGCTCTTGCTGTCGAGATTCTTCAGCAGACCGAGGGCTATGACCACTACGAGGACATGATCACCGGCCTCACCAACGTCTTCGAGCTCTGCGAGAACGCCGCTCAGTCCGCCAAGGGCCTCGCCAAGCAGTTCGCCCAGGACTTCAAGGACGACAAGATGATCTACTTCATGGCCTCCGGTGCCTCCGAGAAGATGGCTTATTCTCACGCCGCCTTCCTGTTCACCGAGATGCAGTGGATCGACGCCGCCGCCTACAACACCGGCGAGTACTTCCACGGCCCGTTCGAGGTTTCCACCGAGGGTAAGCCCTACGTCTTCTTCATGTCCGATGGTGCCACCCGTCCGATGGACGCCCGCGCCCTCACCTTCCTTAAGCGCATGGGCGCCAAGGTCGCTCTGATCGACTCCAAGGACTACGGCCTGGCTGACGCCGTGCCCGCGAGCGTCGTTACCTACTTCAACCCGCTGCTGCACCTCGCCGTTATGCGCGAGTACGGCAACCAGATCGCCGAGGCCCGTCAGCACCCGCTGACCATGCGTCGCTACATGTGGAAGCTTTCCTACTAATCACAAGTAAGTAAACCTTACGGGTTGATTGAGAGGGGATGGGGTTTGCACCCCGTCCCCTTTTTTGCTCTGGGGAGGGCGTGTTTGTCGCGTTACAAAACCCCAGATAAAACCTACCAAAATAAACCTGTCCCTTTTTGGCAGGTGGGAGGAGATGCGTATGATCAAGGCGGTGCTGTTTGACATGGACGGCGTGCTGGTCGATACCGAGTGGTTCTACAACCGCCGCCGCGTGGCGTTTATGGAAGAGAAGGGGTTTCACTTTGACGAGATCCCCGATCTTTCGGGGTCTAACGAGCCCGCCATTTGGGAGACGCTGGTTCCCGACGATATCGAGCTGCGCGAGCGCCTGCGCGTGGAGTACAAGCAAGTCTACAGCCCGGACCACCCCGTTCCGTATGCCGAGCTGCTCAACGAGCAGACGGAGCCGGTGATGTGTGAGCTGCACGAGCGCGGCGTGAAGTGTGCCATCGCGAGCTCGTCCTATCGCGAGTTGATTGACGAGCTGGTGGAGATCGCTGACATTGCCGATGTGCTGGATTACACCATCAGCGGCCACGAGTGCAGTGCGTTTAAGCCCGACCCCGAGATCTACCTGCGTGCTATGGAGGCGCTGGGGGTTGAGCCTTCCGAGTGCCTGGTTATCGAGGACTCGCCTTTGGGCATCGAGGCCGGCAAGCGCTCCGGCGCCCGCGTCCTGGCACTGCGTCCGCATGAGGGCGTCAACCTCGATCAATCGCGAGCCGATGCCGTTGTCGATAATCTGACCGACATTCTGGCCGCTTTGTAGCGTCAATCCGCCGCGAGAAGTGCCGATTCGCGCATTTATCGCGGCGGATTGGCCCATTTTGGCTTCAATTTGGATCAGTTTGGCTTCGACTCAGACTAAGTGAGTAGACTTTTTGGCGCATGCCGAGCACAAAGCGTTTCTGCCTTAGTAAAACCGCAGGTCACAGAGGTGGCTGTTATTGGCTGTGCTCGGCAGGTTGCGAAAAGTCTACTCACTTAGAATTTGGGCCTTTGGTTGTGGGGTTACCGGTCCCGTTTTGGTTGTCGAGAGAGAGTGAATTGAAGCGCCCAATGTCGCTCCATGCTACAATCGCCGACATGCCCCACAACTACATCTGCCTTCGAAAGGAGCCTACGTGGCGAACGCCATCGATCAGCTCACGGACCGCGTGCTCGTGCTCGGCCGCCTCACCATCGTCCGCCGCGCCATTACCGCCGTGGCGGTCACCATATCCGCCGTGCTGCAGACGTTTCTAATTCAGGCGTTCATTCGGCCCGCCAACCTGCTCCCGAGCGGCCTTACCGGCGTCGCGGTCCTGCTCGATCGCGTTACCTCGCTGGGCGGCGTTCACATCGACATCTCGCTCGGTATGCTTGCGCTCAACATCCCCGTGGCGCTCCTATGCTGGAACGGCATCAGCAAGCGCTTCGTCATCTTTTCGATGATGCAAGTCGTGCTCTCATCGCTGTTCCTCAACATCTTTCACTTTGCTCCGTTTTTGGGCGACAAGATCATGCTCATCATTTTTGGCGGCGTGGTCTCGGGTCTGGGCGCTGCCATTGCGCTTAAGTCCGGCGCATCCACCGGCGGCACCGACTTCATCGCGCTGTGGGTCTCCAACCACACGGGCAAGACCATCTGGGGCGTCATCTTTGGTTTCAACTGCTTTATCCTGGCGATCTTTGGCTTTATGTTTGGCTGGGACAATGCGGCGTATTCCATCGTGTTCCAGTTTATTTCGACCAAGACCATCGACAGTTTCTATCGTCGCTACGACCGCGTGACGCTGCAGATCACGACGCGCAAGGCGGACGAGGTCATGACCGCCTATGTCGACCATTTTCAGCACGGCATTAGCTGCGCCGAGGTCATCGGCGGATACAGCCGCGAAAAGATGTACCTGCTGCACGCCGTTGTCTCGACCTACGAGAGCCAGGACATCATCAAGTTGGTGTGCGACATTGATCCCGGCGCAGTGATCAATGTGTTCCACACGCTTAACTTTGTGGGCGGCTGGTGGGGCGGTCATGTCGACGAGCCCATGCCTACGGCCGTATCCGATCCCGACAAGCCCGCGCGCATGGCCAGCAGGCAGGCCCGTCTGCACGATCAGGAAAGCTTGCAGCAGGACGACGGCAAGTAAAGATTTGCTGTATGCGGTGTATCGTTTTATCAAACTAAGGTAACATATAAAAAGACGTTATATACGTATTAGTTATTTCGATATTTTGATAAGAGTGATCAGATATGCCAGCGCCCAAAAATGCACCGCTTTACCAGCAGATTTACGACGAGATCAAGGACGCGATTGAGAAAGGTGTTTATGCACCAAAGGAGCGCATTCCGTCTGAGCTTGAGCTTGCCGAACAGTACGAGGTGAGCCGCATTACGGTGCGCCGCGCCGTCGAGGAACTGTGTTCCGACGGCTATCTGGTTAAGCAGCAGGGCCGCGGCACCTTTGTCTCCACGCCGCACATCAATCGCCAGTTCCATGCTTCGACGCTGCAGACGTTTACTGCGTTGTGTGCCGACAATGGTATGAAGGCCGGCGCGCACGTGGTCGATCGCCAGATTGTGCCGGCGCGCCAAAACGAGATGGAATTCTTTGGTCTGCAGAAGGATGCGCTGCTGCTGCATATTAAGCGCGTGCGCACGGCCGACGGCGAGCCCATCTTTGAGGAAAACATCTTTGTGCCGTTTGATGCATACCGCGAGCTGTTGACGGCCGATCTTGAGGACAAGTCGATTTTTGCCGAGGTCGAGCGTGTTGGCGGAACACCGATCGTCTCGGTTGGCTACCGTACGGTCGAGGCCGTTCGTGCCAACGCCGAGCAGGCCACCGAGCTGGGCATTGCCCCGCACGATCCGCTGCTCAACCTGCGTGCCGGCTTTATCGGCCCCAATGGCGAGCCGGTCCTGATGGGTAAGCAGTACTACGTGGGCAGCCGCTACGTTATGGTCATGTAAGTTACGCGGTTTTGCCAAACCGCGCAACGGCTCGACGCTGCGCCCTTGGTTCCGCCGTTCTAACGAACGGAGGACCGGTCGACGCTGCGCCTTTGGTTACGCGGTTTTACCAAACCGCGTAACGGCTCGACGCTGCAAGCCCGCCAGAGCGGCAATCTGCCTTTCAACTTCGGCGGCATGATCAGAAGATCAATGCCGCCTTGTTTCAAGGCACCTTGCTCGCTCTGACGGGCTTTCGCTGTCTGCGCCAAAACATCGGCGTTGCCGTGGTAGTCATTGGGGACGTTCTTAAACGACTAGTCATTCAAGAACGTCCCCAATGACTACCCGCAGAATGAGCGTGGCTGACAGCCGTACGGCAGCGGTCCGCGTGGCGGCGTATAATCGGCGGCAGATGATTCTGACGTTAGGAAACCATGACCGATAGTATGCAGCAGATGGCGCTCGACACGCTCGGCGCCTATTTTGGCTACACCTCGTTTCGCCCGGGACAGGACCGCATGGTCGATGCGATTCTTGCCGGTCGCGATGCGCTGGGTGTTATGCCCACGGGCGCCGGCAAGTCCATTTGCTACCAGGTACCCGCGCTCATGCTGCCCGGCATTACCTTTGTGGTGAGTCCGCTGCTGTCGCTTATGGAGGACCAGACCCGCGCGCTGCTCGCGGCGGGTGCGCGCCCCAGTTATCTCAACTCCAGCCTTACTCCGGCCCAGCAAAACACCGTGCTCAAGCGGGCGCGCGAGGGCCGCTACCAACTTATGTACGTGGCGCCCGAGCGCCTGCTCGAGCCGCGCTTTTTAGGCTTTGCGCAGGAGGCCGCGGCGGACGGCGGCATTGGCGTGCCGCTCGTGGCCATTGACGAGGCCCACTGCGTGAGCCAATGGGGCCAGGATTTCCGCCCCGCCTACCTGCAGATTCGTGAGTTCATCGATTCCCTGCCGCAGCGCCCCATCGTGGCGGCCTTTACCGCTACGGCGACTGAGCGTGTGCGCGCGGACATTCAGCAGATGCTCGGCCTGCAAAACCCCGCGACGGTGGTGACGGGCTTCGATCGCAAGAACCTCTACTTTGGCTGCGAGGAGATGGGCGACAAGGCCAAGGCCGCGTGGGTGCGCGACTATGTGATCGCGCATTCGAGCGAGAGCGGCATCGTGTATTGCTCGACCCGCAAGACAGTCGATGCGCTGGCAGGCGAGCTTGCCGAGGCGCTGGGCCCCAGCGGCATTCGCGTTGGCCGCTATCATGCCGGCATGGGCAACGACGCCCGTCGTCAAAGCCAGCGCGCCTTTATCGATGACGATATCCAGGTGATGGTTGCCACTAACGCCTTTGGCATGGGCATCGACAAGCCCAACGTGCGCTATGTCATCCACAACAACGTGCCCGAGAGCATCGAGGCCTACTACCAGGAGGCGGGCCGCGCTGGCCGCGATGGCGATCCGGCCAGCTGTCACTTGCTGTGGAACGGCAACGATTTTCGCATGCGCCGTTTTTTGATCGATCGCGGCGATGCTGCCGACGAGGCGCTCGACGACGAGCAGCGCGCATGGGCGCTCCAGAACCGCTACCGCCTGCTCAGCCAGATGGAGGGCTACTGTAATACCACTGGCTGCCTGCGCGAATACATGCTGCGCTACTTTGGCGACGAGGCCGCGGCCGAGCATGCCGCCGCGGCTGGTGCGGGCAGCACCGCCACGGACGACGCCGAGGGCTGCGGCAACTGCAGCAATTGCCTCACGCAGTTCGAGGTCGAGGACGTCACCGATATGGCACGCGCTGCCGTGCGCTATGTGGCCACGCGTCCCATGCGTTTTGGCAAGTCGCTGATCGCCGACGTGCTCCACGGCGGCAACACCGAGCGCATTCGCCAGATGAACCTGGACCAGGACCGCGGCTACGGTGAGCTGTCGAGCGAATCGGTCGGACGCATTAAGGACATCATCGGGCAGCTGTGCGGGCGGGGCTACCTGGCCACCTCGCAGGGCCAGTATCCGGTCGTGGGCCTGGGGCCGCGCGCCGGTGAGGTCGAGGACGAGGCGTTTGCCTTTACCGTTAAGCGTCGCGCGTCCAAGCGCAAGGCCTCGGCCCGTGCTCGCCGTGCGGTGGATCTGCTGCGCGAGGAGGCCGAGCTGGATCAGCGCCCGCGCGTGGGCGACGATGCTGAGCTGTTCGAGCGCCTACGCGCCCTGCGCAAGGAGATCTCGACCGAGCTGGAGATGGCGCCGTACATGGTCTTCTCCGACAAGGCCCTGCGCGGCCTGTGCCGCCTACGTCCACAGACGCGCGATGAGCTGATCCAGGTCAACGGCATTGGCGAGAAAAAGGCCGACGCCTTTGGCGAGCAGTTTATGGCGGCGATTGAAGAGTTTGAGTCCGAGCATGCGCGGGATGGAGCGTAAAGGTGGCAACTGACGATAAAACCGAGCGCGCTGGCGTGTCCGCCGTGCCGCTGTACCAGCAGGTCATGGACGACCTAAAAGGCGAGATCGCGCGTGGCATGTACGCATCCGGCTCGCGCATTCCTTCCGAGATGGAGCTTGCGAAGTCCTACGGCGTGGGGCGCATTACCGTGCGCCGCGCCATTGAGGAGCTGTCGCGCGCGGGATATCTCAACCGCCAGCAGGGGAGGGGCACCTTTGTGTGCGCCCCCAAGCTTAAGCGCAAGATTGTCCAGAAGGGTGACGTTCAGAGCTTTTCCGAGGGTTGCGCCGCCAACGACATGGTGGCCGGAGCGCGCCTGGTGTCGCGCACGGTGGTTGCGGCGACGCGCGAGGACGCGGCGTTTTTTGGCGTGGAACCCGGCTGCGAGCTCATTGTGGTCGAGCGCGTGCGCACGGCAGACGGCGTGCCCGTCATGCTCGAGAACAACGCCTTTGTGCTGGCCGACCATCCCTACCTGCAAACGATGCGCGACGAGGACCTCACGGACAATTCCATCTTTACGCTCGTTGCCGAGCATTCGGGCCGCGCGCCGATCAAGTCCGACCCCTGCACCGTGGAGATTGCGCTTGCCGACGCTCAGGCGGCCCCGCTGCTGGAGGTGCCGGTCGGCGAGCCGCTCTTCTATATGGAGGCGTACTTTACCGATGCGGACGAGCGGCCCTTGCTGCTCGGGCGCCAAAAGATCGTGGGCTCGCGCTACGTGTTCGACATCTAACGTCCACATATAGAACAACATGGAACAAATTTGCCGTGATGACTTCACGGGCGTTGTTACACGTGCTATAAATGGAACAACATAGAACGACCGCAGGTACAGGCTGTCGTCGTTCAAAGCTGCCATACAAGGAGGAGCATCAGGATGAACGCACATGATTTGGTTCAGGAAATCATCGAGCGCAAGGGCAAGATCGAAAACGTCTTTTGGATCGCTTGTGGCGGTTCGATGATCGACCTGATGCCGGCCAACGAGCTGCTCAAGCGCGAGGCCACCACGTTTACCTCGACGGTCTACACGGCACGCGAGTTTTGCCTGATGGCCCCCAAGAGCTTAGGGCCGAAGTCGCTCGTTATTGCCTGCAGCCACAGCGGCAACACGCAAGAGGTCGTCGACGGCTGCGAGATGGCACTGGCCGCCGGCGCCGAGGTCGTCGCCCTCACCGACTGCGAGGGCTCCAAGATCGATAACGACAAGTGGACTACCTGGGTCTACCCCTGGGGCGAGGGCGTGTCGCAGGCCGAGGTACCGCAGGGCATCGGCACCCTGATCGCTGCCGAGCTGCTCGACCAGCAGGAAGGCTACGAGGCGCTCGCCGACATGTACGAAGGCCTTAAGCAGATGGACGCGCTGCTGCCTGCCGCCCGCGAGAAGGTCAACGCCGAGCTGGGCGATCGCTTTGCCGAGCTCTGCCAGCAGCACAAGTTCTTCTATA
Source organism: Collinsella sp. (assembly GCA_019419555.1). GTDB lineage: Bacteria > Actinomycetota > Coriobacteriia > Coriobacteriales > Coriobacteriaceae > Collinsella. The sequence continues at coordinate 60,018 of DXZR01000007.1, forward strand.
TCCTGGGCTCCGGTCCCAACTTTAGCCAGACCTACGCCATGGCCATTTGCTCGCTCATGGAGATGCAGTGGCAGCACTGCTGCTATATCCACTCCGGCGAGTACTTCCACGGCCCCTTCGAGGCTACCGAGCCCGGCGTGTTCTACTTTGTGCAGCTCGGATCGGGCGAGTGCCGCCCCATGGAGGAGCGCGCGCTTGCGTTCCTCAACACGCACACCGATACGATTATGGTGCTCGACGCGCTTGAGTACGGCGTGGGCGAAGTGCCTGCCAGCGTGCGTTCGTTCCTGGAGCCGATCTTCTTCTATGCGATGAGCTGCGAGCTGCGCGCCGCCCGCGGCAAGGTGTTCGACCACAGCCCCGAGATCCGTCGCTACATGGGCATCGAACAGTACTAGGTAACGGGAAAAGCATTCACCTTCGATTCGCAAGCGAACAGCGTGCGTAAAAAGCGGGCCGCGCCGGTGGGTTTCCGGCGTGGCCCGCTTTGCATGGCGTCCGTATGAGCGAGGTGTCGCGGCAAGCGGCGGACTACTTCGCGTCGTAGGCCTCGGCGTCCCACCAGTCGAGTTGGGCGATGTTGTCGCGGATGTGCTGGCAGCTCTTGTGGAAGCCCTCGAGCTCGTACTCGGACAGGTCGAGCGTGTAGACCTCCTCGACGCCCTCGGCACCGATCACGCACGGCAGGGAGGTAAAGATGCCCTCCTCGCCATACTGGCCGGTCATAAGCGTGGAGGCCGAAAGCACGGCGTGCTCGTTGTGCAGCACGGCGGCGCAGACACGCGCGGCGGAGTTGGCGACGGCGTACTCGGTGCACTGCTTGCCAGCGTAGGTCACATAGCCGCCCTTGCGCGCGAGTTCCTCGACCTCCATGTGGTCGAATGCGTACTTGTCGGGGTTCTCGGCCTGAAGCTCGTTGAGGCTCTTGCCGGCGATGGTTGCGGCCTTAAAGGCGGCAAGCTGGCTAAAACCGTGCTCGCCGATCATGTAGGCGTCGATGGACTTGGGGCTCACGCCGACCTTCTTGGAGATCTCGGTGCGCAGGCGGGCGGAGTCCAGGCCGCAGCCCGAGCCGATGATCTTTTTGGGATCGTAGCCGGTCAGATGCCACAGCTCGGTGCACACGACGTCGCAGGGGTTGGAGATACTTACGAAGATGCCGTCAAAGCCAGCATCGACGATGCGCTTGGCAAAGGAGCGGGCGGCGTCGGTGGTAAAGAACAGCTCGCCGTCGCGGTTGCCAGCGGCCAGCGCGACCTTACCGGCGGCGTTGACGATGACGTCGCAGCAGGCCAGCTCCTCGTAGTGGTCGTAGCAGTTGACGATCTTGGTGTTGTACGGGACAAACGAAAGGGAGTCGCGCAGGTCCTGGACCTCGGACGTCACCTTGGCCTCGTTGATATCGCACAGGTACAGTTCATCGGCAATGCCCTGCATGAGCAGGCTGTTGGCGACATGTGCTCCTACGTGGCCCTGGCCGACCACACCGATCTTACGCGTCTGGTACATATATGTATCCTTTCGGCCGAGTTTTTCGCGTCGAACCATTGTAGCGTCCTGCTGTCACTTTGCTAAGCTAAAGCGAAGTAGTTTTTTGGGACATGCCTTAATCTCTACTTTTGGGGTGATTTGGGCCGCTGACGGCATCGCTGGGCGATGTGCTCGCGCGGATGGGGCCGCTCGTTGTACCATAGCTGCAACTGACTCGTAAGGAGCATCCATGCCCATTCGCATCCCCGACGCCCTCCCTGCCGCCGCGCAGCTCGAGAGCGAGAACATCTTTGTCATGACCGAGTACCGCGCGCTGCACCAGGACATCCGTCCGCTGCGTGTGCTCATCCTCAACCTCATGCCCACCAAGATCGCCACCGAGACGCAGATTATGCGCAAACTCTCCAACACGCCGTTGCAGGTGGAGGTGGACCTGCTGCGCACCAAGACGCACGAGGCCACGCACGTGAGCGCCGGCCACCTGGAGACGTTCTACCGCACGTTCGACGACATCCGCGACATCCACTACGACGGCCTGATTATCACGGGCGCGCCCGTGGAGCAGATGCCATTCGAGGAGGTCGACTACTGGCCCGAGCTCTGCCAGATCATGGACTGGTCCACCACGCACGTGCACTCCACGCTGCACATTTGTTGGGGCGCGCAGGCGGGGCTCTACCATCATTACGGCATTCAGAAGTACGATCTACCGGCCAAGGCAAGTGGCGTGTTCGAGCATTATCTGGTGAAGCCGCAAAGCCCGCTGGTCCGCGGCTTTGACGACCGCTTCTATGCCGTGCATTCGCGCAACACCGATGTGCGCCGCGAGGACGTGGAGGCCGAGCCGCAGCTTGAAGTCGTGGCCGTGTCCGACGAGGTAGGCCTGTATATCGTCAAGTCGACCGACAGCCGCCGCTTTTTTGTCTTTGGCCATCCCGAGTACGATACCGACACGCTGCGCCTGGAGTACGAGCGCGACGTGAAGCGCGGGCTCAACCCTCAGGTGCCGGCGCATTACTTCCCGGGCGACGATCCCACCGCCGAGCCGCGCAACGTCTGGCGCAGCCAGGCTCAGCTGCTCTACACCAACTGGCTCAACTACTACGTCTACCAGACCACGCCCTACGACCTGGCCCGCGCCGGCGAGGAGCACTAGGCCGCGGCCGTGGCTGCCGCTGTGGCGGTGGCAGCTGCTATGGCTGTGGCGGTTGCCGTATCTGTTGCCGTGACCGCTGCCGTGTCTGTTGCGTGATGAGCGTGGAAATCCGGACACACGAGCGTGGATAATCGGACGTTTGCAACGTGAGCGTGGATAATCTCCCGTTTTTGGCTCACAAGGGGTCTCAAAGCGGGAGATTATCCACGCTCATTTTTTTGCAGCTGCCGTACCGTCGGCATCATCACGCGTTGAGTACATGCGGACTACATCGCAAACTAGGTAGTTTTGATCCACGGCATATTTTCTTTCAATGAAGTCGGTGGCTTTTGAGGCTCAAAATGTGGAGACAGGGACCTCTGGACAACCGCTCTACCTGCAGATATGGAGCATTGGCCTAAAACATCCAAAACCGTCAAGCATTTAGTCAGCTGCTGGACAGCATTTGGTCAGACTTCGCATGAAACCGTCTGGTACGTTGGCGTCGTTCCAAGAGTTGGGAGGCGACATGGCAAACGCGACGGCGAATCAAAGACTTACAGGCCACATTAAAGCGTGCGAGCAGCAGATGAGCTGCGTGTACGCGCGCACGATGGCGGAGGCAAAGCAGATTGAGCGGCGGGTGGCGGCGGGAAGTCTCGAAGTGGTCATGCCGGGACTGTACGCGCGTCCGGAATACTGGTCCGAGCTCAAGTTTCGGCAGCGTTATCTGCATCGGGTGCGGGCGCTTGCGCAAAAGCACCCCGACTGGACGTTTTGCTCCTATACGGCGGCCGTCGTCTATGGTCTTTCGGTTTCGCATGCCAATTTGACGCACATCCATATCGCCGCGATGCCGGCGCAATCGACGACGCCGGGCTCTCAGGTCATTCACCATCGCTATGCTCATCGAACACGGGCCAGCCAGATGGATATTGCCGTGACCGATATCGATCAAACGATTGCGGATTGCCTGGTCGATGCATCGTTTGTCGAGGGGCTGATCATTGCGGACTCGGCGCTCCATGAGCAGCTTTTGTCGAAGGAGCATCTTGTTGAGACGGTCGACAGGCTTGGCTTGAATCGTCGCGGTGTTGTGACGGCGCGCAGGGTCGCGCGGTGTGCCGACGGCTTGTCGGAAAGCGGCGGCGAGTCCAAGGCGCGTGCGCTGATGATCAAGCGCGGCTGGCAGGTTCCGGAGCTGCAAGTTGAGCTGTTCGACCCGGTTGAGCCGGGAAGGCCGTATCGCGTTGACTACCTGTGGCGCGTGGGCGACCGGTTGATCATTGGGGAGTTCGATGGATTCGTTAAAAGCGAGAAAGCGGCGGAGGAGGGCAAGCTTGCAAAGGCGCAATTTGACGAGCGCCAGCGCGAGTCGAGGCTTTCGATGCTCGATAACTGCAAGATTGTGCGCTTGTGCTGGGATGACCTAAGGGATCCGACAAAGCTCGATCGCAAGCTCAAGGTTGCCGGCGTGCCGTGTGCCTGCTGAGACGGTTACAGGGCGTTAGGCTGCACGAGCGTGGATAATCGGACACATGAGAGTGGAAATCTGGACGCGCATTGATTGAGCGTGGATTTTCAGACACGCGAGCGTGGATTTTCGGACGTGTGAATAATGAGCGTGGAAATCCGGACGGATGAGCGTGGAAAAACGGACGTTTGCAACATGAGCGTGGATAATCTCCCGTTTTTGGCTCATAAAGGGACTCAAAGGGGGAGATTTTCCACGCTCATTTTTGTGGGGTGCAGCGTGCCAGCCGTTAGGCGCTGATGATGTGGGGTAGCGGCAGGTCGTGGGCGTCGGTGGGAACGTGGTCGACACGCTGCTCGTCAAAGGCGATGCCGATGACGTGGCATGTGGGCGAAACTGCAAGCAAGTAGCGGTCATAGCAGCCGCCGCCGTAGCCCAGGCGCGCGCCGGCGCGGTCGAAGGCTACGAGTGGCACGATGGCCATGTCGAGGGCCTCTGCAGACACGATAGGGAAGCGGTCGCTGTCGATGTCCATGGCCGCGAAGGCCCGCGTGGGGTGGGCGATAAACGGGGCCGCGGACGCATCGCCGACGGCAACTGCCCGCATGCACATGCGCTGGCCACAAGCTGCGGCGTCTGTTGCCGAGAGCATGCACGGATAGGCCACGCGCCAGCCGCGTTTGGCGGCAGCTGCGGCAAACGCGGCTGAGTCGACTTCGGAACCCATCGCGGCATAGACGGCAACGGTGTGCGGTGCCGCGGCACCCGAGCTGCCCAGCAACTCAACAAGCCGCGCGCAAATGACAGCAGACTTCGCCGCCCGAACATCCAAATCAAGAGCATCGCGCCGAGCAATCATCGCCCGCCGCACTTCAGCCTTGCCCATCCCAACCTCCTCTAGCAAACCTGCCAAAAAGGGACAGGTTTATTTTGGCAGGTTTTATCTGGGCAAATGTCGAAACCACCACAAAGGTGCCTGTCCCCTTTGTGGTGGTTTTGGCCCATGCGTTAACGCTATAGCGCCGCAGCGATCGCTTCAGTCACAAACTTATTGAGTGACTCGCCCTTCTTTGCCGCTGCCAGCGCCGCCTGTTTGTGGAGCTCAGAGCCCGTTCTTACGTTGAACGAGCCCTTAAAAGCCCGCTCGGGCTCTTTGCCCTTCTCGGCGCAAAACTCAAGGTAATCGTCGACGGCGTCGTGGAAGCATTGCTCCACTTCTTCAGCCGTGGAGCCTTCAAATACGATTGCGTCCCTAATGCCGGCGACCATACCTGTTAGCACATGCTGTTCGGCATCGAACTCGACCGGGGCGAAATAACCCTTGTATGCCAAAACGTTACTCATGACTACCTCCGACATCTTGCAGAAAGCGAACGATGTTTCGAATGGTCCCCGCTGTCAATTCGTCAGATGGATGAGGCGCGTGCATTACGAACATCCTGCCATCTGATGGCCTGTAGAAGCGAACGCGCGATCCGGATGTCTTGCCTTTGCTGTCCATTTCAAAGCCATATGAGGCCATGACTTTTAAAAAATCGGCATACCGATACGTCGAAGGGCAGCTAAACAGTTGGGCGATGAGTTTATCGGCTCGAGTCATCTCGCCTCACATTCTGCAACTATATTCTAGTTGCAATTTAAGTCCGATGCAAACACTCATAATATAGAACATGTGTACGTATAGAACAAGTGTTCGAATCACCACTGAGAAAGGGGACAGGCACCTTTGTGGTGGTCTGTGCTGTGGAGTGGGCGTCTGCGGCAGCTCGTCTCGATCTGTAACAGTAACTCGGCAAAATTGGACCCAGTTGTTACAGATTGAGACAAAGAGCTGGTGCCGTTCGGGAACGTCTCGATTTGTAACATCTGGAGCCGATATTGCCGTCTAGATGTTACAGATTGAGACAAACCGCCGCGGTGGGCTGCGCCGCCTCGCCCAAGCCGCAGAAAAAAGGTAGATTTTCAGGCATGTCCCAAAAATCTACCTTTGTGGTTAGCTGAGCAGGTCGACGACGTTAAAGCCGGCGTTGCTCTTGGCGATGACGTCTCGGCCGCCAAAGACGCAGGTGGGCGACTCGGCTGCGATGCGCGTCACGTCGGTGCCGAGCGAGCGCAGCTCACCGGGCGTGGCGGCGAGCATCTGGGCGCGACGCTCCTCGCGCGCATGCGGATCGAGCCCGGCCAGGTAGGTCGTGTTGCGGCGCTTGGTGAGCGCGTACGGCTTCACCGGCGCGTCCATGCCGCTCACGCAGCTCACGATAAAGCCCTCAAAGGCGGCTTCGTCGGGCTCAAAGCTGCCAAGCCATGCACCCGCGCGCTCCACGCGCTCAATCGAAGGATCGATCGCCGGGTCGCGGTAGGTGTAGAACGCCGCCTGACGCTCACCTGCCGCGCGGAATCCGCAGCCGTACGCCCCGCCCTTCACGCGGATCTCGTTCCACAGGTAGTCGTAGGAGAGCGCGTTGGCAGCCACGGCCCAAGTGCCTGTCACGTCAATGCCCAGGCGACGCGGGTCGCACGCGCTTGCCGCAAAGCAGATGTCGCTGGGGATCACGAAAGCCTCGTGGCGGTCGCACGGCGCCGGCACCACGAGCGCGTCGCGGCCGGCACCATCGCCCGCACCCAGCCCCAGGTCGCCCGCGGCATCCCAGTACGCGTCAAAGTCCTCGTCGCTGCCGGTAAAGCTCGCCATGCAGCCATCGGCCACAAAGATGCGGCCTGCCAGTTCGGTAAGCTTGCCGCGCAGGTCGTCCAGGCGCTCGTCAAAGTGGTCGAGCAGATCGCGCAGGAACAGGTAGAAGTCCACGCCCGAAAGCTGCTCGCGCACCACGGCCGAAGGCGAGCTGTAGCTCATCGCGCGACCGAGCGCCGCCGAGTGACCGTTGTTGATAAAGCCCTGCTCAAGCCCAATGCGAATCTGCGTGAGCACGTCGCGCACGCGGTCGGCGTCGGCATCTGCCAAAAGCGTGCTCGACCATACCTCGCGCGGCAGACTCGCCAGTGCATCAATCTTCTCGGACAGGGCGCCGGCGCTCACCAGCAGGTAGGGGCGCACGCCGTCCACGTCGGGCTGGGTCATGACTTCGGTCGTAAAGCTCAAAAAGCCGAGCTTGCCAGCGAGCAAGTTGTCGAGTTCCTCGGCCGAGTGCTCGCGCGTGGGCAGCTGCTTAAGCAGGCGGCAGAGCAGTGTCACGTAGGGCAGGTCCTCAAACGCGACGCAGCTCAGGTCGAAATACTGCATGGCGTAGGCCAGGCGGTTGGTGGGGATGTCGTGGTGCAGACAGGGGATGGGCGCGGTCGTGTCCACGACCAGCGGCGGCTCGGGGCGCGCCTCGCCAATGTCGGACACGCGCAGGCGCGGCAGCGTGGCCTTGTCCTCGGGCGTGTCCTCGGCCTCCTGCGCGGCACGCAGCGCGGCCGTGCGCTCGACCACGTTGGCCAGCTCGGCATCGGTCATGGCGTCGCGCTTGGCTGCCAGCTCTGCGGCTTCGGCACCCTCCGAACCCTCGGCGGCGTCCACCGGCACCAGCTCGACGAGCGCCATGTGGTCGTTCTCCAGCACCAGCTCGCGCAGCAGGTCCTCAAAGTAGGTGCCGTCCAGCTCGCTACGCAGCTCCTCGTACACCGGGCCGTACTTGAGTGCCAGCGTCGCGGCGTCGTCATCGTAGAGCCAGGTGCTCAGCGCGTCGCACGCAATGGCCACGCCGTCGGCGATGCCGTAGTCGCGCTGGCGCAGATCGTATTCGTTGCTGCTGATGATGGCTTCCAGGCGCTCGCGCGGAACGCCGTGCTCGCACAGGTCGCGGCAGGCGTTCTGGAACATGCGACGCAGCTCGCGCGCCACGCCGGGCTGCGCGTTTTGCAGCATGATGAGCTCGTAGGGCTGCAGGCTCTCGGCCGCGGTGTAGCTCACCACGTTGCCGCCCAGGCCGGCGGCCAGAATGGCCTTCTTAACCGGCGCTTCGTTGGAGCCCAGCAACGCCTCGAACAGGATGTCCGCGGCGATCGTGCGCTTGCGGTCGAGTGCGCTGCCCAGCACAAGGCCCAGGCCCACCAGGGCGTTTTCGGGCGTGGTGGCCATCTCGACGCGCTTATACTCGCAGGTCACGGGTGTCTGCGCGACCAGCGGATTGGGCGCCAGCGCAGACGGGTCCTCGCCGGCGGCGACGGCTGCGTCCATGCGGCGGCTCGCGGCGCTCGACTGCGACAGATAGCGCTCGTCCAAAAACGCCAGCGCGCGGTCCACATCCAGGTCGCCGTAGAGCGTGATGTAGGAGTTGGAGGGGTTGTAATGGCGCGCGTGCGTGTCCAGGAACTGGTCGTAGGTGAGCGCGGGAATCGCGCGCGGATCGCCGCCGCTCTCGTGCGCATAGGCCGTGTCGGGGTAGAGCGCGGCGTTGACGGCGTCGTCCAGCACGCTCATGGGGTCGGACAGCGCGCCCTTCATCTCGTTGAACACCACGCCGTTGTAGCGCAGCGTTCCCTCGCGTAGATTTTTGGGACATGCCTCAAAATCTACCTCGCCGGTGTCGTCATCGGCGCCGTCGCCCTCCGGCAGGTCCAGCTCGTAGTGCCAGCCTTCCTGCTCAAAGATGGTCGGCTTGGTATAAATCGCCGGGTTGAACACCGCGTCCAGGTACACGTCCATCAGGTTGTACAGGTCTTGCTCATTGGTGGTGGCGACCGGGTAGATGGTCTTGTCGGGGTAGGTCATGGCGTTGAGGAACGTCTGCATGGAGCTCTTGATCAGGTCGACAAACGGCTCCTTGACGGGAAACTTGGCCGATCCGCACAGCACCGAGTGCTCAAGAATATGGAACACGCCGGTGGAATCGGCCGGCGGCGTCTTAAAGCCAATGGCAAAGGCCTTGTTTTCGTCGTCGCACGCCAGGTGCAGCAGGCGAGCGCCCGAGGCGGCGTGGCGCAACACGTAAGCGTCTGCGTCGAGCTCGGGCACGGTCTCGCAGCGCTCGACGGTAAAGCCGTGGCAGGTGGTGCCGGGCACCAGCAGCGCGGCGGCAGCGGTGCGCGGGTCGGTTGAGGTAGTGGGCATATGCAGTCTCCTTTGACGCCCCAGCGGGGGCGAATAGAGTCGAATCCTCGAGAGTATACCCATATGGGGCCGCGGCTCTGCGGCGAACTGAAGACGATGCCGGCGGATTGGCATGGGCCCCGCGTGTCCCGCCAAATGAGCGTGGATTTTCGGACGAAATAATCCGTCGCAGGCCCAAATGTCGTCCAATTATCCACTCCCGCATACCTTTCGTCTCCAACCGTGAGATGAGAGATAGACGAGAGACGTATACGAAAGATGGCTGTACAGCAAAGAGCCAAACAATTAATAGTGCTGTTAATAGTGCTGTTTGGTTGGTGATTGTTTTTTCAGTAAAAACATTTACGAATAAAGCAAGTTGCAAACGGCTGCCCCCTTATTTCGTACGCATTTTTATGGCGAGAAATTGCCGCCATATGATCGGACGAGTTTCAACGATTGCGATTTAGTATTTGGCGCGGATGCGGTCGATTCCGATGAAACGCTAGTTGACCACGCGGTAGATTGTGCTTTCTCCCAGACGCCCCGGCAATGCGCAATAAGCCAGATAACGAAGCGATTACCGGTGCGTCTATCCATAGGGAATTCCGGGAAAGCTTCTGCGGGCAGTCAAAAGATTCGTCGGCCTCAAGCGGATTAAAGGTATTTGCATAAGACGTCATTTAACCAGAGACGATGCACATTGAATCGTTCAATGAACTTGCGCGCTGTGTCCAACAACGCCGATTGTTGTTTTAAGGGGCTTGAGGAAAGAGCAGAAGCAAAATAATACTTGCATAGTTAGTTATATAAAGTATTATAACGTTATGGGATGAATGAAGGGTTCATCTAAGTGAGTTAGGAGTAAGGGATGTTCAATTTCGATGAGCCTCGTTACGAGAAGGTTGTGAGCGATGCCCTCGCTCTCCGTCCTCAGATTGAGGCTGCCGTGGACGAGGTCTGCGAGCAGGGCTATTCCAACATCTTCTTCATCGGCTGCGGCGGCACCTGGGCCCACACGCTCCCGATGAAGTACTGGGTCGAGACCACAACGGCCGACGTCGACGTCCACTGCGAGATCGCCGCCGAGTTCCTCGCGTGCCCGCCCAAGGCCTTCAACAAGGACTCGGTCTGCGTCTTCTCCACCCGTACCGGCACCACCCCCGAGATCATCGAGGCCGCCAAGTTCTGCCAGGAGCAGGGCGCCCGCACGCTGATGTACGTCTCCAACGACAACACCCCGGCCACCGAGTACGCCGACTACAAGTTCTTCAGCTTCGCCGAGGACGACGTCCTGTGCGAGGCCATCTACACCTACCAGATCACGCTGGTCGCCCGCTTCCTCAAGAACGCCGGCGCCTTCCCCAAGTACGACACCTTCATGGAGGAGTTCGGCAACATCGCCCCGTACCTCATCAAGGCCAAGGACGCCCAGGACGAGCGCTGCGCCGCCATGGCCGAGGACTTCAAGGACACCGACTACCACATGGTGATCGGCTCCGGCATGCTCTGGGGCGAGGCCTACGACTACGCCATGTGCATCCTCGAGGAGATGCAGTGGATCAAGACCAAGTCCATCCACGCCGCCGAGTTCTTCCACGGCACCATCGAGCTGTGCGAGGAGGGCACGAGCCTCATCATGCTCTACGGCGAGGACGACACCCGTAAGCTCATGGACCGCGTGGACAACTTTACTCACATGCTCGCTGACGAGAAGGGCGTCCATGTCCACGTGAACAAGTTCGACACCGCCGAGGTCGAGCTGCCGTTCAGCGACCCCGAGTTCCGCAAGATCGTCTCCCCGATGGTCACCTACACCATCACCGAGCGCCTGAGCTGCCATCTCGAGCACGTCCGCAACCACCCGCTCACCACGCGTCGCTACTACCACCAGATGAACTACTAAAGCAGCTTTCAGCGGTCGTTATTTTGCTCGGAAATAATTCGTTATGTTGCGTTCGTAAAACAATGCAAACAAATGTCGCAGTCTCGTTCTAGGGAGCCATGCCGTAGCTGGCCGCTTGAGGTCGTATTTGCTTGGACTCGACCATGCGGCTCGTTGGCATTTCACGGTAGCGACTTCAAGGCGAAATGGGGCATTTTTGCCAAATGCCCCTCTTGTTTGCGCCACAAGTGGCATTCGACACCTTCATATGGAGTGTTTGATATTGTAGACGGTTCAAAAATAAGATTGAACCGTCTATTTCTTTCAAAATAATACGTAATAGGTTATCTTATAACGTATAGAAGTTTCATAGAATGTTATACGGAGAACGTTATGATTAACCCGACTAGTGCTGTGCCGCTATATGTACAAGTAGCTGATGATTTGCGCCGCCGTATTGAGATGGGCGAGTTTTCCGAAAGTGGCGTGTTGCCTAGCGAAAATGGTTTTTGCGAAGAATACGAGGTTAGCCGTGCGACGATACGGAAGGCAATTCAAACTCTTGTGGATGACGACGTGCTTGATACGCGTCATGGCAAGGGCACATTTATCCGGCAGCCTAAAATCGTCTCGAGCTTGAGCACGTTTAAGGGTTTCACTTATTTTTGCCATGAAAATAATATCGAAACCTCGTCTCGTGTTCTCGCTCTTCAGGAGGTCGAGCCGCCCGTTGCCGTCCGTCGTCATTTGCGAATGGAAGAGAATGAATCTGCGGTTTACCTCAAACGCGTGAGGTCAATTAACCACATAAATGCAATGATTGAACATATTTATCTTCCAGTAAAGAACTTCGGGTTTTTACTGGGTGTCGATATGGAGAACGCATCACTTTATGAAACGATTGAGAGAGAGACGGGGCTGCGACTAGAGGATAATTGTTTCCCGTCTATTGTGCTTGAAGCAGGGCTTGCTACGGATGAGGAGAAGCGCATCCTTAATATCGCAGGAGAAGCTGCGATGTTTATATTGAGTGAGACCGTTTATATGAGCACTGGTAAGCCAGTGCACTTTACTAAGCAGGTGATGTTGGGTGATTATTTCAAATACTTCTTTTCGATTAAGGCTAATCAACTCGGCATCAATTGGCGGGGACTTGAAGCCGTTGAGTGTAGAAGGCAATAGGTTGAATAATGGTTAAAGTGGAGAGCGCTGTTCCATTGTATAAGCAGATCGTTCACGATCTTGTGAGTCGAATAGAAAGTGGCGTATATAGCGAAGGGGATAAGCTTCCTACTGAGACGGAGCTTATGGAGGAATATGGCGTTAGTCGTATTACTGTTCGATCGGCAATCAAGGAACTAGAGGATGCCGATATCGTTGAGCGCACGCGAGGGAAAGGGACTTTTGTTACCACGACGCGCAATGCCTATGCAGCCGATGACCAGGAAAGCTTCACCCATTCCTGCATTCAAGAAAATAAAAAGCCTTCTACCGTAGTGCTCGATGTAGCTTGGATTTATCCTACGCTGCGCGACGTGCGTTTTCTTCAGGTCCAGGAGGACGAGAATATTCTTCAGACTAGACGTTTGCGCTTAGTCGATGGCGTGCCAACGATGTTGGAAACCAATAGCTACACTCCTTCTCTTGCCTTTTTGGAACATGAAGATTTATCGGGTTCTCTACTTGAGGTGCTGGGAAGACGCCATATCGAACTTGGCAATAACGAGCGAACGTTGCAGGTGTGCTTTGCAAGTGCTTACGAGGCAGAACATTTGAATGTAAAGCCGGGATCTGCCCTTTTATTATTTGTAGATAAGCGTTGCAGCGCGCAGGGAGTGCCATTGTTTATTTCGCGGCAGGTGTACTGCACTGAGCGCTTAAAGTTTTATCTCTAGCGAAAGCCAAACCCCGGATCTTTCTTAACCGAATAACAAGAGATTGAAAACGCCCCGACAAAGGGGCGTTTTTTTTGCCGTTTACGGGCGAATTATTACCGCTTAGGAAGCTTGATTGATCTGTCTTGACAAAGCGAAAGTTTCGAGGATACTGTAGATAACAATACAAAATATAACGTTCTATTAACAGATGATTGACTGAGATTGGGAGATAAATGAGGAAGTTGCTCTTGGCCAGCCATGGGCCACTTGCTAGAGCGATGCGTGAAACGCTCCAGCTATTTTGCGGTGAAGATCCTCGCGTTAAGGTGCTATGCGCATATGTCGATGAGGACACGATGGATGTAAACGAGTTGATAGATTTTTGGGACCGTTCTCGCGACCCAGCAGACCAGTGGATTGTCATCACTGATGTCTATGGTGGGTCAGTGAATAACGCTTTTATGGAAAGGTTGGGTGACGATTCTCTAAGGCTCATTGCCGGCATGTCGCTACCACTAGTGCTCGAAGTGTTTTCGAAATTGAGCACACTTGATGACGCCGAGCTCGCTGCATTGGTTTCAAGTGTCCGCCAAAAGGGCACATGCCTATGTTCGCTGCCAAATTCGGTAGAAGAAGACGAGGATTTTTGAGAAAGGAACAAAGATGATTAAGCTGCTGAGAGTTGACCATCGCTTGCTTCATGGTCAGGTTGCCATGACTTGGACGCAAGAGCTTGACACCAATTGCATTTTGATTGCCTGCGATGCGGTTGTGAAAGATGACGTGCGCAAGACGACGCTTAAGCTGGCACGTCCGGCAGGCGTCAAATTGGTTATCAAATCGGTCGATGATTCTATCGAGGCTCTTAGGAGCGGTGTGACCGATAAGTACCGTTTGTTCATTGTCGTTGAAAGCATCGAAGATGCTTACCGCCTGGCAAAGGGCTACAGCGAAATCGAGCATATCAACATTGGAGGAACGAAGCCGCGTGAGGGTGCAGATGTACGCCTATCTTCAACGGTTTTCGCTACCGATCGCGACGTGGAGCTTCTACATGAGCTCAGTGATGCCGGAATCGAGGTGGAGATCAGGCAGGTACCTAGAGACGAGAAGATTTTGATTTAAGCACATACAATAGAAAGGGGATCCCTCATGTTGACTCAAGCGATCCTTATCGGCCTCGTCGCAATGTGCGTGACATTTGAGTGGGCACTTGGCACTTGCCTTGCTTCTCGCCCGATTGTCACGGGCGTCCTCATCGGTCTTGTGATGGGTGATTTGCAGACGGGCATTATTGTCGGCGCCACGCTTGAAATGGTGTTCATTGGATCGGTTACCATCGGGGCGGCCGTTCCGCCTGACGTTATCACCGGTGGTATTTTGGGCACTGCCTTTGCAATTTCGACGGGTCAAGGCGCTGAAGTTGCGCTGACACTCGCTTTCCCGATTGCGTCGCTTTATCTCATCATTGATAACGCGCTTACGCTGATCGTGATGCCGTTTTTCGTCCATAAAGCGGACGACTGCGTGGCAAAGGGCGACCTCAAAGGTATGGAGCGGATGCATCTGCTTGGTGGATTCATCGTCAAATCGCTTCCTCGCTTTTTCGTGTGCTCCCTTGCTTTCTATCTCGGAACGCCGGTTATGAACGCGGTGCTTAACGCAATTCCCGAGTTTGTAAGTAACGGCCTGGTTATTGCGGGTGGATTCATCCCTGCGCTCGGCATTGCACTGCTCGCTTCAATGATTGTCAACAAGCAGACTGCTATTTTCTTCGTGCTCGGGTTTGCGCTCTGTGCCTACATGAGCATTCCAATCCTTGGTATTGCCATCATTGGGCTTTGCCTCGCAGTAATCCTCGTGGTGGTCCAGCCAAACTTCATTGCTCAGACGCCGCAGCTTAGTTCGGAAGGGAGCTTCGACGATGACGACTTCTAATGACACCAGTTCCAACAAGATTACAAAGCGTGATCTAAAATCGGTATTTTTCCGTTCGCTTACGATGGAGTACTCCTGGAACTACGAGCGCCAGCAGCACATGGGATACTGCTTCTCCATGCTTCCCATCATTCGTCGCGTGTATAAGAATAAGGATGACCAGGCTGCTGCTGCTAAGCGTCACATGGAGTTCTTCAACACCACTCCTTATGTCTCAACATTAATTCTGGGCATTTCGGCAGCGATGGAAGAGGCAAACGCTAACGAAGAGGATTTTGACGAATCCTCCATCAACAGCGTAAAGGCCGCTCTTATGAGCCCGCTGGCCGGCATCGGTGACTCTCTGTTCTGGGGAACGTTGCGTGTCATCGCCACTGGCTTGGGTGTGTCGCTTGCTATGCAGGGTAACATTCTCGGCCCGCTTCTCTTCCTTGTCGTATTCAATGTTCCGCATTATCTGATTCGTTGGTTCTGCCTTAAATGGGGCTATGGATTCGGAACCAGTTTCTTGAGCAAGATCGAGAAATCTGGTCTTATGCCAAAGCTCACTATGGGGGCTGCAATTCTCGGTCTTATGGTTATCGGCGCTATGGTGCCCAACCTTGTATCGGTCAGCGTGGCTGGTTCTCTCGGTACCGGCGACAGTGCGCAGACTATCCAAAGCATCATCGACGGTATCATGCCGAGCCTGCTGCCGCTGCTTGTGACACTTGGAGTTTACGAACTCGTCCAGCACAAGGTCAAAATTGCCTGGATTCTCGTTATTCTCATGGCGGTTGGTATCGTCGGCTCCTTCTTCGGAGTGTTTGCAATCTAAATGGTTGATTTCGCCGTCTGGCCCAATTGAATTAGAAAGGTATATCTCATGGTTTCATTTGATGAACAGGCAATTCTCGATAACGGTGCTTATATCTACAATCAACGTGCCGAAATTGAACGCATTGCTGACGAAATTTGCGAAAAGGGTTTCGATTCGATTTTCTTCACCTCGTCAGGTGGCTCGCTTGCGATGATGCAGCCGTTTGACTATATGGTTTCTGTTATGTCCGATATTCCCGTCCAGTCCCAAGTTTCGGCAGATTTCCTCACGGTTGGCAATCGGCGCATCGGTAAGGGGACCTTGGCGTTCATGGCGTCCAAGTCGGGCGACACCAAAGAGACGGTCGCGGCGGCAAAGGCGGCAAAAGACGCAGGCTGCACCATTGTCTCTACGCTTGGCGTGGACGGTTCACCGCTTGGTGAACTTTCCGATTATGGAGTGATCTATAAGCAGGGTCGTCCTATGGAGCTCGTGCTGTACCTTCTGATTGGAAAGATTCTCAAGAACAGGGGCTTTTTCGATGACTACGATCGCTTCGCTGATGAGCTTGTGAATCTCCCTGCTGCTCTCGTTTCCGTCGGCAAGAACGCTGACGAGATGGCTCGCGCATATGCTCTGAAGTACAAGGACGACCCGTATCAGATCTGGATCGGTTCTGGCAATCTGTGGGGCCCCACGTATTCGTTTGCCATGTGTGTGCTCGAGGAGTCCCAATGGCTGCGCACCAAATCCGTTACATCGCCTGAGTTCTTCCATGGCACTATCGAACTTGTTGAGCCGGGCGTTTGTGTCGCGCTCGCAATGACGGAGGCGCAGACTAGGCCTCTTGATGAGCGCGTTGCACGCTTCTGTAAGCAATATGCGGATGATTTCACCGTATTCGATACACATGATTATGAGTTGCCGGGTATCAGTGATGAATTCCGCTGGATGCTTTCTCCGGTGGTGCTCAATGCCATTCTCTCGCGTGTGAGCAAGAATTTCGAGGAAATTCGTGACCATTCGCTCGACATCCGCCGTTATTACCGCAAGGTCGAGTACTAATAAAGACCGTACGTGATGGGAGGCGTTGAGGTGAAAATCGCAGCAATTGGTGACAACGTTATTGATCGCTATCTCAACAAAGGCGTTATGTATCCTGGTGGCAATGCCGTAAACGTCGCTGCCCATGCAAGCATGCTTGGCGCACAGGCTGCGTATATTGGGGAGATCGGCAACGACCTGGGAGGGCGAATAATCACCGATGCCCTTTCTTCGCTGAACGTTGACCTTTCGCAATCATCTATGCCTGAAAAAGCGACAACCAAGACTTGCGATGTAAATGTTTACGACGGTGAACGTGTCGAAGTTGGTTACGATACAGGGGCTTGCTGGGCGCACAAAACCCACATCAACGATTCTGATGTCAAGTTTCTTCAGGGATTCGATGCGGTTTTTACCAGCGTCAATGCAAAGCTGCAGGATGATGTGCACCTAGTTCAAGATCTTCCCGCTGTGGCGGTTTACGACTTTTCCGTTAAAGATAAGTATCGAACCGACGCATATTTCGATCTTGTTTGCCCTGCTACAACCCTTGGTCTGTTTTCCTGTTCCGGCGAGAGCGATCAACAGATTCAAGTTCTATTGAAGAGGGCCATAGAGCATGGTTGTCGCTACACGATTGCTACACGGGGATCTACGGGGCCTGTGTTCTTTGACGGTTCCCGATGGTACCAGGGAAATATAAGACCCGTAGATGCGCTTGACACCATGGGCGCGGGAGATTCGTATATCACTGCGTTTGTTGTGAGCTGTCTCTCGCATGGCTGGAGTAAAAAGCAACCGCTCGATGTGGGGATCATTCGGGATGCAATGGAGTTCGCTGCTAACTATTCAGCTAAAAATTGCCTTAAACCCGGCGGCTTTGGATTCGAGCATAAACTCGCCGAGATGAAAGACAGTCAGGTCCCCCTTTCCTAGAAGGGTTTTTATTTAGACCATTAAGTATTAATACGTAACAAAATGACAAGTTGTCATTGGAACGAATTTCGTTCTATTAAACGAAGGGATAATTGCTATGTTCAATTTCGATGAGCCTCGTTACGAGAAGGTTGTGAGCGATGCCCTCGCTCTCCGTCCTCAGATTGAGGCTGCCGTGGACGAGGTCTGCGAGCAGGGCTATTCCAACATCTTCTTCATCGGCTGCGGCGGCACCTGGGCCCACACGCTCCCGATGAAGTACTGGGTCGAGACCACAACGGCCGACGTCGACGTCCACTGCGAGATCGCCGCCGAGTTCCTCGCGTGCCCGCCCAAGGCCTTCAACAAGGACTCGGTCTGCGTCTTCTCCACCCGTACCGGCACCACCCCCGAGATCATCGAGGCCGCCAAGTTCTGCCAGGAGCAGGGCGCCCGCACGCTGATGTACGTCTCCAACGACAACACCCCGGCCACCGAGTACGCCGACTACAAGTTCTTCAGCTTCGCCGAGGACGACGTCCTGTGCGAGGCCATCTACACCTACCAGATCACGCTGGTCGCCCGCTTCCTCAAGAACGCCGGCGCCTTCCCCAAGTACGACACCTTCATGGAGGAGTTCGGCAACATCGCCCCGTACCTCATCAAGGCCAAGGACGCCCAGGACGAGCGCTGCGCCGCCATGGCCGAGGACTTCAAGGACACCGACTACCACATGGTGATCGGCTCCGGCATGCTCTGGGGCGAGGCCTACGACTACGCCATGTGCATCCTCGAGGAGATGCAGTGGATCAAGACCAAGTCCATCCACGCCGCCGAGTTCTTCCACGGCACCATCGAGCTGTGCGAGGAGGGCACGAGCCTCATCATGCTCTACGGCGAGGACGACACCCGTAAGCTCATGGACCGCGTGGACAACTTTACTCACATGCTCGCTGACGAGAAGGGCGTCCATGTCCACGTGAACAAGTTCGACACCGCCGAGGTCGAGCTGCCGTTCAGCGACCCCGAGTTCCGCAAGATCGTCTCCCCGATGGTCACCTACACCATCACCGAGCGCCTGAGCTGCCATCTCGAGCACGTCCGCAACCACCCGCTCACCACGCGTCGCTACTATCACCAGATGAACTACTAATCCTTTCAAATTGCTGCTGTTGCCTGCAGGCGAGCTGTTCTGAACGTCTCGCCTGCAGGCTTATTTCTGGGGTTAATCAGAATAGTTGCCCAGTACCTCCTAGTTGCGCTGGTCGCATGATGGCGTCTATGGACGAGCAAGCATTTGGCATTACGATGCTTGGTCGTCCGCTGTTTACGAGCCTGTTTGTCGGCTTGATCCTTGGCGATGTCCAGCAGGGAGTTATCGTCGGCGCTGCTTTGGAGTCCATGTTCATGGGCGCCATCATGGTCGGCGCGGCGGTTCCTCCTGAGGTCTATGCCTTCGGCGTGCTTGGCTGCGCGTTTGCCGTCATTACGGGTACGGGCACGGCAACTGCCGTCGCGCTCGCCCTTCCCGTCTCCGTCTTCCTTCTCTACTCCGTTATTAACTTTGCAACGCGTGTCGTCGCCGCCCATCTGGGTTACGACCTGGGAACCAAGTTCCTGCAGCAGTCCGAAGAGAACAACCTTATGTCTCGCATGACGCATGCTGCCGGCGTTCTCGGAATGACCGTCATTGGCGCGATGATTGCGGCACAGGTCTCGCTGTCCACGGCTTTGACCTTTGACGTGGGTGGTTCGGAGATTGTCCTGCAGGATCTGTTCGATTCAATCTTCCCCGGTCTGCTGCCCTTGCTGGCAACGTTCGCTTGCGTTGCCCTGTACAAAAAGGGTGTCAAGACCATTTGGATTATTATTGGCATCTTCGCGATCTGCATCATCGGAACGGGCTTGGGAGTGTTCGCAGCGGCGTAATGTTGACTGCTATGCTCGCGCGTTGGATAACTAACTGACCGTTTGAAAACGGGGCTCGGCGTAAGGCCGGCCCCGTTTTTTGTTTGACGGATTTTCCGACCGTCCAAAAATTCACGCTCGCTCATCACCCACGTATCTCTCATCTCTCATTCGTCACTAATATGAGAGATAACTGAAAGACGAGAGATAAATATGAGAGATAACTGATCAGCAAAGAGACAAGCAATCATGGTATTGTCTCAATAATGATTGTTCTACCAGTAAAAACATGTTTAAATGAAACAGATGGCAGACATCTTATCTTTCATCTCTCACTTATCTCTAATATGAGAGATAGGAGTAAGATGAGAGATAATTACGAGAGATAACTGAGAGACGAAGGAAATCTATTCGCGGCATTCTCCGTCGGGCCGAGCGAAAGGACATGCAGATGAACGAAAACGAGCTGACCGGTCTGCTCGAGTCTTTAAAGCGCATGGGCTCGGACGATCTTAACGTCGAGGTCAAGGAGAGCGCCACGACGCTTTCCCGCGACGTATGGGAAACGGTTAGCGCATTCGCGAATACCGCAGGCGGAATTATCGTGCTCGGCGTGAGCGAGCGCGCGGGCTTTGTCCCGGTTGAGAACTTTGAGACCGAGAAGGTGCTCAACCAATTCGTAGCGGGCATGGGCGATGCCGGCGGTCGCGGAAAACTGGCCAATCCGCCCAAATACACCATTGAGCGCGTGGAGCTCCAGGGCACCGTGGTTCTGGTCATCACAATTGAGGAGCTCGACCCGTCGAGCAAGCCTTGTTATGTCATAGAGCGGGGCGCTCAAGGCGGCAGCTACAAACGCATCGATGACAAAGATGTTCCGCTTTCGTCGACCGAGGTCCTGTCCTTGTCGTCGTATGAGCGGACGAGCTCCAGTGATCGCGATGCAGTGCCCGGTGCGGTCGCAGGCGATCTTGACGAGGCCCTGGTCGACCGCACGATAGAGCGTGCTTTCTCGCTGACACCCCGGGCAATGCGCGGCGCGCCGGACAAGAAAACGAAGCTGGAGCGCCTGAATTTCCTCGACTCCCAGGGCAATGTTACTAAGGCCGGGCTCCTGGCTGCGGGTGCCTATCCTCAGCAGTTCTATCCTAAGCTCTTTATCGATGTGGCGGTCTATGCCGGAACGCAGAAGGGCGCGGCGGGGTCGTTGAGGTTCATGGACCGTACAATCTGCGAGGGAACGTTGGGCGAAATGATCTCGGATGCCGTCGCGGCAGTCGCCAAGAATTTGCGGCGAACCTCGATGATCCAAGGCGTCTCGCGTGTCGACTCGCTGGAGATTCCCGAGGAGGTCCTGCGCGAGGCAATCGCCAACGCCGTAATCCACCGAGAATACGGAGATCGGTTCTGTGGGCAGTCGATCGCTGTTGACGTCTTTGATGACCGTATCGAAGTGACGAACCCCGGCGGCCTATACGGAGGAAAGACTCGCGAGAACCTGTTTGACGGCAGCTCCCGATGTCGCAATGCGACGCTTGTGAAACTGATGTCGATTGTTCCGCTGCCGGATGGTGCAGGTTCGCCGGCTGAGGGCAATGGCTCAGGCATCCCGATGATGTTCGACGCCATGCGCGCGCATGG
>DXZR01000008.1 GCA_019419555.1 Collinsella sp.
CGCTGACGCTGCCGGTCTTGTAGGAAAGCTCGATGGCGGTTCGGTGCTCAACTCGTATTACGCCGGCAGCCTCAGCGGCATGCCCTTTGGCGGTTACGGCCTCGTTGCCTGGTATCAGTCTGGCACCGTGACCAACAATCTGTTCACTGCGGGCGATCAGGCGTGCGGCTACAAGGTCGATTCTTCCTTTGGCAGCAAAATCTCTGTCGACGACCTCAAGACCCAGGCCTCGGTCGATAAGCTCAACACCGATGCCCCTGCCACCGGCTTTACCTGGTCTGCGCAGGGCGGTTTGCCTGTGCTGATCTCGGGCGGCGCTGCGGTCGTCGTGAACAAGGATGCCCTCAAGGCTGCGATTGACGATGCCAACGCCAAGATCGAGAACGACTACACGGCCGAGAGCTGGTCGAAGCTCGCTGAGGCCCTTGTGAGCGCTCAAGACGTCTACGCCAACGATGACGCCAAGCAGGCCGAGGTCAACGCCGCAACCAAGACGCTCACCGATGCCATTGCCGCGCTCGAGAAGCCCAAGCCCACCGAGCCCGTGGCTCAGCCGCAGAACGTAGTGCACCTGAGCTCGCAGAGCGACCTCGAAAACAAGTTCAAACCCGCCGACGCCGACGCCTATTACGTTCTCGACAACGACATTACCATCGATGACGAGTACTTCTTTGCTCCCATGGGCATACTTGCGGGCACACTCGACGGCCAGGGCCACACCATCACCTTCGCCAACGGCGGTGGCGTGAAGTCGCTCATGGGCGGCGTTGCCTCCACGGGCGTGGTGCAGAACATCTCGTTTGCCGGCAAACTGAAGCAAGCGACGGACGGCAAGGCGTTCGGCCCCCTGGGCAACAGTGTGCAGGGCGCCGTGCTCAACTGCTCCACGAGCGTGACCGGCAAGGGCGTTGCGGGCTTTGCGCGCACGCTCGACGGCGGCATCGTGTCCAACTGCGTGTCGACCTCCGAGGGCACGGCGGGCGCGCTGTTCGCGACCTACAACGCGGGCCAGCTCGTCAACACCTACTGGGGCGCATTCCTCACCAACAAGATGGACGCCCCCGCCTCGGCGCTCGTCAACTCCTATGCCGTCGACCCGGCCGACATGGCCACCGACGCCTTCGCCGACCTCATCAACGCTAACTGCGGCGCCAACGGCAGCAGCTGGGGTATCGATAAAAATGGCACGCCGGTCTTTGGCTCGGGCAACAGCTACCAGGTGCCCGAGGATACCACGCCCGACGACACCTACACCGTGAGCTTCACGGCCAACGACGGCACCAGCCAGGCGGTTGCCGACCATATGCTCGAGGTTTCGCCCGACGCTGTGAACGCCTACCGCAAACTTGGCGTCTTTGCGCTTAAGGGCGTGCCGGCCACGAGCACCGTCACCTGGGGCACCGACGATGCCAACCGCGGAAACATCGGTATCAACGAGTCCACGGGCGAGCTCTACATCTACGACAACGCCACCGGCACGGTGACCGCCACCGAGCATAAGGCCAATGGTTCCGAGCAGACCGTGGCCACCATCAAGATTAAGGCCAAGGCCAAACAGTTCGATGACTTTGAGCTGTGGTATCGTGCCTCCGACGGCACCGTGAGCGACGTGACCGATGGTGCGGCTACCGTCCAGGGCTCCGAGGTGCGCAACCTCGAGGTGCGCGTGCATTACGTCGACGCCGATAAGGACGAGTACGTGCCCGTTTCGTTCAGCCGCTTCCACTTTGCCTCGAGCAATCCTACGACCATCTACAGCAACGACTACTCGGCCTGCTTTTACTTCAAGCATGCCGGCAGTGCCACGATCACCGTTACCCCGCGCGACGTCGCATCTGCGGGCGCTGGCTCCAAGAGCGTGACGCTGACGTCAGAAGCCGTGGCCGCCACGTCCATCTCGATGGGCTATAACGAGGACGGCGCCACCGTCTACCTGCAGGGCCGCAACCCGCTCTCTGAGCGCGGCGCGTTTTTGACCGATCACGCACGCCCGGTGGTGGCGCCCGACAACGCCACCAACCGCGACAACTTTACCGTGACGAGCAGCGATCCTGCCGTGGCGGCCTACGCCACCGCGGGCGAGATCGGCTACACGGCGTACAAGGCTGGCACCACCACGTTTACCGCGACGCTGCCCGACACGGACGCCGATGGCAAGGTCATCAGCGCGTCGTGCGACGTGACTTATGCTTACCAAAATCCGCTTGCGAGCGTGACGGCCGGCACGGACAGCCTCTACCTCAAGGCCGGCTCGGCGCAAAAGCTCGACCTGACCTTTACCGGTAAAAACGACGCGGACGGCTGGAGCGTGACCGAGCCCGGCCTCACCTGGACGTTCAAGACGCTCGACGGCAAGGACGCCTCGGGTATCGTGGGCATCGACCGCATCGAGAAGGGCGCCTGGAAGCACGTCGACGGCGCTCCCGATGACGGCCTGTACGTGGCCTCGAGTGACTACACGGTGACTGCGCTTTCGGCCGGCACGATGGTCGCGACGGGTACGCCGGTGGACACGACCGCCGGTGCCGAGCCCGTGACGCTTACCATCACCGTGGCCGGTGTGGCCGCGAGCCCCGCCACGAGTGAGTCCGCCTCGGCGGGCATCGATGCTGCCGCTGCGTTCATCGACGTGCGCCGCAGCTCCGACGCCTTCCAGTACGGCGACGAGTGGGAGATCTACGACTTTGCCAAGGCGGGCCGCAAGATCGATTCCAAGCTGCTCGACAACTACCGCACCTCGCTGGCCAAGCACAAGGCCGAGTGGGGGAGTGCGACCTGCGCTCTGACTGAGACCGAGCGTGTGGCGCTGGCCCTCTCCGCCATCGGCGAGGACATCACCGACTATGACGGCGTCAACCTGGTCGAGCTCATCTGCAGCCGCACCGATATGACGCGCGCCAACGAGAAGATCTTTGCGCTGATGGCGCTTAATGCGAGCGGCTCGGATGTACCCGCCGGTTCTGCCTGGACGCGCGCGAGCCTCGCGGACGCCGTCTGCGAGCTTCTCGGCAGCGACGACGCCGTGGAGGGTACGCGTCTGGGCGACGTGGACCTGACGGCCATGGCGATCCAGGCCGTGGCGCCCTATGAGGGCGACACCAAGGTCGATGCTGCCATCGAGAACGGCCTCTCCTACCTCAAGGGCAAGATGAGCGCGGGCACCTGTGATTTCGGTTCTGCCGAGGCCAATGCCCAGGTGATCCTCGCGCTGCTTTCGCTCGACCGTGACCCGGCCAACCCCGTTAACGGGTTTGCAAATGCCGTGACCAACGTGGTCTGCGCGCTGGACCTGTACCGCGTGGACGGCGGCAACGGCTATGCGCACAGCAAGGGCGGCGCGGCCAACGCCATGGCGACCGAGCAGGCGCTCCGCGCGCTCACGACGTATCGTGTCTCCTCGGGAGAGACGATTGCCTGGAAGACGGCCGTGACGGCGGGCAAGGGCTCGAGCAGCAAGGACCCGCAGAAGCCCACGGTGGCGCCGGGCGTCCTGACGCCGGGTGCCGGGTCGGACGGCGGTGCCGGCAACGGGACCGCCGGTTTTGCGGGCGTAATGGCTCCTGTGGCCGCCAAGATGGCCGGTGCTTCCTCGAGCGAGGGCGCCAAGGCAGCTGGCGATTCCAAGGCCGAGGCCGAATCCGGCAAGAAGGATTCGACGGAGTCTTCCGTCGCCGGCAAGACAGACAAGAGCGGCAAAAAGTCGGGCACGTCCGGCAAGACCGCCGCGTTGAGCGCCGGCGCCGCCAACAAGGCTGCGGACGCGGGCTCGAACGGCTTTGCCATCGCCGGTGTTGCCGTGGGCATCGTCGGTATCGCGGCCGTCGGCGGCTGGTTTTTCTACACCAAGCGTCGCGCGGCGTAGCGAGCGTCTGCCTGACAGGTAAATACTGCAAGGAGTATGGTCTTGCAAAGCGAAGGGCCCTCCTGCCGATCAGCTCGGCAGGAGGGCCCTTCCATCTCCCCGCAGTTTGAGTGGGCCAACGTCCCAGTGAAAATGGGCGGGCCGATTGTGGTCGGATGCTGGGCAGCTTGCAGAGCAGCCGCTAGCAAATCCTTGGCAGCTGCTCTCCCACGAGCATGTCGAGGATGCGGGTCGAGCCCCAGCCGGTGCGTACGCGCACGACGGGCCGAGCGTCCGGTCCAAACGGCAGCACGCG
Organism: Collinsella sp.; assembly: GCA_019419555.1. Classification (GTDB taxonomy): domain Bacteria; phylum Actinomycetota; class Coriobacteriia; order Coriobacteriales; family Coriobacteriaceae; genus Collinsella. The sequence goes on from DXZR01000008.1 coordinate 4,158, forward strand.
GCCGATAATCGCGGCGTTTTCGCCGTAGCGCGCGGCACGCATGGCCGCCAGCGCGGCATCGGCCTGCTCAGCAGGCACCACGGCGACCATCTTGCCCTCGTTTGCTACCTGCAGCACATCGTAGCCGAGCATCTCACATGCCGCCTGCACATCGGGGCGCACGGGCACGGCATCCTCGTCGATCTCCATAGCAACGCCGCTGGCCTGGGCAAACTCGTTGAGCGTGGATGCTAGGCCGCCGCGTGTGGGGTCGCGGAAGCAGCGGGTGTCGGGGGCGGCGGCGAGCACGTCGGCAATCAGATGATTGAGCGGCGCAGCGTCGCTTTCGATGTCGCTCGAAAACGCCAAGCCCTCGCGTTGGCTCATGATGGCGATGCCGTGGTCGCCTAGCGTACCCGACACCAGGATGGCGTCGCCGGGCCGGCAGTTGGCACCGCTGAGCGTCACGCCTGCGGGAACCTCGCCCACGCCGGCGGTATTGATGTAGACGCCGTCGGCACCGCCGCGCTCGACCACCTTAGTGTCGCCGGTGATTATGGACACGCCCGCCTCGTGCGCCGTTTCGGCCATGGTCTGCACAATTTGGCGCAGCTTGTCCATGAGATAGCCCTCTTCGAGGATAAAGCCGCATGAGAGGTAGCGCACGTTAGCGCCCGAGGTCGCGACGTCGTTGACGGTTCCGCATACGGCGAGGCGGCCGATATTGCCGCCGGGGAAGAACTGCGGCGTTACCACAAAGCTGTCGGTCGACATGGCGATTCGCCCGCTTGCGGGCAACGCGGCGACACCGGCATCGTTGCCAGCAAGCAGCTCGGGCGACCCAAAGGCATCCAGAAAGACCTCATCGATAATGCGTTTCATCATCTGGCCGCCGGAGCCGTGACCCAGCAGGACGGTGCTATCGGTAACGCTATGGGACATATCGAAAACTCCAATCGTGGGTGGAATTATATGGGTGAGGCGCAGCGTCGACCGGTCCGCCATTCGTTAGAACGGCGGAACCTAATAGTCGCGGTAGCGGTAGTACGCCGCGCAGCTACCTTCGGAGCTCACCATGCAGGGGCCGACGGGGTGTTCGGGCGTACATGCGTGGCCGAACAGCGGGCAGTCGCTTGGCGTGATGGCACCGCGCAGCACGTCGCCGCAGCGGCATCCGCGTGGCTCAACCGTCGGTTCAATGGGCACGTCAAAGCGGGCGCCGGCATCAAAGCGCGCGAATTCGGGTCGGATGGAAAGACCCGAATTGGCAATCGGTCCCAGCCCGCGCCACGTGGCGTCGCACGGCTCAAATACCTGCTCGACCAGCTGGCGTGCTACGGGATTGCCGTCTGCATTGACGCCGCGGCGGTAGGCGTTGTCGATCGCCGGCCTGCCTTCGACAACCATCTGGACCAGCATGCAGATGCCCTGCAAGATATCGACCGGCTCAAACCCGGTGACCACGCCCGGGGTCTCGAACTCATCGACCAAAAACCCAAAGGGTGCCAGGCCTGTGATGGTAGCGACGTGACCAGGCAGGATAAAGCCGTCGATGGTCGTCTCGGGGTCGTTGGAGATCGCGCGCAGAGCCGGCGGCGTGGTCTTGTGAGCACAGTAGACCGAGAAGTTCTGGAGCCCGCGCGCGTCGGCCTCCAGGATGGCGGCGGCAATGGTGGGCGTTGTGGTCTCAAAGCCGACGCCCATAAAGATAACCGGGCGTTCGGGATTTTGCTCGGCAATGTCGAGTGCGTCGAGCGGAGAGTAAACGATGCGGATGTCGCGCCCCGCCGCCTTTTGCGCGGCAAGCGAGGTGGACGATCCGGGCACGCGCATCATGTCGCCAAAGGTGGTGATGATGGCGCCGTCCATGTTGGAAAGCGCGATTGCGTGATCGATGTCACGGTTGGCGGTGACGCAAACGGGGCACCCCGGGCCGCTCAGCAGTTTGAGTCCCGTCGGCATAATGGAGCGAAAGCCATAGCGGCCAATGCTCACGGTATGCGTACCGCAGACTTCCATAAGGTTGATGGTGCGGTCGCCGACGAGTTCACGGATGCGTTCGATGAGCTCGCGGGCCAGCTTGGAATCGCGAAATACCGAAAAGTCGATACCGGAGCGAGCCGGCTGCGTCGCCGCCACTAGTATGCCTCGACCGGGTTGGTGGCGAGTTGGTCCTCTTTGGCCAGCTCGGTCATAGTATTGACGAGCTCGAGGGTCTCTTGGGCCTCCTGCTCGTCGACAATCTGAATGCCAAAGCCGGCGTGCACGAGAATATAGTCGCCTACCTGTGCCGTCGGCACGAGGCGCAGCGAAACGGGGCGCTCGATGCCCATCATGTCGACGGTCGCCTTAAGGTCGTCGTCGCGTTTGACCACTTTACCGGGAACGGCAAGGCACATAATGTTCCCCTTTATACGTTTTGCGCTGGATAGGCGCCTAATTACCCATCAGTTGATGGTAGCGCTCGCGGGAGTCACGAGCAAACGCGTTACACCTGTGAGACGGTGGCGCGCAGGCTGGAAAAACGCCTATCGCGATGCTGTCTGCGCGAGGAGAGCGCGAGCGATGGCGGCCTGACCGTAGGCGATGCAGCCGTCGTTGACGGGCACGGAGTGGGGAACCAAGACAGTGAGACCCACGCTTTTGAGCTCACGGGTGAGGAGCTGGAGCAAAAGTCGGTTCATGAACACGCCGCCCGAGAGCGCGACGGTGTCGAGGCCTTCACGGGCGCAGATCTCGCTTGCGATGTGGGTCGTAGCGTGCGTAATGGCGATGTGAAACCCGAGGGCGAGCCTGTCGGCCGGCGCGCCTGCCTCGATTCCATTCAGAAGAGCTTCGATGAGCGGTTGGGGGTCCAAGATGGGGGAGTCGTCGGCAGACGTGAATACGCCTGCATGATTGCCGTCGAGACGAACGGTCTTACCGCCGAGCGCGCGCCAGGCGGCGGCCTCAAGCTCGATGGCGGGTTCACCCTCGTAGGTCGCTTGGCCGCAAATGCCCAGGATCGCGGCTGCGACATCAAACAAGCGACCCATACTGCTGGTGCGCGGGCTGTTGATGCCACGTTCGATCATCGTTGCCGTCACGCTACGTGTTTGCTCGTCTAGGCTGCCCAAGAGCCGATCGGCCCCCGGGTGTTCAAGCAGGCCGAGCTCAGTGAGCAGGGCAAAGGCGTTGCGGCGGGCGTCGCGCACGGAGGCCGCCCCACCGGGGAGCGCCCAGGTGCGCAAATGCGCGGCGCGCTCAAAGCCGCCAAGGCTTGCAACAAGAAACTCGCCGCCCCAAATGGTCCCATCGGTGCCGGCGCCGGTGCCGTCAAAGGCGATGCCAAGGACGCGCGCGTCGGTTGTAAGCTGGTCCGCGACGATAGCCTCGGCCATTACGCTCGCGATATGCGCATGATGGTGCTGCACCTCGACGAGCGGCAGATTGCATTTTCGCGCCTGCTCGCGCGCCCACTGGCTCGATAGATAGCTGGGGTGTAGATCGCAGGCCAAGGCGGCGGGCGCCAAGTCAAAGAGATCTTCCAAGCGCGTGCGCGCGGCGTTCCAGGCATCGAAGGTCCCGCCGTTTTCAACATCGCCGATATGCTGCGACACAAAACAGGCCGCCTCGCCGTTCGCGTCCTCGCGTGTGAATGCAATCGTTGCCTTTTGCTGTGGGCCGCAGGCGAGCACGCAGGGCGCGACAGCGTCGAGTGCCGGCAGCGGCAACGGCCGAGGCGCATATCCGCGAGCGCGGCGCACGGGCATAACGACCCCACCGACCGTGCGCACCACGGAATCATCGTAGCGCGAGAGGATTGCGCGGTCGTTGCCGAGCAGCGCGTCGGCAATGCCGGCGGCAACGAGGTGTTCCCAGGCAAGGTCATCGTCGGTCTCGATGGGTTCTTCGCTCAGGTTTCCGCTGGTCATGACGAGCGCGTGCATACCGCGGGCTTCTGCCGCGGCAAGCAACAGATGCTGAAGCGGAGTGTAGGGGAGCATGACGCCGAGCTCGGGAAGGTCGTGCGCGACGGATGGCGCGAGTGTAAGGGCGTCGGGGGAATCTCCCTCGCCAACAGCACGCCGGCGCAATAGCACGATGGGGCGGATGCTACCGGTTAGCAAGCCGCGCTCGGCATCATCGACATGGCACAGGCGTTCAGTATCGGCAAGGCTGCGCACCATAACGGCAAGCGGCTTGTTGCTGCGGCGCTTGCGACGGCGCAGCTCGACCACCGCCTGCTCGTTGGCGGCGTTGCAGGCCAGATGGAATCCGCCCAGGCCCTTGATGGCGACAATACCGCCGCTGGCCAGCAACTCGACACAGCGGTCAATAATGGCATCGCTGGTTTCGCACGTGCTGCCGACGGCTGGCGTCGCCCCCGAGCCTTCGAGCTCCATGTCGCCCTCTGCCTCGCGCCAGGTAATATGTGGCCCGCAATCAAAGCAGGCATCGGGCTGTGCGTGAAAACGCCGGTCGAGTGGGTTGGCATACTCCGCGGCGCACTTGGGACACATGGGAAAACAATCCATCGACGTGGCCGCTCGGTCATAAGGCAGCGATCGGATGATGGTAAAGCGTGGGCCGCAGTTAGTGCAGTTGATAAAGGGGTAGTGATAGCGGCGGTCGGCGGGGTCGAACAGTTCGCGCAGGCAGTCGTCACAGGTGGCGATATCGGGGGAGATGAGCGTCGTGTGCACGGTCTGATCCTGCGACGCTACGATACGAAAGACCTGCTCATCGTCGGCATCCCAAGCGTCGGGCTCCAGGTCTGCAACGGTGATATGCTCTACGCGGGCTGCCGCAGGCGCATGCTCAGAAAGCGCGGCAACAAAAGCATCGAGCGCATCGGCCGGAGCATGCGCCTCGATGTGCACGCCGTCGCCCGCATTGAGCACCCAGCCACAAATGCCATGCGCCATGGCCTCGCGATACACAAACGGTCGCATGCCAACGCCCTGCACAATGCCCGTCACATGAATATGCGCATGCCGCATGCGACACCCCTCATCAAAACCGACCAAAAAGGGACAGGTTTATTTTGGTAGGTAAAACTTCTAAACCCGCCAAAACAAACCTGTCCCTTTTTGGCAGGTGCGCTGCGGGAAATCCCGCTATAGCCCCAGGCTTTGCTTGGTGGCGGCGCAGGTGAGCTCGCCGTGCTTAACGCCGCGCAGGCCCAGCAGGCGGTCGGCCAGTTCGTAGACGCGCTCGCCGCGACCCTTGAGCGCCAGAATCTCCAGACAGTTGTGGTGATCCAGATGCACGTGCATGGTCGATACGATCTCGTCGGTGTAGTCGTGCTGCACTTCGTCCAGACGGCGCGTCAGGTCGCCGGTATGGTGGTCGTAGATCATGGTGAGCGACCCGATAACGTGCTCATCGGGCGTGCGCATTTGCTCTTTGGCGATTGAGGCGCGAATCAAATCGCGCACTGCCTCGGAGCGGTTGGCCACGTCGCCGCGGCGTGCGATCTGTTCGTCAAAACGGCGCAGCAGGTCGTCCGGTGCAGTAACCGAAAAGCGGACCAGCTCGGAGCCGGAGCCACTACAGTGGCAGCCTGCGTCACCATCCGCCCCGTGCGGATGCTCGTGCTCGTACCCGCAGCCGTGCTCATGTTCGGCCACGTTACACCAGCTTCACGGAGCCGACGGAGTTGTGGTCGGCCTCGATGGCTTCCTCGTAGCCCTCGAGCGCGTCATGCGCCTCGTGCAGCGCGGCCATGGCGGCCTCGAGCTTGGCGCCGATGCGCTCCATGTCAAAATTCTCGGTCGCATGCAGCAGCTGATGGCTCCACTCATGAGCGAGCTCGATGGTGTCGTCGACCTGTTTGACGCTCATGGCAAGCTGGCTCATGTTCATTCCAACATCATGCATGGAAAATCTCCTTTTGTATGGGGCAGTTCAGTGGTTCAGATTTTACTACGCCCGCTCTGCGCGCAGCTGCATAAGAAAACGGGTACGAGTCTGTGCGACCCGCACCCGTTCACTGGGGGCTGTTTGTGACTACCATACTATCCGTGGTTGCACTCGGTGCATCCAGAAGTCCGGCGAGCGGTGCAAAAGCGCTCATGGACGGCGGGTAAGTAACAAGCGTATTACAGATGCTTCTCCAGCAGCGCCTGCAGCCTCGTCTTGGGCAGAGCGCCAACCGAGCGGTCAATCTCCTCGCCGTTCTTAAACACAATCAGCGTGGGGATGCTCATGACGCCATACTTCATGGCCAGGTCCTGGTTGTCGTCGACGTTGCATTTGGCAACGGCAAGCTTGCCCGCCAGCTCATCGGCAACCTCGTCAACGATGGGCGAGAGGGAGCGGCAGGGACCGCACCACGGTGCCCAAAAATCGACCAGCACGGGCAGGCTGTCGTTAACGACGGAATCGAAGTTCTCGGGGGTAATCTGCTTAATGTCAGCCATGGTGACCTCCATAATGCGACGCGGCTCGGCCGCGTAAAACTCAGTACGACCGTGCTTATACCCAGCCGCCCGCAAAGCAACCACTCGCGGGCGGCTCTTTTATATAATGGTGGGCACGCAAACGATTGGAGAGCGCATGCCCACGTCACAAAGCCAGAAAAAAGAAGCCATCGCCCAGGCGACCGAGCAGGAGCTCGCATCGCTCGCGGGCCGTGGCGTGCGTATCGCGGGCAACGCGTGCTCGCCGATCGTGCTGGTCAAAGGCGATTTGGACGAGGCCGAGCGTTCGGGTGGCGAGCTTGCCGCCGGCCCGGATGGCGCGGCGTTGCGCAAGGCGCTTGGGGCCATCGGCTACGCGCCCGAGGATTTTTGCGTGCTGGCAAGCGTCGCCGGCGTGGGTGACGGAGCGGTCGCGGTGGGCGAGACTCTGCCGTGCGAGCTGTTCCGCGAGGCGCTTGAGGCTTTGGACCCCGAGGCAGTGCTACTGCTCGACAACAACGCGGCTGACGCCATGCGCGAGACCTACGCCGATATGCTCGTGGCGATCGATGACTTCGACACCGCCATGCTCAAGCCCGGCCTGGTCGCCCATGTGCAGGGCCGCCGCGTGCTCGCGCTCGACGGCTTTGAGGCGGCACTCACCGACAGGGCCGCTAAGCAGCGCATGTGGGCATACATCAAGCAGCTGACCCCGGCGGCTGCACCGCTGTAGCGGACCGGAGCCGGTAAGGCGGCCCTGACGGGTCGAGCGCGGCACCGGCTTATCGCGCCCTACATCACGGCGCGAAGCTCAAACCGGTTGCCGTTGATGCGGAACTGGCAGTTGCCGTTCATGCGTTCGACGGCAAGCTTAATGCTCTTGGTTCCAAAGCCGTGTCCGGTGTGCCCGGCTACGGGCATGCCGTCGACCATGCGCGGCGCGCGGCCAAACGTGTTGGAAACTAACAGCAGCAGCTGGCCGTCCTCTAATCGCAGGTCAAAGTCGACGAATCGCTTTCCTTGGGGTGCGGCGCTTGCGGCGGTGATAGCGTTTTCCAAGGCATTTGAGAGCACGCTAAACAGGTCGGCGTCACCTACGTGGATGGTTTCGGGTACGGCGGCGCGCAGGTTGGCGGTAATGCCGTTTCTATTGATATCCGAGTTAAATGACGAAAGCGCGATGTTTACGGTCTCGTTGGCGCAGAAGCGGCGTACGGCGGTGCGATCGCCGGCTTCGCAGAGTTCATCGATGCGTTTGAGCGCCTCGTCGGTGTGGCCCTCCTCAATTAAAGCGGCCAGGCCGCGTAGGAAGTGGCGCATATCGTGGCGAAGAATCGACAGCTCGCGCCCAGATTGACGCCAAGCCTCGAGCTCTTTGATGGCGGCGCTGTCGCGGGTTTCGAGCATCCAGCGCTCTCGCTCGGCGGTTTCCTTTTCTTCGTATTCGCGCAGGTAAACGGCAAGAAACATAAGATAGAAGGCACAGAGCGCAAATGCCAAAAACTCAACCGTTACCACCGAGCCCGAGTGGAACAGCGTGGTGTAGACGTTGGTGGCATAGTCAAAGACGTAATAGACAAGCGGCAGGATTAAAAGGATGCCCAGCTCGGTGGTGCTTTTAATCGCCAAGCGCGGACCGATGTCGCCGGCCCAATGCAACAGGACGGCAAAGACGGCGAGTGTGGTCGCGATGCGCGCCAGATAGTACGCGATCTGAGAATCGGTTGCGGCAAATGCGGCGATGCCCATCCAATTGCTGAACTGGCAGCTCAGATAGGCACTCGTAATGCCGAGCACGGCAAGCAGCGGGCTCAGGCGGTAGCGCGCGCACAAATAGATGACGAGCGGCAGATGCACGACGAGCGGATATACCTGGCGGGCAAAAAGCTCGCCGCCGACGGCATTGGCGAGGCCAAATGCGCATCCGGTTACGGCACCGACCAACACCAGTTCAAGCGCATGACGCCGGTTGATCTCGACACCGCACAGCGCCGCCGAGGCAAAGACGCCAAAGAGCAGCGTCGTGGCGTGGTGGATTGCCCAAAGGACCATTTCGACCGATGAGACCATCAGTGTCTCCCACCCTCAAAGCGCGCCGCAAAGTAGGCGTCTTGGAATCCCTGCTTGCAGCTGCGCGAAAGCGGGATGCACGCGCCCGAGCGCATGACGATGTCCGTGCGGTCAAAGTGATCGATATTGCGCAGGTTGACCTGGTAGCTGCGGTGGCATTTAAAGAAGTTAGCATTTTGCACCAAACGGTCCTCGACGCTGCGGAATGACTCGAGTGCCTCGATATCGCGTCCGTCGCGCAGGTGGAAGACCACGTGCTTGTTGCGCGCCTCGGCATATTCGATGTCGGACAGGCGCAGGGCGTGGTAGCCAAAGGAAGTTTTGATCACGAGCTCGTCGGTTGCCGCCGGGCGCATGCTCGAAAGCTCGTCGAGCAACTGCGCCAGGCGTTCGTAAGTCATGGGCTTGAGCAGATAGTCGAAGGCACGGACCTCGTAGGATTCCAGTGCGAACTCGGGCGACGAGGTGAGGAACACCAGGCGCACGGCGGTGTCGGCCTGGCGCAGTTCGCGTGCGGTGTCCATGCCGTTGACGAGCGGCATGATCATGTCGAGCAGAATGATGTCGGCGCGCGATGCGGCATGGCGGGCCAGCAGGTCCTCGCCGCGCGTGACGAGCGCAACATCGACCGTCGTGCCCGTCTCGGTCGACCAACGGTCGATCATCCGGTGCAGTCTATCTAGAAAAGCGACATCATCGTCGCAGGCAATAATCTTGAGCATTCGGCCCCCTTAAGTAGTTCGATTTTGCCACATCGGGCACGCGCCGCTTGCGGGGGTGCGGACCGTTTGCGCCTCACGGCGTGCAGCTCGCGCCAAGCGGTGTTGCGGTGGCGAAAGATGCCTCCTGCGCTATCGAAAGCCCGGCTATCCTCAGCTTGCCAGTTCGAAAATGGACCTGCCACATGATTGAATCTTTATTTCAACTTTACACCTAGGTTTACAGCTGTCTTGTCAGCTGTAAACCTAGGTGTCATACTAAAGCCCCAAGATTCGCCAAAAGAGAGGGGCCTTGATGGCACAGAGCGCGAACATGGATGCGTCGGAGCTTGCACGCGATATCGCGGCCGGCCTGGCATCGGCAACGACGGCAACGGAGCGTGCGGCACTGGTGCCCGCAGAGCTCGTCGAGGCCATTCAGCAACTAAAAACCCAACGTGACGCGGTGATCCTGGCGCACTATTACGTGGCGCCCGAGGTGCAGGCTGTGGCCGATTACGTCGGCGACAGCTTCTACCTGGCAAAGCTTGCCAAGAGTCTGCCGCAGCAGACTATCGTGCTGTGCGGCGTGGAGTTTATGGGCGAGAGCGCCAAGCTGCTCAACCCCACCAAGACCGTGCTGCTGCCCGAGCCGGGCGCGGACTGCCCCATGGCGCACATGGTCAAGCGCGAGACGGTCGACGCCGCCCGCGCCGAGTACGGTGACGACCTTGCCGTGGTCTGCTACGTCAACTCGACGGTCGAGATCAAGAGCTGGAGTGACGTGTGCGTCACCAGCTCCAACGCCGTCAAGATTGTGTCCGAGCTGCCGCAGCAGCATATCCTGTTCATTCCCGACCAAAACCTGGGCCGCTTCGTAGCCGAGCAGGTGCCGCAAAAGCACGTCATCCTCAACAACGGCTACTGCCCGCGCCATCACATCATCACCGTCGAGCAGATCGTCGACGCGACGGAGGCCCACCCCGACGCGCTCGTGCTGGCGCACCCCGAGTGCAAGGCCGACGTTCTGGCCGAGGCCGACTACATCGGCTCCACCGCCGGCATCATCAAGTATGCCGAGGAGTCGGACGCGAGCGAGTTCATCATCGTGACGGTCCGCGGCGTGCTCTACGAGCTCGAGCGCCGCTGCGAGGGCACCGGCAAGAAGTTCTATTTCCCCGCGGTGCAGCCCACCTGCGTCAACATGGACCTCATCACGCTCGAAAAGCTCGTGCGCTGCCTGGAGACGGGCGAGGGCGAGGTGCAGATCGGCGTCTCGGACGAGGCAGCAGACCAGGCCAAGCTCACGCTCGACCGTATGCTCGAGTACGCAGCACGCTAGAACAATGTTGCATGAGGGACGGTCCCTTATGCCACATTACAAGGGAGAGGATTCCTGTGGAAACCAAACAATACCCCGACATGGAGTGCGACGTCGTTATTGCCGGCTGCGGCGTGGCGGGCCTGTACGCAGCTCTCAACCTGCCGACGAGCACGCGCGTGATCATGCTCTCCAAGGGCGCTGTCGACGAGTGCGATTCGATGCTCGCGCAGGGCGGCATCTGCGTGCTGCCCGAAGGCTCGGACTACGATGCCTTCTTTGAGGACACCATGCACGCCGGCCATTACGAGAACCGCCGCGAGAGCGTCGACATCATGATCCGCTCGAGCCGCTCGGTCATCAACGACCTGCTAGCGATGGGCGTGGATTTTGAGCGCAAGGCCGACGGCAGCCTCGACTTTACCCGCGAGGGTGCACACAGCCGTCCGCGCATTGCCTTCCATGCCGATATCACCGGCAAGGAGATCACGACTAAGCTGCTTCAGGCTGTCCGCAAGCTGGACAACGTGCAGATTTTGGAGCACGTGGCCATGACCGACATCCTGACGGGCGAGCGTGACGGCGACACGGTGTGTGCCGGTGTCGTCGCCGTTTCCGTGGACGAGGACAACTCGGTTCGTCCCGCCGACGAGCTGGTAAATGCCGCTGAGGGCGCGCATGCCGGCGAGCCGTTTAAGATCCATGCCCGCCACACGCTGTGGGCGACGGGTGGCATTGGCGGCGTGTACGACCACTCGACCAACTACCCGCAGCTCACGGGCGACGCCTGCTACATCGCTCAGGAGCATGGCATTAAGATGGAGCACCTGGACTACGTGCAGATCCATCCCACGGGTCTGTTCTCGCCGCAGCCGGGTCGCACGTTCCTGATCAGCGAGAGCTGCCGCGGCGAGGGCGCGATTTTGCTCAACGCCGCCGGCGAGCGTTTTACCGACGAGTTGCAGCCGCGCGACGTTGTCGCCGCCGCCATCCGCGAGCAGATGAAGCAGGACGGCACCGAGCACGAGTGGCTGAGCTTTGCCCCCGTCGAGCGCGACGTGGTGACCGGGCACTTTGCCAACATTCGCGCGCGCTGCCTGGAGGACGGCCGCGACATCTTGGACGAGCCCATTCCCGTTACGCCGACGCAGCACTACTTTATGGGCGGCGTGTGGGTCGACAAGGACGGCCGCACCTCGATGCCCGAGCTCTACGCCGCGGGCGAGACGGCCTGCAACGGCGTTCACGGCAAGAACCGCCTGGCTTCCAACAGCCTGCTCGAGGCGCTGGTCTGGGGTCGTCGCGCCGCGTGGTATATGCGTACCGGCAAGTCGCTGGCCGTGGAGCAGGCGGGCGAGCCCGCGCTCGATGGCCGTCATCGCGCCCTGAGCGCCGACACCCTGTCAATCGATGATTTGGCCCGTGCCGCCGGCACGCAGGCCGTGGAGGAATAGACCATGAATCCCATTACCATGAAGCTCGTCGCCGATGATCTGATTTTGCAGGCCCTGCGCGAGGACATTACCTTTGAGGACGTGAGCACGGCGAGCGTGTGCCCCACGGCGCGCCCCGCCACGGTGGAGCTTATCGCCAAAGCCGATGGCATCATCGCCGGCCTAGACGTGTTCTCCCGCACCTTTGAGCTACTGGATCCGCAGAGCTCCGTGTTGTTCGATGTCTCGGATGGCGACGAGGTACACGCCGGCGACCATGTGGGTCAGGTGCGCGGCGACGCGCGCGTGTTGCTTTCGGGCGAGCGCGTGGCGCTCAACTACCTGCAGCGCATGAGCGGCATCGCTACTTACACGCATCGGATGGCGGCTGCGCTCGAGGGCACCAAGACCGTGCTTGTCGACACGCGCAAGACCACACCGGGCATGCGTGTGTTTGAAAAGGCGGCAGTCGAGATCGGCGGTGGCAGCAACCACCGCTATAACCTGTCGACGGCTGTCATGCTCAAGGACAACCACATCGACGCCGCCGGTGGCGTGACGCGTGCGATCGAGATGGCGCGCGCCCATGCATCGTTTACCACGACGGTCGAGATCGAGTGTGAGAACCTGGACATGGTGCGCGAGGCTGTGGAGGCCGGCGCCGATATCATCATGTTCGACAACATGACCCACGACGACATGGCTGCCGCGATTGAGCTTATCGCCGGCCGCGCCAAGACCGAGTGCTCGGGCAATGTGGATGCCAGCAATATCCGCGCGCTCGCCGACCTGGGCGTTGACTTTATTAGCTCGGGCGCCCTGACGCACTCCGCGCCGATCCTCGACCTCTCGCTTAAGCACCTGCGTCTGCTGGACGGTAAATAATGAACGCCCGCGAGCGTCGCCGTGCCATCATGGACGTGCTCGAGGTGGCCAAGGAGCCCGTTTCGGGCAGCGCACTTGCCCGCGAGGTTGGCGTGAGCCGTCAGATCGTGGTTCAGGATATTGCCCTGCTGCGTGCCGATGGGCACGATGTCGTGGCGACCAACCGTGGTTATGTGCTGCAGGAGGCCCCCAGCAGCCCCGCCGTGCCCACGCGTCTTGTTAAGGTGCGCCACAGCGTGGAGCAGGCGGGCGACGAACTTACGAGTATCGTCGACGCGGGTGGCGCCGTGCTTAACGTGATCGTCAACCATCGTGTGTACGGCAAGATCACGGCCGACCTGGACATCCGCAATCGTCGCGATGTTGAGCGCTACCTGCACGATATCGAGAGCGGCAAGAGTTTCCCGCTACTAACGGTGACGAGCGGCTATCACTTCCATCGCATCGCGGCGGAGGACGAGCAAACCCTCGACGAGATCGAGGCGATGCTCAAGGAGAAAGGCTACTTGGCGGACCTAATGCCCTACGAAGACGATCTGTCCTAGTAACGACGAATGCAAAAGGAGGCCTCCGCGGCGATGCGGAGGCCTCCTTTTTTGTGCACGGTGTACTTTTGAGTGTGCAAGTGGGGGAGTTGTTACTCCTCGACGATCTCGGTGATCGCGCCAGCGGGGCAAGCGTCCTGGCAAGCGCCACAGGCGACGCAGGAGTCCTCGTCAGCGACGGTAGCGACGTCCTGGAGCTCCAGAACGCCAGCGGGGCAGGAGTCGACGCAAACGCCACAAGCGATGCACTCGTCGGCATCAATTACGGGATGAGCCATGGTAGTTTCCTCTCTGTTGACCGACGCTACAGGCGATGCGCGCCGGTTTGATTCGGGCAAAAACATACCACGGGAGCGACCGTTTGCAATACCCTCTGACCGGCATCTTCATACCGTTCGCCGAGTATGCCAAGGTTTACTAAAAAATGCGCAGGTGGGGCCGTTGAGCTGCGCAAATGTTAGCTAAAGATGACTTGAAATATAGGGCGATTGAGCGTGCTTGCGGAAACCGCATCCCATTATTTTGTCGAAAAACGGGTTGCAGTTTCCGGTTAGGCCCGCTAGCGGAAAATGCGAGCCGGTATCAGCTCTCAAAACGGGATACGGTTTCCGGTTGAGCCTTCAGACGGAAACTGCGACCCGGAATCCACGCTCAAACCGGGATGAGCTTTCCGCAAGACGGCCCCCAGGCACCCCCGGACGCAAACCTCAGCCATCTCTACATAGATCTCAATAGATTTGCCGAGAACTCAATCAGCGCATCTACCTGCGCATTTAAGAACCTAAACTCTCAGCAATAAGAAATCTTATATGAATTGACTTAGATTTTGTATATTCCGGCCCATAAGGGGATACACTACATCCTGAAAGACAAGCCGAAGCGCCGCGCGACAGATCGTCGAGGCGGCGCGAACGCAAAAGAGAGAGGGAATTTCTAATGAGTAAGATTCTTGGTATCGACCTTGGTACTACTAACTCCGCAATGGCCGTTCTCGAGGGCGGTTCTCCGACCATTATCGTGAACGCCGAGGGCGACCGCACCACCCCGTCCGTCGTGGGCTTCCGTGCCGACGGCGACCGCGTCGTGGGTAAGGCCGCTAAGAACCAGGCTGTCACCAACCCCAAGAACACCGTGTTCTCCATCAAGCGCTTCATGGGCCGCAAGTACTCCGAGTGCACCTCCGAGATCAAGACCGTGCCGTATGAGGTCAAGGAGGGCCAGGGTGGCCGTGCCGTCGTCGATATCGAGGGCAAGGATTACACCGCCGAGCAGGTGAGCGCCATGACGCTCGCCAAGATGAAGGCTGACGCCGAGAAGTATCTGGGCGAGACCGTCACCGACGCCGTCATCACCGTCCCGGCCTACTTCAACGACGCCCAGCGTCAGGCCACCAAGGACGCCGGTAAGATCGCCGGCCTCAACGTCAAGCGTATCGTCAACGAGCCGACTGCTGCTGCTCTTGCCTATGGCCTGGACAAGCAGGGCACCGACCAGCGCATCCTGGTCTTCGACCTGGGCGGCGGCACCTTCGACGTCTCCATCCTCGACCTCGCCGACGGCGTGTTTGAGGTTCTGTCCACCTCGGGCGACAACCACCTGGGCGGCGACGACTGGGATCAGCGCGTCATCGACTGGATGGCCGATAAGTTCCAGCAGGAGAACGGTGTCGACCTGCGTCAGGACCCCATGGCCCTGCAGCGTCTGAAGGAGGCCGCCGAGAACGCCAAGAAGGAGCTCTCCGCAGCCCAGCAGTCCACCATCAACCTGCCGTTCATCACCATGAACCAGTCTGGCCCGCTGCACCTCAACTACACGCTGACCCGCGCCGAGTTCGAGAAGATCACCCGCGACCTGCTCGAGCGCTGCAAGCAGCCTGTCACCAACGCTCTGCGCGACGCTAAGCTCAAGCTCTCCGATCTGACCGAGGTCATCCTCGTCGGCGGCTCCACCCGTATGCCCGCCGTCCAGGAGCTCGTCAAGACCATGACCGGCAAGCAGCCCAACATGTCCGTGAACCCCGACGAGGTCGTTGCCGACGGCGCTGCCGTCCAGGGCGGCGTGCTCACCGGCGACGTCGAGGGCATCCTGCTGCTCGACGTTACCCCGCTGTCGCTGGGCGTCGAGACCATGGGCGGCATCATGACCAAGATGATCGACCGCAACACCACGATCCCGACCTCCAAGACCGAGGTCTACTCCACCGCTGCCGACAACCAGACCAGCGTCGAGATCAACGTGCTCCAGGGCGAGCGCGAGCTTGCCCGCGACAACAAGTCGCTCGGTAAGTTCCAGCTGACCGGTATCCCGGCTGCCCGTCGCGGCGTGCCGCAGATCGAGGTCACCTTCGACATCGACGCCAACGGCATCGTCAAGGTCTCCGCTAAGGACAAGGGCACCGGCAAGGAGCAGCAGATCACCATCTCCGGCTCCACCGCCCTGTCCGACGACGAAGTCGATCGTATGGTCAAGGACGCCGAGGCTCATGCCGAGGAGGACAAGAAGCAGAAGGAAGAGGTCGAGGTCCGTAACCAGACCGATAGCCTGTGCTACTCCACCGAGCAGACCCTCAACGAGCTGGGCGACAAGGTTTCCGCCGACGTGAAGTCCAAGGCCGAGGCCGCTATCGCCGACGCCAAGAAGGCGCTCGAGGGTTCTGACGTCGAGGCTATCAAGGCCGCCGGCGAGTCCCTGCAGTCCGTGGCCTACGAGCTGGCCCAGGTTGTCTACGCCGACGCTCAGCAGCAGACCGACGGTGCCGCCGGCGCCCAGCCTGCCGACGATGACGTTGTCGACGCCGACTACGAGGTTGTGGACGACGAGGACAAATAATCATGTCCGCCCGTAAAGCTCGCACGGAGGCGGCCGCCGCTGGCGCCGCCCCCGTTGACTCTGAGGAGAAGGACGTGAAGATTCCCGTAGAGGCCGTTGACGATACCGTGGCCAACGAGGCCCCGGCCGCCGAGGCTGCCGAGAACCAGGTAGAGGATTCCAACAAGGAGGCGACGATGACCGAGGACGAGATGGTGGAAGCCGCTATCCGCGCCGGTGAGGAAGCCGCCGACAACGACTTTAAGCTCAAGTTCGAGCAGGCTCAGAAAGAGCTTGCCGACGTGCGCAATGAGCTCGATGCTGCGGCAGAGGCTCAGAAGGCCGCCGAGGACAAGGCAAAGGACGCCACCGAGCGTACCGCCCGTCTGCAGGCCGACTGGGAGAACTTCCGTCGCCGCACCGCCAATGAGCGTATCGCCGAGCGCGAGCGCGCGACCGAGAAGCTTGTTACCGCGCTGTTGCCGGTGATTGACGATATCGAGCGCGCGATCGACCATGCCCGTAGCCAGGAGCTTTCCGACGACTTTAAGCAGTTCGTCGATGGCGTCGATGCGGTGCATGCCAAGCTGCTCGATGTGTTTGCGCACGAGGGCGTTGAGCCCATCGACCCCAAGGGCGAGGCGTTCGATCCGCTCGAGCACCAGGCCGTGGGGCGTGTCGAGGACGCATCGCAGTACGACGAGACTGTCAACGACGTGTACCAGAAGGGCTACCGCATGGCGGATCGCATCCTGCGTTCCGCGATGGTGACGGTGACCTACGGTGGCGAGAAGCGCCCCGCACCGGAGCCCGAAGCGGCGCCCGAGGATGCTACGGCCGATACGGCCGAGAGCACCGAGGAGTAATTGAGAAGGGCCCCGGGGCAACACCCGGGGCCCTTTCTGGCCTAGTGCCATATGAAAGCATGAGCCGCCGCCCGCTGGGCGGCGGATGAAACAGGAGAGGAGCTACGATGGCTGCAGGCAAAACCTTCTATGACATCCTGGGCGTATCCAAGAGCGCCTCCGACAAAGAGATCAAGAGCGCGTTTCGCAAGCTCGCGCAAAAATATCACCCCGATGCCGGAGGCGACGAGGCCAAGTTCAAGGAGATTAGCGAGGCCTACGAGACGCTTTCGGACGAGAAGAAGCGCAAAGAGTACGACCAGATGCTCATGTTTGGCGGCATGCCGGGCGCGGGCGGCGCGTATGGCGGCGGCTACGGTGCCGGCGCTGGTGCCAGCGGCTGGGGCGACATCTTCGACAGCATCTTTAGCGGCAACGGCGCCTGGGGCAGCGATTGGGGCTCGGGCTTTGCCGGGGCTGCGGGCGCTGCCGGTGCCGGCGCTGGCCGTAGCCGCGCTCGCAAGGGCGGCGACCTGTCGCTGACCGTCGATGTGACGGCCGAGGACGCGTTTCGCGGTGTGACGCACAAGGTCACCTACCGCATTCCCTCGACAGGCGAGCAGCAGACCATTACGGTCTCGGTGCCTGCAGGCGCGGTCGACGGCGGCAAGCTGCGTTACAAACGTCGCGGCGAGTATGGCGTTGCCGGCGGCGAGCGCGGCGACCTGGTCGTGACCACGCATGTGGAGGAGCATCCGCTGTTTAGGCGCAAAGGCGCCGACGTGACCATGGAGGTACCGGTCTCGGTCTACGAGGCGGCGCTCGGCTGCACGGTGGACGTGCCCACGCCCGGCGGTGCGACGGTCCGTTTGAAAGTGCCCGCGGGTACCCAGACGGGCAAGAAGTTCCGCTTTAAGGAGATGGGCGCGCCCGATGTTAAGCACCGTGGCCGCACGGGCGCGCTGCTCGTCGAGATCAAGGTGCAGGTTCCCACGAACCTGTCCGACGATGAGCGCGATGCCATGACCAAGCTGCGCGAGGCCGACACGCGCGACTATCGCGAGAAGGTCAATCGTTACAAGGCGACGTACTAGGGCGGTCGCGGCGCACGCCCACGCCCGCGGGCTTATGATGGACGATAACGAGACGGAAAGGGGTCAGGTAGCATGGCCGAGGACAATAGGAACAAACCGCTGTACATGATCAGCGTGGCGGCCGAGCTGACCGGCATGCACCCGCAGACTCTGCGCGTCTACGAGTCCAAGGGCCTGGTGAATCCTCAGCGCTCGGGCGGTAACACGCGCCTGTATTCGCGTGCCGATATCGAGCGTCTGGAACTCATCAACCAACTGACCGACGAGGGCATCAACCTTGCCGGCGTGGTGCGCATCCTCGATATGAAGGAGCGTTCCGAGGAGCGCGAGCGCGAGAACGAGAAGCTCCGCGCTCGCGTGCGCCAGCTCGAGGACGAGCTGCACGAGTATAAGATGCAGAAGAAGATCACCGCCCTGGCCCCGCGCGACGGCTCAGTCAACCCCGAGCAAGTCATGCGCAAGCTGCTAGGTACGGGTAGCGACCTATAGCTCCGCCGACGCTGCCGGGCACTCATTGGGGACAGACTTAAATGAGTGCCCGCAGAATGAGAGTGGATAATCTCCCGTTTTTGGCCTGTTTGCAGGCTCAAAGTGGGAGATTATCCACTCTCGTCATTTCGGCGTCTAAGTCTGCCCCCGGCACCCAACTCGTTCTTTGCTTTACTGAGATAAAGTGAACGTGCAGATTCGTAACCCACTCGCAACCGTTCTATGGCACGATATTGAACGAATGTATGCTATGCGCCCAAATCGTTTTGGGCAGAGTGGGAGACAGTATGGTCAAGCTGTACGAGGACGGCATCTACCTGCGCGGCGGCAGCGAGGTTGTGCCTGCGGCCGAGGCTGCCGAGCGCGGTATTACGCAGACGCCCGAGGATGCCAAGCGCGGCACCATCGCGTATTCGATCCTCCAGGCACACAATACGTCCGGAGATCCCGAGGCACTCAAGATTCGCTTCGACGCCATGGCGAGCCACGACATCACCTTTGTCGGCATCATCCAGACGGCGCGCGCCTCGGGCATGGAGCAGTTCCCGCTGCCTTACGTGCTCACCAACTGCCATAATTCGCTGTGCGCCGTGGGCGGCACCATCAACGAGGACGACCACGTCTTTGGCCTCTCGGCCGCCAAGAAGTACGGTGGCATCTTCGTTCCGCCGCATATCGCCGTTATCCACTCCTTTATGCGTGAGAACTTCGCGGGCTGCGGCAAGATGATCCTGGGTTCCGACTCGCACACCCGCTACGGCGCTCTGGGCACTATGGCCGTGGGCGAGGGCGGTGGCGAGCTGGCAAAGCAACTGCTGCGCGACACCTACGACGTCGCCTATCCCGGCGTCGTCGCCATCTACCTCACGGGTGCCCCGCGCCCCGGCGTCGGCCCGCACGATGTGGCGCTCGCCATCATCCGCGCTGTCTTTGCCAAGGGCTACGTCAAGAACAAGGTCATGGAGTTTGTGGGCCCCGGCATCGCGAGCATGACGACCGACTACCGCAACGGCGTCGACGTCATGACCACCGAGACCACCTGCCTGTCGAGCATCTGGGCCACCGACGAGGACACGCACGCG
This sequence comes from Collinsella sp., assembly GCA_019419555.1. Taxonomy (GTDB): domain Bacteria; phylum Actinomycetota; class Coriobacteriia; order Coriobacteriales; family Coriobacteriaceae; genus Collinsella. The sequence goes on from DXZR01000008.1 coordinate 23,790, forward strand.
TTTTTGACCATGCACGGCCGCGGCGACGACTATCGCGAGCTCAAGCCCGCCGATGTCGCCTACTACGACGGTTGCGTCGAGGTCGACCTGTCGAGCATCAAGCCCATGATCGCACTGCCGTTCCATCCTTCCAACGGCTTTGAGATCGACGAGCTCAACGAGAACCTCGAGGACATCCTGCACGAGGTGGAGCTCGAGGCCGCCAAGATCGGCGAGGGCAAGACGCACTTTAGCCTGCTCGACAAGATCGTCGACGGCAAGCTGCACGTGCAGCAGGGCGTTATCGCCGGCTGCTCGGGCGGCAACTATGACTCCGTGGTCCAGGCTGCCCGCGTGCTCAAGGGCGCCAATACCGGCTGCGGCGAGTTCTCGCTGTCGGTCTATCCCACGAGCCAGCCCGTGGCGCTCGAACTTACACGCCGCGGCTACATCTACGACCTCATGGAGGCCGGCGCAATCGTGCGCACGGCATTCTGCGGCCCGTGCTTCGGCGCCGGCGACACGCCCGCCAACAACGGCCTTTCGATCCGTCACACCACGCGCAACTTCCCCAACCGCGAGGGTTCCAAGCCGGGTAATGGCCAGCTGAGCGCCGTGGCCCTGATGGACGCCCGCTCCATTGCGGCAACGGCTGCCAACGGCGGCGTCCTGACGCCGGCGACCGACCTGCCCGAGGACACTTGGGACGAGGCCTGCGAGTACACCTTTGACGACGCGCCGTACAAGAAGCGCGTGTACTGGGGCTTTGGCAAGGCGGAGCCTGCCGACGAGCTGGTCGAAGGCCCCAACATCAAGCCGTGGCCCGCGATGGAGCCGCTCGGCGACGACATCCTGCTCAAGGTTTGCTCCAAGATCATGGACCCGGTCACCACGACCGACGAGCTCATTCCCTCGGGCGAGACGAGCTCCTTCCGCTCCAACCCGCTGGGCCTGGCTGAGTTTACGCTGAGCCGCCGCGACCCGGCCTACGTGGGTCGCTCCAAGGAGGTCGACGCTGTGGAGAAGCGTCGCGTTGCCGGCGAGTCCGCGGGCGACCTGGCGGCGTTCGATGCCGAGCTTGCCGGTGTGTTTGAGGCGCTGGCCGGCGCGGGTGTCGCGGCCGATGCCAAGGCGACCGAGTTCGGTTCCATGATTTACGCCAAGAAGCCTGGCGACGGCAGCGCCCGCGAGCAGGCCGCGAGCTGCCAGCGCGTAATTGGCGGCCTGGCCAACATCGTCCACGAGTACGCCACCAAGCGCTATCGCTCCAACGTGATGAACTGGGGCATGGTGCCCTTCCAGATGGAGGCCGAGCCCAACTTTGAGGTGGGCGATTACGTCTTTGTGCCGGGTATCCGTGCCGCGCTCGATGGCGACCTGAAGGACATCGCCGCCTACGTGGTGCGCGCCGATGGTGCGGTCGAGCAGATTGAGCTCTACATTGCCGATATGACGGCAGAGGAGCGTGCCATCGTCAAGGCCGGCTGCCTGATCAACTACAACAAGTTCAAGGCCGCTGCCGAGTAGCGCACTTAATTGTCCGCCCGGGGCTTACCCTTTCCCGCCCGCTCACGCGCTTCACGAGGGCCGCGTTCGGGAAAGGGTAAGCCCCGGGCTACATTTCTGCGTTCTCGTTGGGTCTTGAGGGACGCTAATAAATAGACTTGCTTGATGCCGCCTCTGTTATCGGGGCGGCTTCTTTTTGTTGAAAACCACCACAAAGGGGGCAGGCACCTTTGTGGTGGTGGGGACGAGCTCGATGCTGTTGTGATCGTTGAGCGGCATGTTAATGGGCGGCTCTACAGAATTTCATCTGGGCTGGCGGGTTTGGTTGTTTTGGGGATGCCGAGTTTGGATGACGCGAAATCGTCAACATTGTCCTTAATTCCGTCTTTGGTGTAGACAGTGACCATATAGGTGCTGTGTCCGAATTCGCCCTTGTCGCGTGTTGCCCAGGCATCCCAGTAGGCGGCCCCGTTTCGCCCTTTGATTTTTCCGACACGGCGGAGTTCTGTTCGCTTTAATTTCTGGTTGCTATAGATGGTTCGACCGGCCTCCTCGGTGAGCCCGCACTGTCCAAGCATCTTGTCGAGGACTTGGTTCATGTGGCGCTCATCGGTGTTTGGTGCGTAGTCGTAGGCGAGGGTGATGAAGTCGAGTGGCTGGTCGTCGATTAGATAGTTTAGCGTCTGAGGTCCAAGGCAGAAATAGGGGGAGCATCCGTCGATCTGACCGAGCAGTGGCAACTTTGACTGCCAACTTCCGGTGGGAATTCCATCTTCGTAAAACACGCCGCGACAGATAAAGGAGAGCGAGGTGGCACGCGAGCTGGCGTCGACCATTCCGCATAAATCGAAGGGCGAGGTGATACCAAGGGAAAAGGGCGTGATGACGATAAGGAAGAGCATCACGATGGGTATGGCGAGAATGGCGATGACGTTGCGACCGGTGGAATGAGGCGGCTTCATATGCGCTCCTCGAGACAAAGATCTGTTGAGGATAGGCAGAAATGGATATGTTCAGAGAGCAATTCAAGTTTAATCTCATTGCGCGAGATGGTCGACCGTTAGCGTCGAAAACCACCACAAAGGTGCCTGTCCCCTTTGTGGTGGTGAGGAGCGCGCGGCTTCTTTTGGTAATAGTGTTAGCTGGCGGTATCATTAGTGCAGGTGGCGAAGGTTTGCATTGTGGGGTGTTTTGCCGTGAGCCGTTCTGCCCGTATTGGATTGATTGTCTTGGCGCTTGCGATCGCTGTGGTTGGCGCGGGCGCTGTCGGTATGGCATTTCTACCTGCTGCGGTGACGGAGCCGGTGGTCAAGCCTGTGACTCAATCTGTCGAACTTCTGACCGGCGACGACAAGCCCGAGACCATTACCGTTGATTTTGATGAGCAGCCGGCTGTGCTGGGTATTAGTAATTATCCGCGTATTCAGCTTGGGGCCATGCGCTATACCACGGATACAAGCCTGATCGATAGGGCGTCCGAGCTACTCAAGGGCAAAACATTTAAGCGTTGGTACGGATATGCGTCCTATCGGGCAAAAGCGAACGACATGGTTGGCGGATGCCACTCGTCCATCGAGCTGGACACTGCAAACGGCGCAAAGTTATGTGATGTCTCGTACGATCCGGGCTACGAGGGCAATGAGGGTCCGGGCATCTACATCATGGACGGCGATGTCGCCTATGTCATGGAGGGCGACCAGAGCGAGCTCAACGATTTTATGGGTCAGTGTATCCAAGATGCCTATAAACAGACCTGCTTGCCTGACCCGCAGACTGCACGCGATAGTGGGTCTGCCCGTACATGGCTGTTCGAGGATGAGATGCCCTGGACCGTCGAATCGGGAAGTACGGGTTCGGCGAAGGAGTAGAGACCGCGACCACCACAAAGGTGCCTGTCCTCTTTGTGGTGGTTTTCGGTCTGTCTCGATCTGTAACATCTAGGATCAAAAATGGCTGCTAGATGTTACAGATCGAGACGGTAGCGCGCCTGGGCAGCGGCGGGCTGACATCTCAGTACCCTATCCGTAATTCACTCAGAAAATCTTATATATAGAGACTTAGATTTGTGTATAAGATCGCGTAAAGCTGGCAACAATACTTCTCGAACAACGTGAAGCCGCCCCGTAGGGCGGCCGCCCCAAGAGAGGTGATTCCATGAGAATCGATAAGCTAGCAATGACGTCGCGCGAGGCGCTGCAGACCGCCATGAGCACGGCTGCCGATGCACAGGCCGGCGCGGTGGAGCCGATCCACCTGCTGTCTGCCCTGCTCGGTGCCGGCGAGCGCAATATCTCCGTGATCATCGAGCGCATCGGTGCCGACCCGGCTCAGCTCGCACGCTCCACACAAGATGCCATCGACCATGCGCCCAAGGTGTCGGGCGAGGGTCAGCAGATGGGCCTGTCCAACGAGCTCGTTCGCGTGATCGAGAAGGCCGAGAAAAAGGCCACCAAGATGGGCGACAGCTTTGTGGTGACCGAGCATCTGCTGATGGCACTTGCCGAGGACAAGGGTGAGGCGGGTCGCGTGCTGCGTGACGCCGGCGTGACCAAGGAGCGCATCGAGCAAGTCTACGAGGAACTGCGCGGCGATGACCGCGTGACGTCTGCCGAGGACAAGACGCAGTTTGAGGCGTTGGAGCAGTACGGTCGCAACATCTGCGATCTGGCTCGCGCCGGCAAGCTCGACCCGGTCATCGGCCGTACCGACGAGATCCGTCGTACTATTCAGGTTCTGTCCCGCCGCACCAAGAACAACCCCGTGCTTATCGGCGAGCCGGGCGTCGGCAAGACGGCCATCGTCGAGGGCATTGCTCAGCGAATCGTGGCCGGCGACGTACCGAGCACCCTGCGCGACCGCGACCTCATCGAGCTCGACATGAGCGCGCTGGTCGCCGGCGCCAAGTACCGCGGCGAGTTCGAGGACCGCTTGAAGGCCGTGCTCAAGGAAGTGCAAAAATCCGAAGGCAAGGTCATCCTGTTCATCGATGAGCTCCATACCATCGTGGGCGCGGGTGCCACCGAGGGCTCCATGGACGCCGGCAACATCCTCAAACCGGCGCTCGCTCGTGGCGACCTGCACGCGATCGGCGCGACCACGCTCGACGAGTACCGCAAGTACATCGAGAAGGACGCGGCGCTCGCCCGTCGTTTCCAGACCGTGATGGTCAGCGAGCCTACCGTCGAGGACACCATTTCAATCCTGCGTGGCCTGAAGGAGAAGTACGAGATCTTCCACGGCGTACACATCACCGATAGCGCGCTCGTGGCTGCCGCCGACCTCTCCGACCGCTACATCGCCGACCGCTTCCTGCCCGACAAGGCTATCGACCTGGTCGATGAGGCCGCGAGCCGCCTGCGCATGGAACTCGACAGCATGCCGGTCGAGATCGACGCCACCACGCGTCAGCTCACCCAGCTGCAGATCGAGGAACAGGCGCTCATGAAAGAGACCGACGACGCCTCTAAGGAGCGTTTGGAGGCTCTGCGCCAAGAGATTGCCGAAGTCCAGGAAAAGCTCAACGTGCAAAAGGCCGGCTGGCTCAACCAAAAGAACGCCATCGACCACGTGCAGGAGCTTAAGGGCCAGCTTGACGCGGCCAAGAGCGAAGAGGAGCGCGCGACGCGCAACGGCGATCTGGGCCGTGCGTCCGAGCTTCGCTATTCTGTGATCCCGGGTCTGCAGCAGCAGATTCAGGATTCCGAGGCTGCGCTCGAGGCGCAAAAGCAGCAGGACGGCGAGGGCCTCAACGAACAGGTGACCTCCGACGAGATCGCCGAGGTCGTGAGCGCCTGGACCGGTGTGCCCGTGTCCAAGATGATGCAGGGCGAGCTCGACAAGTTGAAGGGCTTGGAGGGCGAGCTGCATAAGCGCGTTATCGGTCAGGACGAGGCCGTCTCCGCTGTAGCCGCGGCCGTGCGTCGCAGCCGTGCGGGTCTCTCCGACCCAGACAAGCCCATCGGCAGCTTCTTCTTCCTGGGCCCCACCGGCGTAGGCAAGACCGAGCTCGCCAAGGCGCTGGCCGAGTGCCTGTTCGATGACGAGCGCGCGCTCGTGCGTATCGACATGTCCGAGTATATGGAGAAGTTCAGCGTCCAGCGTCTGATCGGTGCGCCCCCGGGATACGTGGGCTATGACGAGGGCGGCCAGCTCACCGAGGCCGTGCGCCGTCGTCCCTACTCCGTGATCTTGCTCGACGAGATGGAGAAGGCTCATCCGGATGTCTTTAACGTGCTGCTGCAGGTGCTCGACGACGGCCGTTTGACCGACGGTCAGGGTCGCCAAGTGTCCTTCAAGAACACGATTATCATCATGACGTCCAACGTGGGCTCCAAGGCTATCGCCGATCTGTCCGGCAAGGACGAGGAGGAGATGCGCCATCAGGTTGACGGGGCCATGGCTCAAACCTTCCGCCCCGAGTTCCTCAACCGTATCGACGATATCGTGGTGTTCCATCCGCTCGGCATGGCGCAGATCGAGAAGATCGTCGACATCCAGCTCGCCGACGTCCGCGCGCGTCTGGCCAAGGAGCGCATGACGCTGGCCATCACCCCGGCGGCCAAGCAGATGCTCGCCGTGGGCGGCCTGGACCCGGTCTTTGGTGCCCGTCCGCTCAAGCGTCTCGTGCAGCGCGAGGTCGTGGATGCCATTGCCGCCGCTATCATCGACGGTACGGTGCGCGAGGGCGATCAGGTGACGGTCGATGTCGACAAGGACGGCGGTTTTACCGTCGTGTGCGACAACACGCCGACGGCCACCTACGAGGTCCCCGACGCAGAGTAAATTATGGGGCCGGCTTTAACCGCACCTCATCGCAAAACGCCAAGGGCGGCGGATCCAATCGGGTCCGCCGCCCTTTTTCGTGCGACAATCGATGATGTTGAGCATGAGCACATGGCAAGGAGATATGCAGATGAAAGACGAGAACAAGACGCACGCACCGGTTGCTGAGGCAGCGCCCGCCGCGCCGGTCGCACCGAAGGCTTCTCCCAAACCGGCGCCCAAGCCGCGCGACCCCTACATCCGTGCCGAGAACGAGGACGATGACGGCTACGATCCCTACAGCGATCGCCGCCCCGAGCGCGAGCCGATGTTCGAAGCCGACCCCTGGCGCTAAGTGCCACCCAAAAGGCCACCAATAAGTTGCGGTGAAATAGGGACTGTTTTGCGGTTTGACCAGCAAAAACAGCCCTATTTCACCGCAACTGCGTTAGGGATTTTTCTACAGGGGGAGGGTAGTCAAAAAAGCCCCGTCCCAAATTGACTGCTCGGGGAGTCGCATTCGAGCTCGGTTGTCCTCTTAGCCACTCGATATCCTTCGGAGCAATATCGGTGATAAAACTTGCTTAAGTGTTAATCAAGCTACACACAATCTTGCTCTCTAATTAATCAAGAATCGGTATAATTTTGATTAGCTAGAGAGCAAGATTGGAGAATCATGGCATTCAACGACTTGATCGCCCAGAAAATAAAGGACTTTGAACAGCAGGGGGTTCCGCAGGTCTTTGAGCGAGACCTTGATCTAGGAAACCCACAGGAGCCAAAGCGCGACAACATCGTAAATGTGATTGTGGGGGCCCGCCGTTGTGGAAAGACGTATCGCCTGTATCAGGAGATGCGGCGGCTTCAGAGCCGGGGCGTCGAGCTTGACCGGATGCTTTACTTCAATTTTGAGGATGAGCGCTTGCGCCCGTATGAGCCATCGCTGCTGGCGGACGTGCTCGACACGTTCTATGCGCTGTATCCTGTTGCTCGAACCGAGGGCGCTTACATTTTCTTTGACGAGATCCAGGAAATTCCCGAATGGGGTGCGTTTCTGCGGCGTGTAGTCGATACGGAGAAAGCGACCGTCTATGTGACGGGATCTTCTTCTAAGATGCTGTCCTCAGAACTTAAGAGCGAGTTCAGGGGTCGTTCTCTTGTGCGAGAGCTTTTTCCGTTGAGTTTTTCGGAATACGTTCGATATAAGACGGGGAGCGTTCTCGAGCCAGATGCGACCTTTTCCCCGAGCGATGCAGCGCTGCTTCGACATCATCTGATCGGGTATCTTGAACAAGGGGGATTCATCGCGACACTTGAGCAGACGCCCACAGACGCGATTCAGCTGCTACAGGAATATGCTTCGCGAACGGTCGCTATGGACGTCGTTGAGCGTTACGACGTCAAGAACCCTCGCCTGGCATCGCTGTTCTTGACGCGGTGTATGGCATCTTCGGGACGAGAGCTGTCAGTGAACAAAGTGTACAACGAGTTCAAGAGCAGACAGATACCCGCCAGTCGTAATTCGCTCAGCGATTTACTTGAGTATTATGAGGACGCCTACCTGTTATTTTCTGTGCCGGAGTTCACGCGTTCACTGGCAAATAACACGCGGTCTGCGTCTAAGGTCTACGCTGTCGACCCTGCGATGTTTGGAGCATTCTCTCCCGCATCAGCATTGGACCAGGGCCAGAGGCTCGAGACCGCAGTGTTCAATGCGCTAAGAAGAAAGACTCCCGCGGTGAGGACCGGCTCGGTCTGCCGCCTGCTGATCAAAGAGAAGAGCAAAAGCCATGAGGTGGACTTTGTGGCTGGGGACGCGCTTCTCATGCGGGCTTATAGCCTGATTCAGGTGAGTGCGGATATGGCACGTGAGAAAACGCGCGAGCGCGAAATTGCCGCGCTTGATGCCTCGATGGCCCAGTTCGATCTTGGCGAGTCGGCAATCGTTACCATGGATGAACAGACCGATATTTCATGCGAGCACGGTGTGGTCCACGTTGTGCCCGCATGGAAGTGGCTCCTTGCCTAATCATCTATGGACCTGTGGGGTCAGGACCTCCTGGCTCCCTCATCACGGTTGGGGAGCACCTTGCTGCGCCAGGCTAGTCCTGGGCTTTGATACTCGGCATCAGAATCTGGGCGAGGTAGTCGGTCTCGAGTTTGGCGGCGGCGTCGGCCTTGCCGTCTTTGCCGACCAGCACGTTCTTGATCTGGCTATAGGTATAGCGGTTGCCGGTCGTAAGCTCGACAAGCTCAATGGCCGTGTCCATGGGGTAGGTTGACACGGGGTTCTGCGTCTGTCCGTTGATGGTCTGGGGCACCACGTACGGATAGACGGGGCCGCTGGCGTAGACGGTATAACCGTTGCCTAGATTGGCCGCGCCCAAAACCGTATCGCCTTCATCGGGCGTAAAGCTCTCGCCCTCGCGCACCGCGACGAGCGTCACGAGCGGCGTATTGGCGTCGTCGCCCAGATAGATGCATAGCGTGCTTCCGTTTTGCCAAGTTGCGACCTTGCCGTACCACTCGACGGGAATATCGAGCTGGTAGAGGTCGGTTGCCTTGTGGCGAGCGTCAGCATCACGGGACGCCTGTGCCTTTTGCGCGCTCACGGCATTGACGGCGGCGTCGCGCCGCGCGGTTGCTGCCTGCTGGAGCACTTTGGCAGCCGCGGCGGAGCTCGCACCGCCCTCCTCGGCATACTTGGCGGCGGCATCGATCTGGTCGTCAGTCACCGTGTCGGCCGAAGGCACCTTGAGCTTAAAGGTGGCCTGGGCACTTAAATCCTGTCCATCGCTCTTAACGGTGACCTGCGTCTTGGTGGTCGGGACGGTATAGATGGTGCCGTCGGCCGCGATGGGGGAGGCAGCGATGGAGAGCGTGTAATCGCCGGGCAGCAGTTTGATGCCGCGGCCGTGCTCGTCAACGTAGAGCGTTTCGCTCACGGAAGAACCGTCGGAATCTTGTCCGCTCACCTGCACGGGAATCTTGGAGCCAGTTGAGCAGTCGAGGCCCGCGGCATGCACGCCAATCTGCACCGACATCATGGTATGGGCGTTTGCGGCAAGCACGGCAGCCTGCTCTTGCTGATATCCGTTCCAGGCAGCATAGCCTGCACCGCCGGCGACGAGCGCGACGGCCACGACACCGGCGACCATCAGATTGCGGCGCTTGGGCGACATCTTGCGATGGCGGACCTCGGCCTCGCGTGCCGAGGGAACGGACGGCAGGGGAATATCGCCCATGGCGATGGTCTCGTCCACGGCAGGAGCGGAGCCCAGGCCGGGAAGCTCGCGGGTCAGCGAATCTTCGGCCGGCAAGCTGTCGAGCAAGATGGTTTCCTCGCTCGTGTCGGATTCGGGCTGGTCATCGGCCTCGCATTCGGTGTCTTCGTGATCTGCCTCATCTTCGGCAGGCTCAACGTCGTCTGCATCCTGATCATCGGACTGCGCCTCGGCTTCCGACTCATCCTGCACATCAACGCCCGAATCGTCAAACGCAATCTCATCAAGTGAAATCCGGTCTAAGCTCTCCAAGGCCTCAGCGCAAGCTTCTGCATCTTGGGCCGCATCCTCTTGGCCCATCGTCTCATCTTTCATATATCCCCCAAGCTCAATATCGGGACAACACTGTACCCAAAAATGGAGCCATATAAAGCGCGTGCGAAATATAAGATCCGATTTAACTCGAGCGCATCGTTCGGCCGCATCCTCGCGGCAGCAAAAGGCCCCCGGAACGCGAACGAATCACATTCCGGGGGCTCTGCAATGCGTTGAGTTGCGCGGAGCCGGCTATGCTGCTTCGCGCCCAAGCGATGTCTGCGTCAGGCGCGTTACTCGGCGTGAGCGTAATCAACCTTGGCGCGGCGGGCGGTAGCCTTCTCCCAATCGCTGGTGCCCTCAAAGACATCCTGCTTGTAGGGATTGCGGCCGAGCTTCTTGGCACGGTAGGCGATGTAGATGATCGCGGCGACGTTGGCGACCAGTGCGGCGATCGAGACCGCGGTAGCGGCGCCGGGGTCGAGTGTGGAGTGGGTCACAAAGATGGACTCCTCCTGGAAGTACGGGAACACCTGGGCAAACATGCACCAAATGGCCAGCGTAAAGGCGCGGTTCTGGATCCAGCCGCCCTTGTTCCAGATAAAGGCGGCGACGGTGGGCGCCAGCAGCAGCGCAAAGCCGCAGAACCAGGAGTGGGTGGGCAGGCAGTTGTAGGTGTAGCAGAAGTTCCAGATATCGTAGGCGATAATGTAGACCCAGGTCATATCGGGCCACAGCATGTCGGTCTGATCCTCGGAGGCGTAGACGCTCCACCAACCGGTCATGCAGAAGATGTTGATGATGCCCGCGATGCCGTTGAACACGTTGTTCCAGCCGGCCAGCTGCGTGGCGCCCTCGGAGGTGACCCAGGTGGACTCGCCCAGGACAAAGAAGTGATAGGCGCTCTCGAAGTCGGACACGACGGCGATCATGATGTTGATGGCGACGATCACAAACGGCCACGCGCGGAACCAATGCGCCTTGCCGATCTTGCCCCACTGGTACTTAATGGCAATGAAGCCCCAGCAGCCGGCGAGCGCCGCGTATACCTTGGCGTAGTGGAACCAGCTGTTCTGGTACACATGGGTGGGGTTGGTGAGCGCCCACTCGGCACCCTGCGAAACGCCCACGGCGATGGCGACGCAGTAGATGGTCATGGCCAGCGGAGCCACGCCAAAGATGATGGCCGCGCCGAGCTTGGTGTGGCGGCCGACCTCGTTGAGCACGATCAGGCCGATAAAGACCATGGCCCAGCCGGCCCAGTGGATAAGGGTGTCGCTACCCCAAACATCGAACAGCATGCTGCTCTCCTTTCACACGCCCGCGGCCCCTCTTCTGATCGCGGGCAGTTTGGCCAAATGTCGTCAGTTCTGGGGCTTGCGCTCCGGATACTTGGCGGTATAGCCCTCGATGTGGAGTGTCGAGGCGATGATTTCCTTGACCGTTTCGTCGGGCACATCGGGGTGCGTGCGGATATACATCAAAAGGCCCATGATGAGGGTGTAGAACGTCTCGTAGACATGGTCGATGCGTAGCTCATGATGGGCGACAAAATCCACTACGGTGGTGTCGCAGATATACTGCGCCACGCGCTGGACCACGTTGTGCAAAAAGCCGCCGTAGAGCGCGCCGCTGCTCGAGGTAAGCGTGCTCGGCAGCTCGTGGCCGCTGGCGACCAGGCGCTTAAAGAGCGGGGCGACGGTGTCGAGCGCGCCCTCGATATCACCGACGGTGCGGTCGGCGTTCCACCGCTCGAGTTCGGAGATAAAGCCGTCGATCGCCTCGTCCATAACAGCGGTGACGGCGGCGTCCATGTCGGCGAAGTAGTGGTAGAACAATGAACGCGTGCAGCCGGCTCGCTTGGTCACGGCCGATACCGATAGGTGGGACACGCCCAGCTCGGAGCTTACGGTGCGCACGGCATCGAGGATCTCGCGACGGCGTTCGTCGCCCGTCAGGCGCTTTGCCGCGCTATCGGATGCGGGGACGGCATCGACCACAGAGGTACCTGCTGTGTTGTTGCCCATGTTTTGCCGCCTTTCATCCTCTTTTGCCTGACCGTTCGCCTAACAGTCTTGAATATTGTTGACGGTTCGTCAATACTATTTTTGACACAATGTCAACAATGGCGGGTGAACGGCATGGGGCATGCCCGGCCTGCAAAAAAAGAGGGGCGCTGCGGCTTCGTCGGGCTGTGGCAAGAGAAGGGACAACCATGATTCTCAACGGACCGGGGATTAGCTACACCGAGCCCGACATCGGTTCGGAGTTCGTGCCGCCGCTGCCGGAGCATCCGCGCGAGGCCATCGTCAAGCTGTGCGAGCACTGCACCAACCGTCTGCTGCATCGCGACGAGCTGTTGGGCTACGAGTACTGGTCGTTTGCCGAGGCCGCGACCGACGAGCAGGCCGAAGTGCTCTGCAAGATGAAGATGCGCCGTCCCTATACGCTGCCCGAGATGGCCAAGCTCACCGGCATGCCCGAGACCCAGATCGAGAAGATGCTCGACGACATGAGCTACACGGGCCTGCTCGAGTACAACTGGGAGAATCCCGAGCGCGCCAAGCAGTGGGTGCTGCCCATGCTGGTGCCGGGTTCCGCCGAGTTCCTCAACATGCGCGTGAGCCAGCTCGACGAGCACCCGGTCTATGCCAAGTTCTTTGAGCAGGCGTCCAAGGGGCCGCTGTCCAAGGCTACGCCGATGGTGCCGCCCGGTGGCGCCGGCATCGGCATGCATGTCATTCCGGTCGAGAAGGCTATCGACGCCGCGAGCACCTCGGTGCCGATCGAGCATATCGAGCATTGGCTCGACAAATACGAGGGCAAGTATGCCGCCAGCACCTGCAGCTGCCGCGCGAGCCGTCGCGTGATGGGCGAGGGCTGCGCCGATGACCCCGCCGACTGGTGCATTGCCGTGGGCGATATGGCCGACTATGTGGTTGAGACCGACCGCGGTCATTATGTGACGCGCGAGGAGGTCTACGACATCTTGCGCCAGGCCGAGGACAACGGCTTTGTGCACCAGATCACCAATATCGACGGCGAGAACAAGATCTTCGCCATCTGCAACTGCAACGTTAACGTGTGCTACGCCCTGCGCACCTCGCAGCTGTTCAACACGCCCAACCTGTCGCGCTCGGCCTATGTCGCCAAGGTCGAGAAGGACAAGTGCGTGGCCTGCGGTCGCTGCGTTGAGGTGTGTCCGGCCGGCGCCGCCAAACTGGGCCAGAAGCTCTGCAGCAAAAAGGCCGGCGGACAGGTGCCCGAGTATCCGCGCCAGGAGCTGCCCGATGCCACCAAGTGGGACCACACCAAGTGGTCGCCCAACTACCGCAACGACAACCGCATCGAGACGCATGAGTCCGGCACCGCTCCCTGCAAGACGGCCTGCCCCGCGCACGTTGCCGTTCAGGGCTATCTGAAGCTCGCGGCTCAGGGTCGCTATGACGAGGCCCTAGCACTCATTAAGCGCGAGAACCCGCTGCCCGCTATCTGCGGCCGTGTGTGCAACCGCCGCTGTGAGGATGCCTGCACCCGCGGCCGTGTGGACGCCGCCGTGGCAATCGACGAAGTCAAGAAGTTCGTCGCCCAGCGCGATCTGGATGCCGCGACCCGCTATGTCCCACCTGTGGTGACCCCGACGCGTGCCGGCGGCTTCGACCAGAAGATCGCCATCATCGGTGCCGGTCCGGCTGGCCTGTCCTGCGCTTTCTACCTGGCCGAGAAGGGCTACAAGCCCGTCGTGTTCGAGAAGAACGAGCGTCCGGGCGGCATGCTCACCTACGGCATTCCCAGCTTTAAGCTGCAGAAGGACGTCATTGAGGCCGAGGTCGAGGTCATTCGCCTGATGGGTGCCGAGTTCCGCTATGGCGTGGAGGTCGGTCGTGATGTGACGCTCGACGAGCTGCGCGCGCAGGGCTTCAAGGCCTTCTACGTTGCCATTGGCTGCCAGGGCGGCCGCCTTGCCGGCATTCCGGGTGAGGATGCCGAGGACGTGACCGTGGCCGTCGACTTCCTTCGCGAGGTTAACAGCGGCAAGATCGATTCCCTGTCCGGCCGCACCATTGTGGTGGGCGGCGGCAACGTGGCCATCGACGTTGCCCGCAACGCCTGCCGTCTGGGTTCCGAGCACGTTGAGATGTTCTGCCTGGAGAGCGAGGCTCAGATGCCCGCCAGCGAGGAGGAGCGTCGCGAGGCCGTTGAGGACGGCGCGCACATCAGTTGCGGTTGGGGCCCCAAGGAGATTCACCTGGACGAGGCCGGCCGTGTGTGCGGCATCACCTTTAAGCGCTGCACGCGCGTCTACGATGACGAGGGCCGTTTTGCGCCCGAGTACGACGAGAACGACCTGCGTCGCGTCGATGCCGACCGCGTGGTCATGTCGATTGGCCAGTCCATCGTGTGGGGCGACCTGCTGGCTGGCTCCAAGGTGGAGCTTGGCCGCGGCCAGGGTGTCCTTGCTGATCCCCAGACCTACCAGACCGCCGAACCCGACATCTTTGTGGGTGGTGACGTCTATACCGGCCCCAGCTTTGCCATCGACGCTATCGCCGCCGGCCACGAGGCCGCCGTGTCCATCCATCGCTTTGTGCAGCCGGGCTCCACGCTCACCATCGGCCGCAACCAGCGCCGCTACACCGCGCTCGACCGCAACGACGTTGTGCTCGAGGGCTACGACAACGCGAGCCGCGAGGTTGCGCATGTGGACCGCGAACGCGAGAAGGCTGCGCCGTTTAGCGAGTATGTTGAGACCTTTACCGAGGAGCAGGTGCGCGCCGAGACCGCCCGCTGCCTGGGCTGCGGCGCCTCGATCGTCGACCCCAACAAGTGCATTGGCTGCGGCCTGTGCACCACCAAGTGCGCGTTTGACGCTATCCATCTGGATCGCGACCGCCCCGAGTGCTCCACGATGGTCAAATACGAGCAAAAGCTTCCGAGCCTGGGCAAGTATGCTCTAAAGCGCGCCATCAAGATTAAGTTCGGTCGCAAGTAATGAGGTTCCGCCGTTCTAACGAACGGCGGCACTGCCGACGCTGCGCGGCGCCCAAGCACCCCATCTTGCCCCTCAACTTCGGCGCCGCGGGCAAAAGCCCAGCGGACGCCTTGTTTCGGGGCAACCTGGGGCACCTGGATCGCCGCTCGCTGACGTTTGGCTGACATCGCATCAACCGTTGTTGAAAGGTTTCTACCTTGCATGAATTGGGAATCGTCTATCACATTATTCGCGATGTCGAGAATGTAGCGCGCGCTCATGGCGTGCGTCGCGTTTCGAGCGTCACGCTGCTGCTGGGCGAGGTCTCGGGCGTCGTTCCCGACTTGCTGCTCGACGCTTGGCGCTGGGCAGCAGATAAAAAGCCTATCACTGAGGGCGCGGAGCTTATCGTGGAGCCCGTCGAGGCCGTGACACATTGCGAGGCGTGCGGCTGCGACTACGCGACGGTCGAGCACGGCAAGACCTGTCCCCAGTGCGGTAGCGGCGAGACATACCTGCTGCAGGGCCAAGAGGTCATGATCAAACAGATCGAGACCCCCGACGAGGACCCGGCAGACACTGTTCCCGATGACCCTTCCGACGCCGTCGACGCCGCCAACCCACTCCACATCGCCTAACATCCAATGACTACATGGGCTAGAGTTCTAAACATATTTGCTTCGGTTAGTCAAGTCATGTCTGTTTAAACAAAATGGTGGCACGCAGACGCATTGGGATCCACCTAAAAGCGGTCTTAACGAACAGTGCACCTTTATATGTCTTTGAAAGCAATCAGCAAATCACGTTTTAGCAGGCAATAAGCTGTAAACCGGCAACGTAATCAATTTGTAACAAACTTAGACGTTTAAACAAATAATCCAACCTTTTGCGAATTTAGCTATAATTCCACAATCCAAACAGGTATACTCCTTTCATGTCGTGTAGGAAATACGTAGACAAAAAGGAGGTTATGTGATGGTAAGTATTGTTCTTGCTAGCCACGGGGACTTGGCAGCTGGAATCAAGCAGACGGGCTCGATGGTCTTTGGCGATCAGCCGTCTGTTGCCGTGGTCTCGCTCGAGCCGAGCATGGGCCCCGACGACTTCCGTGCCAAGGTCGAGGAAGCAGTCGCTTCCTTCGAGGACCAGGAGCAGGTGCTCTTCCTCGT
The DNA here is from genome assembly GCA_019419555.1 of Collinsella sp. GTDB lineage: Bacteria > Actinomycetota > Coriobacteriia > Coriobacteriales > Coriobacteriaceae > Collinsella. The sequence continues at coordinate 39,716 of DXZR01000008.1, forward strand.
TGATCTGTGGGGCGGCACGCCGTTCAACCAGATCAGCGGGCTCATCGAGGGCCACGATTCCTGGGCTATCGTCACCGGTGTCAACCTGCCTATGCTCATCGAGGCATATTCGCAGCGCTTTGACGCAAAGAACACTGCACATGCGATCGCAAAACATCTCGTGACTGAGGCTAAGGCTGGCGTGCGCGTCAAGCCCGAGTCTCTGGAGCCCGAGGAGAAGAAGCCGGCTGCGGCCGCCGCTGCTCCTGCAGGCGCCATCCCTCCGGGAACGGTCATCGGCGACGGGCACATCAAGATTGCCCACGTCCGTATCGACACCCGTCTGCTGCATGGTCAGGTGGCCACCACGTGGACCAAGCAGATCAACCCCAACCGCATCATCGTGGTTTCCGACGGCGTTGCTCACGACGAGCTCCGCAAGACCATGATCGAGCAGGCTGCCCCTCCGGGAGTCCATGCCAACGTCGTGCCTATCAAGAAGATGGCCGAGGTCGTCAAGGACACGCGTTTTGGTGACACCAAGGCCATGCTGCTCTTCGAGAACCCGCAGGATCTGCTCAAGGCCATCGAGGCCGGCGTCGACATCAAGGAAGTCAACATCGGTTCCATGGCTCACTCCAAGGGCAAGGTCGTCGTCACCAACGCCGTCGCTATGGGCGATGACGACGTTAAGACCCTCGAGGCCCTCAAGGCCAAGGGCGTCAAGTTCGAGGTCCGCAAGGTTCCTTCGGATGCCTCCGAGGATCTCGATGCCATGTTGAAGAAAGCTAAGGCCGAACTGGCCGCTCAAGCATAGTAAAGGAGGGTCCGATACATGTCTGCAATCACTATTCTGCTTGTTGCGATTGTCGCGTTGCTTGCCGGTATGGAAGGCATTCTGGATGAGTTCCAGTTCCATCAGCCGCTCGTGGCATGCACGCTTATCGGTCTCGTAACCGGTCACCTTCAGGAGGGCATCCTCCTGGGCGGTTCGCTCCAGATGATGGCCCTTGGCTGGGCTAACGTCGGCGCCGCCGTCGCGCCTGACGCCGCTCTGGCCTCGGTCGCTTCTTCGATCATCATGGTGCTCGCCCTCAACGGCGGCGCCACCGATTCGGCCAAGGCCGTTACCGCGGCCATCGCCGTCGCCGTCCCGCTGTCGGTCGCTGGTCTGTTCCTGACCATGATCTGCCGTACCATTGCTACCGCTATCGCTCACGCCATGGACGGTTGCGCCGAGAAGGGCGACTTCTCCGGCATCGAGCGCTGGCAGTACGCTGCCATCCTCATGCAGGGCCTTCGTATCGCCATCCCGGCAGTACTTCTGTGTGTTATCCCGGCCGAGGCCGTTACCAACGCGCTTAACGCTATGCCCGACTGGCTGTCCGGCGGCATGGCCGTCGGCGGCGGCATGGTCGCTTCCGTCGGTTACGCCATGGTCATCAACATGATGGCCACCAAGGAGACCTGGCCGTTCTTCATCCTCGGCTTTGTCCTTGCTGCCATCCCTCAGCTCACGCTGATCGCCCTTGGCCTCATCGGCATCTCCCTTGCCCTCATCTACCTTGGCCTTAAGGATCTGGCCAAGCAGGGTGGCGGCATGGGCGGTGGCTCCGGTGACCCGCTCGGCGACATTCTGAACGATTACGAGTAGGAGGGGAGTGATACATATGGCAGAGAACAAGATTCAGCTCACCAAGGCTGACCGTAAGAAGGTTTGCTTCCGTCATCAGTTCCTTCAGGGCTCGTGGAACTACGAGCGTATGCAGAACGGCGGCTGGTGCTTCGCAATGATCCCTGCGATCAAGAAGCTCTACACCAGCAAGGATGACCAGATTGCCGCTCTTAAGCGCCACCTGGAGTTCTATAACACCCACCCCTATGTTTCCGCCCCCGTCATTGGCGTTACCCTCGCCCTCGAGGAGGAGCGCGCCAACGGTGCTCCGATTGACGATGTCGCCATTCAGGGCGTCAAGGTCGGTATGATGGGCCCGCTCGCCGGCGTCGGCGACCCCGCCTTCTGGTTCACCCTTCGCCCGATTCTGGGCGCACTGGGCGCTTCCCTGGCCCTGTCCGGCAGCATCGCCGGTCCGCTGCTGTTCTTCTTCGCGTGGAACATCATCCGTTACGCTTTCCTGTGGTACACGCAGGAGTTTGGCTACAAGGTCGGCTCCTCCATCGCCAAGGACCTCTCCGGCGGTCTGATGGGCAAGGTCACCGAGGGTGCTTCCATCCTGGGTATGTTCATCATCGGCGCCCTGGTCGAGCGCTGGGTGTCCATCTCCTTCACCCCGGTCGTCTCCAAGGTCACGCAGTCTGCTGGCGCCTATATCGACTGGGCCAACCTGCCCGCCGGTTCTGAGGGCATCAAGCAGGCGCTGTCGATGTACAGCTCTGTCGGTGCCACCGCACTCGACCCGGTGAAGGTCACCACGCTTCAGGCCAACCTCGATCAGCTCATCCCTGGCCTTGCCGCCGTGTGCCTGACCCTTCTGGTCTGCAAGCTCCTCAAGAAGAAGGTCAGCCCGATCGTCATCATCCTGGCTCTCTTCGCCATCGGCATCATCGGTCGCGTCTGCGGCTTCATGTAAGCACGCTTCGGCTTAAGACCGAGAGTTGCTAGGCAAGGGCTTTTGAGCCATTGAAACGGACCGCACCCGGTGGGTACACTGGATGCGGTCCGATTGTTTTTATTGGAGGGCGAGGCGCGTATGGCGCAATCTCAGAACAGCACGGTCGATCTGGCAACGCCGGCAACCTGCCTGATGGGGCTTACCAGTCACGGTAACGTGATGGTGGGCAATAAGGCGTTTGAGTACTATAACGAGCGTAATCCCGAGGATTATATCCAAATCCCGTGGGACGAGGTCGACTATATTGCCGCCGAGGTTTTGCGCGGCACCAAGAAGATTACGCGTTTTGCCATCTTTACCAAAGAGAATGGCCACTTTACGTTTTCGACGCGCAATGACAAGGAAACGCTTCGCGCGGTGCGTAAGTACATTGACGAGGACAAGCTCGTTCGTTCGCCCGACTTTATCGATGTGACGGCCAAGGGCGCCAAGAGCATCCCCTCCGTCATCAAGAACCTTTTCCACAAAGGCAACTAGTCGTTGGGTAGTCGTCTGCGACACTCTTAAACGACCAGTCATTAAAGGACGTCGCAGACGACTATCTCGAAGAGCGGCTATGCGCTGCATGGTAGTGGCGCAAATCTGCTACACTAATACAACATGCCTCCGTAGCTCAGGGGATAGAGCACCGCTCTCCTAAAGCGGGTGTCGACGGTTCGAATCCGCCCGGGGGCACCAGAGATTGATCGAGCCCGGTACACCGCCACGGTGCCGGGCTCTTCTGGTTCATGCCATGTCAAAAACGAAGCGCCCGCTTGCTGGGGGAGCAAGCGGGCGCCTGTGAGCGAATATGTTTGCGGCGAGAGCCGTAATGGGCGGTGGGGTGGCGACTAGTTGGCCGTACCGGAATCGTCGCCCGTGCCCGAGCCCGAACCCGAGCCCGAGCCAGAAAGTGCGACCGTCAGCGTAATCGTGCTGTCGGTGGACTGCTTGCCGGTGGGGGAGACGCCCGTAACGGTGGCGTTTTCGTTGCCGCTCACGGGGTTGCCGTTCTGATCGCAGAATGCGATGTTGTAGAACCCGGCGTTGTTGAGCGCGGTGACGGCGGCGGAGATACTCTTGCCGTACAGGTTGCCCGGAACGCCGGCCTTGCCGGACTTCTTGGCGATGACGACGGTGATCGTGGCGCCAGGCTTCTGCTTGCCGCTGGGGTTCCAACTAATGACGGTACCCTCGGTGACGGAATCGTTCTCCTGGTAGCTCACGTCGACGCCAAAACCGGCCATGTCGAGGGCGTTGCGTGCCTGGGCCTCGGTCATGTCGGTCAGATCGGGGACGGAGGTGGTGTCAGGACCGCTGGAGACCTTATACGAGATGGTTGTGCCCTTCTCGACTTCCTTGCCGGCGTCGGTGCCCTGCTCAAAGACCTGGCCTTCGTCGGCCTCGTTGGCCTCCTCGGTGGCGTTGCCCTTCAGGCCCACGCTTGCCAGCGCGGCCTCGGCCTGGTCCTTGGTCAGACCGAGGAGCTGCGGAACCTCAACCTTCTCGGAGGGCTTGGGGCCCTTGGAGATTACCAGATTCACCTTGCTGCCCTTGGGCTTCTTGGTCTTGCCGTTGGGGGTCTGCTCGGCAACCTTGCCCTCGTCGACATCGTCGTTATAGCTCTGGTCGATGGTGCCGACCTCGAGGCCGGCCTCCTTGATCTGCTCGATAGCGGTCTGCTGGTCCTTGTTCAGCACGTCGGGCACCGTGACTTGCTCGCCCCCAAAGAGTCCGGTGGCGAAGGCCACCACAACGCCAACCACGGCGATTGCGGCAACTACGGCGGCGATGATCTTGTTCTTGTTGGATTTGGGCTGTTCGACCTCGTAGGAGCCCGTGGAGCCCGAAACAGCGCTGCGGGCGTTGTTCTGGCCGCTCACGCCCGAGACGGGACGGACCATGGCGCGCGTCTGATCAGACAGCTCACGGGTCTTGGTGGCGCCCAGGTCGCCCGCGGCACCGATGATGCGCGTGGGCTCGGAGACGTTGACGGCGCGGCCGGACAGGTAGTTGTTGAGCACCTGGCGCAGCTCGTCTGCCGTCTGGAAGCGGTTCGACGGGTCCTTTTCCATGCACTTGAGGATGATGCGCTCCAGATCGGCGTCGACGCCGGAGTTGATCTGGCTCGGCGGAACCGGCAGTTCGTTTACCTGCTTGAGCGCAACCGAGATGGCGTCGTCACCGTCAAAGGGGACGCGACCGGTGGCGCACTCGTACATCACGACGCCCAGGGAGTAGATATCCGAAGTGGGACCGAGGTCCTGGCCGCGCGTTTGCTCGGGGCTTACGTAGTGGGCGGTGCCCAGTACATTGTTGTCCTGCGTGAGGTGGCTGTTCTTTGCGCGCGCGATGCCAAAGTCCATGACCTTGATGTTGCCGTCGGGCAGCACCATGATGTTTTGCGGCTTAATGTCGCGGTGGATGATCTCGTGCTTGTGGGCGACCGAAAGCGCGGAGCTGATCTGCGAGCCGATCTGCGCGACCTTCTTTGGATCGAGGGCGCCGTGGCTCTTGATGCCGCTCTTAAGGTCGGTACCGCGCAGGTACTCCATGACGATGTAGTAGGTATCGCCATCCTTGCCCCAATCGTAGACGCCCACGATATAGGGGGAGGAGAGACCTGCTGCTGCCTGGGCCTCCTGCTTAAAGCGGGCGGCGAAGGTGGCGTCGCCGGCATACTGCGGCAGCATGATCTTGACGGCAACCGTGCGGTCGAGGACCTGATCTTGCGCACGGAAGACGGTCGCCATGCCGCCCGTTCCCACCTTATCCTTGAGGAGGTATCTTCCCCCGAGGACCCTCTGTTCCATTCCTGCTCCTAACTAACTTATTCGCTCAACGATGTGTGTAGTACCAAATCTATGGTCGCTGGGACCGCGTGGCGCCTTGCCGCTAGCTCATCGGCCGCGGCGCGCCCCAAGTATCCGCTTCGATCACAGGCATCACGCTCCTTGGGCGGCAAGTGCCGCGGTCAGGACGATGCCGGCGATCTTGGCTGCCTTGACGTCGTGTTTGTCGTAATCCTCCAAGGCCACCGAGATGGCGACCGTGGGTGAATCGTAAGGTGCGAAGCCGACGAACATCGAGTTGACGTTGGTGCCGCCGATCTCGGCCGATCCAGTCTTGCCGGCGACCTTGACGCCCGGAATCTGGGCATCGGTGCCGGTGCCGGACTGGACAACCGCGAGCATGGCCTGCTTGACCTGATCGGCCGTGGTGGCGCTGACGGCCTGGCCGAGCGAGCGGGATTGCGTGGTCTTGACCACGGTTCCGTCGGGGGCGAGCACCTGGGCCACGAAGAACGGGTCCATGACCACGCCGCTGTTGGCGATGGCCGCTGCTATCACGCAGTTTTGCATGACGGTGGTCTGCGGACCTGGCGTGTGGTCCATGCCGACAGGCTGGCCGGCGCCTGCCCAGGCGGTCTCCCACTCGGTCATGAGCGAGGGGTCGGCCATGATGGAGGCCGCGGTGGTCAGGTCCTGACCGAGCTTTTGGCCGTAACCAAAGGCGTTGGCAAACTGGACGAGCGAGCTGGCGCCGATCTCGTTGGCCACCTGGCCAAAGACGACGTTGGATGACACGGCAAAGGCCTGTTGCAGGCTGATGGTACCGTAGCTCTCGTTGGCGTAATTGGTGACCGGCGCGTTGCCGATATCCATGGAGCCGGGCGCCTGGTACGTGCTGGTAAGGCTGGCGGTGCCGGTTTCGAGCGCCGCGGAGAGTGTGACGACCTTAAAGGTCGAGCCCGGGGTATAGAGAGCGTCCATGGCGCGGTCGTACATGGAGCCGTCCTCGCCACCGCCCGACTGCATCAGGGCATCGATGTTGGTGTTGTCATAGGTGGGCGAGCTTGCGCATGCGAGGACCGCGCCGGTGCGCGGATCCATAACCACCACGGCACCCTTAAAGCCCTTGAGTGCCTGCTCGGCAGCCGTCTGGATGCGCGAGTCGATGGTGAGCTTGGCGGTGTTGCCCGGTTGGTTTTGGCCCGCGAGCGACGCGAGGGCGTTGTTCCAGCTGGAGTAATCCTTGGAGCCGGTGAGCGTTTCGTTCATGACGCTCTCGACACCAGCGGTGCCGTACTGCTGGCTTACATAGCCCACCACGTGAGCGGCCAGGTTGCCGTTGGGGTAGGAGCGGGCGTAGGTGCCGTCTTCCTGTTGCAGCGACTCGGCCAGCGTCACGCCGTCGGACGTGATGATGGAGCCGCGCTGGATGTACTTGGAGCGGGCGATGGTGTGGTTGTTGGTCGGCATGTCCTGATAGTCCTTGGCCTTGATGACCTGGACATAGGTGAGGTTGCCGATAAGGATGGCGAATAGTGCCGTAAAGGCGAGCACGGCGCGGGTCAGTCGATTGGCGAGCGCCACGCGGCCGAGCACACCGGATTCGGGCGTGTCGAGCAGGCGACGACGCATGCGCGAGCCGGCGGAGTGGCTGCCGCGGGCATACGAAGACGAAGTGGCGAAGCGCGTGCCGGCCGGGGAGGACGCCGAGGCGACCTGGTCGTCGGTGATGGCGGCCATGGTGCCGGTGCCGGTGAGCTCGGCCTCGCGACCGGTTGCCTCGTCACCGGCGCGCAGCAAAAGCGCGACGATGATAAAGCTTGCCAGCAGCGAGGAGCCACCCTGGCTCATAAAGGGCAGGGTGACGCCGGTCAGCGGGATCAGGCGGGTAACGCCGCCAACGATCAAGAACGCCTGGAAGCTGATAGCGGCCGTAAGACCGGTGGCGCTAAAGGCGGCAAGGTCGGACTTGGCACGGGCTGCCGTGGTCAGGCCACGTACGGCAAAGAGCATAAACAGGATAAGAACGGCGCCACCGCCCAAAAGGCCCATCTCCTCGCCGATAGCCGAGAAGATAAAGTCGGACTCGACGACGGGGATGTTGTTGGCCATGCCGTTGCCAATGCCGACGCCAACAAGGCCGCCGTCGGCCAGCGAGAAGAGGGACTGGACAATCTGGTAGCCCTGGCCCTGTGCATCCTTAAAGGGATCGGCCCAGATCTGGAAACGAACCTGGACGTGCGACAGGAACTTGTAAGCGCCCACGGCCCCCACGGCCAAGAGCACAAGGCCGATGATGACATACGAGAAGCGACCCGTGGCAACGTAGAGCATCAGCAAGAAGATGGTGTAGAACAGCAAGGCCGAGCCCAGGTCACGTTCGAAGACAACGACGAGCAGGCATACGCCCCAGACTGCGAACAGCGGCAGCAGCAGGCGCAGACGCGGAATCTTAAGACCCAAGATCTTGCGGTTGGAGATAGAGAGCAGTTCGCGGTTCTCGGCCAGGTAACCGGCTAGGAACAGCACGATAAAGACCTTGGCGAACTCGCCGGGCTGAATGGTAAAGCCGGCGATGCGAATCCACAGTTTAGAGCCCGAGATCGTGGTGCCGATAAAGATGGGCAGCATCAGCAAGATGATGCCGATGATGCCAAAGGTGTACTTGTAGCGCATGACTACGTCGAGGTTTTTGACCAGCGCAAGCGTACCTACCATCAACGCCACCGAGATAAACAGGATGACGAGCTGCGAGATGGCGAGCGTGGGCGCCAAGCGCGTCACAAACGTGATGCCAATGCCCGAAAGAACAAAGACGACGGGCAGGATGGCCGGGTCGGCGCCGGGTGCCAGAATGCGCACGGCGATATGCGCCGCGGCGAAGGCGGCAAAGAGACCGATCGGAACGGCAAGTGTCTCAAACGAGATGGCGGCGCCTGCGGTGAGCACGTACATCGCATACAGCAGGATGACGGGGAACGCCGAGGCGATGAGTAAGAGCAGTTCGGTATTACGGCGACTCATAAGCGGCACTCCCTTTCTAATTCTTATCGGAGGCTTCGGCCTCGGCGGACTGTTCGGCGGTATTCTCGGAATCCGATTCGGAGGTCGAACCCTGGTCGGTGTTATTGCGGATCGTTTGCGCGTCGATCACCTGACGGGTCTGCTCCTCGTCGATCTGATGGCGGTACTTGGAGATGGTGTCCTGTGCGTCGTCGATGCTCGTCTGCTGAATACCTGCCTTAAGGCGATTTTGTGTGTCTTCGGGCAGGTCGGACAGTTTGATGGTGGTCGTGCTGTCGAGCCAGTGCAGCTTAAGGCCGAGCGGCTTGCCGGGAATGCCCCGGTAGACCGCGACGGTGTCCTTGTAGGTGCCCAGGTAGTACGAGCCGGTGATGCCTGCGTAGGCCCAGATGGCTGCCGCCAGCACAAAAGCGATGCCCAGTACGGTGGCAATGGTGATGTTGCGGCGGCGGACGCGCTTTGCCTCGCGCATGACGCCATCGTCGACCAGGTCAACGACAAGCACGGTGACGTTGTCATGCCCGCCGGCGACCAGTGCCGCGTCAACAAGGTTGTCGACGCAAATCTGCGCGGTCGAGGACTGCGTGGCGATGTTTTCGATATCGCTATCGGGAATCATGCTCGAAAGACCGTCCGAGCACAGGATCAGGCGGTCGCCTTCCTCGATATGCAGGGTAAAGTGGTCGGCATACATTGCGGGATCCGAGCCCAGCGCGCGGGTGATGACCGAGCGGTTGGGGTGGACGCGAGCCTCGTCTGCCGTAATCTCGCCGGCGTCCACGAGCTCCTCCACATAGGAGTGGTCGCGGGTCACGCGGATGAGCGTGCCCTCGTGGAGCAGATAGGCGCGCGAGTCGCCCACGTGGGCGATAGCGAGCATGTCGTTTTCGATATAGGCGCAGGTTGCCGTGCAGCCCATGCCGGGCTTGCCAAGCCCGTTGAGCGCAGCCTCGATGACCGCGGCGTTTGCAGCTTCGACGGCGGCCGCCAGTCGTGCGGCGTCGGCTGCCTGCGGCGCTGTCTTGGCAATGGTCTCGACGGCGATGGAGGAGGCTACCTCACCGGCGGCGTGGCCGCCCATGCCGTCGCATACGCAAAAGAGCGGCGATTGCACCAGATAGGAGTCTTCGTTATGCGGGCGCACACAGCCAACATCGGAGCGGGCGCCCCACATGAGCTGCGTGGTCGTGCCGGCGTCGTAGGTCGAGTCAGTCTCGACGCGCTCGTCGGTCAGCGGCTCAAAACTCATGGTCGAGCCGGGGTCCTTAAGCTTGGCCTCCACGGCGGCAACGTCAATCTCGGCCGTATCGCCGGGCGAGACGGTGTCGGCATCGTTGCTCGGGTCGTTGACGTTGGGCGTGGCGGGCTCTTCGGTTGTACGGTCGACAGGCTCGTCGTCTTGCGGGGCGACGGCTGCAGACTCGGGCGTCGCGAAGTGCGCGGGCGCGGGCGTGCCGTGGGATTGGGAGACATCCTCCGTCGTTGCTGCGGGTACGTCTTCGGTTACAGACTGCATGGCTTCGGGCGCCGATGCGTCCGCGGGGGAGGGCGCCGCCGCGGGTTCCGGTGCAGATGCGGACTCGGGCGCTGCGGCGGGTGCCGGCGCTACGGGAAACACCGGTGCCGCGGGCTCGGGAGCCGCAAATACCGCGGAGCTCTCGGTAATCGCCGTGGCGACGGGTTCGGCAAAGTGAGCCGGCGCGGGCATGTCTTGCGGGACCGCGGGCTGCTCGGTAGCGGCGTGCACGCCGATGGGGGTGTTACCGCCGTCAGCGTTGTCCTCGGTATCCTCGTCGTCGGTCAGCGTCGGATATTCTTGCGTTACATGCGAAAGAGGCAGGGAGAACACAGTGTCCTCGGGCTCCACGGGCGCATGGCCCGCCGGGGCGGCATGAGCCGGCGCGGTCGCGGGGGCGGCCGACGTCTCTGGCATGGTTGCGGACTTGTTCTCCTCGTCGATCATCGACGGTTCACCTTCATGACCACGTCGCCAATCTGGACTTCGTCGCCCTCGCGCAGCGTTGCGGGCTCCACCAGCTGGCGGCCGTTGACGAGCGTGCCGTTAAGCGAGTTGAGGTCCTCGATAATAAGTGCCGGACCCTGCAGCGAAAAACGCGCATGCGAGGCCGAGACAAACGGTTCGTTGATGCAGATGTCCGACGACGGCGAACGGCCGACGATGACGGGGCCGAGCATATCCACGTGGATGCCGCGGATGCCGCGCGGGCCCTTGTCCACATCGATCGTCCAGATGGCCGAGTCGCGGCGCTGGCCGCGGACGAGCCCCACGCCGGTCTTCATGACGGCAAACAGGAAGATATAAAGCAGGACGACCAGGACGATGCGGCCTGCAAACAGGACGATATCGATGTTCATAAGCGACTATCCCCTAAATTCGAACGTGCTCAGGCCAAACGTCAGCAGGTCGCCGTTGCGCAGCGGGCAGCGCGTGATGCGACGGTTGTTGACGAGCGTGCCGTTGGTGGAGTTGAGGTCCTCGATCGACCAGTCCGAGCCGGTAAAGGTGAGCTGGGCATGACGGCGCGACACGTTGGGGTCGCGCAGGGCGATGTCGGAAACCGAGCGCTCGCGACCGATGGTCACCTGTGCGGAGGTGATGGCGTGGCTCTCGCCGCTCACGACGTCGACGAGCTGGGCGAGCGGACGCTGCGGGGCGCGAGAGCTTGCCATGTTGGAGGCGATGCTGGCTGCGGCGCCAAGGCCAGCGGCGGCGCCGGTCGCGGCGGCTCCGCCCATGCCGGCAAGCGCGTCGCGCGAGACGGTTTGGGGCACGGGGATGGGTGCGGCGGCGGGATCGGGCATATTGGGCGCAAAGGGGTCGGCCACGGCAAGCGGGTCGGGAGTGGCAGCACGAGGTGCCGGCTGCTGCTGCGGCATAGCAGCGGGGTGTTGCTGCGGGGCGGCAAACTGCTGCTGGCCGGCGCGCGGGGCGCTGGCGGCACGGCTCGCGGCTGAGTTGTTCTGGCCCAGGCCGTTTTGGTAGGCGCGCTCTTCCTCGTACAGGCGACCGAGCGTGGGGGCATCGACGTTCTCGGCAAAGACCGAGAACTTGCCGCCGCGCAGCTGCGGGTCGATCATAAAGCGAACGAGGGGCTCGCCGACAAAGACGTAGCGGCGCTTTTCGGCTTGCGCTTTCACAAACTCGCGGACCTCGCGCGAAAGCTCGGGATAGAACGGGGCGAGCATGGGATCGTCGTCGGCGGCAATCAGGATGGTATAGAGCGCCGGCGCGGTGTTGACGCCGTTGATCACCAGAGTCTGATCCTCCATGTCGCGAGCGGCCTGCTTGGCAAGCTTCTTAAAGGAGAACGGGGCACGGGTGGCACCGAAGATGCCGGCCACGTGGTCCTCGAAGATGTTCAGGAAGTTCACGAAAGATCACTCTCCGTATAGGTTCTTTGGTATCCGAGCAAATAAAGGCATATCCCGACGATTATAGAGGATAGGATTCCCGTAACCGCCGCCTTGGCGACGACCGGGCCCGCAAGGCTGGCAATTTCCATATGGTGTGCAAGACAAAACGATACGGCTGAGCCGATGCCGGCGACGGCAATTGCGACGATGGCGGCAAGGTTCGATCCCTGCTCGGCGCGCTTGGCATGAGCATTGAGCAGCAGCGATGTTGCCGCGGCTATTGCTGCAACCAGCACGATTGCAGCGAGAAGGAGCGCGTCTCCCAGCGCTGCGACGACATTGCTAAGCCCCAGTACGCCTCCCGCAGAGAGAGCCGCTGCGGCAAGGCGGGCAAAGAGTGCGCCCATGCCCGTGGCCGCCGCTGCGCTTGCCGGGCCGAGCCAAAACGCCGCGATGCTCGTGGCGGCTCCGGCGGCAAGGAGGGCGTCGCCGGTTAGGCAACCCAGCGCAAGCGCGCAGGTGAGCGTCGCGCTCGCAGCCGCCTCGGTGCGTCCCCAAGCAATCCACCAACCGGACATGGCAGCGGCAAAAATGACCGCGACCGGCAGCATCGACAGGATGCCCTGCGCCTGCATGGTGGCGTTGGCCATGAGCACCAAAAAGCCCACGGCCGAGATGGCCGAGCCAATCTGCGGGGCCAAGCCTGCCGCCGCGCCAATGGCGACGGCCGCCACGACCAGCCCGGGAAGCGTCGCGACGCCGGCTGTCTGCATAAGCAAAAAGCTGAAGGCTCCGCATGAGAGCGCCGAGATGCCGCGCATGGTGTAATTGCGTGCGCGGCCCCAGCGCGTGCCCGCCCAGCCAAGTGCGGGGTCGACCTCGACGGTGTCATCCTCGTAGCTCGATGGCTCGATATCATCTGCCGCGCACTCGTCATTCGAAAGCTCGCCTACCATCTGCTCCAAGCTGCGACGGCCTTCGCGCACGCTCCCCAAGCCGGCAAGGAGTCGGTCGCAGAATGCCTCGATGCTATCGGGGCGGTCTTGCGGCATGGGGGAGAGAGCGCTCATGAGCGCCGCCTCGGCCCCCGGGGGAAAGTGAGGGATCAGTTCGCTGGGATAGGTGGCGCCGCCGATGATGCGGTCGAGCGAGTCGGCAGGCGTGGCCGCCATAAAGGGGGCACTGCCGCACAGGCCCTCGTAGATCACGCAGGCAAGGGCAAAGACATCGGCACGTTCGTCGACCGTGCCGGTCTCGATATCGAGCTGCTCGGGCGGCATGTAGCCGATGGTGCCGCCGCGCGATCCGCCAAAGCCGCCGGCGGACGACAGCCGCGCCATGCCAAAGTCGGTGATCTTTACATTGCCCGAATGGTCGATAAGCACATTGGCGGGCTTTATGTCCAGATGAAGCACGCCGTTTGCATGGGCAAAGGTGAGTGCCTGACCCAGCGCGTCGGCAATGGCCGCGGCCTCGTCAAAGGTGAGCGAGTGGCCGTCCACGCGATGCAAAAACTCGGCCAACGACATACCGTCGACATACTCCATGACCAGGTAGGCATAGGCGGTGTCGTGCGTAAAGTCGATAACCTGCACGATATTGGGATGTTGAAGCATGGCGGCGGTATGCGCCTCGCGCAGCACGTCCATGATGTCGCTGGCGGGCATGCCGGCGCCGTTGATAAGGGGGATGCGCTTAATGGCCACGCGACGGCGCAGATGCGTGTCGCGGCAAATCTCGATGGAGCCAAAACCGCCGGTCGCAAGCGTCTCGAGCGGCTGGTACCGCTTGAGCAGCTCGCGAGAGCTAGTGCCCTCCAAGGGAACGTCCGGCGAGAACCGGGCGGTATGTTGCGAGAAAAGCGGCATGGCCAACCCTCGTGCGTTTAAAGTTCGTTTGCGAGCGGCGGGCGCGGGGCCGAGCCGTTCGCGGTGGCATAGATGCTGCTAGTGTAGCACGCTCAGGTGCATGGGGAGGATGGCGGGATGCGAGGCTGCCTGTCTGGCTTGGCCTTCGTCTCGACCCATCCGGAAAGCGCGCCCCAGTTTGCGGCCAAATACTGGGACACGCTTTCCGAATGGGGTGTGCTGCGGAAACTGCGTCCCAGAATATTGACTCAGAACGGGATACAGTTTCCAGATCGACGCTCAAAAGGAAACCGCATCCCGCTTTGATGCGGGGACTGCGGACAAAAGCTGAACCGTGATCTGGCTCGGATTGGAGTTCGTCTGAATCGTTGATGCTGGCTGGTGTGGGCGTGGAGATAAACGAGCAGCCCGAGCGATATAATGACACGCTATGGAGGTCATATGCTCTTTTCCCGCTGTTCTGCCACATCTGCTTTCGCCATTGCGCTCGTCGTAATGGCGGTTACCCCTTATCACCGGTTTTCATCTTCAATCGGCTTGGCATCAGGTGCAATGACCTGGCTCGTTATCCTTGGCGCATGCCTCGCGGCGTTTGGTCATGGTGTTGCGCTCCGCAAGGGGAGAGAAATAAGACGGCCGGGTCGCCTTGGCGTCTTCGGTGTTTTCCTTGCTGCTATTGCGGTGGTTCCCGAATGGGTCGACTTGGCCTTCTATGCTCGCGGAGATTCTATTCCAATCGTGTTTGCACCAATCTGGTTGTTGCATCGTGTTTCGTGTGCCTTGTGCTTCACTGGGTCGTTGCTCCTCTCATATGTAATTTGGGATACGGCGGGCTCTCCTTTGATACGGGGGGCGGCGCGGGACGGCGAAAGGGGGACCCGCCGATCGCAGAGCACGCTTTTTGCAGAAACAATAGTTGTCCTGTCTTGCCTGCTGTTTTGCTGTCGAGTTTCATGGAGAGTCGTTCCCGAGCCATGGGGGATGCCCTCTGTAACGGCCGCATCAATTGGCCTCGTGCTTTTAATTCCGCTGGTCTATCTCGTATTGGCTGCGGTCCCGCTGCTTTGCTGTCCCCGCGCCTTTGGTCGGGGGCAGGGCGACGTGTTTGCCCGTTCTGTGCTTGTAGCAGTTCCCATTGGCCTTGTTCCGGCTGTCGAGGTGGCATACTTTGCAAGCGATGCCGCAGTCATTGCATCACTGTCGATGGGATCCGCTATTGCTGTTGCCGCCTTCGTATGCACATTGCTAAGGGAGAAGCGGGACAACAATTCGGATACCCCTCGCACGTCCGACCCATTCGATGCGGGGGTGTTTTCCCCTGCCCTGTCGCCTCGAGAAGAGCAGTTTGTTCGACTGCTGCTCAAAGGGAAAACGCCGGCGGAAATTGCCAGGGAGACGGGTACGAAGCCATCGACGGTGCGAACAACGCTTCACCGAGCATACGGGAAGGCATCGGTTGCGGGCTCACGCGAGCTCGTGGCATTGTTTGCGGGTGAGGGTGATGCTACAGGGCCTGGTCTGCTGCAGCGGCATGCTGGTGATATGTTGACATCAGTTCGGACGCGCCGGCTGTTTCGATACCTGCTCACAACATTTTTTATCCTCCTTGCGGCGGGCCCCTTGGTAATGGCGGATAGCGATTGGGGATCCGGTGTTTCGCGGGCAGTCGCCTTTTCTCTCGCAAGCTATGCATTGGGTCTCGGACTGCTTCTGTCGCTGCACTACGCGGGTGAAAAACTGAATCGTGAAGTTGCGCTGACTAGAACGGATGGGGCGATTGGGCTCGGAAGCCCGTGCGTATGGGCGGTGCTGTCTGCCGTGGAATGGTCTCTTGTCTATATCGCGGCATGGAGGTGTATATGCGATCCGTTGATGGCTGCGCCGGTCCTGCTGTGCGGCGTGGCATCTACGGTCTCGCTCGCTGTTGGGCTGCGTCCGTTTAAGGTGCATGCCCGTGTCCGGGCTATCGTGCCGTTGGTGTCAATAGGTGCGGCTACTTTAATCCATGCGGCCACTAGGGGGCGAATCCATGGGTTCGCGGTGCTGACGGGGATGTTGCTCACATACATAGTGCTGCGTAGCTGTCCGCAGCGCAAAATGCTTGGGATATGGATGCTTTGCTTTGGGGCGGCGGCTCCTGTTTGGGCTGTCTTGCTCAATATGGTGCAGGATCTGACGGTTTTCGAGCCGTTGTTCCTCGCGTCGTTGTTGGGGCAAAGTTCGGCTGTCAATGTCGTCGTGGCAACGGTGATTGTTTGCTGGTCTGTGCCCATGTTCGTTACGCACATCGCGCTCGCCCGCTCGGTTGAGGACGAGAAGGCCGTCTTGGAGTACCGGGCGAACGGGTCCACCGAAACGGCCCGCGTGCGCCAGCTGGCCCTGCTTACGTCGCGCTCCCTTTCTGATGTTCAGTCGCAAATTTTGCTGATGACGGCAGAGGGGGCAACGACAAAGGCCATTGCGGAGGATGTCGGTTACGCTGCATCTACGGTGCAAGCGCTGCGGTCTGCATCTTACCGCCAGTTGAAGATCAAGAATAAGGCGGAGCTAATTTTATTGTTATCGCAGGTAAATAACGTGTAAACGCCTGAGCAATCAACTCAATAGCGGGTGTTTACAGACATCTTTCTCTATTCATGCGAAGGTTGCCGTGCGTCGACGCATTGTTAACCGCTTTTGATTGGAGAATGCCATGATTAAGCCAAGGAGCGCTATTGCTCGAATCGGAGTCGGCTTGGTGATTGCAGCTGGTCTGTCCCTAGGGGTTCCCGCTGCATCGTTTGCGCAAGAGGAGTTTGACACCTCTCAGGTTTCCAGCATTACTCAAAACGCCGATACGGGAATTACGACCTGTACGAACAATGCCGATAAGGCATTTAGTTTTCAATGTGCCGGGACGAGTGCAACTGGCTACCGTCAAAAGGATGATTCCTCATCGCTCTATCTGGATATCTAGGGCCATACGGGAAATCCGCTTCGGTTATATACAGACGGTGCGTATAACACAAGCGGTAGCGGCAGCATGAATTGTACTCAGGGAACGTATCGTTCGAATCACAAGGGACAGTGGGAAATGTATAACCTCGTCCGTGAGAACGGGCGATCTGCGGCGCGACTGACTGCATGGGCGGAGTCTGGCTACGGCACTGTTATTGGCGTATGGAGCCCCGACTGCGTCGGGCATTTCCACAAGCTTCCCGCATAGTTGTTTGAAATGGCTCCCTTCCGGCTTTCTGGGTCGGAAGGGGGAGGAGGACGTATGAACCAAAAGCTCGCAAGATACGAACTGTCGAAAACGATTAGACGTCCAGCTTTTATCCTTGCTCTCTTGATTGCGGTCGCAGTTGCAATAGCTGCCGCGCTGGAGCCGTGGGCAAATTTGGAAAAAGAGCGCCACAACCTTCTTTCTTTTGGTTACGGCGTTGGCGTGCAAGCCGAAAATTATCTCGGTCAAACACGTGAAAGCAGCTTCGGTAACTGGATTGTTGTGAGCGCGAACGCGCCACTGTCTGCGTCGGTGTTTTTCTATGCACTGCCCCTGCTTGCAATGTTGGCTGGATCTTGGTCGTGTCTCTTTGAGCGTTTGAGTGGTTATGACATGCAGATATGCACGCGCGTTTCCAGAAAGGCGTACGTGAACGTAAAGATGCTGTCTGCTTTCCTCTCCGCGTTTACAGTGACTGCCATTCCTCTGCTCGTCAATTTCCTGATCGTCTCGATGCTTTTTCCTGCGTATCTTCCTCGGGTCGATGAGTCGACTTACGTAGGACTTTACCTGCATAGCTACTTCTCCGGTCTATTTTATTCGCATCCTTTGTCATATGTGCTCGCATACACGCTGTTCGATGCTGTCACGCTCGGGACTTTATCCATGGCTGTAACTGGCTTCTCAATTTTGTTTCGTAGCAGAATCAAAGCGATAATTGTCCCGTATCTGCTAATGGTTGCGTGGCATTTTGCAAATGGCTGGATCTTCGGCGTAATGGCTTGTGTGGGGTTTAACTGCAATATCCTCAACAGCATCAGGTCGGAATCGCTGAATAACTGGCCAGACATTCGAGCCGGTTTTGCGGAAATCATATTATTGACCCTTGCTTCGTTGGCTTTTTCTGGGGCGTGGAAAAGACGCGAGGTGGTCTGATGCTGTTTAGGCTGGTCGCCGCGGACCTGAGGACCGTTTTGAAGAAGAACATCATCACTTTTATTGCAATTGCGGCAGTGACCGTTGCGAACTTGGTGTACGCCTACGGATTGTCTTCTGTGTATGGGGTTAGAACGGATACCTTGGGGTTTGCGGATAATCTTGCGCTCGTGTTTGCCGGATCTGCTCCGTTTGAGCCTAGGCCCGGGGTCATGTTTGTGCCTCCGCTAGGATGGCTATTTCTCATTCTGCTTATTCTCTATACAACACTCGACTATCCGACCGAATCGTTGCACGGGTTTGGTTTGCAAGCGCTTGTTCGATGCCGGGCAAGAACCCTTTGGTGGGTCTCGCGTTTTATCTTGGTGACGGCAGTAACGGCATTTTCACTGCTCGTGGTGGTTTGCTCTGTTGTGATTTGGAGCTTGGTGGTGAGCTCCTCGTTCAGCGCGGTCATTCATGGTGAGTCGCTTCAACTGGCTAATTTGGCGCCGTGGTTTCTCAAAGCTGCCGAGGCAGATGCGCTGCCGTTTTTCATAGGTCTCTTATTTGCTTTTGAGGCGCTTGCGTTTGCGCAGGCAGCGGTTGGGTTTGTGCTTGGGTCGTCAGTCTCGTTTGTGGTTTTAATGAGCTACCTGATCTGCTCGGCATATGCACGACATTGGGCGCTATTGGGTAACGCCTTGATGCTGTTGCGCTGGGGTGGAATTGTCAAAGAGGGAATCGCGGCGGGCTCGAGTGTCTTGTCATCAATTGGGCTTATGTCGTTATGCCTATCGTTGGGTGGACTGTGGTTTCGAAGGGCCGACCTTATAGAAAAGGGGGACAAGATATGAGTGTGATCGTAAGGGGCGTATCGAAGCGCATGGGTAAAAACGATGTCCTGCGCAACGTGTCCATCGAGGTTGACCCTGGGACTGTGGTCGGGCTTCAGGGGATAAACGGTTCGGGTAAGACCATGCTCATGCGAGCGGTTTGCGGGTTGATCAAGCCTACCGAAGGCGAAATCTCTATCGATGGCCAAAGGCTTGGGGCGGACATCTCGTTCCCGCCGAGTCTGGGGATGTTGATCGAGGCGCCTTCCTTTTTGGGATATCTGTCTGGCTACGACAATCTGAAGCTCATCGCTCAGATCAAGGGCGTTGCCACCCCCGAGGACATTCGCTCTGCCCTGCGGCTCGTGGGGCTCGATGCAGACGAAAAAAAGAAGTTCCGAGCATACTCGCTTGGGATGAAGCAGCGTCTGGGGATAGCTGCGGCAATTATGGAGAAGCCGAAGCTGCTTGTTCTCGATGAGCCAACGAATGCCCTCGACGAAGCGGGCGTTGAAATGCTCAAGCGCGTTGTGGCGATGGCGGCATCAACGGGTCGTGAGGTCCTTCTGTCCAGCCATGACGGAGAGGTGCTCGAGGAACTGGCCGATCGGGTTTACTGCATGCGCGACGGTGCCGTTGTGAAAGTTCGGGAAAGGTCGTGAGCGCGATGAAGAAGACCCTGTGGACGAGAAGATCGGCGCTCGCGCTTTTTTGCTGTGCTGCTGCCGGCCTTGCGGGCATGAGGGTGAGCGTCGTTAACGGGAACCGGACGGTCATTCCTGAGAAATATTACGCGGAGGGCGAATGGCTCTCGATGGATGGAGCGTTTCTGGGGTCGAAGGATGTGGTGACTGATGGGTATTCGTTTTGCATAGACGGGGCAGAGTTGCTCACGCCGCGCGAGTATCTCAAACGAGCACATGACGATTATTCAAAATATGGCACCGTGGATACGAAAACGAGACTGAAGGATGCCGACATCACGTGCGTTATCGCCGTAAAGATGCGTGTCAGAAATAGGGATAATATCGACGGTGGAATCAAAGCGTATGTTTGGCATCTGGTTCCGGAGTCTGCGCCAAACTATGATTTTGTAGTCAATACCGATCTGATAACGCAAGCCATGCCGGTCCTGGGCGGCTCTGCTGCGTTTGCCGTGGAGGTTGGGGCAGAAAACGAGTTGCTCGTCCCATTTATGATGCAGAACACCAACGACTATTTCGAAGGTTACGAGACCGTCCGTTTTGAGAAAGCATTTCCCGGGACTTACACGATGAAGATGACCGATCTGCCAGAGAGAAGGCTCTTAAGGTTTGAAGTGAAGTAACTCGAAGGTCCTGTTGGGGGAGCCTCATCCTACGCTGAAGCGGGATGAGATTCCCTTCGCAGTGGCGCTCGGCCCTAGTGCTTCTTCTTGCTCTTCTTCTGCTTGCGCAGTTTGGCCTTGTTGTCCTGGGGCTTGTCTGCCTTGTCGCCCTGCTTGGCCTTGGCGGCAGCCTTCTCGGCCTTCATTTTCTTCTTCTTGGTCTCGATACGGAGTTTTTTGTTGATGCGCGCCTTGAGGAAGGAGCCAAACTGCTCGGCATCACCACGCACAAAGGTGTCCTTAGGGATCGTCACACCCTGGTCGGCGAACATGGCCACAAAGATGCGCTCGCCGTCGAGTACGTGGTCGAGCTTCTCAAACGGGAAGAACTGCGACTTGCCGCTCTTGCCCCAAACCATCAGGCCGTCCTCGTTGGCGGCGACGCGGCGATAGCGGCCGCCCATGGACTCGTCGGCCTCGACGGCGTCGATAAAGTCGCGGGCGAGGGTGTGGTGCAGGTTCTTGCTCCACCAGGCCAAAAAGGCGCCGAATACGATCAGCACGACGCCAAACTTGATCCAGTTGCTGCCGGCCAGCAACATGCCGATGCCGATGAGCGCGGCAATCGCGGCGGCGACATACAGCGAGCCGCGACGCCTGGGCGAGGCGACCAGGCGTGCGAAGTCGGTGACCAGGTCGTTTTCGTACTGGTACTCGTTGAGGTACAGGATACCGTCGTCGGCTGCGGCCTGCTTCTCGAGCGCGACCTCGACCTGGTCGGCTGCTTCGGAGGGAACGAGGTTACTCTCTGCGTCTGCCATGCTCTTTGGACTCCTATCGCGGCGGGCTCGCCGTACGGGTATTATGGAATGCAGTATGCCGTGCGACCGCATGGCCGCCGCGGCAACAAGACTCAGTATACCCGGGGGAGCACCCATGGAATCGTTGTACCGAAAGTATCGCCCGCTCACCTTCGACTCCGTGGTGGGCCAGCAGCATATCGTCTCGACGCTCGAGCACGCCATCACCGAGGGGCGCCTGTCCCACGCCTACCTGTTCTGCGGACCGCGCGGCACGGGCAAGACCACCATGGCGCGTATTCTTGCCAAGGCGCTGCTCTGCCGCAATGCCGAGGCGGCGCGCGCCGAGGGTGCGAGCGGCTGCATGCCCGACGGCACCTGTGAGGAATGCGAGCTCATCGCCGAGGGCAACCACCCCGATGTCTACGAGCTCGATGCCGCAAGCCGTACCGGCGTGGACAACGTGCGCGAGGAGATCATCAACTCCGTCAACTTTGCCCCGGTGCGCGGCAAGTACAAGATCTATATCATCGACGAGGTCCACATGCTCACGACGGCGGCGTTCAACGCGCTGCTCAAGACTCTTGAGGAGCCGCCGGCACACGTGATCTTTGTGCTGTGCACCACCGACCCGCAAAAGATTCTGGAGACCATCCTCTCGCGCTGCCAGCGCTTCGATTTCCATCGCATCGGCAACGAGGATATCGAGCATCGCCTGGCATACGTGTGCGAGCAGGAGGGCTTCGATTACGACGATGAGGCGCTGGCTATCGTGGCACGCCATGCCAAGGGCGGCATGCGCGACGCGTTGTCCACGCTGGAGCAGCTGAGCGTTTTTGGCAACGGCGCCGTGCATGCGGACGATGCCCGCTCGCTTTTGGGCGAGGTTTCGGACCAGATCCTGGGCGAGTTTGCCCGCGCCATTGCCGATCGCGATGTTGCCGAACTCTATGGACTGATTCGTGCGCAGGTCGAGGAGGGCAATGACCTGCTTGAGCTGACGCGCGACCTGGTGGCGCATGTGCGTGACGTGTATGTTGCCTGCGCTGCCGGTGCCCGTGCCGAGCTGTTTGAGGGCGGCTCGGAGCAGGCCGAGGCGCTTGCTGCCGAGGCCGCTGCCTTTGGCGAGCATCCTGCCGACCGCCTGGCCCGTGTGCTGACGGTGCTCGACGATGCCGCACTGGAGATGAGGGGCGCGAGCGACGTGCGCCTGGTGCTCGAGATCGCCTGCACGCGCCTGGCACGTCCCGAGGCCGATTTAACGATTGAGGCATTGGCCGAGCGCGTGGCACGCCTGGAGGCCATGGTTGCCAACGGCGCCGTGCCGGCGAGCGTGGCTGCTGCTCAGGCCGCCGCGCCTGCAGCATCCGTACCCGCTGCTGCCCAACAGCCGACGCTCATTTCGGGCGCCCGTGCTGCCGCTCCTGCGGCGACCGCCGCCCCCGCTGCTACGTCCGCGCATCAGGGTGGCATGCCTTGGGACCGCGGTGCTGCTGTTCCGGCTGCCCAGCCTGCGCCCAAGCCCGTGGCTCCGGTTCCCGCGCCCAAACCCGTAACGCCTGCACCTCAACCCGTTGCAGCTCCGGCTCCCGCGCCTGCTGCATCGACCGTGCCGGTGTCCAAGCCCAACAACGCCGCCCAGGTTGCTGCCGCCGGCGCCGCCGAGACCCCCGCGGTCGAGGATGCCGGCGAGCTCCAGCGCAAATGGGTCGAGGTCGTCGAGCGCGTCAAGGCCCAACAACCTTCTTATGCGGCTCTCCTGTTGAACGCTCGCGCTACGGCAGACGATGGTTGTAAGCTCACGGTTTCGTTCCCTACGGCATTTGCTATCAAGATGCTCGGGCGCGCTGATACACAGGCGGTGTTTTTGCCGACAGTCAGTGCGGTCTTCGGTCGTCGCACCGTCGACTACGTCCTGGATGGAGGTGGCACGCCGGCTCCTCAACATGAGGAGCATTCTCCATCTGCACGGGCTGCGGCATCTGCGGACCCGCAACCCGTGTCCTCGGCGGCCCCTGTATCCTCGAGCGCCAGCGCGCCGCAGCCAAAAGCGGCACCGGTAGCGGCACCGACCCCGTCGGCGCCTGAACCCGCTGCGCCCAAACCGGCTGCTCCGATCCCCGCGTCCAGGTCCGCTGCCGCGCCTGCGCCCAAGTCATCCGACCTGGCCAAGGCCCCCTGGCTGCGCTCCGACAACCCTGCCGGCGCTCCTGCCACGGGCAAGCTCCCGACCGAGCCCGCACCCCGAGCGCCCGAGCGCGCGTCCGCTCCCAAGGCTCAGCCCACCGAGCCGTCTGCGCCGTGGGAATCCGAGCAGGTGCCCTACGACGACACCATGGTCGGCGGTTTTGCTGCCGATGCCGGCGGGGACGATCTACCCCCGTTCGACGTGCCGGGTGCGGCGTCCGCGTCCAAGCCCGCTGCAACTGCCCCCAAAGAGGAGGACGCCCCCGCTGCCCCTTGGGAGTCCAACCCCGGCGCCGGCAGTCCCTTCGGCCACCAGGGCGCAGCCCCGAGCATCCCGCAGACCGAGGATGAGGCCAAGGCCCTCATCCGCAGCGTCTTCGGCCAGGCCACCATCTTCAAGCCGGTGGAGTAACTGTGCGGGTGGGCATACTGCTCACGAAGAGGTCTCTTTGTCCGGGCGCATCTGTATTTCGGACATGTGCAACGCGGTGCCGCGTATCTCGCATTCGAGCAGACAGGTGCGTGACGGTCGGCCTAAGATGCTGAGGTCGATACGATACGTCGCATGGCTGTCCGTGTACTCGACTTGCTCGGCGTTGACGGTTGCTCCGATTGTCAATAAAGAGCCCGGTTCGGCATCGACAATCTTGAAGTCTTTTATCTTGACCTTGAACTCTTGGTAGAGGGATGTGCTGTTGTAGTAGACGGTTCGGGTTCCATCGGTGCACTCATCGGTCGTCTCCCATTTGACGACGGGCTGGTCCGAGCTGGCTATCAGCAATTCTGCTCCAAAAGCTATGGCATGGGTGATGACAACCAGCAATGTCCAGCCGACAAAGAGATAGAGAACTAAATATGCAACGGGGTGTTTTGAGCGGATGTTTTGGAGCACGTCGGGGGCGTTCATGGGGCACCTCCAAATTACTATCTATGGCAATCAAATTATACCCTGCCGCCATGTGCGCCGCCTCGAGTAGTGGCTCGGCATTTAGCCATTTAGTGGGACGCATAAAATGTCGGATTCCGGCTCTACAAGATTTAGCTTTCAATATTATGCAGATGCGAATTATTCAACTTTGCATAATCTATGGGTGCGGCTTGCGCTCCAGGACATGTATATCGACTGATGTAACACGTCCGCCCCGCTCGCTGGCCTCGCGCCGTGGTACGATTTTTGAGTTTGAAAGTCCCGCCGTGCTCCGGCTGCCCTTGCAGCTCGGCGTGCGGCCGCACGTAAAGGAGCCATCATGGCCGGTATGAACATGCAGCAGATGATGAAGCAGGCTCGCAAGATGCAGGAGCAGCTTGCCGCCGCGCAGGAGAACCTCAAGTCCCAGACCGTCGACGCCTCTGCCGGCGGCGGCATGGTCAAGGTGACCGTTAACGGCGAGATGGAGCTCGTCAACCTCACCATCGACCCCGATGCCCTCGATCCCGAGGACGTCGATATGCTGCAGGACATGATCATGGCTGCTGTTAACGAGGCCGTTCGCGGCGTCAACGAGCTCGCCAACAAGCAGATGGGCGCCATCACCGGCGGCCTCAACATCCCGGGCATGCCGTTCTAAGACACACATATATATGAGCGCGAATCACAGTCTGCAAAAACTGCTCGATGAGCTGGGTCGTCTGCCGGGCATTGGTCCCAAGTCGGCCCAGCGCATAGCCTATTACCTGCTCGAGGCCGATGCCGAGGAGGCCCGCCGCCTGGCCGAGGCCATCCTGGAGGTCAAGCAGGAGGTCCACTTTTGCAGCCGTTGCTTTAACTACGCCACGGCCGACGAGTGTTCCATCTGCCAGGACCCGATGCGCGATACCAC
This sequence comes from Collinsella sp., assembly GCA_019419555.1. Classification (GTDB taxonomy): domain Bacteria; phylum Actinomycetota; class Coriobacteriia; order Coriobacteriales; family Coriobacteriaceae; genus Collinsella. The sequence goes on from DXZR01000008.1 coordinate 64,435, forward strand.
TCGCATTTGCGTGGTGGGCGAGCCGCGCGACGTCCAGGCAATCGAGCGCACGGGCAGCTACCATGGCCTGTACCATGTGCTGGGCGGCGTGATCAGCCCCATGGACAAGATCGGCCCCGAGCAGCTGCATATCCGCGAGCTGCTGGCGCGCCTGGGCCACGAGGACATCCACGAGGTCATTATCGCCACCAACCCCAACATTGAGGGCGAGACCACGGCGAGCTACCTTGCTCGCACCATCAAGCCATTGGGCGTTGAGGTATCGCGTCTTGCGAGCGGCCTTCCCGTGGGCGGCGACTTGGAGTATGCCGACGAGCTTACGCTTGGCCGCGCTATCGAGGCCCGCCGCGCGATCTAAGCGGTGTCAGCTCCGCGGCATGTTCCGTCGGCCTGCCGCACGGGGCGCTCATAATTGGGTGCGCGTTCATACATTTGTTGTGCAACAAACCTGCCTTTCATCCGCTTATCGCGTGGATGGGTCCGGTCGCACCCCGTATTTGCGCGTTCGTTGCGCAACCTTTTGGGTTCGCTGATACACTCAAATGTGGATGTGAAAGAATGCGCCGCTTTTAAGCGGCGTGTTTTTGTCGGAGGAGAACGCATGCGGCCCGGGGGCACTCAGACAAAGCATGGCGCCGCGGTGCGCATGCGACGCCGGCTGGGCCTGGCGCCTCGGGCGTGTGTGCTGCTGTCTTGCTCGCTCGTGCTGGTCATAGCCGGTGTTTCGGCTTATGGCATGACGGTGCCGTCCATGGTACAGGCGCATGCCGCACGCGAACCGCGCGTGGGGCATGAGGTCAAAAGCGATCTGGGCACCACGACTGGATATGCTTGGGCAAGTGTGGTCGGGCATATTGTGTTTGGCACCGACGATGCGGACGGCGCCGAGGCCCCGGACAACGAAGTCACGCTTGCCAATGGCAAAACCATCGTGCTCACCAACACCAAGATCATCGATCGATTGTCCAACAATAGCGTGGCGGCAACGGTGAATAAGGTCGAGCAGCAAAAGGAGCAGGACGCCCAGCAGTCCGGAAAGCCCGGTAGCTCGGATACTTCTGGCTCCGGCTCGGATTCATCGAGTTCGGGCGGCGGCTCTGGGTCGGGTTCCTCTACCGGAGGGCCTGGAAACGGCGGCTCGACGGGCGGCAACACTGACAACGATGCAAACTCCGGCGGCCTTTCCGCTGCTGAGGAAGAGAGCATTCACAGTTGGCTTGTGACCAAGTACAACATGCTCGACGGCTATGTTTCTCGTGCCAATGACGTGGTCTCGACCTATAACTCTACGGGAGATCCCAGGCCGTGCGACAGCCTGGTCGGGGAGATGTTTGTCATTCGAGCCGAGTTCGGTCGTCAGACATTCTCGCCCCGGTCAAGGTGGTATCAGCAGTATGCCAATCTGTGGGGCTGTTACACCAACCTATGTCAATGGGTCGGCCATTACGGCGATGATGACGTCGCGCTCGGTAACTTCAACAATAACGTGGCGGCGCTTGCCCTATGATGACCGATCTTGCATCCACCACACCACAATCGCTCGTTCGCGATCCCATGGTCGGCCTGCGCCTGGCGCGTGTCGACGGGTTTGAGCCGGCCATTGCGCTCGGTCAGGACGAACTGCCTACCTATCTGCGTCGTTTTACGATGCTGTTTGCCGACGATGCCACCATGCGCCGTGGCGGTATCGGCCGCGTGACGCGTGCCGTCAACGCCCAAGGCGAGGCAGTGGCACTCAAGCAGCTCATCTTGCCGACGCGCGATGAGTTTGATGACGATGCCGCTCACGAGGCGCTGGTCGCCAAGTTCAAGGCGGCGTTTCGCGAGGAATACGAATGCCATCGCGCCCTTTCGGGCCTTAAGGGCTTTCCCCGCCTCTATGGCTGGGGCGAGGTCGACGGTGTGCCTGCAATTGTCATGGAATGGGTCGAGGGCGAGACACTTGCCCGCTTGCGTTCGCGACTCGCCGTGGACGATGCCGGACGCCTGTCGCCGCTTGTGGCGGCGCGTCTGGGTCGCGACCTGTTCGATCTGCTCTGCCGTATGAGCCTGGTGGGCGAGGGCTTTGTCCATCGCGATATCTCGCCCGCTAATATTATGGTGCGTACGGCGCGTCTACCGCTTGACCGGCAGCTTGCCGAGGGCACCTTTGACCTGTGCCTGATCGACTTTGGCTCGTCGCTGGCGCTCGAGCCTGCGTCGGCCGTGGCCGGTACCGGCGGCAAGGCGTCGTTTACGGAGCGCTATGCCACGCTGCGTCGCGCGACGGTTGCCTATGCCCCGCCCGAGATGCTCACCGACGATATTCCCGATCTGCGCGCTTTGCGTATGTCGCCGGCGATTGACGTCTATGCCGCGGCAAGCACGGTTTACGAGCTCATTGCCGGCGTCGCGCCATACGAAGCCGCGCCGAGCACTTCGGGCACCTCGGGTTCGCGCAAAAAGACGCGCGACATCGCGAGCCCCTACCGTCTCAAGATGGACACGCGGCCCGACTATCCCATTGGTGCCCATGCGCCCGGTTGTGATTTGACTCAGCTGCTTCGTCGTGAGCCCGATGTGGCGCTCGCCGCGGCCGAGCAGGCCCAGCAGCTAGGGCTTGAGCCGGATTCCGAAGAGCTACGTGATGCGCTGGCGTTTGTCGATGCCCAGCTGTTCGACGTGGTGATGGCCTGTCTGTCCAGCCATCAAAAAGATCGTCCCGAGCCGGCGGCGGTCGAGGCGGCGCTCTCGGCGTTTTGTGACCACTATGCGCAAAATGTCGGTCGTTCGCTCCGCGGCGAGCCGCTCACGCCGTGCCCCATGGATGCGTCTGGCCGCGCGGTTCGTCGCGCGCTGATGGTCGGCGCGACGGTCGTCTGTGGCGTGGTTTGGGCTGTGGTCGTGGTTTCGGCCGCGCTGCTGGCGTCGGGCGCTCGCGTGACGGCGACTTTGGGATCGCTCGTGTGGTCTGGGTCGCTACCGGGTATTATTGCCGCACTGGCGTTGGCGCTGCCAGACATAGCCGGCGTTGCCGCGGGGGCACTTGCGCGCGATCGGCGCTCGGGCTTCCTGCAGGGTGTGCTTGCGCTTTCTGCCTGCGAGGTTCCGGTGCTGGTTGTGGCTGCATGTAGCGTATTTTCCCAACGCGCCGTGATGGGCGGCCTTGTTGCCGCTCTGGTTGCAACCTATACGCTTACGTGGTTTTTGCTTGCGATGGGCTTTGCCTTTGAACTTCCCGTTTCGGCACCGCGACGCACAAAAGCCCAGATGGCGACTCCGCTTGCCGGTGGAGCCGCAGCTGCCCGTACTTTTGGCGGACCTGTTGAAGTATCGTCCGATTCTATTTCTACGACCAAGGAGGCCTAGGTCATGGCATCTCAAGTTGAGCTCACCCCATGCGGGGCCATGTTTGACATCTTTAAGCGCGCGGCGCATCTGAGCCATATCGAGCTGTGCGGCTTGGTGCTTTCGTCCCGTCCGCTCGCCGACGGCCGCAGCCCGCAGAGTCGAGCCGCCGATCGCTCTTGGGTTTCCCGCTTTATCGTTCGCGCGCCGGTCGGCACGCTTCAGCAGCGCTACTTTGCCGAATACGGTACCTCGGCTGCGCGTATTATGTCGCAACTGGCCCTGCGCCAGCGAAATCCCATGGACTCCACGGCTGTGATCAATATGGTGTGCGGTCCTGCAGGTGAACCGATGGTACGCGCGCTCGAAGAGTGCCACCAGGACACGAATCTCTATCGCAACGCGCTCGATCGCCTGTCCCAGGCGGCGGAACTCATGCCCGCCGAGCGCGCCGAGGCCGTGCTGGTGCTGTTTGTCGCTGTCGGTTGTTCGGCGGATGTGCGGTCCTCGGTGAACTATGCCATCGACTACGCGCACGCGACCTGTGGCGGAGGAACATCCACGCCGCGTTCGCTTGGCATGTCGATGACCGCGGGCGAACGCGAACCCGCCCCGGCGCACCCCTTGGGCTTGCTGCGCGTGCAAAACAGTTTTGTCGTGAGCGCCCCGCGCTGGATTCAGCCGAGCGAGCAGGGTGTTGAGATTGGCGCACTGGCCACTGGTGAGGGCGATATTACCGACGTCGGCGACGATGTCTCGGCCCGCCATGCCCATATCTGGTGCGATGCTCAAAATATCTGGCACGTCGAGGACTTGTCGTCCACCAACGGAACCGTGGTGGTAAACGGGGCCACGCGCGTCTGCATTCAGGTCGAGCCCGGCCGTTCCGCCCAACTCAATCCCGGCGACGAGCTCAAGCTCGGCGAATCCACTACCTACGCCATTCTCTTCGGTGCCCTCTAGCCAGTCCTGCCAAATGGTCCCTCCGTCCCCAAGGGATCATTTTGCTCCCGGCAGTCACCCGAGGTAAACCTTTACCGCCCGCCTATATTTGCCGAAATTACACTTGACGGCGGGGTACAATAAACCCGCATGCGGATTTCCGTTGCGGGCGCTTCCCATCGCCGGGGCGTGCCCGGGAGCATCCGGCATGCGGCCTTTGCGGCGCTCGGTCATGTGCAAGACGGGTAGCTGGGCTTGTGGAGCGCGTGCAGCCCTCCTCGCCTCGGCATGCCTTCTCTCCACGCCATGTACCTGCTGCTGAGCCTGCCTGCCAGATGATTGGAAGCAACAGCGAAAATCCCATCACGCCAACATCCCGGCGATCGCCGGGGCCTGTATACCTATATGAGAGGAGAGGGGTATATGGCGCGTAAGTTTAAGTCTATGGACGGCAACGAGGCGGCCGCATATGTTTCGTATGCGTACACCGAGGTAGCGGGAATCTATCCCATTACGCCGTCCAGCCCGATGGCCGACCATGTCGACCAGTGGGCGGCCCAGGGTCGCAAGAATATCTTCGGCACCCCGGTCAAGGTCGTCGAGATGGAGTCCGAGGCAGGTGCAGCCGGTACCGTTCACGGTTCGCTGGGCGCCGGTGCTCTGACCACCACCTACACGGCTTCTCAGGGTCTGCTCCTGATGATCCCGAACATGTACAAGATCGCGGGCGAGCAGCTCCCGGGCGTCTTCCACGTCTCCGCGCGTTGCGTCGCTTCCCACGCCCTGAACATCTTTGGCGATCACTCCGACGTCATGGCCTGCCGTCAGACCGGCTTCGCCATGCTCGCCGAGGGCAACGTCCAGGAGGTCATGGACCTCTCGCCGGTGGCTCACCTTGCCGCCATCGAGGGTAAGACCCCGTTCCTTAACTTCTTCGACGGCTTCCGCACCAGCCACGAGATCCAGAAGGTCGCCATGTGGGACTACAAGGATCTGGCCGAGATGTGCGACATGGACGCCGTCCAGGCTTTCCGCGACCACGCGCTCAACCCTGAGCACCCGCACACCCGCGGCAGCCACGAGAACGGCGATATCTTCTTCCAGAACCGTGAGGCCTGCAACAAGGTCTACGACGAGCTTCCCGCCGTCGTCGAGGGCTACATGAAGAAGATCAACGAGAAGCTCGGCACCGATTACGGCCTGTTCAACTACTACGGCGCTCCCGATGCCGACCGCGTCGTCGTGTGCATGGGCTCCTTCTGCGACGTGCTCGAGGAAGTCATCGACTACCTCAACGCTCACGGCGAGAAGGTCGGCCTGGTCAAGGTTCGCCTGTTCCGTCCGTTCTCCATCAAGCACTTTGTCGACGTTCTCCCCGAGACCGTCCAGAAGATTGCCGTCATGGACCGCACCAAGGAGCCGGGTTCCATCGGCGAGCCGCTCTACCAGGACGTCGTTTCTGCTCTCTACGAGGCCGGCAAGACGGGCATCAAGGTCGTCGGCGGCCGTTACGGCCTGGGCAGCAAGGACACGCCTCCCGCGTCCGCGTTCGCTGTCTTCGAGGAGCTCAAGAAGGACGAGCCCAAGCGCGAGTTCACCATCGGCATCGTCGATGACGTGACCAACCTGAGCCTGCCCGAGGCCGAGGATGCGCCCAACACCGCAGCCCCCGGCACCATCGAGTGCAAGTTCTGGGGTCTGGGTGGCGACGGTACCGTCGGCGCCAACAAGAACTCGATCAAGATCATCGGCGACCACACCGACAAGTACGTCCAGGCCTACTTCCAGTACGACTCCAAGAAGACCGGCGGCGTCACCGTCTCGCACCTGCGCTTTGGCGATTCTCCGATCCGTTCGCCGTACTACGTGACCAAGGCCGACTTTGTCGCTTGCCACAACCCCAGCTACATCGTTAAGGGCTTCAAGATGGTCCGCGACGTCAAGCCGGGCGGCACCTTCCTGGTCAACTGCCAGTGGAGCGACGAGGAGTTCGCCGAGCACATGCCCGCCGTGGCCAAGCGCTACATCGCGAACAACAACGTCAACGTCTACCTGATCGACGCTATCGACCTGGCCGCCAAGGTCGGCATGGGCAAGCGCACCAACACGGTGCTCCAGTCCGCCTTCTTCGCGCTGGCCAAGGTCCTGCCCGCCGAGGACGCCCTGCAGTACATGAAGGACGCGGCTACCAAGTCCTACATGAAGAAGGGCCAGGCTATCGTCGACGCCAACCACAAGGCCATCGATGCCGGCGCTACCGCCTTCCGTAAGTTCGAGGTTCCGGCCGACTGGGCTACCGCCGAGGATGCCGCTCCCGTCGAGCTCTCCGAGGAGACCAAGTCCGCTATCGCCCAGCAGGTCAAGAACCTGCTCGAGCCCATCGATCGCATGGACGGCGACAGCCTGCCCGTTTCCGCCTTCGTCGATTGCGCCGATGGCCAGTTTGAGCTGGGCGCCTCCGCATACGAGAAGCGCGGCGTCGCCGTGGTCGTTCCCCACTGGGACGAGACCAAGTGCATCCAGTGCAACCAGTGCGCCTACGTGTGCCCGCATGCCACCATCCGTCCGTTCGCGATGACCGAAGACGAGGCTGCCGCCGCGCCCGAGGCTACCCGCACGCTCGACGCCATGGGCCCCAAGGCCAAGGGCATGAAGTTCACCATGGCTGTGTCCCCGCTCGACTGCATGGGCTGCACCAACTGCGTCAAGGTCTGCCCCAAGGGCGCCCTCGAGATGGTTCCCACCGAGCAGGAGATGGACCAGCAGCCCGTTTGGGACTACATGGTCGAGAACGTCTCCGAGAAGAAGGAGCTCATCGCGGCCAACGTCAAGGGCAGCCAGTTTAAGCAGCCCTACCTGGAGTTCTCCGGCTCCTGCGCCGGCTGCGCCGAGACCGCCTATGCACGTCTGGTGACCCAGGTTGCCGGCGACCGCATGTTCATCTCCAACGCCACCGGCTGCTCCTCCATTTGGGGCAACCCCGCTGCCACCGCTCCTTACTGCAAGGACAAGGACGGTCACGGCCCGGCGTGGAACAACTCCCTGTTCGAGGACAATGCCGAGCATGGTCTGGGCATGGCCGTTGGCTATGAGGCCGTTCAGCACAAGCTGATCGCCGCTACCCAGGACATCATCGCTGCCGATGGTCCGTCCGATGAGCTCAAGGCCGCCGGCCAGGCTTGGATCGACTCCGTCAACGACGCCGAGGCCTCCAAGACCGCTGCCGCCGCCTACGTTGCCGAGCTCGAGAAGTGCGGCTGCGACGCTTCCAAGGCGATCCTCGCCGACAAGGCTTACCTCACCAAGAAGTCCTTCTGGATCTTCGGCGGCGACGGCTGGGCCTACGACATCGGCTTCGGTGGCCTGGACCACGTCCTGGCTTCCGGCCACAACGTCAACGTCTTCGTCTTCGACACCGAGGTCTACTCCAACACCGGCGGTCAGGCCTCCAAGGCCTCGAACCTGGGCCAGGTCGCTCAGTTCGCCGCTGCCGGTAAGGTGACCAAGAAGAAGTCCCTGGCCGAGATCGCCATGAGCTACGGCTACGTCTACGTGGCGCAGGTCGCCATGGGCGCCAACCCGGCTCAGACCCTCAAGGCCATCCACGAGGCCGAGGCCTACGACGGCCCGTCCCTCATCATCGGCTACAGCCCCTGCGAGATGCACTCCATCAAGAAGGGCGGCATGCAGAACTGCCAGGCCGAGATGAAGAAGGCCGTCGAGTGCGGTTACTGGAACCTCTTCCGCTTCAACCCCGAGGCTGCTGCCGGCAAGAAGTTCTCGCTCGATTCCAAGGAGCCCGCGGGCGGTTATCAGGAGTTCCTGATGAACGAGGCCCGTTACGCTTCGCTGACGCGTTCCTTCCCCGAGCGCGCCGAGGAGCTCTTCAAGGAGAATGAGCAGGCCGCTATGGACCGCTACGCTCACCTGCTGAAGCTCAAGACGGTGTACAACGAGGCCTAGGTCTCCTACCGCAGGATCTGAGGGCTGACTTTCGCGGACGTCCTCGGACATGAAAGAACCCCCGCTGCGCACTGAACTGCCTCCCATTTCTTGGACACAAGAAATGGGAGGCTTTTTTATGGCTGGA
>DXZR01000009.1:0-13364 GCA_019419555.1 Collinsella sp.
CACGAATTGTTGGACAGATGTCGTTCGCTGTCCGCTCGCCTGCCGGGCGGGGCGGGAACATGCTTCCGTCCAAGAAATATCGTGCAAAAGGAATTCTGGCTGAATTATTGTTCGCGTGGGTGATTCAGTCGATGAGGGCTATTTATGCCCTGTCGGGGACTAAGGAGTGTCCCGGGGTGCCGGCAGGAAAGGAACGTCCCTGAGTGCCGGGTGGTATGAAAAAAGGCGAGGACCCGTAGGGAGTCCTCGCCTTTGTTACAGGGGGCGATGTAATTCGCGAACTGCGGGATTAGACCAGGCGGGCGTTGATCGTCTTGGCGATCTCGGCGGCGTCGGTGGAACCCTTGACTGTGGCACGGAAGTCCTCGTCCATGAGCGCCTCGGCGACCTTGGACAGGATTTTGAGGTGCGTAGTGCCGGCCTGGGCACCGGGGATGAGCAGGGCGATAGCCACGTTGACGGGAGCGCCGTCCATGGTGTCCCAACCGGTCACGCCGGACTCGTCCTTGACGACGATGACGGCAGCCTCGGTAATGGCGTCGGACTTGGCATGCGGGATGGCGAAGCCCTCCATCATGCCCGTGGTGCCCTCGGCCTCGCGGGCCAGGAAGGCGTTCATCACGGCGTCGGCGTCGCTGGCGATACCGGCCTTGACAGCCTGGTTGGAAACGAAGCTCAGAGCCTCGTCACGAGAAGCGAAGTCCTCGGCGACAAAGACATTCTCGACCTTCACGAAGTCGGCAGCCTCGGCCTTGGGGGCCTCGACGGCAGCGGCCTTGGGGGCCTCAACGGACCTGGCTACAGGAGCGGCCTTCTGATTCTTCTCGAAATCGTACTTCTTGAAGGCCACGAACAGGATGCCACCGACCACAGCGCCGATGAGGATCGCGAGGACCCACAGCGGACCGTTCTCGACAACGGGCAGGACCAGGAAGCCGCCGTGAGGCGCCGGATCGTGAACGTTGAAGAAGATGGTCAAGATGGAAGCGATGGAAGAACCGAGCATCATGATGGGCATGACGGGCCAGATGTTCTTGGTCATGAACGGAATGGCGCCCTCGGTGATGTGGGTGCAACCAAGGATGAGGTTGACGATACCGGCGTCATGATCCTCCTGGCTGAAGTACTTCTTGCCGACAACGACGGCGAAGGTGGTGATCAGCGGCGGAACGATGCAAGCGGCGGAGACGGCAGCCATGAAGTTGGTGCCGAAGTTGTAGGTCTCGGTGCCGACGCCAGCTTCGAGAGCGGTACCGAGCAGGAAGGTGCCAGTAGCGTAAGCAGCCTTGTTGACCGGGCCGCCCATATCAAAGGCGCACATGCAGCCGATGGCCAGGCCAAGGATCACCGGACCGGAGTTACCGAGGCTCTGCAGGAAATCCATCATACCCTGGTTAATGGCAGCCATGGGGCCGGAAATACCGAGCATGACCAGGCCGACGATGGCGGTAGAGCACAGCGGATACAGAAAGATTGCCTTCAGGCCATTAAGGCTCGCGGGAATTTTAGAGAAAACCTTCTCGAGCAGCAGGATGACATAGCCAGCAAGGAAGCCGCCGACGATGCCGCCCAGGAAGCCGAAGCCCACGCCGGCGCCACCGGCGTCGATCATGCCGGTCTCGGCGTTAACAGGCAGGCCCTGGATGGCAATCATACCGGCAACGAAACCGGGGACGAGCGCCGGGCGCTTGCCGATGGATTCGGCGATGTAGGCGGAAAGCACCGGAACCATAAGGTTCATGGCGATGCCGCCGATGATCTTGAGCATCGCAGCAAAGCTGTTGTAGTCGGCAGCCGTCGAATCAAAGGACGTGATGCCCCACAGGAACGAAATGGCGGTCAGAACACCACCGGCAACGACGAAGACCAGCATGTGGCTGACGCCGTTCATGAGGTGCTTGTAGATGACGTGGCCGATGGACTCCTTCTCCTCGACCTCGTCCTCGACATCGGCGGCAGCGGCAACCGTGTCGTCGCCCTTGGCGGCGAGCGCGCGGTCGATCAGCTTACCAGCAGTCTCGACAGACAAGGCCTTGGAAACACCAACGGAAACCATGGGCTTACCGGCGAAACGCTCAGCCTGGACATCCTTATCGGCTGCGACGACGACGGCCTTGGCACCGGCGATCTCGCTCTTGGTGAGCTCGTTCTCGACACCGACCTGGCCATGAGTCTCGACCTTAATGGTCAGACCGCGCTCGGCAGCTGCCTTCTCCAGCGCCTCCTTCGCCATGAAGGTGTGCGCAATGCCGGTCGGGCAACCGGTCGCGGCGATGATGTCAAACTTAGCCATGTGTCCCTCCTTCTTGAGTACAGCGCCCGCGGGCGCTCCCCTACACGCGCTTCGATGCGCGTTTTTCCACAACTGAAAGATACCAACCTACCGTCCGCGTGAGAAAAGACAAGGCGCAATTCTCCGGTGAAAGGTTCTTTCATAACCGTAAACGGCAAGTGAAAGTTTACCATCAACACTTGAAACGGCAAGGTGTATCTTGTAATTGAAAATGCCCGTATACTATGGCATTGCAAATCAAGTTAGATTTTCATGCCAACCAGGAGCCATCCATGACCGATAGTAGCAAAAGCGCACTTTCCCTCATTAGTACCCACCAGGGATACAGCGAGTCCGAGCAGCGCATTGTCGACTATATATTGGAGCACCAGTCCGAGGCGCCACGCCTCACGGCGGCTCAGCTCTCGCGCGCTGCCGCCACGTCCGAGGCGACCGTTTCGCGTTTCTGCCGCAAGCTGGGCTTTGGCAGCTTCCGCAGCTTTCAGTTTTCGTTGGCGCGCGACTTAGAGAGTCAGCGCAACGAGGGCCTGACCGACGAGGTCTCGCTCGACAACATGGAGCAGAGCCTTAAAAATATCCTCGCCGCCAAGGTGAGTGAGCTTAATGCGACCATCGACGGCATTGATCACGACACGTTGGCCGCAGTTGTACACGCGCTTAAGAATGCCGGCGTTATTGAGTTTGCGGCCGTAGGCAACACCAACGCCGTCGCGCTCGACGCGACGTTCAAGTTCTCGCAGCTGGGCCTTCGTTGCATGGCAAGCACCATCAGCGAGACCTCGATTGGTTTTGCGCTCACGCTGCGCCCCGGTGACGTTATCGTGCTGATCTCAAACTCCGGCAAGTCGCGCCGTCTGAATCGCATGGCAAAAGCGGCTCGCGACTGCGGCGCAACCGTAGTCGTCATCAGCAGCGACAGCAAATCCCCGCTCGCGCGCCTGGCAGACTACACCTTTAATACCGTCAACCACGAAGCACTACTGACAACGGGCGACTTCGCGTTCTCCAAGATGAGCGCCACGATGATCATCGAGGTCATCTACAACTTCCTGCTGCCCGAAATCGAAGACGCCCGCGAGCATATCAGCTACTACGAAGAGCTCATCCAGCCGGATAAGGTTGTGGAGTAAAATGCGTAGTGGGACAAAAATTTCAGTCTATTTTGTCCCACCAACACCGCTGATACGACCTAACCTCGAGCTTCTTCGAGCATCTGCTTTGCGTGCGCCAGGCTAGCCTCGGACTGATCGCCGCTCAACATGCGGGCGATCTCGGCGGTACGCGCTTCGCCGGTTACCTCGTCCAAATGCGTCTGGGGAACATCGCCTGGTTCCTTGCTGACAACATAATGCTTGTCGGCCATGACGGCGACCTGCGCCAAGTGGGTTACGACAATCACCTGATGCGTAGAGGCGAGATCTGCCAGCACGCCCGCGAGTGCACGCGCCGTGGAGCCACCGACACCGGCATCGACCTCGTCAAACACCAGCGTATCGACACCGTCCGCGTTACCGAGGACAACCTTGCTTGCAAGCATGACGCGGCTGAGCTCGCCGCCCGACGCAATGCGGCGCAGGGGACGTGGCGTCAAGCCGGCACCGCTGCGGTATAGCAGCTCGTAGCTCGAAGGACCAACGGGCGTCCACTCAGCACGGGGAAGATCGCGCGACTCCCAGACGAGCTCGGCACTACCCATCTCCAAGCGCGCCATCTGGCGGCCAACCTCGTGGCAGAAGCGCGGGGCCGCCGTATTGCGTGCGCGCTTAAGTGCCTTGGCAGCGGCAAACAACTCGCGCTCGGCGCTCCCGAGTGCCTCACGCGCCTTTTTGATCTGCTCATCGCCATCATCGACCAGGGACAGCAGCTCTTGCGAGCGATCGCGCATGGCAAAAACATCGTCCATGGTGGGACCCCACTGACGCAACAGGCCCTTGAGGTCGGAATATCGCTCACGCATGCGTGCGAGCTCGCGCGGGTCGAAGGCGACGCCATCGCGATAGGTACGAAGCTCGTTCGCGCAATCCTCAAGGGAGATACAGGCATCCGAAAGCGCATCGGCAATGTCGCCCAGTTTGCGATCGACGGTAGCCATTCGGGAAAGTTCTGCCACGGCGCTGTTCACGGCGTCGAGCGCTCCCCCTTCGGAGGCAAGCGATGCATGGGCATCGTTAGCTGTGGCAACCAGTACCTCGGCATGTTCGGAGCGCGGCAGCAGTTCCTCGAGTTCCTCATACTCGCCCGGTTTGGGGTCGACCTCGCCGATGCGCTCGAGCGCAAAGCGCTCTTCCTCGACGCGACTCCCCCGCGCACGTGAGGCCTCCTCGACGCGACGGACCTCCTTGGCAGCCGCGCGCGAGGCTTTAAAGCAAGCACGGTAGTGCTCGAGCGCCTCGAGCGCAGAGCGTCCCGCCCAGGCATCGACCATCGCAACGTGATGCGCCGGATCGAGCAAGCGCTGGTGCTCGTGCTGGCCGCACAGATCCATCATCACGCCGACGCGCTCCGAAAGCTCGCGCACACTGGCAATGCGACCGTCAATCTTCACGCGGCTGCGGCCCTCGGCAGAAAGGCTGCGCTGTACGGTGAACCCATCCGTGTCGTGCGGTCCGTCGAAGAGTCGCGCCTCGACGCTCGCCAGTGCCTCGCCCTCGCGCACCGTCGACGAATCCGCACGCTCGCCCATAATTAGCTTGAGGGCCGAGAGCAGCGCGGTCTTGCCGGCGCCAGTCTCGCCAGTCAGGACAGTCAGGCCGGCACTCGGCACCAGCGTCGCCTCGCGAATGAGTGCAATGTTATAAACCTGAAGCTCATCGATCATGACGGACTCCGTAGAATACGCGGCTCACCGAGTTATAGAAGCTCTCGGGGCCGTAATCCAGCAGCAACACATCTCCGGGCCCGCGGCGCACCGCCACGCTCTCAACGGTGCCATCGCAGGTAATAAACTGTCCATCGATAGCGATCGCCGGAACGCTCGGGCGATCATCGGACATAAAGATTTCGACGACATCACTCGGCGAGGTCAAAAAGGCACGAGCCTGAATGGTGTGCGGCGCAATGGGTACGCAGACCATGCCCGTATAGTCGGGGCTCACGATGGGGCCACCGGCACTGAGCGCGTAACCCGTAGAACCAGTCGCCGTGGACACGACCACGCCGTCGCCACGCAGACGGTCGATATGATGGCCGGACACCGTGATGTCGAACTCGACCATATCGGACAGCGGACCGCGGGTAAGCGCCATGTCGTTGAGGGCGAAGGTGCGCACGACATCCTTCGTACCGTCTTCGCGCACGGACACGATATCCGCGGCGATGGTGGCGCGACGGCTCACGTGCAGCTCACCGGACAGGGCGTCGCTCACGACCTGCAGGATGTCGCGCTCCTCGGGGCTCGCAGCAGTTAGAAAGCCCAGGTGACCATAGGAAAGACCGAGGATAGGAATCTCACGATGGTTGAGGATGCGGGCAGCGCGCAGCAACGTACCGTCGCCGCCGAGCGTAATGACCAGATCGGAGCCGTCAATATCAGGCGTGCTCTGAATCTTGGATCGCTGGTCGGCAGCCCATGCGACCTCATAGCCCTGGCGAGTCAGCCAAAGCTCGAGCATCAGGCCGCTCTCGACCGCCTCTTGCTTGTAGTAATTGGGAACCAGAAAGACCTTCATAGCGTTGCAGCTTTCTCGCTCATAACCGATACCTGGGATTGCAGCTCGTCTTGCGAGCGATCGCCGGGGTCAAATCTCGTGCCGTACAGGAAAAACTCAACGTTGCCCTTGGCACCATGAATGGGCGACACGCACACATCGACCGGGAACAGGCCCTTGGCAGCAAAGAGTTCAACCGCCGCCACGAGTGTATCGCGGCGCACGGCGGGATCGGTCACAATGCCGCCCTCGCCCACCAGCGCCGCCGGAGCCTCAAACTGCGGCTTTACGAGCGTGCAGAATGCACCCGTAGGCGCCAGGCACGCCAGTACCGCATCGATAATGTTCGCGATGCTGGTAAACGAGACATCACACACAGCCAGGTCGATAGTGCCGGCATAGCCAAGCTCAGGCAGCTGCGTCACGTTTGTGCGCTCATGCAGCGTCACGCGATCGTCCTGGCGCAACGACCAATCGAACTGGGCGCGACCCACGTCCACCGAGACAACGGTCGCAGCTCCGCGCTTGAGCAGACAATCGGTAAAGCCGCCGGTAGAGCAGCCCACATCCAGACAGGCAAGGCCCGTCGGATTGATGCCAAACGCATCAAGCGCGCCTTCGAGCTTAAGACCGCCGCGGCCAACATAGGGAATGCGCCCCTTCACATGCAGCGGCAGCCCCGGGATCACCTTAAGGCCCGGCGAAGTCAAGCGCTCACCGCCACTCGAGACCAAGCCGGCCATAAGAGTGCGAAGGGCATCCGCGCGATCGGCGCAGATGCCCTGTGAAATCAGTTCGTCATCAAGACGCACGCGTTTCATGAATGCCATCAACCATTCGTATCCGGAGATGCGGCCTAGCTATCCTGGGATTCGTTTGCCGCATCCTCATCGTATTCCTGCTCGAGCTTGTCGGCCTCACGCGGCGTCAACTCAAACTTGTCGACCATATCGACCGCGCGGGAGCCCAGCTCAATCGCTTCGTCAAACAAATCGAGCGAACGCTCCAAGGAGGTATCCTTGGAGCGAACGGTAGCGATGATCTGATCCAGACGGTCCGAAATCTCATCAAAGTTACGGACAGAACCCTCTGGCATGGCTACTCCTCGACGGAGTCGGCCTCGACGGCCTCAGCAGCGTCCGCATCCTCGGCCAACACACCAGCCTCAGCCTGGGCAACCGCAACCTTAGCGGCAGCCTCGGCAGCCTGTGCCTCCTCGCGAGCGCGATCCTCGGCCAGCAGCTCCTGGTATAGGTCCTCGCCCGGCAGCTCCTCGCTGCGAGCGATCTTGCCCAGCACGCCGTTGACGAACGACGCGGACTGGTCGGTGCCATAGGCCTTGGCAAGCTCGACGGCCTCGTTGATCACGATGGCGTCCGAGACCTCCTCGTCGGTGAGGAAACGCATCTCGTAAACGGCGATACGCAGCAGATTGCGGTCGGCACCGGGCATGCGCATAAGATCCCAGTTCTTGGCAACGGAGCGCAGAGCGCAGTCGATGCGGTCGATATGCTCGTAGGCACCGCGGCACAGCTCCAGCGCATAGGGGTCGAGGGGACCCTTCGAGATCAGGAAATCACCCTCGAGGACGCGCTCGAGCGGGCTGTCCGTGGCCTCGGCCTGGAACAGCAGCTGCAGCGCCTGACTGCGGGCAAGCGTACGCCCGCGATAAACCTTAAGGCTCAAAGGTTACTCCTTGGGGAAAACGAGGCCGTCGATGCAAACGTCAACACGCTCAACCTCAACGCCAACCTGGGCATCGATGGCAGCGACCACGGCAGCGCGAACGGCCTCGGCGAGTTTCTTGAACGGATAGCCAAAGAACACCACGACACGCACGGTGAGTGCGAGCTTGTCGCCAACGACCTCGGCCTCGACAGCCGGCTCGGAAGCCGGGGCCTTGGACGAGAGCATCATGGAGACAAGGTTGGTGGCAAGGTCCTTGACGCCAACGGAGGCGATGCCCTCGACATCCGACACGGCGCGCGAGACGATGGCGGTCAAAACATCGGGCGAAATGCCGATGCCGTCAATCTTGATTTCCTGGGGCATGAGTCCTCCTAGAAGAGTTGGTTGCTAGACGCGGGAGACGAACTTGCCGTCGCGGGTGTCAACCTTGATGACCTCGCCCTCGTTGAGGTACATGGGGACCTGGATGACAGCGCCGGTGTCGATCGTGGCCGGCTTGGTGGAACCCTGGACGGTATCGCCCTTAAAGCCCGGGTCGGTCTGGACGATGGTGGTCTCGATGAACATCGGCGGGGTCACGCCCATGAGCTCATCGTCGGCGAAGAGCAGCTGGCAGATGTCGTTCTCGCGCAGCCACTTGGAGTTCTCGCCCACCATGTCCTCGGGAACGGGAACCTGCTCATAGGACTCGTTGTCCATGAAGATGTAGTCGGTGCCATCGTTGTAGAGGTACTGGAACTCACGGGTGGTGAGCATGACGCTCTCGAACTTGGTGCCGGCGTTGCAGGTGTTCTCGACGACGCGGCCGCTCTTGATGTCGCGGGTCTTGTAGCGCACAAACGCGCCGCCCTTGCCCGGCTTGACATGCTGGAACTCGACGATGGTGTAGACCTTGTCCTTGATACGGAGACCGAGGCCGTTCTTGAAGTCGGCGGTAGAAATGGTAGGCATAGCGACCTTTCTTGTTATGGGCAGAACGCACAAGCGTCCAAATTACATACGACAGAAATTATACACTTGCAGACGGCGCCTGCGGCGAGCGCATAAAAAGAGAACGCGGGGCGTCCGAATCGATTCGGACGCCCCGCCCCAAAAATCTATCGAAATGGGCTAGCAATCGATGACGTGCAGGTCGTGCGGGGTCTTGGTGAAAGGCTCGTAGCCGTTCTCGGTGACCACGCCGTAATCCTCCAGGCGCACGCCGCCCACGCCGGGCAGGTAAACGCCGGGCTCCATGGTGACAACCGAGCCGATCGCGATGGTGTTCTTGCTGCGGTTGAAGTTGGGCAGCTCGTGGATGTCGATACCGACGCCGTGGCCCAGGCCATGATTGTAGTAATCGCCATAGCCGGCATCGCCGATGATCTTCTTGGAAAGCTTGAAGATGTCGTTACCCTCAACGCCCGGATGGATGGCGGCGACGCACTCCTCGTGCGTGCGGCGCACGAGCGCGTACAGGTCGAGCTGCTCCTGCGTGGGCTCGCCCATCACGACGGTGCGCGTCATGTCGGAGCGGTAATCGCAGTAGCCCGCGCCGTAATCCATGAGAACGAAATCGCCCTTCTCGATCACGCGATCGCTCGGCACGGCATGCGGGTTGGCGGTGTTGGGACCGCTCGCCACGATGGAGCCGAAGGCAAGGCTGTCGGCGCCGTTGGCGAACATAAAGTTCTCGAGCTCGTTGCGAACCTGCTTCTCGGTCATACCGGGCTTAATAAAGCCGAGCATATGCTGGAAAGCGGCATCGGTGATCGACTGCGCATGGCGCATAAGCTCAATCTCCTCGGCATCCTTGATGGCGCGCATCTTGCGGATGTCGTCGTGCATCAGCGGTAGGATGCAGGCGACGGAACGGTCCTCCAGGCCGCGCTGAATACCCTGGTAGAAGTTAATCTGCATATCGTCCTCGACAGCACAGACACGGCACTTGTTAGCCGCAATCTTGCCGGCGACCCAGCCGGGGATGGTACCCTCGTCCATGTCGTAAACCCAGGGGCTGCCGGCGGGCGTGTTCTCCTCAAAGCTGTTGAGGTAGCGCGAGTCGGTATGGAACAGGCACTGGTCGGCCGTAATAAACGCCGCGTGCGGGAATTCAAAGGTGTAATCGAAAACGCCCTTCACGCCCGTAAGCCAACGAAGATTGGCCTCGTCGCGCACCACGATGGCGTCGTAGCCACGCTCGGCCATCAGGGCACGGACACGCTCGATACGACCGGCAGGACCGGCAGCAAACTCAGACATGCAGATTCCTTTCTTGTTGTCTCTATATAGACGGGACGGGTCTCAACCGAACGACGGAATCGCATGCGATCCGCAACCGATTGGAAACCCGCCCCTCAACATGATACGAAAGAGGATGGAAGTCAATAAATCTTAGAGAAGTTCTTTACGAGAAGCCAAGTAGGCGTGAGCATGGCGCTTAAGAACCTCGTCCTCAACGTTCGTTAGGCGAATGGCGCCGAGTGCCGCGGGCAGCGGCAACATGCTGCGGTTCGAGCGTGCAAACTGCTGCTTGCGGAACTCCTCGATATATGCGGCAGACTCCAGATCGAAGGCAAGTTCCTCGATACCAAAGTCCTCCAAGCAGTCATCGACCTCAAAGACGTAATCGATATCGAAATCGCAGGCATCATGTGCAAGGCGTGCCTCAAAGCGAATGCCCTCGGACAACAGCTGGTAGGCAGGGGCCTGCGAAGCGGCATCGCCCAAGCAGGCGCGCAGGGTACGCTCCCCCGTCTTGCCAAAATCGAGCGCATGGCGAGCGCTCGGGTTCGTGGCCATCAGTACGTCCTTGCGGGCAGTCTGAGACCATTGAACGGCATTGACGAGCGCGACCTCCTCGCCCGCGAGAATCTCGGGGACGGTCTCAGTAAACTGATTCCAACGGGACTTACTGCTCGAAAGCATGGTGCCAACAAGTACCACATAGCCGAGCTTGAGGTCCTCGGGGTCCGCCTCGCGAACAAGGTCGAGGTCACACACGACCAAGCCCGGTTCGGGACGGAACGCGATAGCGGGAAGCGCATTCGACGACGAGGCAATGAGCGGCTTCATGGTCGTCGCGACCGTGAGCATGGCGTCAAAGGTCGTCGGCAGCAGCGCGCACTCGGTTCGGCCACACCACTGGTTGGCGCACCAGCTAACAACCGAGCAGGTTGCGGCATCGCCAACGGCGACAACCAGATCGTCGCAGGTAATGCCGTTGGCAGACAAGGCGCCAAAGATAGCATCGGCATCGGCCAGCGTGGCACCAGCAGGCGAAACCTCAAGGGAGAACTGCGACACGGCAAAACCGGCGTCGACCAGCGCATGCTCGACGACCTCATCAAAACGTTCTGACGAGGCGGAGTTCCAAACCACCATCGCGCGCTTAGGCTTGCCCACAGCCGAGGCAAACATACGCGACAGCTCATCGAACGCGCCCAATCCGACACGGACATCGACGCTGCGGTTTTGGAAATTGATCAGTTGGCGGCGAATCATAGCAGTCCACGCTCCAAAAGCATCTCGGCACAAAGGTAGGAAACGTCCTCGAAGGACTTGTTGCGAATATCAAGGGTAATATCGGCGGCCTGGCGATACAGCGGACGGCGATGCTCAAACAAGCGCGCGGCATGCTCGGGCGAGCGGAAATCGGGGCGCGTGTCGGACCGACGAATCTGGCGAATCGAATCCTCAAAGTCGCCCTCGAGGTACACGCACGTACCCATTTCGTGCATCAGCTCAATATTCACCGGCGTCTCGACGATACCGCCCCCGCACGAAACCAACAGACTGCGCTCGCTTTGGAGCGAACGGAGCGCCGAGGTCTCGAGCTCGCGAAAACGATCCTCACCCTCGGTCTCAAAAATCTCGGTTACCGACTTGCCGCAACGGCGGACGACTAGGCGGTCGGTATCGATAAAACGCCGCTTGAACATAGTGCCGACGTTGCGCGCGAGCGTCGATTTGCCCGCGCCCAAAAAGCCGATAAAGAAGATATGGTCGCAGCCGTGTTTGGTGTGCTGGGACATGACGAGACCTATTCCTCGCAGGGAAGGTCGCGCAGGGCCCGGCGCTCAAAGATACGGAAGATCTGCGTATACCACAGGTCCTGCGTGGCCTGCGGCTTTACCAGGATGGTATCGACGCCGGCGAAGTTGCCGCTCCACACGTCCGTGTAGAGCTGATCACCGATCAGCACCGCCTCGTCGGCCGTGGCGCCGAGGCGCTTAAGACCCGCCTTGAGGGCAAACGGCGCCGGCTTCATGGCATGGCTGATGGCCTCGAGTCCCAGCTCGCGTGCTGATGCCATGACCTGGTCGCGATGCCAGTTGTTGGACACCATGCACAGCTTAAAGCCTTTGGCGCGGGCGGTATCGAGCCAAGCGGAAACCGCAGCGGGAACCTGCTCGGTGTCACGCGGCACCAGGGTGTTATCGCGATCGAGCAGAATGGCGCGTTTGCCGTCGGCCCAAAGGGTATCAAGGTCGATGCGATCGACCGAGGCAACGTAACGTTTGGGGCTAAAAATCCTCATGCTAATTCCAAGACTGTTGATGCTCTTCGTAGGTTTGCGAGAAGTACTCCTCGTCCTGCGTAATGTAGAAATACAGGTCATCGGAGTCGGTCGGCTCAAGCGTGGCCTTGAGTGCCTCGAGCGACGGAGAGCAGATGGGCGTGGGTGGCAGACCCTCATGCTTATAGGTGTTATACGGACTATCGCTCTGCAGGTCGTCGGCGGTAACCTCGCCACCGGTGACATACATCATGGTCGCATCGCTGTTGAGATAGCGCAGACCATCGAGCTTGCCGGCAAGACGGTTGTAGAAGACCGAGGCCACGTGCGCGCGCTGGTCGGCGTTGAGGCCCTCGCGCTCAACGATAGAGGCCAAGTTGACGATGTCGTAGTCGGACATCTCCACACCGTAGCGTTCCTTGATCTTGGCTTCGCAGCTCGCAAAGTCAAGCGACTTGTACTCGGTCTTAAACTGATCGAGCATAGCGCGAATCACGTCATCGACCGTCGGCGAATCGCCCAACGAATAAGTCTTGGGGAACAAGAAACCCTCAAGCGAGTCGTTGGCGGCGCCCTTAAGGAAGCTATAGTCGTCCACGTAGTTGGAGGCCTTAGCCTGGTTGAGGAAGTCTTCCTTAGAGATGCCATCGTAGGCCTGGGCCACACGATCGGCGACTTGATCGACCGTCAGGCCCTCAGGGATTGTTAGCGCATTGGAGCCCGCGTTGGGACCTTCCATGAGCTGCTGAACAACCTTGGTCGCGTCCATGAGTGTGGTGAACAAATAGGTACCAGGCTTGAGCGACATATCGGCGTTGAGCTTTTTCACCGCCGCATAGTAATCCTTGGGATTCTCGACGATATGGTTCTCGGAGAGAATCGAGGCGATCGTATCGCCCGAAGCACCGTCGGGAATGGTTACCGTAACCTGCTGACCAGCCGTGACCTTCGTGTCCTCACCGGCAAAGAAGCCCTTGACGGCCGGCACGACAAAGAAAACGATCGCGACAAGCGCAAGCACCGCCACCACAACGCCGATGATCATGGGAACCGGAGAGCTCTTCTTTTGAGCACCGCGACGAGTATGCGTGTTGTAGCTCGAGCGGGTCGCCGGAGCAACGCCATGCGAACCGCGGGCGTGATGAGAATGCGATTGGGGGGCCTGCGTTCGCTGGGTAGGTGCCTGCTGCTTAAAGCGGGTACCGCCTGCAGGCTGGGCCGTACGAGCAGTGGGCTG
>DXZR01000009.1:13464-69240 GCA_019419555.1 Collinsella sp.
AGGACTGCACCGGGCGCGCGGCAGGCTGAGCTGCGCGCTGCGTCGGCTGTGCCGGACGCTGGCCAGGCTGGGCAGGGCGCGACGCCGGCTGACGTGTACGATTCGGCTGGCGCGGATCGGAAGCACTAGGCATGCGAAACCTCCTCGTTTTTACGATCGAGCCACGTCTGCAAAAAAAGGCTGGCGGCAATCATGTCGATCTTGCCCCTCATCTGCTTTTCGTTGAGGCCCTGCTCGCGCAGGATACGCTTGGCCTCTTGCGAGGACAGACGCTCGTCCTCAAACTCCAGCGGAAGATCGAGCTCGTCGGCAATCTTTTGCGCCACGGCGGCAACGCGCTCGGCTTGGGGGCCGGGCTCACCGCCCATGGTCAGGGGACGTCCGCTTACCAGGATGTCGGGCTCATAGTCTTCGACCAGGTAGCGGAACGTCTTGGCCATACCGGTGACCTCGGCGGCCGGGAGCACCTTGACGGGCATCGCCATCTTGCCATCACGGCTCGAGACGGCGATGCCAATCCTGGTCTCCCCTATGTCCAGCGCAAGCGCGACCACAGTGACTTCTTAGATTCTTAGGCGCCGAGCGCGGTCTTGGCGGCCGCGAGGGCATCGGCGATGCCGGCAGCATTCTTGCCACCGGCCTGGGCCATGTTGGGACGGCCACCACCGCGACCGTCGACCAGACCCGCGATCTGCTTGATCACATTACCGGCGTGGAACCCGGCCTTCACGGCGTCATCGGAGCCGGCAGCGAGCAGGGCCGGAGTGCCCTTCTCAGTCACGCTGGCGACGACACAAGCGACAGGGCCGGCGACCTTCTGGTGCACGGTATCCCATACGTTGCGCAGGTCGGCAGCCTCAAGGCCCTGGAGCTCAGCAACGACGAGCTTGTAGCCACCGAGCTCGACAGCACCCTCGATGGAGCTGGAAATGGCGTCGGAGGAACCACCGGTCAGAGCCTTTTTGAGCTTGTTGGACGTCTCGCGCAGCTCGACCTGCAGGTTCTCCACACGGGCGGGAACCTCGTCGACGCGGCACTTGAGCGCAGCAGCGGCGGCGTCAACGAGTGCCAGGCGGTCGGCCATATAGTCGAGAGCACCCTTAGAGGTCACGGCCTCGATACGGCGGACGTTCGAGCCCGTAGAGGACTCGGAAATAATCTTGAACAGGCCGATCTCGGCGGTGTTGGCAGCGTGCGTGCCACCGCAGAGCTCGCGAGAGAACGGCTGGTCCTCGGCGCCCACGGAGACGACGCGGACGACATCGCCGTACTTCTCTCCAAACAGAGCAACAGCGCCGGCAGCCTTAGCCTCGTCGATGCCCATAACACGGGTCACGACCGGCTTGGAGGCGAAGATCTGCTGGTTGACCAAGTCCTCGACAGCCTTGAGCTGCTCGGAGGAAAGGGCCTCGAAGTGCGTAAAGTCAAAGCGCAGGTGCTCGGGCGTCACCAGCGAGCCGGCCTGGGAGACGTGCTCGCCCAGGACCTGCTTAAGGGCAGCGTCGAGCAGGTGCGTGGCGGTGTGGTTGCGGCGCAGGAAGCCACGGCGCTCGGCGTCGAGAGCGGCGATCACAGCGGCACCGACAGTCAGCGTGCCATCGGCAACGTGCGCGACGTGGGCATACAGGCCGTTGTGGTTCTTGGTGTCGGCAACGGTCAGAACAACGCCCTCGGCGGAAAGCTTGCCGGCATCGCCCTGCTGACCACCCATCTCGGCATAGAACGGGGTGCGGTCGAGCACGACCTCGACATCCTCGCCCGCGGCTGCGGACTCGACGGACTCGCCGTTGCGCACGATGGCGACAACCTTGGCGCCCTCGATCACATCGTTGTCATAGCCGTCGAACTCGGTCGCTGCGACCTTGTCGGAAAGCTCGACCCACACGTCGTTGAAGCTACCCCAGGCGTCGCCCTTGGCGTTAGCGCGGGCGCGGGCCTTCTGGTCCTCCATGCAGGCAGTGAAGCCGTCCATGTCGACGTCGTGGCCAGCGGTGCCGGCGATCTCGACGGTCAGATCGATGGGGAAACCAAAGGTGTCGTGCAGCTTAAAGGCGACATCGCCCGGAAGCACAGCGCCCTCGGCAAGCGCTGCCAGGGCCTCGTCCAGGTACACGCGGCCGTTGTCGAGCGTCGTGGAGAAGCGCTCCTCCTCGGAGGCAACGATACCCTTGACGAGCGCGACGTTCTTGAGCAACTCGGGATAGGCCTCGCCCATTTGAGCGTTGACCTCGTCGATGAACTTGGTCAGGAAGGCGCCCTCGATGCCCAGCAGGCGACCGTGGAACACGGCACGGCGGAGCAGACGGCGAAGGACGTACTCGCGACCCTCGTTGCCGGGAAGGATGCCGTCCGAGATCATAAAGTCGACAGCACGGGAGTGGTCGGCGATGATGCGCAGGGAGCGGCTGGCGCCGGAGTAGTCATCGGCGTCATAGGTCTTGCCGCTAATCTCCTCACCGAGTTTGATGAGGTGCTGCATCAGATCGCCGTCGTAATTGGCGGTCTTGTGCTGCATGATGGCAGCCATGCGCTCCAGGCCCATGCCCGTATCGAGGTTGCGGTGCGGCAGCTCCGGCATGGAGCCGTCCTCCTGGCGGTCGTACTGGGTAAACACGAGGTTCCAGAACTCAAGGAAGCGGTCGCAGTCGCAGCCGGGCTTGCAGTCGGGGCTGCCGCAACCGACCTCCTCGCCCATGTCAAAGTAGATCTCGGAGCACGGACCGCAGGGGCCGGTGGGGCCAGCGGCCCAGAAGTTGTCGTCCTCGCCCAAGCGGGAGATGTGGTCCTCGGCAACGCCCAGGGAGCGCCACACGTCATGGGTCTCATCGTCCTCGGTAAAGACGGTAAAGTACAGGCGGTCGAGCGGCAGCTTGAACTCCTTGGTGATGAGCTCAAAGGCCCAGGCGCAAGCCTGCTCCTTGGAGACGCCGCCAAAAGAGAAATCGCCGAGCATCTCGAAGAACGACAGGTGACGGCCGTCCTCGCCGATGCAGTCGATGTCGTTGGTGCGGACGCACTTCTGGCAGGAGATCGCGCCAATCTCCTTCATGGTCTTCTTGCCCTGGTAGTACTCCTTAAACTGGTTCATGCCGGCGTTGGCAAGCAGCAGTGAAGGATCGTCGGGGACGAGGGACGAAGAAGGATAGAGCTTAAGACCGCGCTCCTCAAAGAAGTTGAGGAACTTGGAGCGGATCTCGGCCGTAGTCATTGACGGGTAGTCAGCACTCATAGAGGGAATCTCCTCGGTTTCACATCGAAACAGTTCAAACGTAACGATATTACCATCCCGCCGCGCAAGTGCAAAAAAGAGGGTCGCCAAACAGCGACCCTCCAGCGAAAGTGCACGTTATTTAGTACTGCGCGATCCTTTGAAAAAGGACTGCTGTATAATTGCATATAAGATTCACCCGGAAGGAGCGATCGATGAAAAGCAAACGATTTGTCCTGAATGCACTTCTGGTTGTAGCACTTTTAGCGCTCTTGGCCTTCTCATGCTGGTACGCAAACCAACCATCATTTGGATACGTATTGTATACAGTAATGTCCGGCGATAAGGCTTATTACACTCTACGCGCAATTGACGTTCTCTTTTTCTATGTAGCCGGCCCCTTATCAATCGCTTTGGTCGCGTTTCTTGTCATTTACAACTTCAAGAAACGTTAATAGAACCTATTTAGAATCCGAATCGTCCATGGAGCCGTCGATGCCGGTTTTGGTGTCGTCGTTCATTGAAATCGTCGTCTTTGGCGAAGGGATTCTTGAAAAAGCCCGTAGCATCGGGCTGAAGGCCCGAGAGCTTCATCCAGGGATTATCGAGCTCGGGTTTGGGCATGGCCTGGGCCTCGGGCGCAGTCTCGTTACCGATGAGCTCGGACTCATAGATGAAGGTGTCGTCGCCGAGCGCGTCGTAGGCGGCGACCGGGTTGCCATCGGCATCGCGGTACGGCGTGCCCTTAAACACGGCTCCGTCATAGGCCACAAGCTGACGGCCGGTCTCATTCTCGAAGTAGTACACGAAGATGCCCTTGAGGGCCGCACAAAGCGGGATGGCAATAATCATGCCGATGGGCCCCATGAGTGCCGAACCAATAACGAGAGCCGTAAGGCTCATAATGGGATGCACCTGCACTGAGCTCTGCATGACCTTAGGCGAAATCACACTGTCGGTGACGTTTTGCGCGACCATCGTCACGATGAGCGTCCATAACGCCAACATGGGGCTGAACATAAAGCCGAGTACCGTGGCGATTGCCGCGCTCACCCAGGGACCGACGACCGGAACCAAGTGCATGATGCCAGTGAAGATAGCCATGAGCGCCGCATACGGATGGCCGATAATCAGGAAGCCGATAAAGGCGAGGAAACCACCGCAGATGGACGTCACGACCATACCGCGCATGTAGCCGCCGACAGAGCGAGAAAGGATGGCGACCATAAAGCGGTACGAGGTCTCCTTCTCCTGACCGATGATGGTGCAAATCTCGTGATGCATGCGAGGGTAGTCGCAGGCCATCCAGTAGGCAAGCACCAGACCAAGGAAGATCACGAACAACTGCGAGGCCGTATTGGTGATGAGCGGGAACACACCGCGGCCAAGCTCGGCAGCAATCTGAGACACATACTTCGATGCCACGGTAACCAGCGACGAAAGATTATCGTCCAAATACTCCTTGAGCGGCGTGTTATTGAGCGTCTTGGCATGCGAGATCATCTCGTTGAGATCGCCACCCGCAACACGAAGCTGCTCGGGCAGGCGGCTCAGGACTTCCATGATCTGACCAAAGAGAATCGGCGACAAGATGCAAACGACACCGACGAGCACGGCAACAACAACAATAAGCGCGATAAGCGAACCGATGCCGCGATTCACGCCATGGTGCTCGAGCCAGTTGGTGATCGGGGACATCACAAAGGCAATGATGGAACCAACAGCGAGAAACTCGATAACCGGCGCCAGGATGCCCATAAGGTTAAAGATGACAGCGGCGATGACAATGCAGCCGACAACAGCCCAAATGCGCAGCGTCAGAATGCGGGTGTCGCGCAGCACGCGATCGGTTTGTTGGGGGTGCTCACTCATGAACGAATCATCACTCCGTCGGGGTCGATCTTGTCCTGAATCTTCTTAAGCGTGCGGCGCAGCAGACGCGAAACCTGCACCTGAGAAATACCCAGCTTCTTGGCGATCTCGATCTGGGTCATGCCCTTCAGAAAGCGCAGCTCGATCACCTCGCGCTCGCGCGGCGAGAAATCACGGATGGCTTCCTCGATCACTAGGCGGTCATCAGTAAAGTCGAGCTCGTTGTCGTCGTCGGCGTAACGGTCGAGAATCGAAGGGGCATCGTCGGAATCGGACGCACCAGGAGCCTCGATGGGCACCGAGGTATAGGCCGAAGACGATTCCATAGCCTCGAGGACCTCATCGACAGTCACATCTAGATACTCAGCGATCTCCTCAACCTTGGGCGAACGCTGCAGCTCGTTGGTAAGTTTGTCAGTAGCCTGGTTGACCTTGGCCGAGAGCTCCTGCAGACGACGCGGTACGCGCACACTCCAGCCCTTGTCGCGAAAATGCCGTTTGATCTCGCCCAGGATAGTGGGTGTCGCAAACGTCGTGAACTCGAGTCCGCGCTCGGGATCAAAACGGTCGATAGCCTTGAGCAAGCCCAGATAGCCGACCTGCATGAGGTCGTCGAGCGGCTCGCCGCGATTCTTAAATTTGTTGGCAAGAAACCTTACCAGGTTCATATGGGACATGACGAGCTGCTCACGGGCGTCCGGATCACCGGTCTCCTTGTAACGACGAAACAGCTCGCGGGTTTTCTCCTTGTCCCAAGCGGTCTTGCCGCTCCGGGAACGTTCGGTCATATTAGATATCCGCCTTGAGGTCGAGGGAAAGCGTCAGGGGCGCCGTAGTCTTTTCGTAGGAGTCGCACACGCTCGCGAGGATGAGCTCGGCATACACCGCAGCCTGGTCGTCTTCATCGACCGTAGCCTGGTCGCCAAAGGTAATAGTCATGCCAACGTGGGTCTCATCGACATCGAATTTGATGGTGATGTCATCGCAGTCGACCGCGGTGCAACCAAAGATGAAAGCCTCCTCAGCAGCCATGCGGATGTCCTCGATGCGATCGACAGACATAGAGCACAGGGCACCAACGTTGGCTGCCGTCATGCGCACAAGGCGAGCGAGACGCGGGTCACCGGCAACGGTCAGCGTGATAGGGCAGGTTGCTTCGCTACTCATCGCAGGACTCCTCAGAGGTCTCGGCGGGCGTATAGGTGTAATACTGAGCCGGCTTGGATACAGACTTCTGACCATCATCGTCGCCCGCGGCGGCCTCGTCCTCGCCAATTAGGACGCGCTCGGTAGGCTGCTCGGCCTCCGCAGCGGCAGCGGCGAGCTTGCGATCGGCGTCGGCTGCAGGAGCCTTCACCTTATTGAAGAGCTTCTGCACAGCACCGGCGGCAGAGTCGGTCACGCTCGACACAGCATTGCTGGCCTCGGCCATGCTGCCCGTAACCTCGGAAATGTCGCGAACCACGGCTTCGACCTCTACGAGATTGGAGGTAAGGGCATCAACTGCCGTCTTGCTCGACTTAAGCAGCGGCTCCATCTGGGCAAGCGCCGGCGTAAGCTCATCGACAGCGCCATCGAGCTTTGCCACCACAGGCTGAGCCTCGGCGATGGTGTTGTTGAGGTCGTTCACGGTCTTATCGAGCGAGTCGACAACATTGCGGGTCTTGCGCAGGGTAAGCGCGAGCTCAGCGATGGCCCACACGCCGGCAACGGCGAGCAGCAGCAGGGCGATTTGAATGGGACTCATACAAGCCTCCCGGAAGAATCGAAATACAGACGCTTTTCATGGTACCCCAAAGGGGACCGAACATGCCAAGAGCAGCAACGTGGGACAAAATTATCAGCAGCTACCTCGGTGCATTCCCGCTGCGGTCTCGTTCGCTTTGCTCTACGCGCCACTCTTCCCAGCCGCGCCCGGCAGGCTGCCAAAATGCACCGCGTTCCAAGCCTTCGGGCAAATAGCGCTGATCGACCCAGCCTTCGGGATAATCATGTGGATACTTATACACACCGTATTCATCGCTGCCCGGGCGATGGCGATCGCGCAGATAACTCGGCACCTCGCGAAGCCCACTAGAATGGATATCGGCCAGCGCCGCATCGATCGAAGCCTCACACGCGTTGGATTTTGGCGCCAAGCACACATAGAGTGCAGCCTGAGCCAGGTTAATGCGGCACTCGGGATAGCCAATGACCTCGGCAGACTTAAACGCGGCATGCGCCACCAAAAGCGCCTGCGGGTCGGCGTTGCCAACATCCTCAGAAGCGTGAATCATAATGCGGCGAGCGATAAACTTAGGATCCTCCCCAGCATCGATCATGCGCGCGAGCCAATAGATCGTGGCATCGGGGTCACTACCGCGCATGGACTTGATGAACGCACTGATGATGTCGTAGTGCATGTCGCCGTTTTTGTCATACGTAAAGCCGCGACGCGGGTTGGCAATCTTCACGTCATCCACGGTGATGGGATAGCGCTCCCCCGCCGCAGGCGCTGGCGTTCCCTCGGTATCGGGACGCGTGACGGCAATCTCGCTCGCAAGCTCGAGCGTCGTGAGCGCCGAGCGAGCGTCACCCGCTGCCAGCGTGCAAATGGTCTTGACCGTATCCTCATCGGCCGAGAACTTTCCGTTCAAGCCCTGTGGTGCCTCGAGCGCACGCTCAATAAGCGTGGCGATATCCTCATCCTTCAGATGTTCAAGCTCCACCACGCGCCCGCGCGACAACAGTGCCGAGTTGACCTCAAAGTACGGGTTCTCTGTCGTAGCGCCAATCATAATGACGGTACGGTTCTCAACTGCATGCAGCAGGGCATCCTGCTGCGACTTAGAGAAGCGGTGAATCTCATCGATGAATAGAATGGTGCGGCGGTCGTACGTATTCAGGCGCGTCTTGGCCTCATCAATCACACGACGCAGGTCCTTCACGGTACCCGTGACGGCGCTGACCTCAACAAACTCGCTCTTGGTATGGTTGGCGATAATGTGGGCCAGCGTCGTCTTGCCCGTACCGGCAGGCCCGTACAGAATCACGCTCGAAAGCACGTCGTGCTCGATCGCGGCACGCAGCCATGAACCCTTACCGACGGCCTTTTGCTGGCCCACGTACTCGTCGAGCGAATTGGGGCGCATGCGCACCGCAAGCGGCGCATTCTGAAAGGAACGCTCGCGCGTCGAAGCAGAAAAAAGGTCGTCCATAGCCATCCCGTGTATCAATCAAAACGTTTTCCACTAACAGTATACCGAATTAATACGAACTACCGTTCGTTAATATAGGTACGGTGCGGAAACTCCAGACCAGGGAACAGCTTGCTCGTCAGCTCGCAGAAATAACCGTCCGTCATGCTCGCGATATAATCCACCACGGCTTGATCCTTGTCGTCCTGCCAGGCATAGGTGCGATCATAGTAGGAAAGCTGCTGCTCAATGCGCGAAATATGGTGCTTAAAGATGTAAGAGGACTCGTCGCCACTGTTAAGATCCCGCAGGCAACGGTCGTAGAGCTTTACGAACGCCTCGCGCAGCTCCGCCTCGGAATCGCCTTCGATACCGCCCTTGCTATAGATCTTCTCGTAGTTCTCGCGCTTGGCTCGGCGAATTTCCTCAAACAGGTCCTCGCTCATCCCGATGCGCGGCTTACCATAGCTGTGCTCAACGATATCGATGGAGGCATGCGTGAGGATCCAACTGTTGTAGGCACCGCCCCGGCCATCATCAAAAGCGTCGGGCGAAAGCAGGCCCGCCGCGATCGCATCCTGACGGTCACGACCGACGTAGGCAAGAATATCCGAGATGCGAACGA
Organism: Collinsella sp.; assembly: GCA_019419555.1. Lineage (GTDB taxonomy): Bacteria > Actinomycetota > Coriobacteriia > Coriobacteriales > Coriobacteriaceae > Collinsella. Next base: position 22,346 of record DXZR01000009.1, read on the forward strand.
CGCAGCCCTCGAGCGTCATGGGACGCAGATGCTCAATTGCGCTATAGCCCGTGGCAATGCAATCCTCAACCGTCTGGTCAAACTGGTCAAAGGAGCCCATGTCCGAGAGCTCAAACACACGTTGCTCGTACTCGCCGTTATGGCATAGCACGCCGTCGAGCGTCTGGAGCGACACGTTGCGGCCGTACAGTGCGTCGAGCACGCGGACCGACTGCACGTTATGGAAAAAATAACGCCCCGTACGCTCATGATAGATATCGTTGAGGAAGCGCTCGCCGGCATGGCCGAAAGGCGTGTGTCCCAAGTCGTGACCCAGGCCAATCGCCTCGATCAGATCGCAATTGAGCCCCAGGGCGCGACCGATATCGCGCGCAATGCGGGAGACGAGCTGCACGTGCAAACCGCGGCGTGACAGATCGTCATTGCTACGGAAGCTAAAGACCTGCGTTTTGCCTGCATAACGGGTGTACGCCGGAAGATGAAGTATCTTTTCAGTATCGCGCATAAACGCCGGACGCATAAGCGTGCCTTTGTCGGCGGCGCGATCAATACGACGAATGACCTGATCGTCGTTGCAACGATACGGGTTGACATAGCCCGAAGCACGATCGGCGGCAATGCGCTCGACAAGCTCGGGCGACAACGCCGAGGGAATACGGTCCATGCGCGCCTTAATGACGGCCGTTTCTTGATTAGTTGCCATGGCATGCTCCTTAAGAAGGATGCGCAATCGGTTACAAAGTGCAGCCCACGACCTCGATTATGGCAAAAATCGGCACTAAAAACGGGAGCAATGGCAGGGAGCGCGATTTTGTGAAGAGGCAGGAGAGGGCCAGGGCCAGGAGTGCGACGGCAAATGCCACGATGCCACCCATAGGGTCGAGCGTGCAAAGCGCGAAGAGCGCCTTGGCATCCCCCATGCCGATGCCCGGCGCGTGGCGAAGGCGCCGCCAGAGCGACTCAGTGAGCACAAGGGCAAGGTAGACGATGACCGCAAGACCGGCGTGGTCAAGCGCTGTGTTCAAACCGAGGTCGAGCCAAACGCCCGCCAACGCCGCCACGGCACATGCGCCGGCAAGCCCATTGGGAAACCGTCGCTCTAGGGCATCAATTGCCACGCCGGCAAAGATGCAAATCCAAAACGGGATATAGACCATCGGACTCCTCCTCGAGCTGCATCGCAAAAGCAAAAACCACCACAAAGGTGCCTGTCCCCTTTGCGGTGGTTTTGGTGGTGGTTATTTGGCGCCTTGCATGACCTCGTCAAGGGTAACGTTGACGGCGTGCTGGGTAGGAACCCAGTCGACCTTCAGGAACAGCGCGGCCACCGTGATGGGGATATAGCTGAACATAAAGATCGGGAAGGTAAACAGGTTAGTCACCAGACGCCACTTTTGCGCGCAGTGAATGTGCTTGTACTCAAAGATAGTCGTGAGCAGCGCCAGGATAAAGAAGGTCTGATACATCATGGCGAAGGTCATAATGAGCGAAGCGGCGCACGCCTGCATCTCGACTTCGGTAGCCAAGAAACCATGCGAAAGGCCACCCACAATCAAGAACGTCGCATTAGCGAGCATCGAGATCAGCGATAGCAGCATACCCGGGGCGATCGTCATGAACATGTCGTAGGCGGCAAAGCGATGATAGCGGAACGTCGACTTGACCAGATGCTTACCGTAGGTAAAGAACACCTGGTAAAAGCCCTTGGTCCAGCGCATACGCTGCTTCCAGGATGCCTTGAACGTCACGGGTTGCTCGTCAAAGAACTCCGCCGGCGCATAGCCAATGCGAATACCGTGAATAGCGCAGAACGTAGTGAACTGAATGTCCTCGGTCAGCGTGTGGAACTGCCAACCGTGCATGCCCTCGATAACGCTTGACGAGATAAGGTAACCCGAACCCGAAACGGCGCAGGACGTCTTGCAGATATTACGCGCGTTGTTGAGGAAGCGCGCCTCGCGTAGATACCACGTGGCATTAGCTGCCGAGATCCACGAGCTGCCGAAGTTCTTGGAATTGCGATAGCTCGTGACCACATGGAAGCCCTGGTCAAAGGCATCATTCATCTTGGAAACGTAATCGCGGGAGATAACGTTATCGGCATCGAAGATAAAGTAGCCCTCAAACGTGTCGGGATACTCGTTGAGAATGCGGTCGAAGCCAAAGTCCATGACCCAGCTCTTGCCCTTGCGGGCCAGGTCATTGCGCTCGTAAACAATGGCACCGGCCTCGCGCGCGAGCTGCGCCGTGTTGTCGGTGCAGGCATCGGCGACCACGAAAACCTCGATGAGCTCGGACGGATAATCCTGGTCCTTGATGGAGCGAACAAGGTTGGCGATCACGGCCTCCTCATTATGCGCCGCAATAAAAAAGGCATAGCGATGGAGTTTTTTGGCCTTGGGAGGCGCGACCTCGCCACGAAGAGCGCCAATGACAAAGAAGACCACCTGGTACAGAAAGCAGACCGTGAGCAGCGTGACGACAATCTGGTTGAAGATCACGATGGGTGTGTTGGTTTGTAAAAAGGCGAGCATGCAGGCTCCCAGCAACGCGTAACGTAAACAATCGTATATCTTACCGCAGGCTTACCGAGTTCAAGAAACCACCTAATACTGGCTAGGCTTCGAGAAGACCGAGCTGCGGAACGATTTCATCTCCAACGGCCGTGCGACCGAGCGAGCGCGGAGCCAGATCGTCGAGAACCGCAGCGAGATCCCACGGCAACTCGTCGCGGCACTCAATGCGCTCCCCCGTCACGGGATGGTCGAACGCCACGCGCCAGGAATGAAGGAACTGCCTGGTCAGGCCCTGGTCGGCGCGCGCATCGCACTTGCCGTAGAGTGGATCGCCCACGCAGGCGTGGTTGATATGACGCATATGCACGCGAATCTGGTGCGTGCGACCGGTAAACAGATGGCACTCAACGAGCGTATAGCCGTCGTCAAAACGCATGGAATCGAAGCGCTCGAGGACCTTAAAGGTCGTAATGGCCTGGCGGGCGAAAGGATCGTCAGAAACCGCCATCTTGACACGGTCGCGCGTCGATCGGGCAATACCGGTATTGATGGTGCCCTCGTCCATGGCGATGTGCCCGTGGACAAGCGTGATATAGCGGCGGTCGAGCGTACGCGTGCGAATGAGATTTTGAAGCGCGCGCTGGGTGTCGTCGTCTTTTGCCGCGAGCATAAGGCCCGAGGTATCGCGATCCAGGCGATGCACGATGCCGGGGCGGTCCTCACCCTGCACGGTACCAAGATGATCGATACCGCAGTGGTAGACCAAGGCGTTCGCAAGCGTGCCGCTCTCGTGGCCGTGGGCGGGATGGCACACCAGCCCGCGCTGCTTGGAGAGCACAATGAGATAGTCGTCCTCATAGCGAATGTCGAGCGGGATGGCCTCGGGAATCACATCGGTGGGATCGTGCGGCTCGGGCAGGTCGACCGAGATGCGGTCACCGGCGCGTACGGCATACTTTTTTGACAGACAGGTCTCGCCGTTCACGATTACGGCGCCGCCCTCGATCAAATGCGCGCAGGCAGAGCGCGTGGGGCAGCCGTCGTTGGCACCCAGAAAGCCGTCGAGACGCTGGCCAGAGCAATCGTCGGCAACAAGAATATGGATGTCGGCCATTAACGCTCATTCCTTTCGCGAATCTTGCGGGCACGCTCCCCACGCTGCTTGGCTTTGCGCTTAGCGCGGGCCTCATCACGGGCATTGAGCTCAGCAGTCGCATCGACCTCGCGAGCGGCGGGACTCAAGAAAATGTAACCGATAAGCGCCAGCACAACACCGACCGTAATGCCGATATCGGCCACATTGAAGACGGGAAAGTCGATGAAGGTGGTGGCAATAAAATCGGTCACGAAGCCAAAGGCCAAACGATCGATAGCGTTGCCGATAGCACCGCCCGCAACCATCGCCATGCCCACAACCTCAAGATGGGCGAGATGAGGTGCACGAACGAGGTACACGGCAATAGCGACAATGACCGCCAGCGCCAACACGGCAAACGCGATGCCATGCCCCTCGCCCATGCTAAAGGCAGCGCCGATATTGCGGACAAACAGGAAGTCGATCACGCCGGGGATGACGGTCACATGCAGTGCATCGCCCACGGCACGAACCGCAAGCTTGGTCAACTGGTCAACAAGCAGCACAACCAGCGCCACCCCACCAGCAACACCCAACCGCCAACCCAAAGGCGGCGTCATATCCCCAGTACGACCCAAATCAATCCCCTGCCCTCAGAACAATCGGATTCCGTTGAACGCAATTAACCATCTTATATTGCCATACGCAGAGCGCACGACATATCCACCAACGCAAGCGAAATAACCAGCACAAAACGAAAGCGACATTCCGAAAAACAGAATGCCGCTTAAATATGACACAGGTAGTCGTTGGGGACGTTCTTGTTTGACTAGTCGTTTAAGAACGTCCCCAACGACTAGGTCCATAGAAACGCCGCATTACCGTCATCAACAGCGAAAACGTCCCTAAGCGAGCAAGGTGACGTGAAAGAGGAGGGAAGCGTACTTTGGTACGCGACCGACGATTGAACGTCAGATTGCCGCTTAGGAGCGTTTGCAGCGTCGGTAGGTTACGGCGTTCTACGAACGCCGTAACCTACAGCGCGTCAGCGCAGCGCTTGCAGATATGTGCGTGACCGTTGTACTCGCCGACGGTGGTGCGGTAATTCCAGCAACGGTCGCAGCACTCGCCCTCGGCAGCCTCGATGGCAACGGAGAGCTCCTCGCCCTGGGTCAGCTCAACATCGGAAACGATGTAGAACTCGGCCAGGTCGACCGCCTTGTCGCCGGTCAGCAGCGCGTACATCTCGGCGGGAACGACCGCCTTGACGCGGACCTGCTGGCTCTTAGTGAAGGTGCCGACGGAGCGGGCATCCTCAAGGGCCTTGGTCACGGCGCTACGGAGCTCGAGTGAAGCCTCGAGCACGCCCTCGAACTCATTGGCCTCGTCGACCGTGATAGGCGACTTATACCAATCGAGCAGCGCGGCGTACTTCTGGTGGTCGACGCAGCCGGCAGGCGCGTAGGCCATGGCCTCGTCGACGGTGTAGGACAAAATCGGCTGCAGATCGCGCATGAGCATCGAGAAGAGCTCGGCCAGCACGGTCTGGGCGCTGCGGCGCTCGAGCGAGCCAGGCTTGTCGCAGTACAGGCGGTCCTTCAGGGCGTCGAGGTACACGTTGGAAAGCTCGGTAACCACGAAGTCATAAAGCGCACGGTAAGCGCGCGGGAACTCGTAGCAAGAGTAAGCGTCGTCGACCTCGGCCTGAACCTGGGTCAGACGGGCAACCATGAGCTTGTCGAGCGGCAGCAGGTCGGCAAAGGCGACACCGTCGGTCTCAGGCTCAAACTGGCCCTCGAGCTCGGAAAGCAGGAAGCGCAGCGTGTTGCGGAAACGACGGTAGGCATCGGACGTACGGGCAAGAATCTCGTGGTCGATGGACACGTCGGAGCTGGTGTCAACGGAAGCAACCCACAGGCGGATGATGTCGGCGCCCATCTCGTCACAGACCTTATTGGGGTCGATGACGTTGCCGAGCGACTTGGACATCTTGCGGCCCTGGCCGTCGAGCGTGAAGCCCTGCGAGACGACCGCCTTGTAGGGAGCATGGCCGTTGGCGCCTACCGAAGTGAGCAGCGAGCTCTGGAACCAACCGCGATGCTGGTCGGAGCCCTCGAGGTACACATCCGCCGGATACTCCAGCTCGGGACGGTACTCGCAGACGGCCTTCCAGGAGACGCCGGAATCCCACCACACGTCGAGGATGTCCTTATCGGCCGTGAGGTGATGGCCGCCGCACTTGGGGCAGACGCAGGCCTCGCCCAGGTAGCTCTCGGGAGCGTCGGTGAACCAGGCGTCGGAGCCCTTCTCGTGGAAGAGCTTGATGACGGCGTCGAGCGTAGCGTCGTTCATGACCTTCTCGCCGCAGTCGGCACAGGTGTAGCTGGGGATAGGCACGCCCCAGTTGCGCTGACGGCTGATGCACCAGTCGGGACGCTGCTCAACCATGGCGCCGATGCGGTTGGCGGCGTGAGCCGGATACCACTTGACGTTCTCGCGAACCTCCTTACCAGCCTGCTCGCGCAAACCAGTCTTGTCCATCGAGACAAACCACTGGTCGGTAGCACGGAAGAGCACCGGGTGCTTGCAGCGCCAGCAGTGCGGATAGCTGTGCGTGATCTTCTTCTCGAGGACCAGGGTGCCGCGCTCGCGCAGGAACTCGATGATGTGCGGGTTGGCCTCGTCGGTATCCATGCCGCTGAAGGGGCCGCCGGTGCCAAACTCCTCGCCGGTGTAGAACTTGCCGTCGTCATCGACCGGCATGCAAATGTCGGTGATGCCCTCCTTGAGGCAGGCGAAGTAGTCGTCGACGCCGTGACCGGGCGAGTTGTGGACGATACCGGTACCGTCATCGACACCGACGTAATCGGCCAACAGCGCAACGCCCTCGACACCGTCAAAGATCGGCTGCTTATAGTGAATGTGATGGAAGGTCTCGGCGGGAACCACATAGGGCTTGCCGTCGACCACAACCGGGGTGTACTCCCAGCCAAACTCCTCGCAGCACTTGGGAGCTAGGTCCTCGAGCATGACCTCGGCGCGGCCGTCGTGCTCAACGGCGACGTAGGCGGCACCGGGCTTGAGAGAAACTGCCTGGTCGGAGGGGATGGTCCACGGCGTGGTCGTCCAGATGATAAAGTCAACCGGGCCGTCGAAGTTCTCGAGGCCGGCGGGCTTGGAGGTCATCTCAAAGCGCACGAAGATGGACGGGCTCGTCTCGTCGGAGTACTCAATCTCGGCCTCAGCAAGTGCGGTATGGCAGTGCTTGCACCAGTGGACGGGCTTGTGACCGCGATAGATCATGCCCTTGTCGAACATGGCCTTGAAAACATCGATGTCGGCGGCGTCATGCTGGTGATAGAGCGTCAGATAGGGGTTGTCCCAATCGCCGAGCACGCCCAGGCGACGGAAGCCGGCCTTCTGCAGCTCGATGTTCTCGACAGCGAACTTATTGCAAAGCTCACGGATCTTAGCCGTGGAGGTCTGGTTGAACTTCTCGGTGCCGAGCTTCTCCTCGACCTTATGCTCGATCGGCTGGCCATGGCAGTCCCAACCGGGAACATAGGGAACCTCATAGCCCTGCATCATCCAGTAACGGTTGATCATGTCCTTGGAGATCTTGTTCATGGCATGGCCGATGTGAATCGGGCCGTTGGCGTACGGAGGACCGTCGTGCAGCACGAACTTCTTGTGACCCTCGTTCTTCTTCAGAACCTGCTCGTAGACCTTGTTGTCCTGCCAGTCCTTGAGTCGCTTGGGCTCGGACTTGGAAAGACCGGCACGCATGGGAAAACCGGTCTTGGGCAGATTCATCGTCTGCTTGTACTCGTTTGCCACGGTACCCCTTTCATGTCATGGGCGCACACGCCCGTTGGGCACCAAAAAAGCGCCCGTCCCTACAAGCTGGGACGAAGCGCCACAAAACGAGCTGTACGCCCGCAAAAGCTCTTCGTTTAACCACCCAGCTTAGATGCCCTCGCCCGCGTATTCGCGCGCTCGCATCCGTTACTCGGCTGGCCTGTATCGACGACCATCTCGGCGATATCTACTAAGACGTGTCTGCGCGGCACGTCCGTTGGGACCGCAGCTCCGGGGTGATTTTCATCGGTCGCATGCACGGGTTCTCAGCGCTTCCCGCTCTCTGTAGCATGCGGACGGCCGACTACTCGTCCCCATCAACGCTTATACGGTGTATGCTAGCACGTTCCGCGTCGGCAAAAAACCCTCAACACTGGTTTTATACGTTCGAAATTTCTCGCTATTACAAGCCTTCACTAGGAGCAAAATACCTGAAAGCACTTTATCGAACGAAAGAAGGCTGCTATGCGCACAATTGGAATGAGCGACTACACCGTTGGCGAGGATTGCTTTACCAAGCTGCCAACTGCACTGGCGGAGTACGGCGCGAAGAAAGTCGCCATCATTGGCGGCAAGCGAGCCCTGGCTGCGGCGCTGCCGGGAATCGAGGCGGCACTTGAAGGTACCGATGTCGAGGTCCTGGAGACGCGCGTCTACGGTACCAACAGTACGCGTGCCAATATCGCCAAGGTCGTAAACTCCCCCGCCTGCCAGGAAGCCGACGTGCTCATTGCTTGCGGCGGCGGCAAGGCGCTCGATACCGTCAAGACGGCGGCCATCGAGCTCAAGAAGATCGTCTTTACCGTGCCGACGATCTGCTCCAACTGCTCCGCCGCGACCGCCATTGCCGTTGTCTACAACGACGACGGCTCGCTCGAGGGCTATTCGTACCCCAACCGCCCCGCGCACATCTTCATCAACCCCAAGATCATCGCCGAGGCGCCAGCAGAGTACTTCTGGGCCGGTGTAGGCGATGCCCTGTCCAAGCAGCCCGAGGTCGAGTACGCCACGAGCGCCGGTAATTTGGAGCACACCGCCGGTCTTGGCCTGGCACTCGCCCACACCTGCTCCGAGCCGCTGTTTACCTATGGTGTGCAGGGTCTTGAGGATGTGCGCCAGAATCTGTCGAGCGAGGCCGTCAAGCAGATCGCGCTCGACATCGTTGTCAACACGGGCTATGTCTCGAACCTGACCAACCAGAACGATTATTACTACAACTCGAGCGTGGCGCACGCGTTCTACAACGCCACCTGCAGCATTCCGCGTGAGGGCACCTACCTGCATGGCGAGGTCGTGAGCCTGGGCGTGCTGGTACTGTTTGCCTATACGGGCGATACCGAGAACCTTGAGCGCTACGCCGCCTTTAACAAGCAGATGGGGCTGCCCGTAACGCTTGAGCAGGTTGGCCTTACCGAGGCAGATATCCCGGCCCTGTGCGAATACGCGCACGCCACCAACGAGTGGAAGCAAGGCAACCCGGAGCCCTTCACCGACGAAAAGTTCGCCGCCGCCATCAAGGCCGCCAACGCCTACGGCCATTCTATCCTGGCCTAACCGACCAAAACCGCCACAAAGGGGACAATACCTTTGTGGCGGTTTTTTATTGCCGTAACATGCTCGAGTCGAACTCGCTAGCCGGGATAACGCGGTAGCCGTGGCGCAGGAGCAGGTCAACGAAGACACCGTTACCTGTTGTGAGCGTGCCGCTGAAGGATCCGTCGTAGATATGGCCCACGCCGCACGACGGACTGCGATCCTGCAAAATGCACGCAACGATCTCGGACGGGCCGCCCGCCTGCTCGCACATGTCGAGCGCACGTTGAGCGCCCAGGCGAAACTCGCGATCGACCGAGGTACCCTCGCAGGTACGGACCTCGCCGTTCACAATCTCGGACGGCCTGCGCGGCGTGGGCAGGCCGCCAAAGACCTCAGGGCACACCAAGAGGACCTCAGTCCCTGTACGCTCGCAGGCCTCGACCAACTCGCGACGATAGTTGTCAAGCCCGTTATACTTGCAGCTCTCGCCCATCAAGCAGGCGCTCACCACGATCTTCATTTCCATCCCTCTCAAGCAAAACGCCCCATTTGAGAAAGCTGCTCAAATGGGGCGTCGGCGTTTACTGGCTCGACCGCGGCGTTACTGTTGTTTGGGCATCAGCGGATTCTCGCGCGTGAGGAGGTTCATGAACTCCTCACCCGTGATGGTCTCCTTCTTGTACAGATAACGAGCCAGCTCATGGAGCTTGAACTTGTTTTCCTTGAGGATCTGCAGGGCGCGATCGTGCGCGTCCTCGATCAGCTTAGCGACAATCGCGTCCACACGCTCGGCCGTACCAGGGGCGCAGGTGAGCGACGTGTCCTGATTGAGATACGCGTTCTGCACGGTACCGAGCGCCATCATGCCAAACTCGTCGGACATACCAAAGCGCGTCACCATGTTACGGGCAAGCTTGGTGGCCTGTTCGATATCGTTGGCGGCACCGGTCGTCATCTCGCCAAAGATGAGTTCCTCGGCCGCACGGCCGCCGCAGTAGACGGCGAGCTTGTCCAAGACCTCCTGGCGTGTCGTCAGGAAGCGCTCGTCCTCCTCGACCTGCATGGTATAGCCAAGAGCACCGCTCGTGCGCGGCACGATGGTTATCTTGGTAACCGGCGCGGAACCCTTTTGGCGGGCAGCGACGATAGCATGGCCGATCTCGTGGTAGGAAACGACCTGCTTCTCGTGGTCGGAAAGCACCGTGGACTTACGCTGTTGGCCGGCAATGACGACCTCCACCGACTCCTCGAAGTCGTCCTGGGTTGCACGCTTGCGACCCTCGCGAACGGCGCGCAGGGCGCCCTCGTTGATGATATTGGCCAGGTCGGCGCCCGAGGCACCGGGCGTGGCGCGGGCAATCGCGGTCAGATCGATCGGCGGCTCGGTCTTCACACTCTTGGCGTGAAGCTCGAGGATGTTCTTACGGCCGGTCAGATCGGGCAACTCGACGGGGATGCGGCGGTCAAAACGACCGGGGCGCAGCAGCGCCGGATCGAGACTGTCGGGGCGATTGGTTGCGGCAAGGACAACGATACCCTTGTGGTTATCGAAGCCATCCATCTCGGTCAGCAACTGATTGAGCGTCTGCTCACGCTCGTCGTTGCCGCTAAAACCGCCGCCATCGCGCTTCTTACCGATGGTATCGATCTCGTCGATAAACACGATGCACGGGGCCTTTTCCTTGGCCTGCTTAAAAAGGTCACGCACCTTGGCGGCGCCACGGCCGACGAACATCTCGACGAACTCAGAACCCGAAATGCTAAAGAACGGAACACCAGCCTCGCCGGCAACAGCCTTGGCTAGCAGGGTCTTACCGGTACCCGGAGGGCCAACAAGGAGAGCACCGCGCGGCAGCTTGGCGCCAATCTCCTCGTAGCGCTGCGGCTTCTCCAGAAAGTCGACGACCTCCTTGAGGGACTCCTTGGCCTCTTCCTGGCCGGCGACGTCCTTAAAGGTCACGCCCACGTCCTTGGAGGCGATCACGCGCGCGCCGGACTTACCCAGTCCGCCGCCGCCAAAACCGCCGCCGCCAAAGTTCATCGACGGGCCGTCATCGCCCATAGCCTTCTTCATGCGGCGGTTGAGCCACCAACCGATGAGGAAGAAAATCGCCATGGGAAGAATGAGCGTGAGCAGGTAGTAGGTCATCAAACCCGAGTTTTTATCGGGAACGACCGACTCCAGCGAAGCGCCAGACTCAAGCACGCGATCGGTAAAGCCCGCATCGTTCGGCACACCGGTCGTCTTATAGGCGATGTTCTCGTCCTCGCCCTTCTTGGTGTAATAAATCGAGTAATCGTCCGTGTTGTACTCGACCTTGTCGACACTCTTCTTATCGAGCGCTTTGACAAACGTCGAGTAATCGGTCTTCGTAATCTGCTGCGTGTGACCGATGTTAGGGAACAGAACGGTCGAGAGCACGAGGTAGACGACGAAGGCGATGAGCACGTAGAGGATCATATTCCGTCTACGCTTGTTGTCATCCATCTCCATCTGCTTGAACTCCATCTACTGGGGTTGATAATGCTAACTAGAATACCCAACCCGGCCGGCGATAAACCGACGCCGGGCACGAAAGGACAGAGATGGCATCACTGTAAGTCGGCAAGGTTCAAATCTATACAGGCGACGGCAAGGGCAAGACGACGGCTGCGCTGGGGCTCGCGCTGCGCGCGACGGGCTACGGACTCGACGTTCTTAGGCTGCAGTTTGCCAAGAAACTTCACTGCGCCGAGCATGATGCGGCGCCCCGTTTGGGTCTGCGCATCGTACAAGCCGACCGCGACACGCCCGAGGCCTGCGCGGCACAGATTCTGGAGCTAGCACGCGAGCAGATCTCGCAGGTCGATGTGCTCATCCTGGACGAACTCGGCGAAGCGATGCGCCGCGGCTTTGTAACGCGCAAGGATGTGGAGGGGCTGATCGCGCAGAAGCCCGCCACCACGGAGCTCGTGCTAACCGGCCGCGGCCTGCTGCCCCTCGCGAACCTCGCCGACCTTGTCACCGAAATGCGCCCCATCAAACACTACTTCGACGAAGGACTCCTAGCCCGCCAAGGCATCGAATACTAGCCATTGGGGACGTCCCGAATGGCTAGGCGGTGGCGCGGCCGAGCCAGTTGCCGCTGTGGTGGTAGATGGTGAACATCGTGGCCGTAATGAGCCACGTTACGGGGTAGACCAGCAGTAGATGCTCGAGCGACGGATCGAAGGGCATGATCGCAAACACCCAGATCACCCTCAAGACAACGGTGCCAAAGATGGTGAGCATCATAGGCTGCAAACTCACGCCGGCGCCGCGGATGGAACCCGAGGCGTTCTCGATAATCGAGAAAATCGCATAGAACGGCGCAATGAAATGGAGGATAGTCGTGGTGTACGCCGAAATCAAAGCATCGTCGACAAACAAACGCGACAGCGGGCCCGAGAACACCAGCAGCACGGCAGACAGGCCACCAATGAGCATAAACGACAGCACGAGCGACGTATGGTAGCCCTTGCGCATGCGCTCGTAGTTGCGCGCGCCAAAGTTCTGCGCCGAGAACGTAGTGATCGATACGCCGAGCGCCTCGGTCACCATCCAGATAATGCCATCCAGGCGCCCAGATAGACCCCAAGCAGTCGTGACATCGGCGCCAAACGAATTAACCGATACCTGGATCAGCACGTTCGAGATCGAATAGGCAGCCGATTGAAAACCGAGTGGCAGACCACACGAGATCATACTCTTGCAAATACCGCGATCGATACCGAGCTTAGACAGCGAAAGACGCCATGCACCCGGAGCGCGCATCATGCGCAACACGATCATCGTTGCATTGGAGCAAATGGTCAGCGCCACCGCGATGCCGCAGCCCAGCGCCTCCATATGCAACACAGCGACAAAAATGATATCCAGCACCACGTTAACCAGGCAGCCAGAGGCAATGATCACGGCGGGGCCGCGCGTGTCGCCCACGGCACGCAGCAGTGCGGTTCCCATATTAAGCAGCAGTGCCGCAACCATCGCGGCAAAATAACAGCGAGCATAGGCCACGCCCTCGGCCAATAGTTCATGCGGCGTGTTCATAAGCACCAGCATGGGCTCAACGAACACTATGCCAAGAATCGAGAAAGCGATACCGCCCACCAGCGCGAGCGTCATGGCTGTATGGACCGAACGACTCAGTCGCTCATCATCGTGCTGGCCAAAATACTGACCGGTAATGACCGCGCAGCCGGCGCCGACGCCAACGCAAAAGCCAATGCAGAGCTCGGTGAGCACCATCGTGGCTTGAATGCCACCCAGCGCGAGCTTGCCGCCAAACTGGCCAACGATATACGTACCGATAAGCGTGTAGGCCTGCTGAAAAAACGAACTAAAAAAGATGGGAACGCACAGCGACAGCAGCTGTTGCCAAATGACACCCTGCGTTACATCGATAGCCGTAGATTTCTTAGCCACACGCCCTCCCCGCCAACTTATGTTAAACAACAAAACGGCAATTTAAGACCAAAGCAAATACCAGCTTAGCACTGACCGGCGTCGACCGAAACACCCCGAATCAGAGCCCAGTGCAAAATATCTGCCTAGTGATACAAACCCGGCTGGTAGTGATACTCATTGCTCACGTGCGGGCACAGCTGCCAAAAGGCGACGGCGCTCGCCGCGGCCACGTTGAGCGAATCGACCCCGTGCGCCATCGGAATGCGCACCGCGTGGTCACAGCCGGCAATGGTCTTGGCGCCCAAGCCGGCACCCTCGGTGCCCATAAAAATCGCCAAGCGATCAATCTTCCGCAGTACAGGATCATCAAGCGAAACAGAGTCGTCCGTCAACGCCATAGCGGCACACGAAAAACCGGCATCGTGCAACGCGCTCAGACCATCATGCGGCCACACACGAGCCTCGCTGCCAATGCGCGTCCACGGCACCTGAAACACGGTGCCCATGCTCACGCGGGCCGAGCGACGATACAGTGGATCGCAGCACGTCGGGCTGACCAAAATACCGTCAACGTTCAATGCGGCAGCCGAGCGGAAAATCGCGCCAACATTGGTGTGATCGACAATACCCTCAAGCACGCACACGCGCACCGGACGACCCCCCGCCGCCTCGACAACGCCGCCCAAGAACTCATCAACCGGAATCTGACGCGGGCGACGGAACGCCGCCAGCGCGCCGCGCGTCACGTTAAAGCCCGTCAACTGCTCCATGAGCTCCATGGAGGCCACGAACACGGGAACCGGACCCGCTCCCTCGCGCACGACAAGCTGGTCAAACAGCGGCATCATCTGGTCGAGCCAGCGCTCGCCCAGAAGAAAGCTCACCGGCTCATATCCGGCGCGAACCGCACGCTCGATGACCTTGGCACTCTCAGCGATAAAAATGCCCTTCTGCGGCTCCAGCACGCAGCGAAGCTCACGCTCGGTCAGTCGCACGTAGGCATCGAGCCGCTCGTCCTCGAGCGAATCAATTCGCAGAACCTCAACGGCATCAGTCATAGCAGCCAGCCCGCACCCTTCTTTACAGCACATCTATACCAAACGAGGCGACGCTAAGCGCCGCCCCATGCATTCAATCAACCCGATGATACCGTTCACGCCAGACGATTTACGCCTCGATGCGACGATACGTCACGAACTCATAATCGACGCCCTCGTCACCCTCACCGGCGGCAATCGTCGCGACCCCGCTACGCTGCGCAATCTCCCACGCAGGATCGGCTTCCAAATCGGGAAAGTACGTATCCACGACATGGACGCAGTGGTTATGCGTGACCTCGGCCTCGACGCAATACGGCAAAAAATGCCGATAGACATCGCCGCCACCGATCACCCAGGCAACGGGCTCATCGGCAACCGCGGCGAGCGCCTCGTCGATACTATGCACCACGTCGATGCCCTCGGGGGCAAAGCTCTCGTCGCGGGTGAGCACGATATTGCGGCGGTTCTTGAGCGGACGCCCGCCGGGAAAACTCAGCAGGGTCTTGCGTCCCATGATAACCGGGCAGCCCTTGGTGCAGGCCACAAAATGGCGCATATCGGCGCGATTGGACACCACCATGTCGCCCTCGCACCCAATGCCCCAATCGTCACACACGGCGACGATAGCAGATAGCTTACACGTCATGAGCACCACCTACACCGCAATGGGAATGTTCTTGACCTGCGGGCCGTGCTCATAGCCCTCGACGATCAGGTCATCGGTCGTAAACGCATAGAAGTCATGCACATCGGGGTTGAGCGTTACCTTGGGTGCCGCAAACTGCGGACGCTCGATAAGCTCGCGGACGATATCGACATGACGATCATAGATATGGGCGTCGGCGATCACGTGCAGCAGCTCACCGGGAATCATATCGACCGACTGCGCGACCATCATCAGCAAAATGGCGTACTGGCACACGTTCCAGTTGTTCGCGGCCAAAATGTCCTGGCTGCGCTGGTTGAGAATCATGTTGAGCGTCGGCTTGTCGTCCTGAGGACGCTGCGTCACGTTATAGGTCACGCTATAGGCGCACGGATAAAGGTGCATCTCGGACAGATCGCTAAACACGTACGTATTGGTCATAATGCGGCGACTATACGGCGTGTGCTTAAGGTCGTACAGCACACGGTCCATCTGGTCGAAGTCGCCCTCGGCGTAATGGCTCTTCTGACCAATCTGATAGCCGTAGGCTTTACCGATGGAACCGGTCTCATCGGCCCACTCATCCCAGATATGGCTGTTGAGATCATGCACGTTATTGGACTTCTTTTGATAGATCCACAGAATCTCGTCCATGGCAGACTTAAGCGCCGTACGACGCAGGGTGAGCGCGGGGAACTCCTCGCGCAGATCATAGCGCGCCGTGACACCAAAGTTTTTAATGGTATAGGCAGGGGTGCCGTCCTCCCACACCGGACGGACCTTTTGGCCCTCGGTGGTGGTGCCATGGTCCAAGATATCGCGGCACATGGTTACAAACTGCTGATCAGCTTTGCTCATTGACCCTCCTGTCAGTCGCCTATAAGCGAGATTTATTGTAGCCCAGGCGCGCGAGTGTCGAATTGGACACTTAGTCCGGCACACGCAATGCACGGCAGCGCGGCTCCGCATGCGGCAACGAGGCATCTTAGCCTTTTTCTGACATATGACAGAAATGCCTTGCGCCCAACGACTAACGCGTTATCCTATTGTTGACATATGTCAGATAAGGAGTGTGCATGGCAGGAAGACGCGAAAAACTGCGCCGCGTCGGGATCATCCCCGAATACCGCGGCTTTACCCCCGATGGCCTGGCCAGCGGTGATGCCATCGACATGACCGTCGACGAGCTTGAGGTGCTGCGCCTGTGCGACCTGGAAGGTCTCAACCAAGAGGCGGTCGCCCAGCAGATGGGCATCGCCCGCGCAACGGTGGCGGCCATTTGCAGCCGCGCGCATCGCAAGGTGGCCGAAGCGCTGGTCAACGGACGAGCGCTCGTCATCGCGGGCGGCAATATCGCGTACTCCCCCATCGCCACGACGACGGCCGCATGGCCAGCAAAGGAGGTCGGCACCATGAGGGCGGCAACGACGTACGACAACGGCAACATCTTTATGCACTTTGGCCGCAGCGAGCAGTTCAAGATCTACGACATCCAGGATGGCAAGGTGCTCAACGAGCAGGTCGTAGGCACCGGTGGCACCGGCCACGGCGCCTTGGCGAGCCTGCTTGCCAACGGTGGCGTTGACACGCTCATTTGCGGCGGTATCGGCGGCGGCGCTATCAACGCGCTTGCCCAAGCCGGCATCACGGTCTATGCGGGCGCCCAGGGCAGCTGCGATGCCTGCGTCGAGGCCCTCATTGCCGGCACGCTCGCACAGAACGACGAGGCCACCTGCGACTGCCATGGCCATGACCACGAGCACGCCCATGAGCACGGCGAATCCTGTGGTTGCCACGGCCATCACGAGCACGAGGGCCACGAGGGCTGCGGCTGCCACTAACGGCAAGCATCTCAACGTCAACACGCTTCCGCGCGTGCGACAACCTGCGAACGAACGGCGAAGGCCGCCTGGAATACGATCCAGGCGGCCTTCGCCATACACGACTCAACCAGTCGTTATTTCTTATTGCGCATCTGCGCTTCCATCTGGCGCAGCAGGTCCATATCGGACTTGGGGCCGCCCGTACCCAGGCCGCCCATGCCGCCCAGACCCATAGCGTCCAGGCCAGGGATATTGGGCATGCGCATCTTCTTGCCCTTCTTGCCCTTTTTGCCCTTCTTGCCGCCGGCCTGAGCCTGATTGGCCATCGTGCGCATGCGGCCCATCATCTTGTTCATCTCGCCCCACTGCTTCATAAGGCTATTGACCTCGGTGGGAGTCACGCCGGCGCCCTTGGCAATGCGGGCACGGCGCTGGCCGTTAATGATGGAAGGACGCAGACGCTCCTCCTTGGTCATCGACATGATGATGGCCTCGTTCTTGTCGAAGATGCCCTCGTCCAGGTTGCCGCCCATCTGGTTGAGCGCACGCTGGCCGCCGGGGAGCATGCCCAGGATGCCCTTCATGCCGCCCATCTTCTTGACGGCCTTCATCTGGTCGAGCATGTCATTCATGGTGAAGCCCTCGCGCAGCATGCGCTCGGCGGCCTCGAGCTGCTCGGCATCGGCGGCCTCCTGGGCCTTCTCGATAATTCCGACAACGTCGCCCATACCCAGAATGCGCTTGGCCATACGATCGGGGTAGAACGGCTCAAGCGAATCGGGTTTCTCGCCCATGCTCACGAACTTGATGGGCTTGCCGGTCACCTGGCGCACGGAAAGCGCGCCGCCGCCACGAGCGTCGCCATCGAGCTTGGAGATGATCACGCCGTCAAAGTCGGTGCGCTCGGCGAAGGTCGAGACGACGTTGACGATATCCTGGCCGGTCATGGCATCGACGACCATCAGCACCTGATCGGGCTTGACAGCCTTCTTGATATCCACGGCCTCCTGCATCATCTGCTCGTCGATCTGCAGACGACCGGCGGTATCGACGATGACCACATCGCGCAGGTGGTCGACGGCCTCCTGGATGGCACCCTTGGCAATGTCGACCGGGTGCGCGCCGTCACCGCGGAAGACTGGCACGCCGATCTCGCCACCGAGCGTGGCCAGCTGGTCGGCAGCGGCGGGACGGTAGACGTCGCACGCGGCGAGCAACGGCGAGCGACCCTGCTTCTTGAGCAGGTAGGCCAGCTTTACGGCAGCCGTGGTCTTACCGGAGCCCTGCAGGCCCACGAGCATGATGACATTGGGAATACGGTTGCTAAAGACGAGCTTGCTCTCGGTGGAGCCGAGCATCTCGGTAAGCTCGTCGAGCACGATCTTGACGACGTTTTGCGCCGGAGAGAGCGACTCCATGACCTCTGCGGTCATGCAGCGCTCCTTAGTCTTGGCGACGAACTCCTTGACAACCTTAAAGTTAACGTCGGCCTCGAGCAGCGCCATGCGAATATCGCGCATGGCCGAAGTAATATCGGCCTCGGTCAGCTTGCCCTTGCCGCGCAGGCGGTCAAATGTGTCGTTGAGGCGATCGCTCAGGGAATCAAACACTAGTCACTCCTTAATTGGACTCGCCCACCAGGGCGCGGCAGAAATCTTTGGCATTGAACTCCTGCAGGTCATCGACCTGCTCGCCCACGCCGATGCGCAGGATCGGGAGCTTGAGCTTCTCGGCCACGGCCATGGCGATGCCGCCCTTAGCCGTGCCGTCGAGCTTAGTCATGATAATACCGTCCAGGCCCAGCGCCTCGTTAAACTCGAGCGCCTGGTTCAGACCGTTTTGGCCCGTCGCGGCGTCGATCACAAGCACGACCGAAACCGGCATGGGACCGGCGGCCATATTGGCGGCGCGCTTACGGGTCACATTGACCACCTTGGCAAGCTCGCGCATGAGCTCAGGGCTCGTGTGTAGACGGCCGGCGGTATCGATAAGCACCAGGTCGCTGCCGCGCTTGTCGGCCTCGTCGAGCACGTCGTAGCAAACACTTGCCGGGTCGGAGCCGCGGTCGCGCTTGATGACGGGGACGCCAGCGCGCTGGCCCCACACATCAAGCTGCTCGATGGCGGCGGCGCGGAAGGTGTCGGCCGAACCGATCACCACGTTCTTGCCGCGGGCAGCCATGGCGCTCGCGATCTTACCGACCGTCGTGGTCTTGCCGGCACCGTTAATGCCCACAAACAGCACGCAGCTCGGCGTATCGGAGAACGGATCTCGCTCGATGGGCACAAAGTGCTGCTCAAGCTGCTCGGCCAGGGCGCGGCGAAGCTGCGGAGCGGTCTTGAGGTTCTTCTTGGCCGCGGCATCGCGCAGGTCATCGGAGACCTTGATAGCGACCTCGGCGCCCATGTCACCCATTACGAGGGTGTCCTCCAGGTCCTCCCAAAAATCCTCGTCGACCTCACCGCCAAAGTAGAAGACCTCGTTGAGGGCCTCGCGGCTGCGCTCAAGTCCGCGCGAGAGAGCATCGAAGAATCCCATTATGCATTCACGACCTTTCCGGTTTCGCGATCGAGTTTTTGCGAGACGACGCGACTGACGCCGTCGGCTTGCATCGAGACGCCATAGAGGACGTCAGCGTCCTCCATAGTACGGCGCTGATGCGAGATAACCAAGAGCTGCGTATCGGAACGCAGCACATCGAGGGCTCCGATGAGCTTGGACAGGTTAGCGTCATCAAGCGCCGCCTCGACCTCGTCCAGCACATAGAACGGAACCGTACGTGTGCGGTACACGGCAAAAAGCAGGGCGAGCGCCGTCAGACTCTTCTCGCCGCCCGACATGAGCATCATCTTGGTGATGCGCTTGCCGCGCGGCTGCGCCACGACCTCGATACCCGTCTCGGCAGGATGCTCGGGATCGGTCATCTCCAGATGAGCCTGGCCGCCCGGGAAGAGCATAGCGAAGATCTCGCGGAAGTTCGCGTCGACCTTCTCAAACGTCACCAGGAAGGCCTTCCGCATCTTGCGATCAATGGCCACCGTGATCTTGGTGAGCGCCTTGCGCGCGCTCTCCAGATCGGCCAGCTGTTCCTCGATGTAGTCGGCGCGGCGCTTGAGCTGCTCGTACTCCTCCATGGCAACTTGGTTAACGGGACCAAGGTTGTTGATCTGGCGCACAAGCTGGTTGAGTTCGCGCTCGGCGGCATCGCGGTCCGTGGGCACCGGAAGCATGAGCGCTTCCTCGAGCACCGTCGTGCCATCGGCGGTAATGGCCTTGATGGCAGCCTCGACCTGCACCTCGAGCTTGCCACGCGCGACCTTGAACTCGTTTTGCGCGGCGGAGGCGGTATCGACTCGCTCCTTAGCGCGGGCAACCTCTGCCTTGGCATCCTCGATGGTCTTCTTGAGCGAAGCGGAGTCCGCCTCCTCCAGAGAGGCCTGGTCACGCAGGCGCGCTGCCCAATCCGACGCGCGTTCCAACAGGGCAGAATAGCGTTCGTGCATGGGGTCGACGCGCAGGCGCAGCAGCTCGAGCGAGCGCGAAGCCTGGCGTGTTCCGCGGATACGACGGTCGATGCCCTCAAGACGATGCTCAAGGTCGGGCACGCGGCCCTTCAGCGAACGCAGGCGCTCGCTCGTCTGGGCCAGGCGCACCTTGGCATCGGCGAGCTTACCGGCGGCCTCGGAATCGTCACGGCGAACGCGATCGAGCTCATCGTTGGCCTCGGCAATCTGGAGACCCAGGTCGCTTGCCTGTGCACGCGCCTCGTCACGCGAACGGGTGAGCTCGTCAACGCGCGGGCGCGCGGCACGAACGGCCTCGGCAGCCTGCTCGCGGCGCTTGGAGATGCGCACGCGCTCGACCTCGGCATTGTTGGCGCTTTGCTCCAAGCGGCCGATCTCGGAGAGCAGCGAGCGGCGCTCGCCCTCAAGACGGGCGATCTCACCGGCGGCATCGCCCTCGGCGGCACGGGCCTCCTCGACGGCAACGTTGGCCTCGACGACTTGGTCCGAAGCATGCTCAAAGATGGCAGCCAGATCGGGTTCCAGGCCCTCGAGCTCACGGATGCGGCGCTTGCGCTCCAAGGCACCCAAAGCCTCGCCGGCATCAAGCCCCACGCGCACCAGGCCGCCGCAGGCGACGCGGGCGCCATCGGGGGTCACGTAAGTCACGCCTTCAACGACCGGCGCCGACAGCGCGGCAGCAAGATCGTCAACGACGTAATAGCCGCCGAGCAGCGCCTCGACGACGGGACCGTAGCCTGCGCGCACGGACAGACGATCAACCAGACGGGTACCGGAGGCGCCCTCAGCGGCGGTAGAGCCGCTCACGCCGCGCGCCACCAGCAGTGCCTCGCCCGAGGCCTTCTTTTGGTCCAGAGCCGCACGACCGGCACGCTCAAGCGTGGCGGCGTCATCAAACAGCAGCGCATCGATATCGCCGGCGAGCAATTGCTCAACCAGGCCCTCAAGCTCGCGCGGGGCCTCCAGCACGTCGCCCAGACGACCCAAGACATCGTCGCCCAGCGCACCCACCAGACGGCTCACGAGCGGCGAGCTGTCGGCCATGCGGGCATCGAGTTTCTTTTGGCTGGCAAGCTCCGAGCGCACCTCGGATAACTTGTTGCGTGCCTCGCTCTCACGGGCACGCAGGTCCTTCAGGGCCGCGCGTGCCGTCTCGGTGGCCTCACGCGCATCGACCTGAGCCTGGCGCGCTTCCTCAAGAGCGCCCTCAAGCTCCTCGGCGCGGTCGCGACGGCTCTCGAGCGAAGCCATGACCTCCTCGAGCTGCTCGTCGATCTGCTCCAGGCGCGAGGCATACATGTTGTCCTCGACCTCGGCATTGCTCAGCGAGTCCTTCACCTTGGCGAGCTCGAGCGCGGCGTTGTCGGCCACGCGCTGCACATCGCGTTGCTCACGCGTAAGCTGCGAAATCTGATTGTCGAGCGCCACGCGCCGCTCGTGGAGCTCTGCGGCGGCAGGACCAGCGGCGTCAACGTCCTCCTGGGCCTGCATGTGCGCGCCGGTCACTTCCTCAAGCTGCGCACGCGCGTCCTCGAGCTCCTCGACCACGCGACGACGCTGATGCTCGGAGCTCGAAATCTGCCCGCGCATGTCAGACAGGCGCGACACCATGTTGTGACCCTTTTCCTCGAGCAGGCGCATGTCGGAGTTAATACGGCCGACCACATCTTGCATATGGCGGCGCTGCTCGCCCAAGTCGCCCACAAACAGGCCCTTTTCCTCAAGCATAACCTGGAGCTTCTCGAGCTCGCGCTCTTTCTCACCCAGGCGGTACTGCGCAAGCTCCAGCTCGGCAGCACCTTCCTTGGAGCGGCTCTCCAGGTCGTTCCACTGCGACTGCAGCGAACGAAGCTCATCGACAGCCAGCATCTGCGTAAGCTCGTTCGCGCGCGAGGACAGCTCTTTGTACTTGCGCGCGCGATCGACCTGACGCTCCAGCGGTCGCAGCTGACGGGCGATTTCCTTATTGATGTCGCGGGCACGCATCAGGTGCTCGTCCATCGACTTAATCTTTTTGAGCGCTCGCTCCTTGCGGCGCTTGTGCTTGGAAATGCCGGCGGCCTCCTCGATGAGGGCGCGACGCTCCTCGGGGCGGCTCTGCAAAATGGCGTCGAGCTTGCCCTGGCTGATGATGGAATGCGTATCCTTGCCCAGGCCCGAATCGTGCAGGATGTCCTGAATGTCCATCAGGCGGCACGGACTCGAGTTGATGAGGTACTCGCTTTCGCCCGAGCGATACATGCGACGGGTGATGGCGACCTCGTCAAAGTCGACGGGCAACATATGGTCCGAGTTATCGAGCACCAGCGTGACCTCGGCGACACCCACCGGCTTGCGCGCCGACGAGCCCGAGAAGATGACATCCTCCATGGCCTGGCCGCGCAGCTGCTTGGCGCTCTGCTCGCCCAGGACCCACAGAATCGAGTCAGAGATGTTCGATTTTCCCGAGCCGTTTGGACCGACGATGACGGTCAGGCCCGGCTCAAACGTCATATGGGCGCGGTCGGCAAACGACTTGAACCCCTTGAGCGTAAGGGACTTGAGATACACGGTTCCTCGCTTACACGTGCTTCTTGTTCAGAATCACGCCGTTGGTGGTGTAACCCATGCGGTCGAGCGCTTCAAGCGCGGCAGCTCCCTCGGCTTCCTTCTTTGAGGAGCCGGAGCCGCGACCCTGGCGAATACCATCGATCAAAACCACAGCGGTAAAGGTGGGCGCATGCGCCGGGCCCTCGGAGCCAACGAGCTTGTACGCCGGGGGCTCGTGACCGTCGGCTTGCACGCACTCCTGCAAAAACGACTTGGGGTTCGCAGGATGCTCGGCACGCTCGGAAGCCAAATGCGGCTTAAGCGTACGGTGAATGAACTCCGCCGCAACGTCCCAGCCGGCATCCAGGTACAGCGCGCCCACGAGCGACTCATAGACGTTCTCGAGGGCCGAATGCAGGCCGCGCGCACCGGTACCGGTCTCGGAGGCACCAAAGATAATGATGTCGTCGATGCCCAACTCGTGAGAAACCTCGGATAGCGTGGCGCCCGAGACGAGCGACACCTTCAAGCGAGTGAGCTTGCCCTCGTCAAACTCGGGATAGGACTCAAACAGGGAGCGTGCGACCACAGCGCCCAAAATGGAATCGCCCAAGAACTCAAGGCGCTCATAGCTGGCAGAAACCGGCTGGCCCTCGACTGCCGAGGGATGCGTAAGGGCCGCGCGCAGCAGCACCTTATTGTTGAACTCGTGGCCCAGGATTTCCTGGGCGCGCGTAAGTCGTTCGGATAAAGCCAAGACTTAGGCCTCCTTGGCAGCTTCGATAGCGTCGACGGCGTCGGCGACAGAGTTGAGCGAGAGCAGGGTCTCGTCATCGATCTCGAGGTTGAACTCGTCCTCGATAGCCGTAACCAGCTGCAGGCGCTCGAGCGAGTTGGCATCGAGGTCGTCAAAGGTGGTCTCCTCGCTAATTTCGGCAACATCGACGCCCAGAACGTCAGCAGCGACCTCGGCGATCTTGTCGAAGATTTCGGAGCGGTCCATAGCGCTTCCTCTCATAGTACATGAATACCAAAAGAATGGTACCGCCCGGGCGGTACCAAGACACGGTTCTGATTCTACCCCACGACGTGCGCCGCGAAGCACATAACAGCGCTCTAACTCGCTCTTACAAAACGATACTGTCCATAGAGTTGGCGACATTCTCGACCAGCCCGGCGCGCACGGCTTCGGCCGCCGCGAGCGTACCGTTTTTGACAGCCTCGACCGAGGTGGCGCCATGGCCGATCAGGACCACGCCGCGCAGGCCCAGAAGAATCGCGCCGCCCTTGGCGTCGCCAGAGAGCTTGGCCTTAATCTCGCGCATCTGCTTTTTGATGAGCAGCGCGGCGATCTTGGTGCCGAGCGAGGCCATAAAGGCGCCCTTGAGCTCCTGCAGCAAAAACTTGGCAGCGCCCTCGGTAGCTTTGAGAGCGATATTACCCGACATGCCATCGGCAACGACGACATCGAAGTTACCTGAGGTGAGGTCGGTGCCCTCGCAGTTACCAACAAAGCCGGGAACGGCGGCCTTCATAGCAGGGAAACAGGCCTTGGTAAAGTTGGAGCCCTTCTCATCCTCGGTGCCATTGGCAAGCAGGCCCACGCGAGGATGCTCGATGCCCAGGACGACGCGGGCATAGGCGCTACCCATCTGGGCAAAACGCACCATGTCATCGACCTCCACATCGGGGTTGGCACCCATGTCGCACAGCACCGTCAGACCGCCGGCGCGATTGGGCAGCGCATTGGTCAGACAGGGACGCACCGGCTGCTTCTTGCCTTCGGCCTGATACCTAAACGGCGTCACATAGGCGGTGGCGGCGGCGGTCATGGCACCGGTGGAGCCGGCGGAGAAGAACGCATCCGCGTTGCCCTTCTTAATGGCGCGGCAAGAAAGCACGATCGACGACTTACGCTTGGTCATCACGGCGCGAATGGGATCGTCATCCATGGCGATAACGTCAGGCGCCTCAAGGGCCTCAACACGTGCATGGGAAGCTGCAAAGGGATTGACGATTTCGGCGGGACCAGCTGCCAAGACCTCGATATCGGGATCGGCGGCAAGTGCAGCCTCAATACCGTCGAGGACAACCTGCGGCTTCTCGTCTCCACCCACAACGTCTACACAAACGCGAACGTTACTCATATACATGCTCCTTATACAAAAATGGCCGACTCAATGAGCCGGCCATTGTGGTTCCAGTTGGAACGGCATCGTATCCAGAGTATACCGTTACTCGGTAACGATAACCTCGCGGTCCTTGTAGAAACCGCAGCTAGGGCACACGTGGTGCGGGAGCTTGACAGCACCGCAACGGGGGCACGTGGACTGAGCCGCAGCCGAGATCTTCATGTTGGCGGAACGGCGGGTGTGAGTGCGGATACGACCCTGCTTTTGTTTAGGTACGGGCATAGTGACCTTCCTTATGAACTATCCAGTGTGGCGATTACGCGCAAGTAGCGATACTACCACAGTTTTACTCGTCAAGCTTGAGATTCTTCAATGCTGCAAATGGATTTTCCGTGGCTTCGGCCCATTCGGCCTCGGCTTGGGCAGCACAATCGCATTGCTCCACGTTGAGATTGGCGCCGCAAACGGGACAAAGACCGCGGCAATCGGGCTTGCAGAGCACAACAAACGGCGTGTCCATGACAACGGCGTCGTTGATGGGCTCGCCCAGATCGACGACGCGATCCTCGCCCAGGAGCTCATAGCCGTCTTCGTAGGCCTCGGGGTCCTCGGGCTCATGGAAGAGATAGAACTCCTCGATCTCGCCGGCAATGTCAAACGAGGCAGGCTCCAGGCAACGGTCGCACTCGCCGGTGGCGTGCGCGCGAACCATGCCGGTAAGCAGAACACCGGTGCCGGCATTGGTAAAGACCACGTCATAGTCGATACCGTCCTGCAGCTGGTACTCTTTCTCGCCCACCGTGTAGGCAGCGACATCGACCTTACCGGTCAGCGGATACGAGTCTCCGGGAAACTCGAGCTGCTCGGAAAGATCGACGGTAACGCTCGGGAACTCAGCCATTACCACTGACCATTCTGCTGGGCGGCGCCCTCATTGAGCTGCTGGCGGCAACGGGTGACGGTGCCGGTCAGACTCTTGAGGTTCTCCTCCAGGTGCGTAAAGACCTGCTCGGCGTAATCCTCGGCAGCATAGCGCGTCTCGCGCTCATACTGCTGGGAACGGTCGCGGATATCGTCGGCCTGCTGCTGCGCAAGGCGAACAATTTCCTGCTCACCGGCAATAGTGAGGGCCTGCTGCTGAGCGTCGGCGATGATGGAATCGGCCTGAGCGGCGGCGGAAGCCATAAGCTCCTCGCGCTCTTTGAGGATACGGCGGGACTTCTGCCATTCCTCGGGATAGCTCATGCGGATCTCATCGAGGATGTTAAAGAAGACGTCGGCATCGATGACCTTCATCTGGGCGTTCTTGCCGAACGGCGTCTTAGCCTCTTGGATGAGCCCCTCGAGCTCGTCGACAAGGCTCACGATCCTGTCGCCAGGAAAATTCTCGCCCGGCATCCGGTCTCCTTTCATAGGTAACATATCATCGTGCTAGTTTACCACATGCCACCTGGCAATAAAAAACGTCACGAAAAGCGATGTTTAAGCGCCTCGACCACATTAGCCGGCACAAACGTCGAAACATCACTACCGAGCGAGGCGATCTGGCGTACAACCGAGCTCGAGATGTAGCCATACTGCGGAGCACTCATGACAAAGATGGACTCCAGCTCGTTATCCAAGCGGTAGTTGAGGTCGGCTTGCTGCAGCTCATACTCAAAGTCGGTCATGGCGCGTAGGCCCTTGACCACGGCACCGGCACCCTGCTCGCGAGCAAAGTCGACGAGCAGTCCGGTAAAGGGCAGGACCTCGACGCCATCGATATCACCGAGTGCCTCACGGGCCAGCGCCACGCGTTCATCGAGCGTAAACGTGGTGCCCACGCCGTTTTTGCCCTGCGACTCGGCAACGGCCACGATCACACTGGGAAAAATGCGGCGGGCGCGGCGGATGACGTCGATATGGCCAAACGTGATGGGATCGAAGGTACCCGGAACGATGACGCGGTTAATGGTGTCACTCATGGGCATCCTCCTGAAACGTCGTGCCGTCGCTGTCATCGGCATCGGTGGCGATGTCGTCATCCTCGCCCTCGCCGACCCAACGGAGCAGATCGACCGAGGTGATGCCATAGCGTTTCTCACGCACGGTTACAAAGCCGGCAGGATGTGCACCCGCGTCGGCGGCAGCATGCTCAAACAGAGCATAGGCGCCCGGGGTGAGCAGACCCTGCTGGGCCAGGTTCTGCAGCAGCTCATCGACCGGCTTGGCACCAAAAGCATAGGGCGGGTCGAGCAAGACCAGATCGAAGGGGCCGCCCGGCACGCGGCCGCGCGAAGCGCTCGCAAGGACATCGCCCGTCACCACACGCCAACGAGCGCGATCGCGACAGAGCGACTCGATATTCTTGGTTATGAGCCTCGCGGCATTGCGATCGATCTCGAACGTCGTGAGCGAACGGGCGCCCCGCGAGAGCATCTCGATGCCTAGGGCACCGGAGCCGCCAAAGGCATCCAGTACGCGAACCTCGTCCAAATCAAAGCCGAAGGCCGATAGGACCATGGATGCACACGCCTCGCGCACGCGGTCGGTCGTCGGACGCGTAACATCGCGACCGCGCGGTTCTTCGATCTTACGACCGCGCCATTCGCCGCCGATGATTCTCATCCTCCGCTGACCTCCTTAAAAATGTGTCGATATCGCATGGCGACCGCATCGCGCAGGGGGCGCGTCGCCACGGAGTCAAGGGTGCAAGCATACCGCAAGAGCTCGACCGCGTCCAAATGGGCCCACTCGATCAGCTCCTCGTCGGCATCCAGGTCGACAAAGCGCAGGGTCACACCACCATGCTGGCGATAACCCAGGATCTCGCCTTCATGGCGCAGGCGCAGGTCCATCTGGGCGAGCGTAAAGCCGTCCGAGGTCTTTTCGAGCGACTGGAGACGATCTTGCGCTGCCGAAGCGCCGCCGTTGCCCTTAGAATGCGTCATGACCAGGCACATGCCCGACACGCTGCCACGGCCCACGCGACCGCGCAGCTGGTGCAGGGCAGCCAAACCAAAGCGCTCCCCATTCTCGATGACCATGACGGTGGCGTTAGGCACGTCAACGCCCACCTCGACCACCGTAGTCGAGACGAGCACGTCAATCTCGCCACGCTTGAAGGCATCGATGACCCGATCCTTCTCCCCCGCCGACATGCGGCCGTGAAGGCGTTCGATGGCAAGCCCCGGCAACGCCAGGCGCAGGCGGTCGAGCTCGGTTGCCGTATCGTGCAGCGGCACGGGGACCGTCACGCGGCCCTCGTCGTCGCGGGCAATACCGGGCACGTCCTCCAGCTCATCGGCCGAATCACTCGGCTCCACGAGCGGGCAAATCACGTAGGCCTGCTGACCCTTTTCATGCGCCTCGCGGATGGCTCCATAGGCGAGGTCACGGCTCGACTCGGTGAGTACGCTTGTCGTCACGCCAGCGCCAGGGACGGGCCGATGGCGGATGATGCTCGTGTCCAGATCGCCGTAGACCGAAAGCGCCAGCGTACGCGGGATGGGCGTTGCCGTCATAACGAGCAGATCGGCACCGGGGCCCTTCGCGCGCAGGGCGTTGCGTTGGCCGACGCCAAACCGGTGCTGTTCATCGATGACCACGAGCGACAGATGCTTGAACGCAACGTTATCCGAAAGCACCGCGTGGGTGCCAAAGAGGACGTCGAGCTCGCCCGATTCCAGCTGTGCATGGATGCGCTCGCGCTCTGCTGCCGGCGTGGCACCCGTCAGAAGCGCCCAGGACATGCCGGCCTGCGAGAGCAGAGGGCCGGTCTTATCGGCATATTGGCGCGCCAGCACGCCCGTGGGCGCCATAACGCAGGCCTGCGTGCCGCTATCGGCAGCCACAGCTAGCGCGCAGGCGGCAACGGCGGTCTTACCGGTACCGACATCGCCCAGCAGCAGGCGGTTCATCACGCGCCCACCATCGCACATATCGCGCAGGATATCTTGGAACGCGGCCTCCTGCTCGTCGCTCAGCGAAAACGGCAGGGCCTGCTTGAGCGCGGCCAGGTGCTCGCCCGCGGTGTGGGCATAGGGCACCACATCGACCAGGCCGCCGTCATTGCGCAGGCGCAGCGCCAGCTGCAGGTAGAGGCACTCCTCGTAGGCAAGCCGTGCGCGCGCGATGTCGCGCTCTGCCATGCTCGAAGGAAAGTGGATCGCTCGAAGCGCACGAGCATTGCTCATCAGGCGACGCTTAACGCGTAAGCGTGCCGGAATGGGATCAAAGGGATTGCCGACGACCTCGAGCGCGCCGCTTACGATGCGGCGCATCCACGCCTGGCTCACGCCATCACTCACGTAATGGACCGGCAGGATGGTGCCTGCGGCACGCCCTTCCTCGAGCTTTTCAAAGTGCGGCGAGGCCATCTGCTTAAAACCGTAGGCAAACTCGACCTTGCCCATCACGGCCAGGCGGTCGCCCTGCTTAAGCTGCTGGGCAATCCAGGGCTGGCGGAAAAAGGCGACCTGCAGCACGCCCGTCTCGTCAACGAGTGAGACCTCGGTAACCTGCATGCGCGGACGCGGCTGCTTTTGGACGATACGATCGACCGTGGCGATGATGGTGCATACGGTACCGATGGGAGCCATCTCGATGGACCAGGAGCGCGTAAAGTCGAGGTATCGATGAGGGATATGGAGAAGGAGGTCCCCCACCGTCCGAATTCCCAGACGGCGAAGGGCCTCCTCGCGTTTACCCGAAACATATTTGAGTCGCGCGATATCCTCGTCGAGCGCATTGCTCTGGGCAAAGCGCTCCGAGACGCGCGGCACGGAGCACAGCTCGGACATGGGCAGTTGCCTACTCGATCGAGAAGATCACGGGATAGAGCGGCTGCTCGCCACGATGGGCGTCGATCTCCAGGTCGGGCTGAGCTTCCTCGATGGCGTCGACGATCTCCTGGAAGTCCTCGTCGGACAGCTCCTCGCCGGCCAGAATCGTCAGCGCATCGCCCTCCTCTTCCTCCTGCATGCGGTTGATGCAATCGAGCGTGACCTGCTTCACGTCGGAGCCGACCACGTCGATGGAGCCGGCAATGATACCCATGACGTCACCGGAGTGAATCGGCGAGCCGTCCGAGGCGCTGGAGTCGCG
This sequence comes from Collinsella sp., assembly GCA_019419555.1. Classification (GTDB taxonomy): domain Bacteria; phylum Actinomycetota; class Coriobacteriia; order Coriobacteriales; family Coriobacteriaceae; genus Collinsella. The sequence continues at coordinate 52,536 of DXZR01000009.1, forward strand.
CACGGCGCGGGTGACCTCGCCATCGCGGACCTCGCTGATGGCGTCGACCATAGCGGCGACGGCATCCTCGAGCTCGGAATCGGGCAGGACCGCGAACAGCGCGGAGAAGGCCTGCGGAACGGTCTTGGTGGGAACGACGGCGACCTTCTTGTCCGTGCAGGCAGAAGCGGCAGCCTCGGCAGCCATGCGGATGTTGCCGTTATTGGGCAGGATGATGACCGAGGTCGCGTTGACCTGGTCCACGGCACCCAGCAGATCTGCAGTCGAGGGGTTCATGGTCTGGCCACCCGAGACGATCACGTCGACGCCAAGGGACTTGAGGATGTCGGCCTCGCCGGAACCGGCGGCAACGGCGACAAAGCCCAGCGCCTTGGCGGGCTCGGCGGCCTTTTCCTGGTCCTCGTGAATCTTGGCGGTACGGTCGTGGGCCTCCATCTCCATGTTGTGGATAAAGACCTCGTAGATCTGGCCAAGCTGCAGCATGTGCTCGAGCACCAGGTTGGGGGTGTTGGAGTGCACATGGATCTTGTAGTCGGGATAGGCGCCCACGAGTAGCTCACAGTCGCCCATGGAACCCAGGAACTTAAGGCACTCGTCCTCGTCAAACGGGGCGTCGGCCTTAAACAGGAACTCGTTGCAGTAGCGGAACTCCGAGCCCTCCCAATCGTCGTTGGCCTCGATCTCAACGCGACCAAGGGCCGCGTCGCGGGCAGAGCCAGCGGAATCAAACGTGGCGGAGAAATCCTCGACAACGGTGCTGCGGCCAAGCGCGGCGGCAACAAAGTTCTCAAGGAAAATAGCAAAGCCGAAGGCGCCGGAGTCAACCACGCCGTTCTCCTTCAGAACGGGCAGCAGGTCGGGCGTGCGAGCGACGGACTGATATGCCTCGACAACGATGGCGTCGAGCGCATCCTCGGCCGAGAACTTCTTCTTCTCGCACTCGTCTGCCTTGGTCGAGACATCGCGCAGGACCGTGAGGATCGTGCCCTCGATGGGCTTGCGGACAGCCTGGAAGGCAACCTTGACGGCGCGACGGAAGGCGAAGGCGATGTTGGCAGCCGTAATAGGCTCATCGGCAGAGACGAGGCCCTCGGCCACACCGCGCAGAATCTGCGAGGTGATGACGCCGGAGTTGCCGCGGGCACCCATCAGGGAGCCGTGGGTGATGGCGCCGGCGATGGCTTCCATGTCGGCGTCGGCAGGAAGAGCAGAAAGCTCCTTGGTCACCGAGGCGAGCGTGAGCGACATGTTGGTGCCGGTATCGCCATCGGGTACGGGGAAGACGTTGAGCTTGTTGATCTCCTCGGCCTTGTCGGAAACGGCAGCCGCAGCGATCGGAAAACAGGTGCGAATGGTCTTTGCAATCATGGGTATTTGAATCTCCGTTTTCGGATGCTAGTTCAGACGGCTCTTGAGCGCGTCGATATGGATGCCGATCTTAAGGCTGGCGGGATCGATCTGGGCGATCTCCTGCAGAGTGAAGGCAACGGAGCTCGAAAGATTGTGGCAGACGGACTTCATGTTGACGCCGTTCTCGAGCACGACGTGAAGATCGACCGTAAGGCCGTTCTCGTCGGCGGAGACAAGCACGCCCTTGCGGAGGCGCTGACCGGCAAGCAGGCGCACGCTCTCGGCGCCCTGGAGCTGCTCAGCCATACCGACAACGCCATAGCACGTCATCGCGGCATAACCGGCAATATCGGCAATAACGTCGTTCGAGACGCTCAGGCTGCCGTTAATGGTCTCAGACACAAGAATCTCCTTTTCTTGGTGCTCGCGGCACCATGTCGTGGGAGCAATCATTGCAATATTCTACAACGACCGCGGCATGTTGAGGTGGCGGGCCTCGGGATTACATCCTCGACACGAAATGTTGATATGGTAACGTTCGCGAACGGCGATCGCGGCATGAAAAAACCCGCCGCATAAGCGACGGGTTTTACAACCTGGCTCCCCGGGTAGGACTCGAACCTACAACAGCGCGGTTAACAGCCGCGTGCTCTACCATTGAGCTACCGAGGAATTTAAAGCCCAACGGAAAGGGCTGGAAAATTCTGGCTCCCCGGGTAGGACTCGAACCTACAACAGCGCGGTTAACAGCCGCGTGCTCTACCATTGAGCTACCGAGGAATAGGTGCATGCTCTCAAGCAACGAAGTTTATTATACGGACGAATCAGCTCAGGGCAAGAACTTTTTTTAGAAATTTTCCGACCCAGTCATTGGGGGGACGTTCTTAAACGACCAGTCATTCAAGAACGTCCCCAATGTCTACATGAAAGCGCCCCCAAGCGGATGTGCTTGAGGGCGCCTCTTGCTTGACTAGCTCTCGATATAGTCCTTCAGCTTACTGCTACGGCTCGGGTGGCGAAGCTTGGCCAGAGTCTTGGACTCGATCTGGCGGATGCGCTCGCGCGTGACGCCAAACTCACGACCGACTTCCTCGAGCGTGCGGGGATGTCCGTCGACAAGGCCAAAGCGCAGTTCGATAACCTTGCGCTCACGATCGGCAAGCGAATCGAGCACCTGGGTGAGCTGCTCCTGCAGCATAGAGAAGCTGGCCGCATCGGGCGGAACGATAGCCTGGGAGTCCTCGATGAAGTCGCCCAGCTGGGAATCCTCTTCCTCGCCGATGGGGGTCTCGAGCGACACGGGCTCCTGCGAGATCTTCTGGATCTCGCGGACGCGGTCGGCGCTCATGTCCATCTCGGCACCGATCTCCTCGGGGGTCGGGTCGCGGCCCAGGTCCTGAAGGAGCTGACGCTGCACGCGGACGAGCTTGTTGATGGTCTCGACCATGTGCACGGGAATACGGATGGTACGGGCCTGGTCGGCGATAGCGCGCGTGATGGCCTGACGGATCCACCACGTGGCGTACGTGGAGAACTTAAAGCCCTTCTGGTAGTCGAACTTCTCGACGGCGCGGATCAGACCGAGGTTGCCCTCCTGGATCAGGTCCAGGAACAGCATGCCGCGACCGACATAGCGCTTGGCGATGGAGACGACCAGACGCAGGTTTGCGCTGATGAGCGCCTGCTTGGCTTCGAGGCCCACGTTCTCAATGCGCGTAAGGCGACGCATCTCGGCACGCGTGAGTTCGAGCTCACCAGCATCGGCAGCCTCGAGCTTCTCGGTGGCCTCAAGACCGGCCTCGATCTTCATGGCCAAATCGACCTCTTCGGAGGCGGTCAGCAGGTCGACCTTGCCGATCTCCTTGAGGTACATACGGACCGGGTCGCCGGTCAGCATCACCGTGGAGGCATCGATGCCGCGCACGCGGGAGCGTGAACGGGACGTGCGCACGGTGCGCTTCTTCTTGCTCTTGGAAGAACCCATCTCGGCGTCGGCCTGACGGGCCATCTTGAGCTCGTGATCGTCGAGCGAGCCGGAATCGTGCTCGTCGTCGTCATCGAAATCGTCGGTATCGGTATCGTTATCGTCATCGTCGACGTCCATGGGGGCGTCGTCGTTACCGCTCGCGGAGATAATCTGGATGCCGCTGTTGCGCAGCGCGGAATACACCGCGGTGAGCTGCTCGTCAGAAACATCGATATCCTTCAGGGCGACCTGAATCTCGTCCTCGGTTACCGAAGTCCTGTTTGAGCCGTTGCCCATAAGCTTTGCAACGTAGGATTCCAGCCCAGTACCCGTGCTCTCAGTCTTTTTTGGCACAGATTCTCCCTTCATAGTCCACAGGACTCAATACTTTAGCATACACGTACACGTCTATACCCAAAAAGAGGGCTGGATATAGGCGAGAATACGCTGGTTGACCACAACATCTAGGCCTGATCGGTGCCGGCGGTCTCCAAACCGATCAAACGGAACGGGTCGGCCACACCGCCAATCGACTTCTGCAGCTCGCGCTGGCGCTGCGAATCCTGCGCCGCCTGCACCGTCAACGCGCGACGAGCTTCATCATCGAGCGAACGGTCCTGGCGCAGCTTGGCCTGCGCGGCGCGCATACGACGCTTGATGGTGTAAAGCTCGAGCGTATCAAGCATAAAGACGATATTCGTCTCGGTGGGGTGCTTGCTCGTCGCCGAGATGCGCCCGGCACTCACAAGCGTTGCCGCCTCGGGACACACCGAGCGTGCCGCATCCATGCAGGCTGCAGGATCGGTTCCCGGCGGCGTTGCCAGAACGGCCCATGCGATGGACTCGTGACGTGGGTCAACCCACTCGATGGAGCAGATGCGGTCGGCATACGTGCGGAACAGGTCGGGGTAGCTCGTGAGCATGGTCAGCAGCTCGCGCTCCCCTGCCAAGGACTTGCGCTCTAGATCGGTCAAAACCATCGGCGCCGCCGCAGCCGGTGCGTTCGAACCATCAGGCACAGGCACAGCGCCCATACCATCAGGCACATCGATCGGCGGCAGGTCGTCGACGACCTCCACGGGCGCGGCGCCGTAGGCATCGAGCGGGACGTAGTCGTACGGCTCTTCTTCGACCGGCGCGGACACCGGCGGCGTCGCGCCCGATGCCCAAGCACCGCGACCGGCATCGCGAGAACCCGACGCCCGACCGCCCGCGCTACCGGACCGCTCAGTCTGTGCCCGCTGGCGCTCATAGTTCTGCTCACGACGTCGTTCCGCATCCTCGCGCTTGGCGACATCGCGAAACACACGACCCGAGCTCGCGCGCACCGTCTCCAGATCCAAACCCAGCAGATCGGCAATCTGGATAAAGTACGTATCGATCATATAGCTATCGCGCAGCGGATAGATGAGCGTGAGAGCGTCCTCCAGCGCCTTGGCGCGACCGCCCGGCGTGGTGATATCGCTCGACTCCTGCAGCGAACGGTACACGAAGTCCATGAGCGGCTCGGCAGCGTCGATGCGCGCCTGCAGTGCCTCACCACCATGCGCCGTGATGAACTCCATGGGATCGTTACCGTCGGGCAGCACCACGCAGCGCAGGTCCATAGAATCCTGCTCGATAAACTGAATCGCACGGCGAGCAGCCTTTTGACCGGCGGCATCGCCGTCAAACATATACACGATGCGCTTGGCAAAACGAGTGAGCGTCTTGACGTGATGCTCCGTGAGCGCGGTGCCCAGCGTAGCGACAACGTTTTTAATCCCCGCCTCCCAACAGGCGATGCAGTCGGTATAGCCCTCCACCACGATGGCAGTATCCTGCGCGACGATAAACTCCTTGGCCCAATTAAAACCGTAGAGGTTTCGTTTTTTATGAAACACGCTCGTCTCGGCGGTATTGAGGTACTTAGGCTGGCCGTCGCCCATAATACGACCGCCAAAGGCAATATTGTGACCCTGCTCGTCAAAGATGGGAAACATCACGCGGTCGTAAAAGCGGTCGGCAAGCTGCCCGCGCCCGCGGCTCACGGCAACGTTGGCATCGATCATCTCCTGCGGGGTAAAACCCGCCTGGGACAGGTGCGACACCAGCGCGTTACGGCCCGGTGCAAAGCCCAGGCAGTAGCGGCGGCAGACGTCGCCACCCATGCCGCGGCTGGCAAAGTACTCGCGCGGACGGCCGTCCTTACCGCGCATAAGCATGGTGTGGTAGAACTGGGCGGTCTCGGCGCACAAATCGTAGATGCGGGCACGCTTGGTGCCGCGCTCGCGGCGATCTCCGGTGTCATGCAGCTCAATACCCGCGCGATCGGCCAAATAACGGATTGACTCGGGAAAGCTCAGGTTCTCGCGCTTCATGATATACGTGAAAACGTCGCCACCCTCGCCGCAACCAAAGCAATGCCACACCTGCGTGGCGGGGATAATGTGGAATGACGGCGTCTTCTCGCCATGGAAGGGGCAGCATCCCCAAAACTCATGGCCGCGAGGCTTGAGCTCGACCGTTTCCTGCACGATGGCAACCAGGTCAGACGCAGCGCGTACCTGGTCTTTTTCCTCATCGCTAATCACGGATGCTCACCCCCTGATCGCCCAAGTTGTGACGAATATCCTCGATATTACCCTCGACGGTCGCGATCAACTCATCCAGCGAATCGAACACGCGCGACGGACGCAGCCAACGCGTAAACGCCAGCGAAACAGAAGAGCCGTACAGGTCGCCCGTATAACCAATTAAATTAGCCTCGAGATGCGCCGAAGCGACATCGTCGGCATACGTCGGCGGCAGTCCGACGTTCACGGCAGCGGGCCACGCGGTGTCATCGACCAGCACCAGACCCTCATACACGCCATCGGCAGGCACCTGAATACCGTCGGGAACCTGCAGGTTTGCCGTGGGAAAGCCCATGCCAGAGCCCTCGTGACGGCCGCGAATAACACCGCCACGCACCATATACGGACGGCCGAGTAACTCAGCAGCAAGCTCCACATGGCCCTGTCCCAGCTCATGACGAATGCGGGTGGCGCAAATGGCCTCACCGCCCTCGCAAAGCAAGTCGTGCCCGTATACGTCAACGCCGCGCTCGGCACCCCAGGCGCGCATCTCGTCAACACCAGAAGCACCGCCACGACCCAGCCTAAAGTCGCTGCCAACGCGAATCGATCGAATGTCGACCAGACGCGACACCAGCGAGAGAAAAGCAACATGGTCAAGCGCCGCAACCTCAGGCGTAAAGGGAACGGCCACCACCGCATCGACCCCAGTTTGAGCCAGGGCATGCAGACGGTCGGCCGTCGTCATCAATTTTTGAGCGGGCGAAGGGCTCACCACGACGTCCGGGTCGGGATCGAAGGTAACTACGACCGCCTTGCAGCCATGGGCACGGGCATCACGGACAAGCGCCGCAATGAGCTCCTGGTGTCCACGGTGCACGCCATCGAACACGCCGATGGCAATCGATGCGGCACCCAGGTGCTCACACTTATCAAACACATCGGCAGTAACGATGCGAGCCTCGTCCGACTCGCCCGCGAAAAAGATACGCGCGAGCTCGCGAGCGGACAACATCATCGAACACCGCCGATTGCCTGCGGAAACACGTGCTCCATGACAAAGCGGCCACCCTCAATGCGGGCGAGCGCCTTGAGTCCCCCATCGAGCACCAGCGCAAACGGCGCCTTCGAGGCATCGAAATCGGCAAGCGCACGCTCAACGGGAATGCGTCGGCCGCAGAGAAGGTCGTCGGCAAGATTGCCCGGCAAGTCAACACGTGTGGCGCCCAGGGCCGCAATGGGATCCAGGGCAAAGCCAGCCGCGGACTCGGGAGAAAGCTCCTCGACCGCATGACAAGCGCCAATGGAAACAACACCGGAGGCCGTGCGGCGCAGCGCGGAAATATGCGCGGCGCTATCGCAAGCGCGGCCCAGGTCGCGAGCGAGCGCACGGATATAGGTGCCCTTGCTCACCGAGAACGCCACGGTCCACACACACGTATCACCTTCGCCGCCCACGGCGATCAGGTCGGCGGCATAGACCTCGACGGGGCGCGGAGGTAGGTCCACCGCATTGCCCTCGCGAGCAGACTTGTAGGCGCGAACGCCATTGACCGAGATGGCAGAAAACGCCGGCGGCACCTGCATCTGCGGACCCAGCATGGCGACCAAGCGCTCACGCGCATAGGCAGGATCGCGGAGCTCGTCGGCAACAGCCACCGTGCGGACCGCCTCGCCCTCCGCATCATCGGTATTGGTCTCGACGCCAAACGAGATATCGGCAACGTAGCTTTTGGTATCAAGCGTAAGCATGCCCAGCAGACGTGTGGCCTGACCCACGCCCACCACCATGACGCCCGATGCCATGGGGTCGAGCGTTCCGGCATGACCGACGCGCCGCTCATGGAGGGCGCGTCGGCATTGCGAAACCACGTCGTGGGACGTGCAGCCCACCGGCTTATCGACGGCGAGCAGCATATTCAATTGAGAAGGCGTACGACGAGCCATGTACCATCCAAAATGTTAGAGCTCGACGGTCACCGAAGCGGGATCCTCCCCCACCAGCTCGGCCAGCATGGGAAGTGCCACGGCGAGCGTCTCGCGAATCGTTCCGTTGTTGGAAAAGCCGGCGGCGGCATGATGCCCGCCACCGCCAAAGTTGGCAGCGATCTCGGACACATCGAGGTCACCCTTGGAGCGCAGGTTGCCGCGCACCTTGGTATCGCCGTCGATGCCCTTTAAGAACAGGCAGACCTCGACGCCCATCACCGAACGCACCACATCGACCAGACCGTCACATTCATCCGAGGTGACGCCGCAGGCCTCAAGGTCGCTCTGGAAGGCATAGCTATACGCCACGCGCCCGTGCGCGACCGTCTTGATACGGCCCATGACAATGGACTTGAGGTGCAAAAACTCGACGCGCATGCTCTGATAGACCTCGAGTGCGACACGAGCCGGATTGGCGCCATGCGCCACCAGGCGCGAAGCAGCATGGAACGCGGCAGCATCGGCGTTCTGGTACTGGAAACGACCGGTGTCGGTCACCAAGCCACACAGCAGGCAGGTCGCAACGCCATCACGTGCGACAATGCCGCAATTGTCCAAAAAGCGGTCGATGATCATGGCGCAGGCTGCGGCGCCGACGCACCTCAGGCTCAGCTCGGCAAATTCCTCGCGCGCCGGATGGTGATCGAAGCACACCACATGCGACGAGCGGCGGAGCACCTCGGCTGAGTTGTTCAGACGCTCGACGACCGGCACGTCCACCGAGATGAACAGGTCCGGATTGTCGGTATACGCAGATGCCGGCACCAGACGGTCGGCACCCTCCATAAAGCGGTAGATGCGCGGAACCGGGTCATCGTCTGCCAGCAGCAGGGCAATGTCCTTGTTGGGGAAAAACTTCATAAGCGATAAGCCCAGACCCAGCACGGAGCCCAGGGCGTCGCCATCGGGAGACGTATGTCCCGAAATCGCAATGGAGGACGCATCCTCGATGAGCTCGAGGATGCGTCGCTGAATATCTGCAGACTCGCACGATGCGAGGTCGGCGGAATTACTCATCTAAAGCTGCCTCCTGGGCGGCATCCGCTATGGGATAGCCGTCCTCGTCCTTTTCGATCGCAAGCGTGGCGGGAACGTTTTCCAGCGCGCGCGTGATGCGCTCGGCCTCATCGGTCGAGCGATCGATGCGAAAATCGAGCTCGGGCGTGACGCGCCAATCGAGCGAGCGGGCCAACAGGCTACGGATGCGACCCTTGGCGCTGGCGAGCGCCTCCATGACCTCGTCGTAGCGGCTCGCGTCGCACGACACGTACACGCGCGCGAACGAACGGTCCACCGCGACCTCGACCGCGGTCAAGGTGACCAGGTCGAGACGCGGATCGGAAACCTCAAAGAGCAGGATATAACCGAGCTTCTCGCGAAGCTGTTCGCCCAGACGGCGGGTTGCCTGCGTTTGCTTCATAGCGCTACCCCCTACTCGGTACGGGCAACCTGGTCGATGCGGTAGCCCTCAATGGTGTCGCCAGGCTTGATGTCCTGGAAGTTCTCCAGGCCAATACCGCCCTCGGAGCCGCTCTTGAGACTCTTGGCCTCGTCCTTGTAGTGACGCATCGAAGCGATTTTACCGTTGAAGACCACGATGCCGTCGCGCACCAGGCGTACGGAATCGGTCGCGGCGATTTCACCCTCTTCGACGCGGACACCGGCGGCGATGCCGACTTTGGGCACCTTGAAGGTGTCCAGGACGGTCGCGGTACCCGTGGAAACCTCGACCTCGGTGGGCTTGAGCATGCCGATACGGGCAGCATCGAGCTCCTCGAGGCACTTGTAGATAACGTCGTAGCAACGGATCTCGACGCCCTCGCGCTCGGCGGCGGAGCGGGCCTTGCCGTCGGGACGCACGCCAAAGCCGATGATGATGGCGTTGGAGGCGTCGGCCAGGACGACGTCGGTCTCGTTGATGGCACCGACAGCGGAGTGGATCGTGTTGATGCGGACCTCGGACTGATCCATCTTGTCGAGCGAGTCCTGAAGGGCCTCGATGGAACCCTGGACGTCGGCCTTGATGATCAGGTTGAGCTCCTTGACCTCGGCGTCGGCGATGGTCTCGAAGAGGTTCTCGAGCGTGACGTGCTTCACGCGGCTCTGCTCCTCGATACGGGCCTTGAGCGAACGCTCATCGGCCAGGGCGCGAGCCTCGCGCTCGTCCTCGAACACACGGAACTCGTCGCCGGCGTTGGGCACGGACTGCAGGCCCAGGATCTCGACGGCGTCGGAGGGGCCGGCCTCGGTGACGGCGTTGCCCTTGGGATCGAGCATGGCGCGGACGCGGCCGTAGGTAAGACCGGCGACCAGCGTATCGCCCACGTGCAGGGTACCGCGGGTCACGAGCACCGTGGCAACCGAGCCGCGGCCCTTGTCGAGCTTGGCCTCGAGGACGTTACCGGAGGCAAAGGTGTCGGGGTTGGCCTTGAGTTCGAGAACGTCGGCCTGGAGCAGCACGGTCTCGAGCAGGTCGTCGATACCGATCTTCTGCTTGGCCGAGATGTTGACGAACATGTTCTGTCCGCCCCACTCCTCGGGGATGATGCCGTACTCGGTGAGTTCCTGGCGCACGCGGTCGGGGTTGGCACCCGGCTTATCGATCTTGTTGACGGCGACGACGATGGGAACGCCGGCGGCCTTGGCGTGGTTGATGGACTCGATGGTCTGCGGCATGACGCCGTCGTCGGCGGCCACGATCAGGATGACGATATCGGTCACCTTGGCGCCGCGGGCACGCATGGCCGTAAAGGTCGCGTGGCCGGGGGTATCGATGAAGGTGATCTTGCGGTCGTTGATCATGACCTGCGAAGCGCCGATGGCCTGGGTAATGCCGCCCGCCTCGCCGGCAGCGACGCCGGTGTGACGGATAGCGTCGAGGAGGCTCGTCTTGCCGTGGTCGACGTGGCCCATGACGGTGACGACCGGGGCACGCGGCTTAAGGTCGGCGGGATCGTCGTAGAACGAGAAGGTGTTCTCCTCCTCGGGGGTGATGATCTTGATCTGGCGACCCAGGTCGTCGGCAACGAGCTCGACGAGGTCATCGGACATGGACTGCGTCATGGTAAGCGGCGTGCCCAGCAGGAACAGGCGCTTGATGATGTCGTTGGCCGGAACGTCGAGCGCCTCGGCGAGCTCCTGGACGGTAACGCCCTGGGAGACCTTAATGGCGTCGAGGTCCTCGGGGTTCACGCCCTGGGCCAGCGCCTCCTCTATCTTGCGCTCCTCCTGAGCCTTTGCGGCCTCGCGCTCGCGCTTCTCCTTGCGCTTTTTGCGGCGACCAGTGGACTCGCGAGAGGCCTCCTCGACGGCGGCGCGGGCCTCCTCGAGCACCTTCTCGCGGCTGTATTCCTCGGCCTCGCGAGCCATGCGGCTGTAGTGGTCCTCTTCGTTGTTGTGACCGCCCTTGCGCTTCTTGCCCTTACCCTGCTTGTCGGGGTTGGGGAAGTCCATGCCGGCAGCGACGTTGTTGCTGGCATTGGTGCGATGGCTGTGCGGACGGTTCTCGGAGGCGTTGCGCTCGGAGTTGTTGTCGGAGGCGTTGCGATCGTTACGACGGCCACCACGACGGTCGTTGTTGCCGCCACGACGGTTGCCGCGCTCGGCAGCGCGCTCGGCCTTGGCCTTCTCCTCGGCGTCCTTCTTCTCCTTGAGCACGGTCTCCTGTGCGGCGATCTGGTCGAGCAGCGAACGGAAGCGCGAACCGGAGTCGGAAGCGGGAACGGCGCGGCGCTGGGCCTCGCGGGCGGCCTCCTCCTTCTCGCGGGCAAGGCGCTCCTGCTCGGCCTTCTTCTTAGCCTCGGCCTCGGCGCGGGCGGCCTCCTCGGCAGCCTGGGCGGCTGCGAACTGACGGCGCTCCTCCTCGCGAGCCTTCTCGGCAGCGATGCGCTCGCGCTCTGCCTCGGCAGCGCGTGCTGCCTCCTCGGCGGCAGCGGCCTGCTCCTCGGCCTGCTTAGCGGCCTCGACTTCCTGGGCGCGGGCCTCGATCACCGAAGCGAGCTGCTTGCGGACCATGGCGACGTAAGCGTCCTCCAAAGCGGAGGAAGCGGACTTAGCGGGAATCTTCATTTCGGCGAGATGACCCATCAGTTCCTTGGAGGTCATGCCGAACTCTTTGGCCAGGGTGGACACACGGACTTTTGCCATATGACTTCACCTACCCTTTCTGGCACCTTGGGTGCCTAGAGACTGAACGAGCGTGGGGTATGCGCTGGGACCTGCCCGGCGCGACCGCGCGCTAGATCAGGTCCTCCGCATCATCGAAGGCGTCGGTGTCGTGGACACCGCAGAAACGGGAGCCGGGACGAGCCTGGTTGCGGCACTGGATGCCGTCCTCGGACACGAACTCGCAGCGACGGACGTCCTCGTCCTCCTCGTCACCGATCAGGTCGGCGGCGGGCTCCTCGTGAACGGGAACGTTCTTGAGGATGTCGGCGGCAAGGGTCTCGGACTTAATGTCGATGTGCCAGCCGGTCAGGCGCGCGGCGAGGCGGGCGTTCTGACCCTCCTTGCCGATGGCGAGGGACAGCTGGTCGTCGGGCACGATAACGCCGGCGTAGGCCTTCTCCTCGTCGATGAGAACGCGGGTGACCTTGGCGGGCGACAGGGCGTTGGCGACGTAGACGGCCGGATCGGCATCCCACAGGATGACGTCGACGCGCTCGCCACGGAGCTCGCCCACGACGGCGCGAACACGGCTGCCCTTGGGGCCGACGCAAGCGCCAACCGGATCCAGACGATCGTCGAGCGAGTGGACGGCGACCTTGGAGCGCTGGCCGGGCTCGCGGGCGATCGACTTGATCTGGACGGTGCCCTCATAGATCTCGGGCACCTCCTGCTCAAACAGACGACGCATGAGCTCGGGGTGGGTACGGGAGATGACAATCGGCGGACGGCTGTGCTCGCCGCGAACCGGCTGCAGGTTGGAGTTGGGGTCGCGAACGTCGATGATCACGGCCTTGATGTGCTGGTTGTGCAGGTAGCGCTCGCCCATCGGACGCTCGTTGCGCTCGTTCTCGTAACGGCGCTGGTCGAAGTGCGGCAGCTCGGCCTCAACGCCCTCGCGAATCTTGACGATCGTGAAGTCGGGTGTGGACTGCAGCACGGTACCGCTGATGAGGTCACCGATGCGGCCGGAGAACTCCTCGTAGATCTGCTCGCGGGCGGAGTTGCGCACGATGGCGTTGATCTCGGCCTTGGCGTGCTGGGCGGCGATGCGGCTCGTGTTCTTGGGAGTGACGTCGATCTCCTCGAACTCGGTGAAGTTGCCCTCCTCGTCCATGGAATCGTCGATCGGCTCCAGACGGTAGACGTAGATCTTGCCGGTGGTGCGGTCGATGGTCACCTTGGCGCCCCACTCAAGATGCAGGATCTCGGCATAGCTCTTGGCGAGCGACTGCTCCAGGCGGTCGATCAGGTAGAGCTGGTCGATGTGCTTCTCCTGGCAAAGCTCCATCAGGGCGGACATCATGTCGGATGCTGCCATCTTACTTTCCTTCCTTCGCGGGCTTGAAGTCATAGGTGGGCTTCAATTTGCACTTTTTAACATCGGAGAAATCAAGGGTGACGGACTCGCCGTCCTCGAGCTCGAGGGTCACGTTCGTCTCGGTGGCGGCGGCAATCTTGCCGGCGTACTTGCGACGGCCCTCGGTGGCGGTAGAGGTGAGCTCGCAGTTCTCGCCCACAAAGCGGGCAAAGTCACGCGGGCGGCGCAGCGGGCGCGCCATACCCGGGCTCGACACCTCGAGCGTATAGCTCGAAGAGATGGGGTCGAGCTCCTCAATCACATCGCCGACCCACTTGGTGTTGGCCGTGACGTCGTTGAGCGAAAGGCTCTGACCCTCGGCACCCTCGATACGCACGCGCACGCAGGGGGCCTTGGTGGCACCCACGAGCTCGACGTCGACGATGTCGACATCGTGCTGGGGAGCGACGGCCTCGAGCGCGTCGATGATCGCCTGCTCGGTCTTGGTCTTGACCATTGCGGCACCTCCATCCATACAAAAAAGAAGCGGGGCCGAAACCCCACTTCTTTCAATTACAACTTCATTTGCAAGCAAACTATACCAATAGCTGCGGAAACGTGCAAGCACAGTACGAATCTGCAGGTCAGCGTGCGCACAGCTTCTCCACAAGAATAGGACAATTGACCGAAGACACCATGGCAGGTACATGCAAAACGAGGGACGGTCCAAACGGACCGTCCCTCGTTTATTGCATGTCAGCTTTGCGCGCAGCGCTTACTTGACCACCAGGTTGACCAGCTTGCCGGGCACGCAGATGGCCTTGACGACCGTCTTGCCCTCGAGCCACTTGGCGACGGCGGCCTCGGCGGCAGCCTGCATCTCCTCGTTGGAGGCATCGCGGGCAACGTCGACGCGGCCGCGGACCTTGCCGAGCACCTGGACCACGATCTGCACCGTGTCCTCAACGGACTCGGCCAGGTCGAACTCGGGCCAGGCGGCGGTGTAGGCGTTGCCCTCGCAGCCGAGGGCCTCGTGCCACAGCTCGTCGGCCCAGAACGGGCAGATGGGGGCAAGGACGCTCACGATATCCTTAGCCACGCCGTAGCACAGCGCCTTGTCGCGGGCGGTACCCTCGGTGGCGTTGAGGTAGGCGCTCGCCGCGTTGACGAGCTCCATGACGGCCGAGATCGCGGTGTTGAACTGGCCGCGATCGAAGTCCTCGGTGCACTTGGCGATGGTGCGGTGACGCTCGCGATAGAGCTTCATCGCAACCTCGTCGAGCGCGGACTTGTCGAAGGCCACGTTGGCGTCACCGGACTGGACGAGCTGCCAAACGATACGCCAGGCGCGCTTGATGAAGCGGTTGGCGCCCTCAACGGCCTTGGGATCCCAGTCGAAGTCCTTCTCGGGCGGAGCGATAAACAGGATCGCCAAACGCATGGTGTCGGCGCCGTAGGGCTCGATGACCGAGCTCGGGGGCACGACATTGCCCTTGGACTTGGACATGGTGTCGCCGTTCTCGTCCTTGACCATGCCCTGGCACAGCAGGTTGGTGAAGGGCTCGTCCACGCTCAGCAGGCCCAGGTCGCGCAGCGCCTTGGTAAAGAAGCGACTGTAGAGCAGGTGCAGAATGGCGTGCTCGATGCCGCCAATGTAGTTATCGACGGGCATCCAACGGTCGGCGGCCTCTCGGGAGAAGGGCAGCTTGGTGTTGTGCGGATCGGTATAGCGCAGGTAATACCAGCTGGAGCAGGTGAAGGTGTCCATGGTATCGGTCTCACGCTTGGCCGGGCGGCCGCACACCGGGCAGGTGGTCTCGTAGAACTCCTTGCACTCGGCAAGGGTCTCGCCGGCGCCCAGGTCAAGGTTCTCGGGCAGCGTCACCGGCAGCTGATCCTCGGGCACGGGCACGATGCCGCAGTGCTCGCAGTGGATGGCCGGGATGGGGTTGCCCCAATAGCGCTGGCGGCTGATGAGCCAGTCGCGCAGACGAAACTCGACCTTGCGACGACCACAGCCCATGGCCTCGAGGTCGGCCACGATTGCAGCCTCGCCCTCGGAGTGCTTACCACCGCGCATGCCGGTGTACTTGCCGGACTGGACGAGGGTGCCCTCGGCAGCGTGAGCGCAATCCCAGTCGACGGTCTCGGCATGGAAGGTATCGATGGTCTCGCCGCTGGCCTCGACGGCAGCGCGATCGTCATCGTCTAGGATGATCGGCACGATCGGCAGGTCGTACTTACGGGCAAACTCAAAGTCGCGCTGGTCGCCACAGGGAACGGCCATGACGGCACCGGTACCGTAGTCGGCGACGACATAATCGGCAACCCACACGGGGACCTTCTCGCCGTTGACGGGGTTTACCACATAGCGGCCCGTAAAGGCACCGTGCTTCTCGAGGGTGCCCTGGGCACGCTCGACGGCAGAGATATGCTTGGAGTCCTCGACGATCTTGGTGACGGCCTCCTCGTACTCCGTGCCCTCGACGAGCTCATGCAGGCCGGCGTACTCGGGAGCCAGGACAAAGAAGGAGACGCCAAAAAGGGTGTCGGCACGCGTGGTAAAGACGGTGATCTTGCCCTCATCGCCCTCGATGGGCTCGCCATCCTGGTCGCACAGGGTAAAGTCGACCTCGGCGCCCTCGGAGCGACCGATCCAGTTGGCCTGCATCTGCTTAACGCGCTCGGGCCAGCCGGGGAGCTTCTCCAGGTCGTCGAGCAGCTCCTGAGAGTACTCGGTAATCTTGTAGTACCACTGCTCAAGGTCGCGCTTCTCAGGCTCGGTGCCGCAGCGCCAGCACTTGCCCTCGGTAACCTGCTCGTTAGCCAGAACGGTCTTGCAGGTGGGGCACCAGTTGACCGGGTTCTTCTTGCGGTAGACCAAGCCCTTTTCCCACATCTTCTCAAAGATCCACTGGCCCCAGCGGTAATAATCGGGGCTGCAGGTCTTGACCATGCGATCCAGATCGTAGGAGAAGCCCATGCGCTTCATCGTGGCGAGCGCCTGGTCCATGTTCTTATACGTCCAGGCGGCAGCCTGCGTGTTGTGCTTGATGGCGGCGTTCTCGGCAGGCAGGCCAAAGGCGTCAAAGCCGATGGGATGCAGCACGTCATAGCCGCGCATGCGGGCCTGACGGGCCATGGCATCGCCGATGGTATAGTTGCGCGCGTGGCCCATGTGCAGGTCGCCCGACGGATACGGGAACATCTCGAGCACGTACTTCTTGGGCTTGCTGTCGTCGGTGTCGACAGCAAAGAGGTTGGAGTCCTCCCAGGCCTTCATCCACCGGGACTCGATGGCCTGCGCGTCGTAAACAGGAATCTCGTCCTTATGATCTGTGCAATCGCACATATCAGCTCCTTTGTTATCTCGGTTGGGGC